>NZ_JBXWKI010000006.1:0-292692 GCF_058190535.1 Serratia sp. CoH_134_PS_4
AACCAGTACTAATGATCCGTGAGACTTAACCTTACAACACCAAAGGTGTTTTTAGAGCAGACGAAAGATTTTCAGCGATGTTCCGAGATTGGTTCAGGTGGTTACGCGAGTAACGGCCGGAATGAAACAGAATTTGCCTGGCGGCAATAGCGCGGTGGTCCCACCTGACCCCATGCCGAACTCAGAAGTGAAACGCCGTAGCGCCGATGGTAGTGTGGGGTCTCCCCATGCGAGAGTAGGACACTGCCAGGCATCAAATAAAGCAACAAGCCCTACGTGAAAGCGTAGGGCTTTTTGTTTTGTCTGCGATAAATATTTGCCTAAATTCTGATCGGTTTTTATCCCAATCTTCAATACGCATCACATAAATCACGCTATATTCTTCGCCCGCTATTTGTTTTAGTTGTTAACCATGCAATAACAATTAAGTTACATTTAATCGGCGGGATGCTGACCTACGATTTATTAGGCTCGGAGAATATAAAATGACAGAAACAACCTCGGTTATTGTGGATGGGGAGGGCGCTGATCTGGTTGTCCAAGATAAAAAGAAGCGCATTTTCGCCATTGTTGGGGCATCGTCGGGAAACCTGGTGGAATGGTTTGATTTTTACGTCTATTCCTTTTGTTCTATTTACTTTGCCGCATCTTTTTTCCCAGCAGGTAATAGCACGACCCAATTACTGCAAACCGCCGGCGTATTTGCTGCTGGTTTCTTTATGCGCCCTATCGGTGGTTGGTTATTCGGTTATATCGCCGACAAGCATGGCCGTAAAAACTCGATGTTGATTTCAGTCTGCATGATGTGTGCAGGATCGCTGGTGATCGCCTGTTTACCGACTTATGAATCCATCGGTAGCTGGGCACCCGCGCTGCTGTTGATCGCACGATTATTCCAGGGATTGTCCGTCGGCGGTGAGTACGGTACCAGTGCAACCTATATGAGTGAGGTGGCAATAAAGGGGCGGCGTGGATTCTATGCTTCTTTCCAATATGTGACGCTGATTGGTGGCCAATTACTGGCACTGCTGGTTCTGGTTGCGTTACAACAAATCCTCTCTGCTGACGAACTCAAGGCGTGGGGGTGGCGTATTCCTTTTGCCATTGGGGCCGTATTGGCCGTGGTGGCGTTGTATCTGCGTCGCTCACTGAATGAAACCTCCGATGCCAAAACGCGTAATCATAAAGACGCCGGTTCACTGAAAGGATTGTGGAAAAACCGCAAAGCCTTCCTGATGGTACTGGGGTTTACCGCCGGTGGCTCGTTGAGCTTTTATACCTTTACCACCTACATGCAGAAGTATTTGGTTAACACCTCTGGAATGGATGCCAAGTTGGCCAGTGGCATCATGACTGCGGCGCTATTTATCTACATGTTGTTGCAACCGTTGGTCGGGGCATTATCGGACAAGATTGGCCGCCGCAGCTCAATGCTGATCTTCGCCTCGTTTGCGACCTTATTGACGGTGCCGATCCTGCTGACATTGAAAAATGTCACTAATCCTTATGCCGCCTTCGGTCTGATTGTCCTGGCGCTGTTTATTGTGAGTTTCTATACCTCGATCAGCGGGCTGCTGAAAGCTGAAATGTTCCCGCCGGAAGTGCGGGCATTAGGGGTTGGACTATCCTATGCGGTCGCTAACGCAATGTTTGGTGGGTCAGCAGAATATGTGGCGTTGTCGCTGAAATCCTTCGGCGCGGAAAATGCCTTCTTCTGGTATGTTTCCGGCATGTGTCTACTGGCGTTGATCGTGTCACTTCGCTTGCATCGCAAAGGAAAAGAAATCCAACTGTGAATCAGCGAGTGGCGTGATACAGGCTATAACCGGTCGCGGCGCCTGCGACATCCCAGGCAAAGTCCTTCCAGCTCCAACCGGTGCCACCTTCACGACTGTCATACAGTTCTTTGGCGGCACCGAGCCCAATTGAGAACATCAGGCCGAAACTACGGCTACGGGCTTCACTCCAGTTTTGACGATCGCCATACGCAGCACCGGCGGCAGCAAAGGCAGCAGAAGCAACAAAATGCTGCGCTTTGTCCTTACCGGTCCAACTGTCATTGGCCAAATGGGTGCAGCCGCTGGTGAAAAGTAAAAAGGGGAGTACGGCCAGGCTGCGGAGTGGGCGCATAATGAAAACATCCTGTTGTCATGGCATATAAAAAACCCCGACATTGGCCGGGGTCTGCGATAGCTGAATTATAGCGGGATTACAGTATACGGCTAATCAATCTGTCGATGCGGATACGGCGCAGACGACGGATCAGTTTGCGCACTTTAACCGGATACTGCTGAATGCTTTGTAATTCCAGATAGTGCCCCACCACGGTGGTGTGGGTACGGATGCATTCCAACTCTTTGTGTCGCTGCTCACGTAACTCTTGCTTAGGATCGTGAATGAGAATGGCATTCTCCAGATCCAATCGCCACGCCCGCGGGTTAAGGTTATTACCGGTAATCAACTGCCATTCATCATCTACCCACATGCCTTTCAGGTGATAGCTGTTATCGCCGTCTTTCCACAAACGAACAATCAGCTGACCGGTATCGACATAACGCTGCAGGCGACTCAGAAAGCGTCGCAGGTTGATCTCATACAGGTAAGGTAACGCACCGATAATTTTGAACGGCTGATCTTCCGGAATATAGAAGTCATTCGCGGTTTTATCGCCAACAATGATTTCTACCTGTTTGCCTTCGCGCAGCAGAGAAATGATATTGCGTACCAGTAACGCCGGGAGGTTGAAGTAAGGCGTACACAGCGTCAGTTTTTGATCGGCGCAGGACATCAGATGGTGAATCGTTTTATTCAATACGCTTTGCTTGCCCAGCCCAACCAGCGGCGTTACTGCAAGCTCGTCGTTACCTGCCTTATTGCGAAACTGATAGCCGGCGCGGCGCAGGCCAAAGCGGAAAAGGCGAGTTTCGTTTTTGATCTCAGGGCTTTTCGGACGATCGTCACGATCCAATCGTTGTACTGCACCAGCGGACAATAGGTGCTGTTTGATGTAATCGATCAGAGTATTCGCCAATTCGCCGTTGGTGATCAGCTGGTAACGGTCGTAACGGTATTTCTCATGCTGATGTAAGTAAACGTCGTTGATGCTGGCACCGCTATAAATCACGGTATCGTCAATCACAAAGCCTTTCAGGTGCAAAACGCCCAAGGCTTCACGGGTATTGACGGGCACGCCATATATCGGCACGGACAGCCCCGGGTGCTGGTTTGCCATGGCGCAGTACCAGTCAGCGTTTGTATTGGCAGCCGCGGCGCCGATGCGCCCACGCTGGGCACGATGCCAGTCAACCAGAATGCAAATCTCCAATTCCGGGCATCGCTGCTTCGCCTGATAAAGGGCATTGAGGATATCGCGTCCGGCGTCGTCGTGCTCCAGATACAAAGCGACCAGATAAATGCGTTTGGTAGCGTGAGCGATTAAGTCCAGCAGCGTAGCGCGGTAATCAGACGGTGTGTACAAGGTACGTACATCAGCTACCGTCTGAGGGAATTTGGGCAGTTGTGCAAGGTGTTGTTGATGTTTGCTACGTTTAAATTTTGACAACATCACAGTGCGCTTCTTCTCTCATGATTAGATGGCCTGAACGCCAAATACGGAAAAACAATAAATCGAATAATCGGGCGATAATACCACTAGTTGCCCCGATTGTGCGTATGTTTTGGCGTTAAGTGGTGGATTCGTAGCGCATTGCGACATAGGTCACTGCGCATCCTCCGCTTGCAACGGCAGGGTCAAATTGACGATGCCATCCTCAAGTTGCACATCGATGCTAAAGCCCAGTCGCTGTGCCAGCCCGATCATTCCGCGGTTGTTTGGCATGGTGATCCCGGTCAGACGGGCCAGCCCGTGGGCGCGAGCATAGGCGATCATTTTCTCAAGCAGTTGGCGCCCCAAACCGAGTCCTTTCAGATCGGACCGAACCAACACGGCGAACTCCGCATCGATATTGTCTGGATCGGACAGGGCGCGCGTGACACCAATGATATGTTCATCGCGCACGGCAACAAAAGCCATCTCCCGATCGTAGTCGATCTGCGTCATGTTAGCCAAATCGTCATGGGTAAACTCGTTGATCTCGCTGAAGTAGCGATAATAGAGATCTTCTTTGGTCACACGATCGATAAAGTGTTTCAACGCCGGTTCATCCTCCGGCAAGATCGGCCTGAACAGACAGTGTGAACCGTCTTTCAATTCGATGGTTTCTTCCAGCTCGTGTGGATAAGGACGAATGGCCAGACGTGCCTGTGGATCGCCGGTAAAGGGCGCAAGTTGCATGGAGACATCGAGAAGGGTGAACTCGCTGCCGGAGGCCAATACCGGGTGGATGTCCAGCCGAGTAATTTCCGGGCAATCGAGGATCAGGTTGGACACCTGCACCAACAAGCGACTCAACCCTGGAATATCCAGCGGTCTCAGGGCACTGCGTCCGCGGATTTTGCCCCCTTTCACGGCCTGCAACACCAGATAGCGTGCCAGTGCCATATTTAATGGGGGGAGAGCTACAGAAACCTGATTTTCCTGCCGCCATTCAATCCCGCCCTCGCCAAGCATAATCAGCGGGCCAAAAATGGCATCTTGTTCTACAGCAATGCGCAGTTCCTGTGCCCCGGCACGATTCGCCATACTCTGTACCAACAGGCCGTGAATGCGGGCCTGCGGATAGGTGCGCTTCACGCGATCGAGAATGGCTTCTGCAGCCCGCTGTACTTCGGTCGCGGTGCGTAAGTAAAGCATGACGCCCTGAACTTCAGACTTATGGGGAATATCGGGTGAACGCAGTTTGAGCGCTACCGGGTAACCAATCTGTTCGGCAATATGCACTGCCTCGGCGCTGTCTTCGGCAATCCAGGTGGGTAAGGTTGTCAGATCATAGGCTTGCAGAATCGATTGTACTTCGTGGGTATCGAGCTGCGTTGCGCCTTCAGACAACGCCTGTTGAATCAGCCGGTGAGCATCTGCGGTATTGGCCGTCAGACCTATTGGCAATGCCGGGGTCTCTTTTAGCTGTTTCTGATTACGGCGATATTCCACCATGTGCATAAATGCGGTTACCGCACCTTCCGGGGTACGGTAGGTTGGAATACCGGCTTCGGTAAATAGCCGCCGGGCGTCCTGCGACGAATACTCACCACACCAGTTGGTAAGGAGTGTCATTCGTTTGCCGCGGGGGTGTTGGCGAATGGCTTCAATAATGCGTTCAGCGGTGATCGTACCTGGAGCCGCAGCGCTTGGCGCGTGGATCAGCAGTAAGGCGTCGTAGTCATGGCTGTCGAGCAGTGTTTTAACCGCAGCCAAATAACGTTGCGGTGTTGCGTCGTCGCGCAGGTCAATCGGGTTACCGGCAGGGATAAATTCGGGTAGCGCGTCGGTAAGCTGCGCCAGGGTCTCGTCTCCCAACGGTGCCAGCTTACCGTTGCGCCCCAATAATTCATCCAATGCCATCGCAGCAGGTGCGGCCCCGTTACTGACAATCATCAGCCGTTCTCCGCGCAGCGGGTGCATATGGCTCAGGGTTTCTACCGCGGAGAACAGCTCATGGGTATCCTGCACGCGTAATAACCCGGCACGTTGAATGGCCGCATCGTAGGCGGCATCTAACCCTTGCTGGCTGTTGAGCAATAACTGGGCTTGCTGACTGCGACCACTTTTGACGACCAGAATCGGCTTGTTGCGGGAAGCACTGCGGGATGCAGATAAAAAGCGACGTGCATCGCTGATGTTTTCCAGATACAGCAAGATAGCGCTGGTTTTACTGTCGCGAGCCAGAAAGTCCAGCAGGTCGTCGACGTCAATATCCAGGCTGTCGCCCAGCGCAATAAAATAGGAAAAACCGACTTCGCGCTGCTGTGCCCAGTCGAGGATAGTATTGGCCACTGCGGCGGACTGGGAAATGAACGCCAGCTTGCCCTTGAGGATCGGGACCGGCGAGAAACTGGCATTGATACCTTGCCAAGGGGCCAACAGGCCCAGACTGTTTGGTCCTAGCAGGCGCATTGAATAACGCTGCGCATAAGCCTTTAACTCGGCGAACTGCTCTGGAGGAGAAGAGAGAACAATGGCGGTTTTGCATCCGCGCTCACCCAGAGCCTGAATTAGTGCGAGGTTGCGTCGTGCATGGGTGCAAAGTATTGCCAGATCGGGGCTGATAGGCAGGCTGGCAACGTCCGGGTACGCCATTACCCCGCAGACGGCCTTGTAGCTTGGCGTGACGGGCATTACGGGCCCGTTGAATCCCCCCGCCAACAGGTTGCTCATCATCAGATTGCCGGCACGGCCAGGTTGTTGTGAAGCGCCGAGAACGGCGATCGATTTGGGACGTAAAAGCGCTTCTAACCCTCGCTGGCTCATGCACGACTCCTTGATGTCCTTCAAAATAACAGGGGGCGTTGGCTGCCGTTGCTGCTTTGTAAACTAAATTTCCTGGGCATGTTCAGTTGTCAGCGGCCTGCATTTCGAATTATTGGCTATAGCTACGTTACTGCCTGATTCTAGACGTTTTGAGACGGCTTTGCTGTGACCGGTGCCTCCGGGCGCGTAGGTTTCCCTGCCAGATACTGTTGGCGGAAATAGCGAAAATGCTCGGCCAGCCCGTCTGCGGCGGCCGTATCACCGGCCTGTTGCAGCAGGGCAGTCGCAACTTCTGCCGTGCAGTGTTGCTCAGTACGGCTGGCTTCGCGCAGTTGGTAGTTCGAGGCGGTGGTTACGTTGAGTGAGAACACGGGGAACTGATTGAGGTACGGGCTTTTACGGAACATTTTGCTCGCCTCGGTCCAGGTACCGTCCAGCATAATAAACAGCGGCGGTTTGCCACCGGCGGGCAGCTCGCTGAATACCGGCCGTTCAGGCGCGGCATAAGACGCGGGAAACACCACATAAGGCTGGCGTCCGGGATCGTTAATGGCCTTCAACAGGGCTGGGTCAACCTCGGTGCGCGACCAAAGGAACGCCTGCGTTTCTGGCAGTATATCGGCGATCAAGCGGCCGGTATTGCTCGGCTTCAACGGCTCTGCACCAAACATGATTAAGCAGAAACGGCTGGTGGCGGGCTGTGGCTGAATAGTGTCGCACAGGCAGTTTTTTTGCGGCAGCAGGCAACCCTGACAACGCGATATGCGGTTGCCGCGCGCCAGAAAGGGGCGAGTAGAGCGTTCCAGGCGAAACTGACGCAAGCGAAGTACGGCGTTGTCGGTCATAAGTATTCCGGCGAAAACCGCCATTGTAACGCAGAAAAAAGCCCGACGGGAGCGTTCGGGCTGGATTGCGTCACGGCGATGTCATCCACAATGGGCAACACCGCCTATACTTTCTGCGTTAAACTAGTTCATTGAGCCAGTTATCAAATGGCGCCTTTGGCATGGCGCCGTTGAGCATGTCGACCATTTTTCCTTTACGGAATAGCATGATGGTCGGAATGCTGCGGATGCGGAAGCGAGCGCTCAATTCTGGCTCTGCCTCGGTGTTCACTTTTACGAAGCGAACTTTGCCCGCGCGTTCTTCGGCAACGTCTTCGAAGATCGGCGCAAAATTGACGCAAGGGCCGCACCACGGTGCCCAAAAGTCGACCACGACCGGCAGATCATCCTGCAGCAGCGGGTCCAGTGTCGCGGCGGTGGCATTGATCACCTCACCGTCAAATAGCGCATGGCCGCAGCGGCCGCATTTCGCACCGTCAGCCACGCGTTCTTCAGGGACGCGGTTGGTGGCATTACAAGCTGGACAGACTGTATTCATGATGACCTCGGATACTGAGAAAGCATGACAAACCGCATTCGGGTTGCGGATATGTTTCTTTAATGCTGCTTATTATCGTTAAAAGTGCGGCAAGGAACAAAGAGGTTTGTTCAATGAATACGATAGTTGTTAGCTTTTAGCGCAAGTAGGTGGCTTAGCACCCCAACATCAGGTAATCTTCGCGCCCTGCGCGTTGGTGGAGAAGAAAATGAACGATTCATTTAGTGGCAAGAACGGTAAAGTTAAAGTGATGTACGTCCGCAGCGACGATGACAGCAGCAGCGACGACCGTAACAAGAATAAGCGTCCGGCCGGCAAAGGCCGTCCGGCAGACGGTGCGCGCTCTTCGGGCCGTACCGGTCAGGACAAACCACGTGGCAACAATGATCGCCGTGGCTCTGGTACTGATTCCCGCCGCAGTGAAAGCGATCGTCCTCGCCGTCCAGCGCGTACTGAAGACCGTGGCGGTTATGATTCGCCATGGAAAACCGTGTCACGTGGCCCGGAAGAAGAGCCGGCGTTCGATCACGGCGGTATCAGCGGTAAAAGCTTTATCGATCCGGAGCAGCTGCGTCGTCAACGTGCGGAAGAAACCCGTGTTTACGGTGAGAACGCCTGCCAGGCCCTGTTTGCCAGCCGCCCAGACGCCATCGTCCGTGCGTGGTTCGTGCAGTCGGTCACGCCACGTTTTCGTGAAGCCCTGCGTTGGATGGCGGCGAACCGTAAAGCCTATCACGTCGTAGATGAAGAAGAGCTGGCTAAAGCGTCCGGCACTGAACACCATGGCGGCGTGTGCTTCCTGATCAAAAAGCGTCAGGGGCTGGATGCGCAAACCTATTTGAAAGAAGCACCGGCGAAAGACTGCGTGCTGGCATTGGAAGAAGTGGGCAACCCGCATAACCTGGGGGCTATCGTCCGTTCTTGCGCTCACTTTGGCGTTAACGGCGTGTTGCTGCAGGATCCTGCGTTGCTGGAGTCTGGTGCTGCGGTGCGTACGGCAGAGGGTGGGGCAGAGCACATCAAAGCGATTAGCGCTGATGACTTCCTGTCGGTGCTGGATACCTTCCGCAAGGCGGGTTATGCCATTGTGACCACCTCGAGCCACAAAGGTACCCCACTGGCGCAGGCTAAACTGCCGGCCAAAATGGTACTGGTACTGGGGCAAGAGCGCGACGGTCTGAGCGACAGCGCCTGGCAACAGGGGGATATGAACGTGTCTATCGGCGGTACCGGCAAGGTAGAAAGCCTGAACGTATCGGTCGCGACCGGTATTTTGCTGGCTGACTGGTGGCGTCAAAACCAGGCCTAATATACCCGTCGCCTTTCAAGCCGCAGCGTTGTTAGCTGCACCAACTCACCCCAGTGACTGACTAGAGTAAGCACCTGGGGATGAGTGAGTGGGTCGCCTAGCTGCAACTTGAAATTCATAGGGTATACATAATGTTATAAAAAACGGGCGCCCTGGGGCGCCCGTTTTGCTTTCTACTGTTTAGTGAGCGCCGCCGCCCCCGCCGCCAGAACTGAATGGCGGTTTCGCCACCCACACCAGTACCAGCAGGATCAGGAACACCCCAGCAGCCAACCAGAAAATCTCGTTGGCAGAGATGATCAACCCTTGCGCGGTGATCTCGTTGGCAATATAGGCCGACGCCTGCTGCTTGCTCATACCGATCTGTTCCAACTGTCGATACATTTCCTGCGACTGCGGACTGTATGGATTCACAAACTCCGTCAGCTGCGCGTGATGCTGCGATTCGCGCTGGGTCCACAGCGTGGTGGTGATCGACGTACCGATCGACCCCGCTAACGTACGGGTAAAGTTCGACAGGCTCGATGCCGCTGCCATACGTTCCGGCGGCAAGCCGGACAGCGTGATGGTGGTTAACGGCATAAAGAAGCAGGCGATGGCAAAGCCCTGGACAAACTGCGGCCAGGCCGAGGCACCAAAGTCCATTCCCGGCTCAAACGTATAAGCGCGCCAGTAAAAGCACACGGCATACATAATGAAGCTAAAGGTCACCAGCCTGCGCATATCGAGTCGGTTGCCGAATTTACCGATGATCGGTGACAGCAATACCGGTATCAACCCGATCGGTGCCGAAGCCAATCCTGCCCAGGTGGCGGTATAGCCATACACCTCCTGTAGCAGCTGCGGCAACAGGACGATAGCGCCGAAGTAGAGCATGTAGGCCAGACTGATGCACAGACAGCCGATGGTAAAGTTGCGTGACTTGAACAGCGACAAGTCTACCACCGGGTGGTCGTCCGTCAGTTCCCAGACCACCAGGAACAGCAACGCCACCACCGCCACCACCGTCAGCACAATAATCTCGGTCGAGTTGAACCAGTCCAGCTCCTTACCCTGATCGAGCATCACCTGCAGCGAACCAATGCCGACAATCAGCAGCACCAGGCCAACGGTATCGATCGGTTTGATCTCGGTCTTGGTTTCTCTGCCGCGCAACGTCGACAGGGCTGCCATGATCACGAAACCGCCAATCGGAATGTTGATGAAGAAGATCCAGCCCCAGTGATAGTTATCACTGATATAACCCCCGAGGATAGGCCCGAATATTGGCGCGACGATCACCGTCATCGACCAGAGCGCCAGGGCCATCGCTCGCTTGGCGGGCGGATAGTTGTTCAGCAACAGGCTTTGTGACAGCGGGATCAAGGGCCCTGCGACCACCCCCTGGATCACGCGGAAGAAGATCAGCATGCCCAGGCTGTTGGAAATGCCACACAGCCAGGAAGCGAGCACGAACAATGCGGTGGACCAAAGGAACAACCGCACTTCACCGACGCGCTTTGCCAGCCAGCCGGTGATCGGGATGGAAATGGCGTTTGCCACGCCAAACGAGGTGATCACCCAGGTGCCCTGCGAGTTGGAAGACCCGAGGTTACCCGCAATTGTTGGGATCGCCACGTTGGCAATGGTGGAGTCCAGCACCTGCATAAAGGTCGCCATGGCGAGCGCGACCGTCATCCAGGCGAGCTGAGCGCCTTCAAGCGGTTTCTGTGCCAAGGTAGCCTCCCGCGCGCTTAGCCGGCATTCGCATGGATCACGTCAGCGATCATCTGGTTAACCGGTGCCAGATTCAACGCCAGCGCGTCGGTCTGGTACAGCGGTTTGTCTCGCACCACATCAGACAGCACGCGGCCATCCAGATTGGTGGTATCGACTTTTACCAGTGTGGATAAGCCAATGCGCAACGGATGATCGGCAATTTGTTTGGCGTCCAGCTCAATACGCACCGGCAGACGCTGAACCACTTTGATCCAGTTACCGGTAGCATTTTGTGCAGGCAGCAGCGAGAAGGCGCTACCGGTACCCATATCGATACCGACGACTTTGCCGTTATACACCACATCGTCACCGTAAATATCACTGACTACGGTAGCCGACTGTCCAATACGCATATTGGCAATTTGGGTTTCTTTAAAGTTGGCATCAACCCAGATGTGATCGGCTGGCACCACGGCCATTAGCGGGGAGCCGGCGGCGATTTGCGCGCCAACCTGTACGCTACGACGGGACACATAGCCGGTGATCGGGCTGATGATTTGAGTACGTTGCAATGCCAGCCAAGCGTCGCGTACTTGCGCGGCGGACTGTTGGATCGCGGGCTGCTGTTCCAGTGGGGTATTGAGCACCATCGCCTGATTGGCGTTGTATTGCTGTACGGCCACTTCTAACGCGGCCTTGGCGCTGTCGACCGCATCTCGTGCATGTTGCAGTTCTTCACGGCCAATGGCGTCAACGCTACCCAGCACCACACGGCGCTTTAAATCACTCTCAGCTTTGCTCAAGTCAGATTTGCGCAGGGCAATATTGGCCTGATATTGCTTACTGTTAATGATGAGCTGGTGGGTTTGACGCACGCTGTTAGCCAAGCCGGTTTTGGCGCGTTCAAGCGCTTGCTCGGCATCGGTTGGATCGAGCGTGACCAGTACATCACCCTGTTTTACGTAATCTGTATTGTCGAAGTTGACGCGGTTAACGCTACCGTTCACCTGGGCCATGATCTGCACCTGGTTACCGGACACATAGGCGTCGTCCGTTTCCTGATGATGACGCAGCACCAGGAACCAATACACTAAATATGCCACCCCAATAACAACAAAAATAACCGTTAGCAACAGCAGCCAGAATTTACGCTGCTTCTTCTTACCGACCGGTTGCTGCGGGTTTTGAGTTTCCGCGCTTACACTCATGGTGTTCTCCAAGCTCTCTTTACCCTTCAGACTGAAGCGGCATCGGTATTGGCTCTGCTCACTCGCCCGATGCACTTACAGGAGTAAGTTCATGGGGCTTGTTCCCTTGCCGTCTCGATGCCGCGCCAATTATTTTGGGTCGTTTTATTATGCTTTTGAATCCGCTACGGCCGGAGCTTGATAGCCACCGCCCAGCGCACGGATCAGTCCTATCTTCGCCTGCAACAAGTTGCTGCTGGCATTCAGTTCCGCCTGCTGCTGCTGCAAGAGCTGCGTTTGGCTGGTTAACAACTGGTCGCGCCCGATAATCCCTGCCTGGTATCGAGCGTTAGCGACGCGGTACACCTGCTGCATCGATTGGGACGCGGATGCCGCCTGCAGCTGCTGTTGCGCAGTGCTTTGTTGGACGGTGATGGCATCAGCAGTTTCCTGCACGGCATTCAGGATAGTTTGGTTATAGGACTCGACGGCCTGGTCATACAGTGCAGACTCCTCACCCAGCTTGCTGCGCAGTGCGCCGGCGTGGAAGATCGGTAATGAAATCGCCGGCACCACATTCCAGGCTTGGCTGGCCGCTTCAAACAGGTTCGGGCTGGTGCCACTGGTATTGGTCGTGGTCAGGCCGGCAAAGGCTGAAATGGTTAGGCTAGGGTAAAATTCCTTACGTGCGGCGCTGACGCGTTGGCTGTAGGACTCCACCAACTGGCGCTGTGCGGCGATGTCCGGGCGTTTACCCAGCAAATCGGCAGTGAGCTCACCTTTTGGCGCCATCAAATTACTGGCAGGCAACGCGACTGGACGCAGGTGCTGCATCGCATTCGGGCCCTGGCCAGCCAGTGCGGCCAATTGGTGTCTAAGTTGTTCAATTTGCGACTGCAGTTGAAGGATCTGCTGTTTGGCGCCGTCAGCTTGTGCCTGGGTTTGTTGTGGAACATCAACACCCGTAATGCCGGCTTTATATTGCTGCTGGCGCAGGTCTGCCAGGCGTTGGTTGTTATCCACTTCCTGTTGCAGCAGTTTTTCCAGTGCAAAATTGCTTTGAAGCTGGTAATACGCCGAGGCCACGGAACTGGTCAGCGTCAGTGCCGCCTGTTCCTGTTCGGCGCGCGCCGCATCAACCTGTGCCTTGGCGGCGTTAACCTGATTGCGGTATTTGCCCCACCAGTCAAACTCATAAGCCAGATTCAGGCCCAAAGAGTTCGAGGTTTCATAGATCGGTTGGTGCGGGTAGCCCAGCCCCAGGTTAACGTTCTGTGGAATTTTCTGGCGGTTGCTGCTGGCGTTCAGATCCAGATTGGGGCCATTGGCGGCACTGGCTTCGCCTACGACACTTTGTGCTTCGCGTACGCGACCCGCTGCTTGTCTCAGCGTCGGCGAGCTTTGCAGCGTCTGGGTCATCAGGCTATCGAGCTGCGGGTCATTAAGCGAACGCCACCATTGCGGGCTGACATTCAGCGAACTGACTTTTGGCTGTGACAGTTGCAGGCTCTGCGGATCCATCAGGGTGGATTGCGGGGCAATATTATCGGTAGATGCACACCCGGCCAGCAGCAATACAGCGAACAGCGGGGTGAATCTCCAGTTAAATGGGGATCGCATAGTATGTTACCTGAACAGAAGTTATTGGGATAACTGTCCTGAAACTTCCATCTGGTCCAGACGCGTTAACAGTTTGCGCGTCAGCTTTTCAAGCTGCTGCTGTTCGTCATCGTTCAGCGTGGACCACAGGAAATGCAGACATTTGTGCTGCGGTGGCAGCAACTGGTTGAGAAATTCCTCTCCCTGCGGCGTCATGTGCAAATGCAGGCAACGACGATCATTGTCACTTTCACGGCGCTCAATCCAACCGCGCTTTTCTAACTCATCGGCAATACGTGTGGCATTAGTACGCGACGAACCTAGGGCAGAGCTTAGCTCAGAAGGCTGAATGCTGTGACTTTCCTGTGCATCCAGAGTAATCAGCGCCATAAACAATGTTTCGTTAATCCCTTGTGCTTTGAGCATTTTATTGCGGTTTTCCAGCAGCTTACTTTGCATGTGCATGCACAGCCGGGTCAGCAATATCTCCTGATAAGGGAAATCTTTCTGACGTTTTGCGCGGAAATTAAGCATTTGTTCAATGGGAGTAAACGAGCTTTCCATAATTTGGGGCCTCATTAATTTCGTTCGAGATAGTAACGATAGTGATTAATAATGTAAATGTTCAGCCGTGCGAATAATTTAGCAATTCGTGTCATTTGTAAGTTGTTTGTCAATGACCCATTTTTGAGTAAGTGCTCAGAATGGGGATGACGGACAAAATCAAAGGCTGGCTGGGCCGAGAATCATAAACATTTTTAATGTGATGCCAAAGGCGACTGCGCCGATCAACGTCGACAAAATGATGCTCTTGCTGCGGTAGAAGCACAAACCCAGTGCGGCGAACCCGACCAGTGTTGGCCACAGCTTGTCGGGTTCACGCATCACCACCGGCGTGCTGGATACCACCAGCAACGCACAGATAGAGGCGATGCCGATACTGTCGAGCAGCAGGGCCGTTTTACCTCGCTGGATGCCGGGTTGGGCACGCGCTGGCGCCAGGCGTAATGGTAAGTAGCGGAACAGGTAATTAGCGCAACCCACAACCAGGCCAATGACCAGCACATCAGTGTTCATTGATAACCTCCTGCGTGGTGGGTTGGAACAGCGCGGCGATACAACCGGCACTGATACCCGCTAAAATGGCTACCGGGATGGAAAATAGCACTACGCCGAGCAGTGCACCGGCCAGAGCCGCGGCGATAGTCAGGCTTTGCGGGCGTTTGAATGCAGCAAGCAGGAAACTGAGGAACAGCGCCGGCAACATAAAGGAGAGTGACGCCTCGATGACGGGATATTGCTCGAGAGGCCCGTTGCCGAAGAGTGCGCCAATCGCGGTGCCTGCGACCCACGACAGCCAGGAGCACAGCGAGATGCCGAGCATCCAGTTTTCGCTCCAACTGCGGTTATTGCGCATTAACTTGGCCGTAGCCGCGGCGAACACTTCATCGGTCAGGCCGAAGGCCCACAGTGCCGTTTTACCGCGCGACATGCGCGAAACGATGCGGTGTCGTAGGGCTGGGCCATACAGCAAATGCCGTATGTCCATGGCCATCACGGTTAGCGCGGAAACCCACAGTGACATACCGGCACTCAACAAGGCAGTGATCACAAACTGACTCGCCCCCGCATAGATAATGCAGGAAAAGAAGATGCTCTCTAGCGGGGAGAATCCCAGCTTAACGGCGCTCAGGCCGAATGCGAAAGCCACCGGCACATAGCCGATGACAATAGGTAAACTGTCGACGATGCCGTGGGTAAAGGTAGAGCTGACGGCAGGAGGATTGAGGTTTTCTGCAGCTTGGCTTTGCATTTTTATGAGTGTCGCAGGATATAGAGATCAATAGTTCATCTGCAGAACATTACCAGAGAGTGAGTAATGTTTATACCCTGCGGCGCTAATAAATTCCTGATATTACTATTCGCTTGCTAATCAGATTGTCGCTGGGCCTTGTGGGTCATGGTGCTTACCGTGCCACCAGGTCAGCAGGTTGAGGAGACATAAAACGCCCCCAGCAGCGGCGACGCCGGTCCAGCCTGCATGTTGGTAAGCGGTGGCTGACAGCAGTGAACCGAGTGCGCCACCGATAAAATAGCTGGTCATGTAGCCTGCCGTCAGGCGATTACGCGCTTCCGGCATGATGCGGTAAATCACGCTTTGATTGGTGACGTGTACGGCTTGCACCGCCAGGTCAAGGATCAGGATGCCGGCGATCAATGCCCACAGCGATTGTTTAGCGAAAGCGATGGGTATCCATGACAGTAACAACAGCACCAGGCCAACGGTGGTGGTTAAACCGGCTTTGCCTTGGTCCGCCATGTGCCCGGCACGTGAGGCGGCTAACGCTCCCGCAGCACCGACTAACCCGAACAGGCCGATGACGCCTTCGGAATAGCCAAAGGGCGGCGCGGCCAGCAGAAAAGCCATGGACGTCCACAGCACGCTAAAGTTGGCGAACGAGAGCGCACCCAGCACCGCACGGGTCCGCAGCAGTGGAGTCCCGCAGAACAGTGTGAAAATTGATTTCAGTAACTGGGGGTAATTCAGCCCTGAGTGCTGTTTATAACGTGGTAGTGCACGCCAGAGGATCAGCGCCATCAGGATCATTAACACACTGGCCACCCAGTAAATGGTGCGCCAACCGCCGAACGACGCAAGTGCCCCGGCGACGGTTCGTGCCAACAGAATACCGAGCAGTAAGCCACTCATGATAATGCCAACAGTTTTACCGCGTTTTTCCGGGTGTGCCAACGTAGCCGCCAACGGCACCAGGATTTGCGCCACCACCGAGAACAGCCCCGTGAGTGCCGTGCCGAGGATCATCATCGGCAAGGTTGAGGAACTGGCCGTGATCAGCATTCCCCCTGCTGCCAGCAGCGTCATAAAGACAATCAACCCGCGGCGTTCAAACATATCGCCGAGCGGCACCAGCAATAGCAGGCCTACGGCGTAGCCCAATTGAGCGGCGGTGACGATAAAACCGGCCTGATTCACCGACAGATCAAAGTTCTGGGCGATGGTTTCCAGCAATGGTTGTGCGTAATAGTTACTGGCGACCGCCAGACCGGTGGCGATGGCAATCAGTACGGTTAACGCTGGGCTTAGGCCCGGCTGTGCGTGTTTTTGATTCATAGTTTTTAATCATAAGAAGAAGTGGGGCGAGTATCGTTCAGGACAGCGCGTTAAACCAATGTATAATTTTCATTTGATCAATCTCATTTTGCGATAGATACCATGAACCTGAAACAAATCCGCTTTGCACTTGCGGTGGCTGAAGAACAGAGCTTTACGCGGGCAGCGCAGCGCTGCCATACGGTACAGTCTGCCCTTAGCCACCAGATTGCCAAACTGGAGGAAGAGCTAGGGTGCACATTGTTTGAGCGTACCTCACGCCGGGTAAAATTGACGACTGCCGGCCAGGCATTTATTCAACCTGCGCAACGATTACTGGCGGCGAAACAGGCGCTGGTGGAGGAGGTGGTCGCGGCCAGCGGCACAGTGTCCGGTACCCTGACTATTGGCACCATTTCAACCATAAACGCGATTGATCTCACCGAGAAACTGGGTAATTTCCATCGCCATTATCCGGCGGTGAACATCCGGTTGTATGTGGGAATGAGCGAGGAATTGCTGGAGGATGTTCGCCAACAAAAAACCGACGTGGCGTTTGTCGGCATTTGGCCGGGCGATATCGATATGCTGCCGGTATCTCATCGGCAGCTTACCGATGAGCCGCTGGTGGCACTGGTGGCGACACAACATCCGTTAGCCAACCGCCAGCGAGTCAATCTGCAAACCTTGTCGGAAGTACCGCTGGTGGACTTTTACAGCGGTACAGGGGCCAGGCGCCAAACCGATCGCGCGTTTCAGGCTGCGGGGATTAAGCGGCACGTCAGTTTTGAAATTGATCATATTGAATGGCTGGAAAATTTGGTCCGGCGCGGGCTAGCGACGGGTATCGTACCGATTTCGACGGCACAGCGTTTGAGTTCGCTGGTGTCAATTCCAATCGAGGATGGCCCACGGCGGCAGGTGTACTGCGTATGGCCGCAGTTGCTGTCCAGAACCGCCGAGCGTTTTTTGCAGTTTAGTGGGATAGATATTGTTGAATAAAGAGAGCAGGGGTGCAGTTGCCTGCACCCCTGTGTGGTTATTTCTTCGCGGCCTCGGCGGCCGTTTTCACCCAGCCGTCAAAGGTGGCCTGATGCGCCTTGATCCAGCCATTAACGTGACGCTGGATATCGGCTTCAGATGCCTGACCCTCATGCATACGCAGGTTTTGCGCATTCACATCGGCAATGGGCAGCTTCATGATGGCGAACAGCTTGGCGGCAGCCGGGTTGGCTTCGGCCCACTGCTTGTTGGCGGCGATACGCATGGTGTTCACCGGGAAACCATAGTTAGCACCGTTTGGCAGCTTGGTATCCCTGTTTTTCATTTCGCCCGGCATGGCGGAAAATGGCACTTGCAACCAGACGACGTCGCGCCCCGGAACCAACACATCGCTCACCCAGTATGGCGTCCAGGTGTAGTACAACACCGGTTTGCCTTCTTTGTAGCGGGTAATGGTATCGGCAATCATTGCCGCGTAGTTGCCCTGGTTGTGCTCGACGGTCTTATCCAGACCGTAGGCCTTGATGTGGTGGTTAATGGCGGCTTCACAGCCCCAGCCCGGCGTACAACCGGTCAGATCCGCTTTGCCATCCCCGTTGGTGTCGAACAGTTTGGCGATCTTCGGATCTTTCAGCTGTTCAATGTTGGTGATGTGGTATTTATCGGCGGTTTTTTTGTCGATCAGGTAACCCTGTGCTGCCCCGTTGACGTATACCCCCTCGCGGTAAAACTTGGCGTCGCCACCGGCGGCTTTGTACTGATCGGCGTGCAGCGGATCCCAATTGACCGCAAGGAACGTCGCGTCACCGGAGGCGATTGACGTGTAGGCGACGTTATAATCCACTTCGCGCGTGTCTTTCACGTCGTAGCCCAGTTTTTCCAACGCTTTACTGACCAGCAGCGTCTGGAAGGTTTCTTCGGAAATGGTGCTCTGCACCGGTTGCACCCTGATGCCTTTACCCGGCAAGTCCGCGGCAAAAACCGCCTGTGAGCTAATCAGTGTGGTAAGGGCAACGGCCCAGATTCCTGTAGTGCGCATAGTGAAATACCTTTTTATGTTATGAAGCCGGGATTTCCGGCACGTCGGGATTATTTCGCTGCCGCAGCAGCCGTATTGACCCAGCCATCGAAGGTGGCCTGATGGGCTTTAATCCAGCCGTCTACGTGGCGCTGTATATCGCCGGCACTGTTCTCACCGTTATGCATACGCAGGTTCTGTGCGTTCACATCTGACAATGGCAGTTTCATGACGGCGAACAGCTTGGCAGCTGCCGGGTTGGCCTGCGCCCATTGTTTGTTGGCGACAATGTGTTCGTTATTGACGAAGAAACCGTAATTTTTACCGTTCGGTAATGCGGTCTCTTTATCTTTCAATGACCCAGGGCTGGCGGAGAATGGAACGGTGAGCCAGACGACGTCGCGGCCGGGCACGAGCTCGTCGCTGACCCAATAGGGTGTCCAGGTAAAATACAGCACTGGTTTGCCCTGTTTATAGCGGGTCAGGGTATCGGCGATGATGGCGGCGTAGTTACCCTGGTTTTGAGTGACGGTGTTACTCAGGCCATAGGCCTTGATGTGGGTGTCGATCACATTGCTGCATGCCCAGCCCGGTTCGCAGCCAGCCAGATCGGCTTTGCCGTCACCGTCAGCGTCAAACAGCTTGGCCAGCTTGGGATCTTTTAGCTGGGCAATATCACTGATGTGGTATTTGTCCGCGGTTTTTTTATCGATCAGATAGCCTTGTGCCGCATTCGTGATATAGGCACCCTGGCGATAGAACGTCTTATCGCCGCCGGCGCTTTGGTACATGTCTGTTTGCAACGGATCCCAATTCACTGCCATATAGGTGGCGTCACCGGAAGCGATGGAGGTATAGGCGACGTTATAGTCCACCTCGGCGGTAGGCTTGACGTCATAGCCCAGCTTGGTCAACGCGCGGTTAACCAGTTCTGTCTGGAAGCTTTCTTCCGCAATGGGGCTTTGCACGGGGTTAACCGTGACGCCTTTGCCGGGAAGTTCGACGGCGAACGCCTGTGTGCTTAGCCATGAAGTCAGGGCAATAGCCCAAATTCCTGTCGAGCGCATAGTGGTTCCTTCGATTTTATGGGGACTGCCGATACCCCCGGCCAACGCCGGGGGAAGGTCATTAAGGCTTTTTGATGAATGGACGGGCGACTAACCCAATCGGGCCGTGAGCATACCAACGACCGATGCCTTTGCTGCGACGATCGCGCCCCAGAGACTGTGTGAGGCGGTCCAGAATAATCGCCAGGATTACGATACCGACCCCCCCAACGGCGGCCAGACCCATATCGAGGCGGCCAATGCCACGCAGTACCATTTGACCCAGCCCCCCGACGGCGATCATCGAGGCAATAACCACCATCGACAACGCCAGCATCAGCGTCTGGTTTACGCCAGCCATGATGGTCGGCATAGCCAGTGGCAACTGCACTTTAAACAGCAGTTGGCGCGGGCTGGCACCGAAGGATTCGGCGGCTTCGATCAGATCTTCTGGCACCTGCTTGATGCCAAGAATGGTCAAACGCACGATCGGCGGCAGAGCAAAGATGATCGTGACCACCACCCCGGGCACGTTGCCGATACCGAACAGCATGACGATGGGCACCAGATAGACGAAGGCGGGTGTGGTCTGCATGGCATCGAGCAGTGGCCGAATAACTTTGCCGGCATGTTTGCTGCGTGCCAACCAGATACCTAGCGGCAAGCCGATGACGATACAGAAGAACAGGGCCGTCAGTACCAGGGCCAGCGTTACCATGGCTTGTGACCAGGCGCCAATTGCACCAATGGCAATCAGCGAGACCAGCGTCGCAGCCCCCATGCCGAGGCTGGAAAGCTGCCAGGCAATCAATGAAAACAGCAGAATGGCGATCGGTGCCGGCATGCCAAGTAGCAATTGTTGGAAGCCACTGAGGATAACGTCGACGGGAACGCGGATCCCCTGAAACAATGGGCGAAAGTGCAGTACGAGCCAATCGATGCCATGCGTTACCCAGGAGTCAAATGGCACCCAGGTCTTGTGGAACGGGTCCAGCAAGTTGAAATGCTCAGGCTGTGCCGGTGCGCTGTTAAGCCAGTCAGCGCCCTGTGCAGCCTGATTAGCGGCGTCATGGGCGGCGGGTGGTGGTGCGCTGGACCAGGCATCACCCGCAGGCGCCGTTGAACTTGCAGCGTCAGTTGCCGGTAGGGTGCTGGGGTCGGTAGGCGCGGTAGCCCAGGGATCCTGTGTCGTATCACTCATTCGTTGGGCCCTCTTTATCTAAAGCCTGCAACAGCATGGCTTTGGAAATAATTCCGATATAGTTATTGTCTTCGCAGACCACGGGGACAGCACAAGGCGCCAGGGCGACCAATGAAATCAGTTCGCTCAGTGGCATATCGGCTGGCACTGGGGCCGGAGCTTCCAGCAGGGCGTCGTCCAACGTTTGATTGGCGGCGAGCGCGTGCTTGAGCGAATCTATCGACACAACGCCGATAAATTTCTTTCCACGTTCAACAACATAACCGTAATCGCGGTCTTCATCGCGCAGCAGCTGCAATGCCGAACGCGGACCAAAACCGGGGGTTTTACGAATAAGCGCGACGGGGCGACGCTTGGCAATATCCTTGGCGCTGAAGACATGGCTGATATCGACGCCGCGGAAGAATGTACGGACATAATCGTTGGCCGGATTATTTAATATTTCCTCCGGCGTACCGACTTGAATCACTTCTCCACCTTGCATAATGGCAATGCGATCGCCAATACGCATTGCCTCATCCAAATCGTGGGAAATAAAGACGATGGTGCGTTGATGTTGAGCCTGTAATTTGACAAGCTCATCCTGCATCTCCGTACGGATTAATGGATCCAGTGCCGAGAAGGCTTCATCCATCAATAATATGTCAGGATTATTCGCCATGGCACGGGCTAATCCCACGCGCTGACGCATCCCGCCGGAAAGTTCATCGGGATAGGAATGCGCATAATTCTCCAGACCGACCTGACGCAGGGCCTCCTGCGCTTTTTCCTGGCGCTCCTGCGGCGGAATACCGGCTAACTCCATACCGAATGCAGTGTTATTCAAGACATTCATATGTGGCATTAAAGCGAATGATTGAAACACCATGCTGATCTTATTTCGACGGACGGTGCGCAGTGCGCTGTCGGATATTTTCGATATATCCTCGCCGTCAATCAGCACCTGCCCGCGGGTGGGTTCTATCAGACGATTGAGAAGGCGTACCAGGGTAGATTTTCCGGAACCGGAAAGCCCCATGATGACAAATATCTCGCCTTCTTCAATGGCCAGAGAGGCGTCTTTTACGCCTAATGATAACCCGGTTTTTTCAAGCAATTGGTCTTTTGTCAGGCCTTTATCAATCAGTTTGAAAGCGCGATCCGGATGTTCGCCAAATATCTTATATAGGTTCTTTACTTCGAGTTTAATTGCCATGCAATTTGCTGTTTCCTCTGATGAATTATCAAACGATAAAAATATCCCAATAGAAAATAATAGTCCTCTATACCCTAACACAGTGAATATCTGAGACAACCCTCAATGTCCGATGAATAGGATATTAGCGATTTACATCAGGTTTTCGATTGGTTATGGTAGTGCGGTGAATATTCAATTATCAACACCTAATATTCCCCGTAACAGGTTGGTTTTAGGTAAAGATAATCCGTTCTGATTATCGCTATTATTTTCCGGTCAAGTTGTCTTCTTGGACAATAAAAAACCCGACCATAGGTCGGGTAAAAGTCATCAGTATTTCATCAGTTTTCAACGACAGGTGCCGATATCGAGGGGGATATCGACGCAGGCATATTATCCCGTCATTATGACAGCCAGATGTCAGTTTAGGCTTTGCGATACAATCGACGCGGGTGGCCGATATTGCCGTACATCATCTCAACGCGTACAAACTGGGTGGCGACGCAGTATTCCAGATAACGTCGGGCCGTCGTTTTGCTAATACCGACTTTCTCGACAACATCTTCCACCGCGTGGGCAACCTCTGGTTGGTTGATAAACAGCGATTGAACCAGCTCTAACGTATTGGTTTCGATGCCTTTGGCACTGGGCTCGCTGGAAAACTGTTTGGATTGCAGGTTATAGAGTGCATCGACGTTGCTTTGGTCGATCACTTTGAACGTCCGCTGGGTTTGCACAAACTGCATAAAGCGTTCCAGCGAGTTGCGTAGGCGCTTGTAGGACACGGGTTTAATGATGTAATCGAAAGCGCCGTTACGGATCGCCTGGCTGCACGTGTTCATGTCACTGGCGGCGGTAATAAAGATCACGGAGCAACCGGGGTTTTTTACCCTGGCCTCTTCCATAAGCTCAATTCCCTGGCCATCCGGCAGAAAGTTATCCAGTAAGATCAGGCGTGGCTGGTGTGCATTGACTTTGGCTCTGGCCTCGGCCAGCGTGGCGGCATAGGCCACCACGCGCAGGGCAAAGTTCTGCTCAA
Organism: Serratia sp. CoH_134_PS_4; assembly: GCF_058190535.1. Taxonomy (NCBI): domain Bacteria; kingdom Pseudomonadati; phylum Pseudomonadota; class Gammaproteobacteria; order Enterobacterales; family Yersiniaceae; genus Serratia; species Serratia sp. CoH_134_PS_4. Next base: position 23,139 of record NZ_JBXWKI010000006.1, read on the forward strand.
TGAACTCGGCGTGCAGCGTGGCCAACTGTGGCTCATCTTCCACGATCAAAACGTCCAGTGCTTCAGGTTGCATTATTCGGGTGCTCAAGATTGTTTAGGGATAAACAAAGAAAAAATAGCGCCGTGTGGCTCGTTGTCCGACACTTCTATGCTGCCATGCGCTTGGGCCACATGGCTGGCAACCAAATGCAAGCCGATGCCGTGGTCACCTTTGTCATCTTTAGTAGTGATGCCTTGTTCAAACAGCGTATCACGGATCTCCGCTGCAATGCCGGTACCGCGATCGGCCACTTCAATCACCAGTTCATTGCTGTTATCACTGATATAGAGTTCTACGGCTTCATGTGGCGGGCCACAACGAAGAGTCGCATCAACCGCATTATCCAGCAAATTCCCGATGATCGACATCAGTTCGGTTTCATTCAGCGCGGCCGGGATTTGCCGCAACTGACAGGCGGGATCGAATCGCAGCTCAACGCCTTTTTCCTTCGCGCTGGCGTATTTACCCAACAGCAGACCACAGAGCGCCGCAGAGCTGAAACGCTGCGAGATAAAATCGAGAATCTCTTGTGCGCCTTCTGACTGCGCCTCCACATAGCGAATCGCCTCGTCGTAGCGTTGCATATGCAACAGCCCTGCGAGGGTGGCAGTCCAATTGAGTTGTTCATGGCGCATGATCCGCAAGTTGTCGGCGTAACGTTTAACCTGGCTGAGTTGGCTGCTCAGGGTATTGATGTCGTTCTTGTCGCGGAAGCTGATCACCCAGCCCTGCAGCTCTTCTTCCTGCATGATGCGGACGCGGCTGGCGATGACCCGTACATGGTTGAAACGGCAGACTTCATCGTGGGTATCCTGATCTAACTGCGCAGCGCTGAAAAAGTCAGGTTGAGATTGAATCACCTCACCGATTTCACGTCCCATCAGGGCGCTGGCGGGTTGCCGCAAATCCAGTAACTCCCGCGCTGCGTGGTTGATGGTGATGATGCGAAGTTGGGGATCGACGGCAATAACGCCCTCATAAATCGCCTCCAGCAAGGCTTTTTGCTGGCGCACCAATAATGCAATTTCTTTCGGCTCCAACCAGAACATCTGACGTTTTAAATTCTTGGATAACAGCCATGAAAATACAAATAGCGCAATTAAGAGCAATACAATCGATCCTACGATTTGCGTTAGCGTTCTCGCATTCAGGTTGTCGATATGTGATTTAAGGTAGCCGACCGAAACAATACCGATGACATTATTATTTTCATCCATAATGGGTGCTTTGCTGCGCAGTGAAACACCAATGCCGCCTTTGCGGATAGAAATAATGCTTTTCCCTTCCAACACTTCTTTGTTATCACCGCCGACCATGGGCGTTCCAACAATATTGGGGTACTCGGAATGATAAAGATGCCGGGTTTGTTTATCGCCGATAACGATATAGCTGGCATCGCTGCTGGCGCGTATTTTCTTCATCAAGGCGGCAATGTTCACCGGATCATGGTTTTCGACCGCGGTGACCAACGACGGGATCAGGGCAATCTCCCGCGCCTGTACCTGTGCGCGGGCACCGAGGTCTCGGTGTAGCTGGGCATCGAGCTGATAGTAGGTGTAAGCACCAATGAATGTCAGCAGTAGGCAGGAGAAGGCAACCAGGCATAGAAAGAGTTTGATTTGAAATGAGAGTTTTATGCGCATGGCCTGGGGTTCACCCTGAGAGATCCTGAGTGCTTACCCTATCATGAGTCGCCGTTAATGTAATATTGCGCCGGATCAACTTGTGATCGCAGCCACGGGATTATCCTTATCTGGCAGACCGCGGAGCAGTTACAATAAAATGGACAATCCTTGAAGTAAAAATAACATTAACACCATTAAAACCACGCCATATTTTACATAATGACAATTAACACCATAGAAACCATAACCACCATTAAAAACCCTTTTTAATTTTGAACAAAATCACAGCAGATAATCCGTGCGTTTCTCTATGATGGCCGAACAAACTAATAAGAGGCCAGATTATGAGCACAACAGATGATTCTTTCCTCGCTGCCAAAGATAAAACCGCTGAAATACCGTTGCGGGAGAAATGGTGGCAGATACTGGACAATTACAAGGTAGGGATTATTCCGTTGCCGTTCTTTGTTCTGGCCGGCGTACTTATTTTATTGGATTGTCTGGAAGGGAAATTACCCAGCGATATTGTGGTGATGGTTGCCACACTGGCCTTCTTTGGTTTTGCCTGTGGTGAGTTTGGCAAGCGCTTGCCGCTGATCGGTAAAATGGGGGCAGCAGCGATTTGCGCCACCTTTATCCCTTCTGCATTGGTGCACTATGGGCTGTTGCCGGATGTGGTGGTGGAGTCGACCACCAAATTCTATAAGTCGACCAATATCCTTTATCTCTACATCTGCTGCATCATTGTCGGCAGTATTATGAGCATGAACCGACAGGTATTGATCCAGGGCTTCCTGCGTATTTTCGCGCCAATGCTGTGCGGTGAAATTGTCGGCATGTTGGTGGGGATGGCCGTAGGTATGGCATTGGGACTGGAACCGTTCCAGATCTTCTTCTTTCTGATTTTGCCTATCATGGCCGGTGGTGTCGGTGAGGGCGCTATCCCGCTGTCGATGGGTTACGCGGCAATCCTGCATATGGATCAGGGCGTGGCGCTGGGCCGTATTCTGCCGATCGTGATGCTTGGCGGCCTGACGGCGATTGTACTTGCCGGTTTGCTGAACCAACTGGGCAAACGCTACCCGCACTTGACCGGTGAAGGCAGCTTGATGCCTAACAAACAAGGCAATAGCGAAGTGAGCGCGGTGGAAAAATTCAGTGGCAAGGTGGATGTCAGCACCATTGCTTGCGGCGCCTTGCTGGCTATTTTGTTGTACATGGTTGGGATGTTGCTGCACCGCTTGATTGGCCTGCCTGCACCTGTAGGCATGCTGTTTGCCGCGGTGGCGGTGAAGCTGGCACACGGCGTGTCTCCGCGTATTCAGGAAGGTTCTCAAGTGGTTTATAAGTTCTTCCGCACCGCGGTGACTTACCCGATTCTGTTTGCCGTCGGTGTGGCAATCACCCCATGGCAAGAGCTGGTTAATGCCTTCACTCTCCAAAACCTGGTGGTGATTGTGAGCACCGTTAGTGCGTTGGTGGCGACCGGGTTCTTTGTGGGTAAGAAAATTGGTATGCACCCGATCGATGTGGCAATTGTGTCCTGCTGCCAGAGCGGGCAGGGCGGTACCGGTGATGTTGCCATACTTACCGCGGGCAATCGCATGTCGCTGATGCCGTTTGCCCAAATCGCTACCCGTATTGGCGGTGCGATTAACGTCTCCCTCTCATTGTTAGTGCTGGCCAAATTCTTCGTATAACGTAAAAAAGACCTTAGTTTTCTTTGCCTTTCCCCGCCCCCGCGGGGATTTTTTTTGCCTGTGTCATGGCCCCGCGGGCAGGTTCAGCGTTTTGCGTTAATACTTAGCGCTGCTGAATTTACAATTAAGGAGTTGTTATGCACTGGAAACACTACCTGTTGGGAGCGGCGTTGGCCGTCATGTCACTGCAGGTTTCGGCCGCTGCGCCGCAGGTGAAAAGCCCCGCGCCAGGCTTCTATCGCATTATGCTGGGCAGTTATGAAATTACCGTATTGTCCGATGGCATCATTCGTTTGCCAGCGGATAAATTGCTGTTGAATAGCTCGCCAAAACAGATTGAAACCGCGTTAGCCGAGCATCACCAGAGCCTGCCTGTCGCCACTTCGGTGAATGCCTATTTGGTCAACACCGGCAGTAAGTTGATTCTGATTGATACCGGTGCCGGCACGTTGCTGGGGGATGGATTGGGCAAATTGGTCGCCAATCTGAAGGCTGCCGGCTATCAGCCGCAGCAGGTGGACGAAATCTATCTGACCCATATGCACCCGGACCATCTAGGTGGCCTCACGCAAAATGGCGTGGCGATGTTCCCGAATGCGGTGGTGCGAGCCAGTCAGCAGGATGTCGATTTTTGGCTGAGCGAGAGCCGATTGAAGCAGGCGAAGACCGAAGACAAGGCGTCGTTCGAAAGAGCGATGGCGGCGATAAAACCTTATCAGGCTGCCGGGCACTTTACACCGTTCAACGGCGACGGTGAGTTGTCTCCGGGGATCAGGGCATTTGCAGCTCACGGCCACACGCCGGGTCACAGCATTTATCAGGTCGATAGCAAAGGAAAAAGTCTGCTGGTGATTGGCGATCTGATCCATGTGGCGGCAGTGCAGCTCCCTCATCCGCGCGTGGCCATTCGCTTTGACAGCGATGCAAAGGCCGCGGTGGCTGAGCGCCTGCGCGTCTTCGGTGATAGCGCCCAGCAGCGTGTGCTGGTGGGCGGGGCGCATCTGTCGTTTCCTGGGTTAGGCTATCTCAATAAACAAGGCGACGGATACGACTGGGTGCCGCTGGGCTATGGTGCTCTGTAAATTGCTGGCCGCCTTAACGGGCGGCTTTTTAGCCATTGCGCGCGGCAAATACCTTGCTGAACCAGTCGATAAATACCCGGACCCGAGGCGAAAGTTGACGGTTACGGGGATACAGCAGTGAAACCGGCATCGGCGTGGAAGGGAACTGCGGCAATAGCGGCAACAGGCTGCCCTCGGCAAGGCTGTCGCGCAGGTGATAGCGCGGTACCTGAATAATGCCCAACCCCCTGTGTGCCGCTGCGACCAGACTTTCTGCTGCACTCACCGATACAGTGCAGGGCAGTGTTACCTGGTGAGGATGTCCAGCGACAGTAAACTCCAGGGGCATGATTGTGCCGCTGGCCGAAGAACGGAAACCGACCATTCGGTGCCCGTCAAGTTGGTCGAGGCTCAGTGGCGTACCGAAGCGTTGCAGATAGTCAGGCGCCGCGCAGGTAACCTCTTCCAGCTCACCCAAACGACGCGCCACCATATCACTGTCTTTTAGCCTGCCGACGCGCACCATGCAGTCGATGCCCTCCCGTACCGGATCAACCAGCCTGTCACCTTCGCTCATGAAAAATTCGATGTCTGGGTATTGCGCCAGAAAATCGGGTAGGTCCGGCAAGAGAAAATGACGCGCTAACGTGCCGTGGACATCGATGCGCAGTAACCCACGCGGCTTGGCGCCGGCAAAAGCCATCTCGGCATCTTCTATATCCGCCAGAATGGTCAGGCAACGCTGATAGTAGGCTTCCCCGTCCAGCGTCGGGCTGACGTGGCGGGTGGTGCGTTGCAGCAAACGCACTTGCAGCCGGGCCTCCAGTTGTTTGATGGCGTCGGTCACCGTCGAGCGCGGCAGGCCCAGATCCTGCGCAGCCTGCGTAAAGCTACGTTGTTCCACCACGCGGGTGAACAGGCGCATGGCGTCAATTCTGTCCATGAGTATTGTTCGTTAAAATCGGATAGTGATAACGAAGAGTAGGGGATTATTCGCCATAGCGAAAGGTGCATGATGATCCGACGCCGGCAAGCCGCAGGCGCATACCTGACGAGGATAGATAAGATGAACACCACTTCACAACGCGTCGCCATCGTAACCGGCGCATCACGTGGCATCGGCGCAGCCATTGCCGAACGCCTGGCTGCCGATGGTTTTACCGTAATCGTCAACTATTCGGGTAATCAGACCTTGGCGGATCAACTGGTGCGTAACATTGAACACAACGGCGGGCGGGCGCTTAGCGCCAAAGCCGACGTCAGTGATGCCACGGCCGTTGCCCAACTGTTTGATCGTGCGGAGCAGGCGTTTGGCGGCGTCGATATCCTGGTGAATAACGCCGGGGTGATTGCATTGGCGCCGGTTGCTGAAATGAGTGACGCCGAGGCTGACAGGCTGATTGATATCAATCTGAAGGGGACGTTCAATACCCTGCGAGAAGCCGCGAAACGGCTGCGTGATAACGGCCGTATCATCAACTTTTCTTCCAGTGTGGTCGGGCTGTTGCAGCCAAGCTATGGTATGTATGCTGCCACTAAGGCCGCGGTTGAGGCATTGACCAGCGTGCTGGCGAAAGAGCTTCGCGGCCGTAATATCACGGTGAATGCCATCGCGCCGGGGCCAACGGCCACCGGATTATTCCTGGACGGGAAAACGCCGGAGCTGATCGCGCGCCTGGCGAACATGGCACCGCTAGAGCGCCTGGGCCAGCCGCAGGATATTGCGGCGGCGGTCTCCTTCCTGGCCGGTGCCGACGGCGCCTGGATCAACGGTCAAACCCTGCGTGCCAATGGCGGTATCATCTGATCGCGTCGGGGCGGTTTCTCTGACGGCAGGATCGGGTATCCTGTTGTCAGACATCCACCGGAGGAAAGCGTCCCATGGTAGGCCGCAGCAGAAGAAGAAAAACCCGCAGTCAAATAGACGACGGTGTCCGTTCGCCCTGTAATAACGTTTGCCAGATCGACACCGATAAATCGTGGTGCCGTGGGTGTTGGCGCACGTTGGATGAAATCGCCGCTTGGTCGAGCGCAGATGACGAGGAAAAACGGGCTATCTGGCAGCGCATCCGACAGCGTGCCGGAAATATCTAAACACCAGGGGCGCGGCATGCTGCGCCCGTTCACCGGTTATCGTTATAGGGCGAAGCTATTCGCCCCTGCATTACGCTTAGAAATCCCAGTCGTCATCTTCGGTATTGACCGCTTTGCCAATCACGTAAGACGAGCCAGAGCCGGAGAAGAAGTCGTGGTTCTCGTCGGCATTCGGTGACAGCGCCGACAGAATAGCCGGATTGACCTCAGCCATTGATGGCGGAAACAACGCTTCATAACCCAGGTTCATCAATGCCTTGTTGGCGTTATAGTGCAGGAAGGTTTTCACGTCCTCGCTCCAACCGACGCCGTCGTATAACTCCTCGGTGTAACGCACTTCGTTGTCATACAGATCCTGCATGAGATCGAACGCGAAGTTTTTCACCTGTTGACGGCGTGCCGCGTCCACGTTCTCCAATCCCTTCTGGAACTTATAACCAATGTAATAGCCGTGTACCGCTTCGTCACGAATGATCAGACGGATCAAATCGGCGGTGTTGGTCAGTTTGGCACGGCTTGACCAGTACATCGGCAGATAGAAACCCGAATAGAACAGGAATGACTCGAGGAACACGCTGGCGACCTTTTTCATCAGCGGATCGTCACTGCGGTAGTGGGCCAGAATGATGCTGGCCTTTTTCTGCAATGCGCGATTCTCCTCGCTCCAGCGGTAGGCATCGTCAACGTCTGGCGTTTGGCACAGCGTGGAGAAAATCGAGCTGTACGAACGTGCGTGCACCGCCTCCATAAAACTGATGTTGGAGTACACCGCTTCTTCGTGCGGTGTGATGGCATCGGCAATCAGTGCCGGTGCCCCGACGGTGTTTTGAATGGTGTCCAGCAGCGTCAGCCCGGTGAACACCCGAATGGTCAGTTGCTGCTCCTTTGGGGTCAGCGTTGCCCACGACGGAATGTCGTTCGACAACGGCACTTTTTCTGGCAGCCAGAAATTGGAGGTCAGGCGGTTCCACACCTCCAGGTCCTTATCGTCTTCAATGATGTTCCAGTTGATTGCGCGTACCAAGGGTGACGGTTTAACGGTATTCATAAGTTGCCTCACAGCGCACAGGACACACAGCCCTGCACCTCGGTGCCTTCCAGCGCCATCTGGCGCAGACGGATGTAATAGATGGTTTTGATACCTTTACGCCAGGCGTAAATCTGTGCACGGTTGATGTCGCGCGTGCTGGCGGTATCACGGAAGAACAGCGTCAGCGACAGCCCTTGATCGACGTGCTGGCTGGCAGCGGCGTAGGTATCAATGATCTTTTCTGGCCCAATGTCATAGGCATCCTGGTAATACTCCAGATTGTCGTTGGTCATATAAGGCGCGGGATAATACACACGACCGATTTTGCCCTCCTTGCGGATCTCGATGCGCGACACGATCGGATGGATGCTGGAGGTGGAGTTATTGATGTAGGAGATGGAGCCGGTCGGTGGCACCGCCTGTAGGTTTTGATTGTACAGCCCGTGCATCATCACCGACTGGCGCAACGCCAACCATTCTTCGCGACCGGGAATGGCAATATTGGCGTCGGCGAACAAGGCACGTACCCGCTCAGTCTGTGGCAGCCATTCTTGTTCGGTGTACTTGCTGAAATACTCGCCGGAGGCGTAGGTGGAGTCCTCAAAACCGCCGAACGCGCTGCCGCGCGCGATCGCCAGCTGGTTAGAGGCACGAATGGCGTGGTAAGCAACGGTGTAGAAATAGATATTGGTGAAATCGATGCCTTCTTCAGACCCATAGAAGATGCGTTCACGTGCCAAATAACCATGCAGATTCATCTGGCCCAGGCCGATAGCGTGGGAGCTGCGGTTACCCTCGGCAATTGACGGTACAGAACGAATGTCGCTCATGTCGGCCACCGCCGTCAGTGCGCGGATCGCGGTGTCGATTGCTTTGCCGAAGTCCGGCGCATCCATGGTTTTGGCGATGTTCAGCGAGCCAAGGTTGCAGGAAATATCCTTGCCTACCTGGTCATAGCTCAGATCGTCGTGATAAGTGCTGGCGCGGTTAACCTGTAAAATCTCCGAACACAGGTTGCTCATATTGATGCGCCCGGCGATCGGGTTTTCGCGGTTGACCGTATCTTCAAACATCATATACGGATAACCGGATTCGAACTGGATCTCCGCCAGCACCTGGAAAAACTCGCGCGCATTGATGCGTGATTTGCGGATGCGTTTGTCATCCACCATCTCGCGGTATTTTTCGCTGACGCTGATTTCCGAGAAAGGTACGCCGTACACCTGTTCGACGTCATACGGCGAGAACAGGTACATCTCTTCGTTATTCTTCGCCAGTTCGAAAGTGATATCCGGGATCACCACCCCCAGCGACAGCGTTTTGATGCGGATTTTCTCGTCGGCGTTTTCACGCTTGGTATCGAGGAACCGTAAAATATCCGGGTGATGAGCGTTGAGATAGACCGCACCCGCCCCTTGGCGTGCGCCCAGCTGATTGGCATAAGAGAAGGCGTCTTCCAGCATTTTCATGATCGGTATCACGCCGGAAGACTGGTTTTCAATGCGCTTGATGGGGGCACCGACCTCCCGGATATTGGTCAGCAAAAATGCCACGCCGCCACCGCGTTTCGACAGTTGCAGTGCAGAATTTACCGCCCGGCCGATCGACTCCATGTTGTCTTCAATCCGCAGCAGAAAGCAGGACACCAGCTCACCACGCTGCTGTTTGCCGCAGTTGAGAAAGGTCGGGGTTGCAGGCTGAAAACGCCCGGAAATCATCTCCTCCACCAGATCTTGCGCCAGCGTGGTATCACCTGCCGCCAACGTCAGCGCCACCATACACACCCGGTCTTCATAGCGTTCCAGATAGCGTTTGCCGTCAAACGTTTTCAGCGTGTAGCTGGTGTAGTACTTGAAGGCACCGAGGAACGTCTCGAAGCGAAATTTTTTCGCGTAAGCTTGCTGGAACAGCTGCTTGATAAAAGCGAAGTCGTATTGTGCCAGTACGCTCTGCTCGTAATAGCCTTCTTCTACCAGATAGCGCAGCTTCTCTTCCAGGTTGTGGAAGAACACGGTGTTCTGATTTACGTGTTGCAGGAAATAGTGCCGCGCCGCCAGCCTGTCCTTATCAAACTGGATATGGCCTTCAGCATCATAAAGATTGAGCATCGCGTTGAGCGAATGGTAATCCAGCGCGCTCGTGGCGGGTCTGGTCAGTTCTGTCGTTGCCAAAATGCGGTTACTCCCTGTCGAACGTTTGCAACGTCTTGTGTGGTGCCGAGCAGCTCAAAACGATAGAGAAAAGGCACCTGACATTTCTTGGCGATGATGTCGCCGGCAATGCCGTACGCTGCGCCGAAGTTGGTATTCCCGGCGGCAATCACGCCGCGCAGAAACGCGCGATTCTGTGGAACGTTGAGAAAGCGGATCACCTGGATTGGCACGGCTCCCACGGCGCTACCGCCGCCATAGCTGGGCACAATCAGAATATAAGGTGTTTCCATTAGCAGTTTGCTGCGGGCGCCGGCGATCGGTATGCGCATCGCCGGTAATCCCAACTTTTCAACGAACCTGTGGGTGTTCTCCGAACTGCTGGAGAAGTAGACCAGCGGGTTCATGGTTGACCTCAGGATGCAAGGGCGTGAGCCAGCGCGCCAATTTTATCGGGCCGGAAACCGGACCAATGATCGTCACCGGCAATAATCACCGGAACCTGCTGGTAGCCAAGGGATTTCACATGGCTCAGCGCCTGTTGATCCTGGGTGAGGTCGATCACCTGATAACCAATCCCTTGCTTATCAAATGCGCGATAGGTGGCGTTGCACTGGACACAGTCCGGTTTACTGTAAATAATAATGCTCATGATTCGCATTTACCTTTTGTATTGAAGGAAAGGCGGACAGGTCAGATAACGGAGCATTGAACGGCGTTTCTGACGGCGTTACCGACCGCGACATGTTCCCTGCGGTTGATGGAATAAATACTATATGTTGATATTTAATTTATCAACCACGCTATATATGGTGTTTTGGTGAATTTTGCGCGGAGGCCGCAGCGGGGCTGGAAATGCGGTGAGGAAAATTTTTTTGCGGGCGGTTATCGGTGAAAATCCCCTCTCGCAGCAAGAGGGGAAAGCGCATTTTTATCACTGGCGCATGCTGACGGCCAGGCGGTTAAAGGCATTCATGATGCTGATGGCGAAGGTCAAATCGGCAATTTCTGCGTCGCTGAAATGCGCTTTTAGCGCTTCAAACGCGCTGTCTGGCGCGCCGGTTTCGGCGATCAGCGTGACAGACTCTGCCCATTCCAGTGCCGCACGTTCGCGTGCGCTGAATTCATGGCTGACACGCCAGCCTGCCAAGGTATCCAGTTTAGCGTTGCTAACACCACTTTCACGCAGGGCCTTGCTGTGCATATCCAGGCAGTAGGCACAGCCGTTGATCTGCGATACACGCATGAACATCAGTTCAATTGTTGCCTTGTCCAGGGCACCCTTTTCCAGTGCCATAAGGGCGTTCACCATGCCTTTGTACGGTGCAGGAGAGAGTTCGGAATAGTTCAAACGTTGCTTAATCATGGTCAACCTCGGTTAGCGAGTAGCAGAATCTTGACGCTACTTTAAGGGCAATATGGACTATGCTATAGGGCCATAAAATGATTATTTAATCAGGCCATGATGCGTCAGTTTCTTTCCTCCCTGCGGCTGGACAGCCAGCTTGCCGATCCTTTGTACCGGCAGATTTATCTGCGAATTAAAGACGCCATTACGCAGGGCACCTTGCAAGCCGGCAGCCGATTGCCCTCGGTGCGTGGGCTGGCGAGCGATCTCAGTGTGGCACGCGCCACGGTGGAAAACGCGTATGGTCAGCTGATCGCTGAGGGGTTTGTGCAAAGTCGGGGGCAGGCGGGTACTTATGTTTCGCCACAGGTGCAGAACTTACCTGTGCGGGCAGCATCGACGGCGGAGCCTTTACCGGCGGTGACGGCGAATCCGTTGCATCCCACTGGGGCTACTCAGCCGTTTCAGTTGGGGTTGCCGGCGCTGGATGTTTTTCCGCGTGCGCTATGGCAGCGGATTGTTGGTCGCCAATTACGGACGAGCCCGCTGGCTTCGCTGGCGCATCCGTCAACTCAGGGTTTGCCTGAACTCCGCGCGGCGATTGTCAATTATTTGCAACTTTCACGTGGCATCAACTGCCGTCCAGAGCAGGTCTTTATCTGCGCCGGGTATCAGGCATTGCTGGATCTGGTGATCGGTACCTTGCTTAAGCCGGGCAATGAGGTGTGGTTGGAAGATCCGGGCTACCCGGTGACGCTGCCGCTCTTCCAGGCCGCGGGTATGCGGCCGGTAGCGGTACCGGTTGATGAAGAGGGAATGGACATTGCCGCCGGCATGGCGAAGGCGCCTTTGGCAAGCATGGCAGTATTGACGCCGACTCACCAAAGCCCACTAGGGGTATCACTCAGCCTGGCGCGGCGTATGGCCTTGCTTGAGTGGGCACAGCAGCAGGCGGCATGGATCCTTGAAGACGATTACGACAGCGAAGTTCGCTATCATGGCCGTCCGCTACCGCCATTGAAAAGCCTCGATCGCCAGGGGCGAGTGCTCTACGCCGGAACCTTCAGCAAAACGCTGTTCCCGGCGCTGCGCATGGCTTATTTGGTCGTGCCCGTCGGGCTGGTGGAGGTTTTTGGTCACGGCAGCCGGTTGCGGGGCTGCGGTTGCCCACCACTGATGCAGGCCAGCGTGGCAGACTTTATTAATCAGGGGCATTTTTATCGCCACCTGAAACGGATGCGGCCAATCTATCGCCAGCGACGTGCGTGGTTGGCGCAGGCGCTCGAGCAACAATTGGCTGAGCACTTGGCGGTGGTCTCACAAGCGGGTGGCATTCAGTTGCTGGCACGGTTAGCGGAGCATGGGCAGGACCGGCGTTTGGCGGAGGAGGCCTGGCGGCGCGGATTGTCGGTACAGGCGTTATCGGACTGGCAAATCACAGGACCAACAGGCTCTGGCCTGCTCATGGGCTTTGCCAATTTTACTCAGCAGGGTGAAGCCGAACAGGCGGTGGCCAGGTTGGCTGAATTGTTCAACAGTGGACATTAAACGGCCCGCGGTTTCCCGCGGGCCAGACGCACATTTGTTTTATCTTTATGACTGCAGGGGGTGTTAACGCCGGGCCAGCAGAACGCCAAGGACGATGCCAACCGCGGCCCCGATTCCTACGCCCTGCCAAGGTTTTTCGCGCACGTAGCTATCGGCGTGTTCGACGGCATCGCGAGCATGCTGTGTCAGATTAGTGGAACCATTGAAGCGTGCCCGGGCATCACGTAATACACCTTTTGCCTTACTGTGCAGCTCTTTCAGTTCCTCTTTGGTCTTGTCACCGGACTCCCGTAACACTTCGTCCAGCGTATCGGCCAGAAGGGTAACGTCTTGATCGATGTCGCGTTCTACTTTTTCTGATCTCTTAAACATTCGATTCTCCGTTTCGACACATGTCTATTAAGTGTAGACCATTTTTCAAACTGTGTTGGCGATCACGGAAAAAACTGTCATTAAGCGCTGTTTTCGCGGCGGATAGCGACGCAATAGAAGCCATCAGCAGCCGGCGGCAATAAAGTCGCCGTTGGCGCTCACCGGGATGACAGAATTGAACAGCACCAATGCGAACAGGATCAGCAATATCCCCCCTAAAATAACGGCCAGTCGTGATACCTGCGCCAGGCGTTTACCTGTCAAATGGTCGTTGGCAGCGATAAATTTTTCACGTGCATGGTGTACCAGGGTGGCGAGAATCATGATCGACAGCGCCGTTCCCAGCGCCATGCTGAGTGCGGAAATCACGCCCCAGGTGAACATGCCAACGGCGTTGGCAAACACCAAGATGAGGATCGCACCGCTGCAGGGGCGGATACCGATAGAAACGATAAGCCACAGTGCATTGCGCCAGCCCCCCGTCAGGGCTGTTGCATCAGGCAGATGCCGATGGCCGCAGCCACAATCGTCTTCTGGGCTGTGCTGTGTGGTTGTTGTTAACGGCCTTAGCGCCTTGAACGCCAGTCGCTTGCGCTGGGGTAGCCCCACGGCGCGCAGGATCACCACCAGGCCGAACGCGGCGATAAACAGTGCGCTGCCTTTTTCCAGCCAGTAACGGCTCAGGCTCAGATCGCCCATCGACAAATTCAGCGCGATTGCCAGCACCAGCACGAAAAGGATCGCCACAACGCCTTGCATCAGGCTACCGAGCAAAGTGATCAGCCGGCTGGCGTTCAATTGTCTACGGTGGGTCGCCAGGTACGTGGTGATAACAAACTTGCCGTGGCCCGGGCCGACGGAATGCAGGAAACCATAGATAAAGCTGCACAACGCCAGCATCACACCACCGCTGTACTGATGATTGCGCTGTTGCAATAAGTACAGCACCAGATAACGGTGCATATAGATCTGGGCATTGATGCAGTATTGGACGAACTCCGCCCAGTGGCGGGCGAACAGATAGAGCATAACCAGCAGCAACAGAACACCGGCGCCCAGACCGGCAACGTTTGCCGGTGTGACTTTCATCGTTGAGGTTTTCATGGCGCTGCCAGCCTGTAGCAAAAGGGGATATTCAGCTTCCAGCATAGACTTGTGTACAGGGTTCACAAGCGCTGTACATTTGGTTACTCGGCGAAACCAATCACTCACGGAAGCGGTTCATCGATTCCTCTAGTATCTGCTTCAACGGCCCAACGGGGCTTACTGAAAAAACACTCTGAGGAATTAAAGATGAAAAAAGTATTAGCCCTGATCGTTGCTGCTACCATGGGTCTGTCTTCTGTTGCTTTCGCTGCTGATGCAGTAGCTCCAGCAGCAGCACCTGCTGCAACTGCAACCACGACTACCGCTGCGCCAGCTGCTGCTGAGAAGGCTCCTGCTAAAGCGACTCATCATAAGAAGACTCACCATAAAGCAACCAAGAAAGCCCCAGCACAGAAGGCTCAGGCCGCTAAAAAGCACCACAAAGCGACCAAGAAAGCCCCAGCACAGAAAGCTCAGGCTGCTAAAAAACACCACAAAGTGAGCCACAAAGCCCCAGCACAGAAAGCTCAGGCTGCTAAAACTCACCACAAAGTAAGCAAAAAAGCGCCAGCTCAAAAAGCCCAGGCTGCTAAAAAACACCACAAAAAAGCGCCAGTGCAGAAAGCTCAGGCCGCTAAAAAGCACCACAAAGCGGCTAAAAAATCAGCAACTCCAGCTGCTTAATTGAGTGACAAATGCGGGGCCTGAGGGTGCCGCATCATCCAGACGCGATGCAAACACCCGGTTTTTCCGGGTGTTTTCTTTTGAGGGCTAGCTCATGATGATCAATCGTTATTTGTTCGAAGTGATTTTCAGCGCCGTCACCTTATGCGGACTGATTGTTGCCTGGGAACTGTTCCTGGCAGACGGCTTTCTCTGACGCCTGATTATTGGGTCAGTGTGGTTTCGTGCAGATGCCGCCAACCCAGCCCAGTCTGGGTCTGCGTAAACACCACGGTAGAGTTACGCAGCGTTGCCCCTTGTCCTGGCAGCATTTGCTTTTCGCGATAGCTAACCACCGCCCCCGTTGGCCATTCGGCCACTAACGTCATTTCTTCTATTGTGATAACCAGCCCCGGTTTAACGGCACGATTGGCATGGAAGAATGCGCTAAGCGCAGCGAAATCCAGCCGGTTCCCGTTCAGCGCGATCATGCTGAATGCGGGATCAAAACGCGCCAGCAGCGTCTGTTCTTCCCCTGTACCTTTTTCCAGCCAGTTTTCAATGGCGACATGAGCGTCGATCACTTCGGTAAAATATTGATTCATGAGAGATCCTGTTGAGTCTTAAGGTGGCGCACAATTGCGCGGTTAGCGATGCGCAGGCATAGCAGTAGTGGAATTAACGTGCTGGCGGCGGCCAGGTAGAAACAGCTTTTATAGGCAACGGCCGGGGGAAAATGCTCAAGCAACAGGTTCAGCACTAAGCTGAGCAGGGCGACGCCCAGGCAAAAGCTGAGCTGCCGATTGATGTTCCATAGCGCACTGGCGTCGGCCAATTGTTCATCGGCAATATGCAGAAAGGCGCTGCTCTGCGCTGTGCTGCTGCACAGGCTGCCGCCAAACCCCATAAGGGCGAAAGCCGCTACCTGCAACCCATACTCCCCGGCGTGCGCAATCTGCGATAGCGCCAAAATACCCAGCCCTTGCAGCAGACAGCCGACGATAAACAGGGGGCGTGGGCCAACGCGATTAAATTTTTTGCCGGTTAGTGTGATGGCCAGGAATGAGGCCAAAGACCAAGGTACCATCAGGCTGCCAACTTGCGCGGCACGCATTCCGAGTTGATTTTGCAAATACAACATGGCAACCAGGCTGACTCCGATAAAGACACCCGGTATGCATTGGTAAATGATCATCGAGGTGCGCAGCAGCGGCTCTTGCACCAGTCGCAGGTTCAACAAGGGCTGCGTGATACGCAAACTGCGCCGCAGGTAATAGGTCAGCGTTAATGCCCCTGCGGCCAGCAATAAGAAGCCCTGTAGCAGGCCGCCGGTTTCACCCAGCCGCGTGAGGCCAAGCAGAATCAGTGTCAGGGCCGTGCAGGCGCAGAGCAGCCCGTTAACGTCGAGTGGCCTGGGTTGGGCGTCTGGTGCTTGCGGACGTAACCACAGTGCTGCCAGCAAGAGCGCCAGCGCTGCCAATGGCAAGTTAGCGAAAAAGACCCAGCGCCAGTCAAGCCGATCAACAATGAGTCCACCCAGTGCAGGTGATAACGCGGGTGCCAGCAAGCCGACCAGCATAATGGCGGCGGAAAGCCCCGCACGTTCATGGCTTCTGTACAGTTGATAGGTCAATGTTTGGCCTATCGGGATCAGCAAACCGCCCCCCATGCCTTGCAACACACGCCAGCCAATCAGTTCCCCGATTGAACTCGCATTACCGGCTGCGGCCGTCGCCAGCATAAACAGTGTCAGAGAAACCAAAAATACGCGTTTCCCACCAATGCGTTGCGCCAGCCAGGCGCTGAGTGGGATCACCAGCGTCAGGCCGAGAATATAACCATTGCTGACCCACGCCAATTCACCGACTGAGGCATGAAAGGTATGCCCGATAGACGGGTAAGCGACGTTAGCGATAAACATGTTGATCAGATCGACGAAAAAACCGAGCAGATAGACGATTGCGACTTTGATGCGATAGGGCATGGTGCCTCCGGTTGAAGGCGAGCAGTGTAGCGGGCGGGAAAGTGCGGATAAATCGGCTGCGAGCGATTACACTGTCAAAATAATTTTGACAATAAAGGGCGGTAACATGCTTAACCTGCAGCGTTTGGCTATCTTTGTGGCGGTGGTGGACGCCGGCAGTTTTACCGCTGCTGCGGTAGCGCTCGGGCAAACCAAGGCGGTGGTGAGTTTCAACGTCAAACAGTTGGAAAGTGAGCTAGGCGTATCCTTACTGGTGCGTAGCACCCGGCGGCTGGCACTTACCGATGCGGGTGAACGCTTTTATCAGCGCTGCCTGCGCTTGTTGCAAGATGCCGAGAATGTGTTGGACGACGTACGCCGCGATCACCACGGGTTAAGCGGTGTCTTACGCATCACAACCACGCCTGAATACGGGGCTCAGATCGTGGTACCGGCATTGGCGGCATTTTCCCGCCTGCATCCGCGTTTGCGCATTCAACACGTATCCTCTTCTTATCATGCCGATTTGATTTCAGAGCGCTTTGACGTGGCTATCCGCCTGGGGCAACTGGCAGATTCTAGCCACCGGGCGGCTCTGCTGGACAGTTTTGCCATCTTGCCGGTCGCGTCGCCGGACTATCTGGCGCGACATCCTGTTGAGTCATTAACCCAATTGGCGCAGGCGCAGTGGATCGCCCACAGTCGCCTCAGCTCGCCCTTGAGCTGGCAGGTTGTGACGCCAGAACGGCAAGCGGTGTTGTTCAAAGTTGAAGACACTGCCACGCTAATGGGCGACAGCGCTTCTGCGCTGCTCGCGTTTTCCCTGCATGGCGCTGGAGTGGCACTGCTGCCGGCGTGGCTGGTGCAGCCGGCAATAGCATCAGGAAAACTGTGTCATTTGTTGCCAGATCACAGCTTCCCTGAACAGAGTATTTATGCCCTGTACCCCAATACCCGCCATGTGCCGGAAAAGGTACGGGCGTTTATTGATTTTCTGCGTGAACAGGTAACCAGGGGTGAATAAAGCTCAGAATGCTAGCCACCGTTTGCTGGTGTACCCATTCGCGTTGCGCGTTGGAAGAAGCGCATAACACCTCCGCATCTTTCTCTTCTTCTGCCAGGATTTGACGTCCATTGGGCTGGCAAAGCGGAGTAAAATCGAAATGATTGCCTCTGGATAACCGTAGTGCATGAATCGGTTGCTGCCCCGCCTCTTTGGCCAGCGCGGCACCGCCAAGGCCGGGGATCTGGCCGTCTGGCTCGAAACGCTGAGGTTCGACGATCAATAAAGGGGCGCTGAGCTGATGCAGGCTGGCAGGCAGCAGATAAGGCACCATACCGGGATCGAGGGCGACGGCAAAGCGGATGCGCGGGTCGGTATAGTCTGCATCAAATTGCTGGGTGGAGAGGGTCCCCAGATCAACCTTGGCCCGAGTATAAAACTGGCAGTTGGGCGAGCGTGGCGCTTGCTGGCAACCGCGAATGAAATCGGTGAGCCGGACTCGACCACCGATGATGGCAATCGCACTGTAACCGCCCTTCGAGTGGCCGATAACACCAATGGCTTTATGATTAATGGCCTTAGCCCAGTGGGGATCTGCCGTGATGGCGCTAATCAAGGCAGAAATATCGTCGGTCTGTAACCACAGCTTGGCGGAGCGTGCGGGGATTGAGTCACCGGTGGTGCTACCGGGATGATTAGCCGCCACCACGACCACGCCTTGCTGGACAAGAGCGGCTGCCAGCCAGGCCTGGCTGCTGTTATTACCACCGCTACCGTGACTGATCACGATCAGCGGAAAGCGCCCATTGGCTATAGGTGCATCAGGCTGGCTTTGAATGCCGGTAAAGACCGGATTCGCACCGATGAGCTGGGGGGAACCTGTCTCGGTGGTGGGGTAGTAAATTCGGCTGGTCAACGTACGTGGACCGTCCTGAAAGACGTCATCCCGGGTGGCAACCTGGTAAGGGGCGGCGCTCGCGGCACCACATAAGACCCACAATAACAACAATGCTCTTTTCATTTTCACTCCTCAATGTATCAACGTCGAGAGAGTGACATTGGCGGGGCAGTCCGGCGACCTCGATCGTGATCCGGGTCGTTAAATGATTGTTTTAACAGTACACTGCCGGTTCTGTGTAAAGACAACAAGATGCTGACGATGCCGCTTATTCCGCTCACTTTTCTGTTTGGTTTATTGTGCCTGGGGCTGCTGTATCGGCTGGGGCGACCACATGCGCAACGCTGGGTCTTTCAGTTATTGCTGCTGTTGTGTGCTTGGCAAAGTGTGCTGGTGGGCATCCGTTACGGCTACGGCCTGGCTCAATTAAATGGGTTGCAACCTTTCAGCGCAGTGGCGATCCCCACGCTAACGTATTTGGCTTTTTTGGCCAGTACCCAAGGCAGGCTAAGGCGGCGAGAACTGTGGCACCTGATGCCACTGTGCCTGACGTTGTTGGCGAGTTTGGCCGCGCCTTTTTGGTTGGATACGTTGATCGTTGGCACTGACCTGGGCTATGGCGTGGCGCTGCTGTATGCGCTGCGGCGTGGTGAGAACAGCCTGCAGCAGGTGGCGCTGGCGGACAGTTGGCTCAGTTATCGGTTGTGGCGCGGTTTGGGCATGTTACTGATCGCGGTAGCGATAGCCGATCTGGTGATCACACTCGATTTTTCACTGTTTGATGGGCGACATGCCGGTTGGATGGCCACCCTCGTTAATGTGCTGGTGGCATTGAGCCTCTGCCTGGTGTTGGCCCGCAGCCGACCCTCGGAAAGCCCGGTGGATGTACTTCCAGAGCCCACGGAAGATGCCGCAGAGGATGAAGAACGGCTGGCCGAGTGGTTTGCGCAGGTACAGCAACGGCTGCGACAGGATGACCTTTATCTGGAACCAGAACTGAATCTGGCGCGGCTGGCGCGAAAAGTTGGCTTACCGGCACGCCGTGTGTCACAAGCCATCAATCGGCATGCGGGCATGAATGTGTCGCAATATGTTAATCAACTGCGTATTTGCCAAGCGGCGCAGTGGTTGCTTGCCGATGACCGTTCGATCACCGAGATCATGCAGGCGGCGGGCTTTACCACCAAGTCGAACTTTAACCGTGAGTTTTTACGCATTTATGGCGTCAATCCGAGCGAATGGCGCAGGCAACAAACGCGTAGTTAAATAATAATTCGTTATAACTCTCACATTTATCATCGGATCCCATCGGGGTATGCTGAACGCTGTTGCCTACCCCGTTCGATGCGAGCCACCGTTGATGACCGCAATCAGTTCCAAAGAAAACAATCTCCAACTGAATAAACGTATTTTGTCGGTCGTGATGTTCACCTTCGTTTGCTACCTGACCATTGGCCTGCCGTTGGCGGTGTTGCCTGGGTTTGTACATAACGATTTGGGGTACAACTCGGTGTTGGCCGGTCTGATCATCAGCGCCCAATATTTTGCTACCTTGTTTAGTCGACCGCATGCCGGGCGCTATGCCGATCAGCTTGGGCCGAAAAAAGTGGTGTTGTTCGGGCTGGCTTGCTGCGGGGTGAGCGGTCTGTTTTATGCCCTGGCTTTTTGGTTCGGCGGGGTGCCGTTGTTGAGTTTAATCCTGCTGTGCGTCGGCAGGGTATTTCTCGGTGTTGGCGAAAGCTTTGCCAGTACGGGGTCTACGCTGTGGGGGATTGGCCTGGTGGGGCCGCTGCATACCGCCCGGGTTATCTCGTGGAATGGGGTGGCAACGTACGGTGCGATGGCGGCTGGGGCGCCGCTCGGTGTTTACCTCAACCAGCACTGGGGATTGGCCGGGGTAGCGGCGTTAATCGTGTTGGCGGTGGCGGTTTCACTGTGGCTGGCGAGCGCTAAACCCACCGTTTCAATCACTGCCGGTAAACGCATTGCCTTTAGCGCGGTGTTGGGGCGTATTTGGACCTACGGCGTGGGGCTGGCGATGGGCACCGTGGGGTTTGGGGTTATCGCCACCTTTATTACCCTCTACTATGCTGATAAAGGTTGGAGCGGTGCCGCGTTCTCGCTGACGTTGTTCAGTGGTGCTTTTGTCGGCATTCGTTTGATTTTCAGTAATACCATCAATCGTCACGGTGGGTTAACGGTGACGTTGGTGTCATTCCTGATTGAGATTGCCGGGCTGCTGCTGATTTGGCTGGCGACGGATCCACTGATGGTGCAGGCCGGCGCGTTGCTGGCAGGAGCCGGTTTTTCTCTGGTTTTCCCCGCGTTGGGCGTGGAGGCGGTGAAGCAAGTGCCACAGCAAAATCAGGGCACCGCACTGGGTACTTACTCCGCGTTTCTTGATTTGGCGCTGGGGATCACCGGGCCATTGGCGGGTTTGTTGATGAGCCATACGGGGGTGCCATCAATCTATCTGGCGGCTGCGTTGATGGTGTTTATGGGCGCTCTGCTGACGCTGCGTTTGCTGCTGCTAAACCGGCAAAATATATAGTTAAGGATTATTCCTAAACCCACATTCATACCGAAAAATTTATTGTTTCATCTCATGATTGCGGTAAGGTCGCTCAGCGGTCCAGAACGAGAGGAGAAATCGATGTATTTACGGCCGGATGAAGTGGCTAGAGTGTTGGAGAATACTGGCTTTGAGCGTGATTATGTCACCGACCAGTCTTATGGTTACCGCAAGGGTGAGCACTACGTGTATGTGAATCGTGAAGCGCGGATGGGCAGAACCGCGTTGGTGATCCACCCTGCACTGAAAGAGAAAAGCGTGCATTTCGCCACGCCGACCTCGCCGGTGCGCACCAGCGATCAGTACCTTGAGTTTCCCCTGGATTTAAGCAGTGATGCCCCGAGTGCGCGCTACGGCATTCCACACGGCTTCAGCTCGCGTGATGCGCTTTCGCGCTATATCTACAGCATGTTTCAGTAATGCCTCCCCCGCCTGCGGGGGACACTTTCACCCATTCGCGATAGCGTCCTGATTAAAACGCTCGTTGTACGCGCGGCGAAACTGCGCCAATTCGAAGGCGTCTATATCCAGTTCGGTAAAGTAAAACAGGGCGGCTTCAGTGTGTTCGGCATGCAGCTCTGGCGATAGTCCTGCCCGCATCAGCGTTTCCCGCCACAGGGCAATCTGGTGGTCATCCGCCTGTTTGATAAAGGTCAGATAGATAAACAGCAAATAGGCTGCCTGGTGCATCTCTTCGGTGTAGCCGTTGTTTAAAACGCGGATAAAGGTTTGGCTGTTACGGCTGCCCATCTCCTGAATCATCGATTCAACCAACATCGGTTTTACTTTCAGCAAGTGGGCCAGAGAGTCGATGGCTTTGCGCGTATCGGAAGTCAAAATGCGGTAACCAATAATAAATACAACGATCAGGGCAGCGATGATGATCCAGGTCATTTATGATTTATTACACTCTCAGAACGCCAGTATTTGGCAGGAGGCGCTGTGCGACAGCGCCCGGTGTCAACGCTGTTCGCCGCTGAAATTGTCGGCTGCCCGCTGTTGATTGCGCAGGTGGTGGTTGAAGGTGGCTGCATCCTTGGCCAGTGCATCCAGATGGGCGCCCAGCATTTTGATTTGCTTGACCAACGCGTGCTGCTCCGGCACGGAGCTGGCGGTGCTCAGCTTGCGCACCAGCTGCTCATTTTGCATACGTAATGCAACTTCGCGTTGTTTAGCTTCTTCCAGCAACTGCTGCAGTGCCTGATAGCTGTGCTGCCATTCACGGTGCTGCCTTTCGAAGCTGGCCTGCAACTCGCTCATGGCATTTTGAAACTGGGTTTCCAGCTCGCGCATTTTCATGGGATCGATCCTTTGCGGCACTCAATAATGGTTTAGCAGTATAACGAAAACTGCACAGAACCTCACCCGTTGACGACAATTGCGGAAAATTCCCGGCTTGCAACTGGGGTGAGGCGTTTTACAATCAGGGTCATCCCAAGCGTTGAAGGCTTAGGTCCAAGAGTGGCAGTGAGATGAGCAAACAAGACAAAGACTTTTTTGAACAGGCGATGGCGGATGTGACGCCGTTATCCAGCACTTCCCAGACGCTATACCTTAAGCCGCTGGAGAAGACGGACAAAAGTGTGCGTCGTGAAGAGCAGGCGCTGCGACAGGAAAACTTTCTCAGCACCGGCTTTCTCGAACTGATCCCCTGCGAGCTGCCGTTGGAATACAAAGGCGAGGGCATTCAGCAAGGCGTACTGGATAAGCTAAGCCATGGCCACTACCCACCGCAGGCCAGCCTTAATCTACTGAAACAGCCGGTAGAGGCGTGCCGAGAAGCCCTGTTCCGTTTTATTTTGCAGGCGGAAAAGCAAAACCTGCGTTCGTTGCTGATTGTTCATGGTCGTGGGCGGGGGAATGAGAGCCACGCCAACATAATCCGCAGTTTTATCGCCAAATGGTTGGCGCAGTTTGAACAGGTACAGGCTTTTTGCCGAGCGCTACCGCGTGATGGGGGCGACGGGGCTTGTTATGTCACATTGCGCAAGTCAGCGCAGGCCAGGCTTGATAACTTCGAACGTCATGCCAAACGCAGCCGCTAGCGTGGGAGTTGAGGAGGAGGCAGGAACAACCGGCAGCGTTGCGGCTGCCGGCTGAAGAAAATTATTTACCAAAGAACTTATAATCCAGTGAATAACGCCCGGCACCGGTGACGGCCAGTAACAACAGCCCGCCGATTATGCTGATATTTTTGAAGAAGTTTATTTCATTGCCCATCATTTCCATGCCGGTCATTTTCCAGAAGGGGTGACCGATAAATGCGGTACCGAGGACATAGACAGCAAAAATAACCGCGATAGGGCGGGTAAATAACCCGAGAATAAGTGCGATGCCAAAAAAGAATTCAACGACTACAGCGATAATGGCCGCCAAATAAGGCATT
Source organism: Serratia sp. CoH_134_PS_4 (assembly GCF_058190535.1). NCBI lineage: Bacteria > Pseudomonadati > Pseudomonadota > Gammaproteobacteria > Enterobacterales > Yersiniaceae > Serratia > Serratia sp. CoH_134_PS_4. The sequence goes on from NZ_JBXWKI010000006.1 coordinate 46,678, forward strand.
GGTGTGCCATACCCTTCCATTGACGTAACGCTTGCACCAAAGTTGGTTAACTTCATCCAGCCGAAAATAATAAACAAAATCATCAATAATATTCGGGATAGCAGAATAACGCCGTCTTTTGAACTTTCACCCATTTTGAACTCCTTAGCCACTGTCAAAATTATGTCGTGTTACTGATTAAATAGTAGACTAATATCAGATTTGTTCTAGACCCGTCATCTTTCAAGCTGCAGTGTTGTTACCTGCACTCGCTCACCCCAGTTACTTACTCAAGTAAGCGCCTGGGGATGAGCGAGCTGGCCGCCTAGCTGCAGCTTGAAATCTATAGGGTATAAATTTATGTATTTTTAAGATGGGATAACTTTATGGATTTTGAAATTCTGGCAGATGAGAAACGTTTCTATATAAACGATCCGCAGGGAAAAATGATCGCAGAGATATCCTTTGTGCCGAGTGGGGATAAATTAACGATTATCGATCACACCTGGGTGGACGAGGTGTTGAAAGGCCAGGGCGTGGGTAAAAAGCTGGTGGCGTTGGTGGTGGCGAAAATGCGCGCGGAAAACCGTAAAATTATTCCGTTGTGCCCGTTTGCCAAACATGAGTTCGATACGACCCCAGACTACCAGGATATCCGCGCGTAACGGCCTTGCTGGTGTAAACCTGTCTTGAGCGTTGTGGTGGTTGGCAGAATAATCGTTATATATTATGTTATATAGCGATTATTAAAACAGGGAGATAACACGATAATGCCGGGACTATTGATGTTCTATGTGGGTGGCACGGCGCCGGGCGCCAATATCGAACTGCACGATGTGCAGTTTGTCGCAGCAGACCAGCCTGAAGAGGCTCACCCTTTACTGCGAGAAAAATGGTTTGGGGATAAGAGCAAGGTGCATATTGATGGCTATGCGCGTATTGAATGGGCGGATGGCTACGACGTAATGTTGCATCCAGCCCCCTTTAACGGTCCCGAGAAGCTGTTCTTTGTCAATGTGGGGGGCTACCGCAGTGACGAGCTGGCTGAGTTGCATCAGTTTGGCTTGTTTGTGGCACACAATGCCGATGAGGCCAAAGAAAAAGCCAAGCAGGTGCTGCTGACCGGCAGTTTCCAACAGCATAAGGATGATTTGGCGGACGTCGACGACTGCCTGCTGCTGCACTCACTGCAGGGGTACCATGTTCATCTGCAGGCCAATGCGCAGGGGGAACCGGCACGGCCGCTGTGGCAGGGATATTTGCCAATAGGCGCATAATGCCACGTGGGGAGGATCTCATGGGGGAGGTGACCTCCCCATATTGGATAGAGTAAGCGTTTATGCGGTGCCGGGTAATTATGTGGGCTTATGTGCGGCGAGAATAAAGAGCATCGGGCGTTCTTTCTCTTCGTCGAGCGCCGGGTTTTCTGCTATTTGCTGCGCCGAAGGGCCCCATTCATTGAGGTATGTGACGACAAAACCTTGTTGTACCAGCAGATTAATGTAGCTGCCGAGCATACGGTGTTGTTTGATCACACCTTCCGCCAGCCAGTTTGAGATCCGTTGGCCCTCTTTCTGATAACCATTGACCGGCCAGGATTTCTGCCCGTTCTGATCCACCAACCAGCCCTGATGCTGCGGCGCGGTATAAATGGGGTGTTCGGCGGTGAAGACAAACTGACCACCGGGCACCAGTGCCTGATAGACCGTAGCAAACAACAGGGCCAGATCGTCTATGTAATGCAGCGTCAGTGAGCTGTAGGCAAAATCGTAGGAAGCAGGGGGAAGTTGAAGCTGCTCCAGATCCTGCTGGCAGTATTCAATGCCGTCATCCTGTGTCAATGTCTGTGCCTGGTTAAGCATTTTTTCCGATAGGTCCAAGCCCAGGACGCTGGCAGCGTTCTGTTCACGGGCACTGCGGCAAAACCAGCCATAACCACAGCCCAGATCGACCACTTTCTTTCCGTGTAAATCCGGCAATATGCTGCGGATGGTCGGCCACTCCGGCGCACCGTCCAAGCCGTTCACGGAACGGTTAAGCTGTGCATATCCATCGAAAAATGCCTGATTATCATAAATATTTTGAGTCATTACGATTCCTGTATTGGGGTTGTGTCTCCGCCATGGTATGCGCTGATGGCGTTGTTTTCCAATATAAACGGGTGTTAAAACAGAGGCATTGCTGCATAATTTTAAACCGACCAGATAATGAAAAATAACAGGTGTTGAGATGGACATTATTTCGGTGCGTCAGTCACCCGAATTTAAACAACAGGCTATTCGCTACTTCCAGCAACAGTGGGCGTCGGAGGAGACCTTGATAATGTATGAGGATGCTATCTCCCGCTGTATTGGTGCAGCCAACCCGTTACCTCAGTGGTATTTGTTAATGGAAAAGACTGAGATCCTTGGCTGTGCGGGGCTGATCACCAATGATTTTATCAGCCGGGGCGAACTCTATCCTTGGCTATGTGCGCTGTATGTGGAGGACGCGCACCGTGGGTGCGGTTATGGCACATTGTTGATTAATCATGTGGCCGCGGAGACGCGCAGACTGGGGTTTCCACAGTTACATTTATGCACCGATCTGGAAGGTTATTACGAAAAGCAGGGTTTTGCCTTTAACGGGCTGGGTTATCACCCCTGGGGGGAGGCGTCGAGGGTGTATACGCGGACGCTGTGAGGATAGGGCCACCTTTATTGAATAGCAGGGTTTTCATCGTGATATAAGGTAATGGTGGTGACAGCTTTCTTAGATCAAACGGTGCTCGTGTAGTTTGATGGTGTCCATGATGCTGTCCATCAATACTTGTACCCGATGAGGCAACACACCCCGTTGGCGGTAAATGAGATAAGCCTGCATATCGATGCACCGCTTACGTTCAATACAAGGTAGCAATGAACCGGACTCCAATGCCGAGGCCACTGAGTAATAAGGGGCATAAATAATGCCCAATCCCTGCTTGGCTAACTCAATGGCCGGCAAAATATTGTCACAGATGCTGGCACCGTTGACCGTCACTTGCACTAACTGACCTTGTGAATCATAGCTGCTCCAGGTGTTGCGGCTACCGCCTAACACCCGCAAGGTAATACAGCGATGCTGCGTCAGTTCCATCGGCTCGGTAAGCGGTGAATGAGCAATGTAATCCGGTGATGAAAACAACCCGACGCGAAAACGGGTCAATGGCCGGGCAATCAGGTTCTCGTTTTGCGGCTGGAATAGGCTAATTAACAGATCACAGTCGCTGTCGAAAACGGCGCCATATTTCTTCTCACGTTCATCCGGATTACGGGTCACTAAATCAACGATCAGTTCTGGAGATTCACGTAACAGGGGCGGCAATAGATAACGCGTCAGGAATGAATGAATACCAATGGGCGCACCAAGCGTCACCGTGCCGTTCAGGCTGCGTTTATAGGTGCCGGACATGTCGAGCAAGTCGTTATGCTCATCGAGTAAAAGGGCGGCGCGACGTAAAAACTGCTCACCGAACTCGGTTAAAGACAGCGTTCGCGGGCTGCGCAAAAAGATTTCCAGACCAAGCCGCCGCTCAAGTGCCGTCAGCGTGCGTGACACATTGGATTGCGGCATATCTAACAGCTGTGCCGCCTTGCTGACGCTGGCGGTTTCGGCGATTAAGCGAACAATCCTGAGTTCGTCTATCTTGAAGTCTTTTGCTTTCACGCGGTGAACCATTCTTGGTTTGTATATCAAAAATGATATACATTTTTGCCGGTATTGTCATATGACTTATCACTGACCGGCGGGTATTCTTTTGGTCAATTATTTGCTATGCATTAAAATTGACATGGAAGATTATTATGAAAATAACCTGCGCGATAATTTTACCCGTGACGTTAACGTTGACCGCCTGTTCATCATCGGTCACTGAAAAAGAGAAATACTCGACGTTTCTGCCTAATTATAATGATATTACCAAGAGCCAATCGGCGTCTGGCAAGGATGTATTATATTGGAAGGATAGCAACGTTGATTTTTCCAAATATAAATATCTGGTTTACCAGCCGATGATCTACTTTCCACGACCAAAACCTAGCGAGATGGTGAGCCAGCAGGCGCTTGATAATATCCTCCGATACACCAACAGACAGTTCAAGCAGGCAATGGGCTCTCACTTCATTTTAGAGGATGTACCGCGCGAAAATACGCTGATTTTCCGTGGGGCGATCACGGCGATAGACACGCAGAAGAAGGGGCTACAGGTGTATGAGGTACTGCCGATTACGCTGCTGGTTGCTGCAACGCAAAGCGTGACTGGCCACCGTACAATGGAAAGCGCCGTCTATATGGAAGGCGAGTTTATCGATGCTTCAACCAATCAACCGGTGATCAAAGTCGTGAGAAAGGCATCTGGAGAGAATCTAAATAATGAAAAGTCGCAGTTGAAAGTAGCCGATGTTAAAAATGCCATAGATACCATTGCCAATGATATTAAAGCCTATAAGACGTCATAGACGTCGGTAATTAGTTTAGCCTTATTAACCAGGATTTTGCATGTTTCTAGATTACTTCGCTTTAGGCATATTGATCGCTGTGTTTTTAATTCTGTTTTACGGTGTGATCATTATTCACGATATTCCTTATCTGCTGGCCAAAAAACGCCAGCACCCGCATCAGGATGCCATTCATGTGGCGGGCTGGGTAAGCCTGTTTACCCTACATGCCATTTGGCCACTGTTATGGATTTGGGCGACCTTATACCGGCCGGAACGGGGCTGGGGAATGGGGGATAAGGTTGAACAACCTGACGCTTTGCAGGCGCGAATTAACAAGCTTGAAAGCGAGTTGCAACGTATGCAGATGCAAGTGGCGGATCAACGTTTGTCGTCTACGAAAGGTTGAGAAAACAGTATGGATCTCTTAATTATTCTCAGCTACGTCGCGCTGAGCTACGGCGTATTCAAACTGTTTCGTATTCCTGTCAATAAGTGGACGGTACCGACCGCAGTGCTTGGCGGTATTTTTATTGTGGGTGCCTTAATCTTGGGCATGAACTATAACCATCCTTATACCTACCGGGCACAGAAGATTGCGATTTCTGTCCCGATCGTCCCGCAGGTTTCGGGAATGATTGTTGAAGTCACCGATAAAACCAACGTGTTATTGCGTAAAGGGGAGGTTCTGTTTCGTCTTGATGATACCCGCTACCGCGCCCGACTGAACAAGCTGCAGGCAGAACTTGCTGGCGCACAAGCGGATGTGCGAGTACGCCAGGCAACATTGAATGAGTCCGCAGCAAATGTTCAGCGTGTGAATGCTGAGTATGAGCGTGCTCGCAAGGATTATCAGCGCTATGCCAAGGGCGCGACCATGATGGTCAATCCTTTTTCTGAGCAAGATATTTGCCATGCACAACAACAATATCAGGCACAATCTGCCGCATTGCAGGCCGCCAAGGCCCAGCATCAACAGGCGCGGGAACAACTTTCAGGCCACTACAAGGGTGAAGATACCCACATCGCCAGCCTGAAATCGCAGATTGCAGAGGCAACGTATAATCTGGAACAAGCCACGGTACGTGCGCCAAGCGACGGTTATGTGACGCAAGTGTTGGCCAGACCGGGCACCACGGCGGTACGGCTGCCTTTCAAGCCAGTGATGATTTTTATTCCACAGCAAAAGCGGCAAGTGGTGGCGGTATTCCGTCAGAACTCGATCCTGCGTTTAACCGAGGGCGATAAGGCCGAGGTGGTATTCAACGGTTTGCCAGGCAAGGTTTATGGTGGTTCGGTAACGCGGGTACTGCCCGTCGTGCCCGACGGCAGCTATCAGGCCAGCGGTGCATTGCAGGGATTAAATGTCGGTGCAATGCAGGAAGGGGTTTACGTGATGATCGATCTGGCACCTAGCCCAGAACTCGACAAACTCCCCGACGGTGTGACGGCACAGACTGCGGTCTATACCGAGCACTTTGAGCATCTTTCCATCATGCGTAAGGTTCTGTTACGCATGACCAGTTGGCTGCATTATCTGTATTTGGATCACTAGCGGTGAGTTGTTTGGCGGGTTAGCGCTGCCGATAAGAAAACCCGCAACCTAAGTCGCGGGTTTTTCGTTATTGTCACCCGATCTATCATCACTTTCAGTGGTGCAGCATATCGTCGACGACCTGTTCCGTTGTCAGTTGGAAGGGGTAGTAAGTCGGCCAGTTATCCATTTCCGCCAGCAATGCTTCCTGGGATGTATTCCCCATAAAGATATGGAAATGGGCCGATTTGCGTGGCGCGATGGTGTGATCGCTGAATTGAACATATTTCGGCGCTTGGCTACCGGCATCTTTACATTCAAACAGGTAGCGAACCCCTTTTTTGCCCGAGGTGTAAGTCAGGATTTTATAGCCGGCATAGTCGTACTTGCAGGAGCTCTCTTCGTTGCCTTTATGGAAGGCCATAACGCCGTTTTCAATCCCAATAGTGTCTATATCGCCAGCGTACCCTTTGCGGTAATACGCTTTGATCTGTTCGAAGGTTTTACCCGGTTCTTTTTCTGCCTTCTTCTTGAACACCGGATCAAGGTCCCCATTTTGCAAATAAGGATAAACCGACTGCCATACGCCATCCCAATCCGACAGGCTTCTATCCTTCACGTTCTTGTCATCGAAAACACCGACAGCGGCCTTCTGCTCGATGTCCGTCAAAGATTTGCCATGCGAATGATGGCCATGGGCTGACGCGTAGCCACACACCAAGAACGCACCCAGCGCCAATGAAAGTTTGCCAATATAACGTCCCAAAATATCACTCTCCTTAGGATTGCAAAAAAACAAAACGTTACAATATAACATAACAATTATTGATTCAATGCGATCTTCAGTCACCTGAGGCATCCCTCCACAAAGACGCGTTTCCCAACGAACCCAACATCAGTATTTTCCGAGGGGCGATTTTAGAATCCGGCGTCAGCAGGTAACGCCTCATTGCGCTGATTTCTGGCAAGAGCCATGGGGTGATGGCCCATTTCAATTATCATTATTGTCAGTAACGGGGCTAAAATGAAGGTGTCTATGAATACCCTTCATAAGTTCTCTTTGGGGGGCGATGCTTGAACAAGGAAATAACAATGCTCAAAGAAAACTTCAATGAACTCCAAATCTTTCTCGTGGTGGCAAGAGAGCGAAGTTTTACCAAAGCTGCTGGTAAGCTTGGTGTTTCCCAGTCAGCCCTTAGCCATGCCATGAAAGCTCTGGAAGAACGGCTGAATCTCCGTCTTTTAACCCGAACCACGCGAAGCGTTGCCCCCACAGAAGCCGGCGAGAGAATTATTGCCTGCCTTGAACCTCGTATTGCCGATCTTGAGCAGGAGCTGGAGTCGCTTTTGCAACTGAATGGCAGAGCCTCCGGCAATATCCGTTTATCTGCGGGAGAACACGCTGCGCGGAGTCTGGTATGGCCGAAGCTAAAACCCTTTCTCAAAGAATATCCGGAAATCAATGTCGAGTTGTTGGTCGATAACGGCTTCGTCAATATCGTCGATGGCCGCTTTGATGCCGGGATCCGCCTGGGCGAAAGCGTGGATAAAGACATGATCGCTGTGAAGATTGGTCCGGATATGCGAATGGCGGTGGTGGGCGCACCGTCATATTTTGCAGCTAACCCTGCGCCTGAAACGCCGCATGAGCTACAAAATCATCGCTGCATCAATATGCGCTTACCGACTGCCGGTGGCCTTTATCACTGGGAGTTTGAGAGGGAAGGGAAGCCGCTGCGTGTGAGAGTTGAAGGACAGGTAACGTTTAATCTGCTGGCGGAAAGGATCGATGCGGTGTTATCGGGTTTTGGCATCGCCTGTGTTCCCGAGAATGTGGTTCAGGATCATGTAAAGTCAGGAGAACTTATTCAGGTTCTGCAGGACTGGTGCCCTTCTTTCCCCGGGTACTACCTTTATTACCCCAGCCGCAAACAGCACCCACCTGCTTTTGCGCTGATGATCGATGCGCTTAGGTACTCGCAATAGCGGCCCCGCAATGTGCAGCGGACCCGCCTGAGTTTTAACGAAGCGCCATGTAACCGAATCCAGAGATACCCGGGTAACATTTTTGCATTTAATAAGCGCTTCTTTTGTCCTGGCTTAAACGTCGAGTTTGCGGCCAGTCAGCCATTCAACCATGGCTGGATCGCGATGAGAAAAGAATGCGCTGGTGGCTGTATCAAGAGCGGCAATCTGCAGCATATCTGCAGAGTTGAGTTCAAAATCGAGAATATTGATGTTCTCTTCCATGCGTTCTTTTCGCACTGATTTTGCCAGCGAAACGATGCCGCGCTGGTATATCCACCGCAGAACAACCTGACCTACACTTTTTCCGTATTTCTGGCCAATCGCCGTTAACACGGGGTGTTGGAACAGACCATTTTTACCCTCCGCAAAGGGTGCCCAGGCCTCCGGCTGAATGCCACGGCTTTGCATCCAGGGAGCGGCATGCAATTGTTGGTTGAAGGGGTTTACTTCAATCTGGTTGACCGCAGGGACCACTTTGTTGAAGGCGATAAGATCGGCGAGCCTGTCAGGGTGGAAGTTACTGACGCCTATTGCACGAATTTTGCCTGCCTGTTGGAGTTCTTCCATTGCACGCCAGGCACCATGCACATCACCGTATGGCTGGTGAATCAGGTACAGGTCAACATAGTCCAGTTGCAGTCGGTTCAGAGAACGTTCGAACTGCGCTTTAGCACCTTCGTAATGGGTACCCTGTAGCCAAAGTTTAGTGGTAACAAAGAGTTCGTTACGTGCGATCCCGCTCTGTTTCAGTGCGTTGCCGACCTGGGTTTCATTCTGGTAAGACGCGGCGGTATCGATCAGGCGGTATCCTGTATCGATGGCGTCAATAACGGCTCTTTCGCATTCGGCGGCATCAGACATCTGAAACACGCCAAAACCCAGCAGGGGCATTTCAATGCCGTTATTCAGTTTTACAGTTTGCATGACGTTATCCTTCAGCTGTTGTGTAGGAAAGCATAACGCAAAGCGGTTTATTCGATTAGAGGGGGTAATTAACTAGGGTTTATTAGGCATATTCATTAATTATGCCGGCGCCTGGTGCCAATCGCGGAGGTTGCAATGTGGTTCATTGGCGGGCTCAGAACGTGAGAAATATCATCACAAGGCGTGGCTAAGCAGCCCCCTTATATTTGAGCTCATCAATGAATAAGGAGAAGGCAGAGCCAGGATGGCGCCGGTGTGGATAGTACAGGTGGTATCCAGGCAAATCAGGGGTAAATTTCTCCAGAACGCGAATCAGTTTTTTTTCTTCAATGGCATTCTGTACCTGGTCATAAGGTAGGTAGGCCAGCCCGTGTCCGTTAAGCACGGCATCAACAATCAAATCTAGCGTATTTAGCAGTAGTTGACCTTCCATGTGAACCCGGACTTCTCGCCCCCCGCGGATGAGTCGCCAGCGGTTTGCGGTACCTGATGTCGGAAGATACAGGTTGATAGCCTGGTGATCGACCAAGTGCGCGACAGATGTTGGGGTTCCCCGTCGCGCAAGATAATCTGGCGCACCCACTATCGCCATTGGAATATCAGGCCCAATACGCACTGCAATCATATCTTTGTCCATTTCGCCACCCAGGCGTACACCGGCGTCAAAACGTTCAGATACCACGTCAGTCAGGCCATAATCGATGATGAGTTGTACATTGATTTCGGGGTGAGATTTCAACAAATTGTGCATGGCAGGCAGCAGTATGGTCTTTGCTGCATGTTCAACCGTTGTGATACGTATCGTGCCGGAAGGTCGGTCGCGTAAATCCCCCAGAGAGGCCACGGCAGAATCAAGATCATGCAGCATGGGACCCAGTACGGACAACAGTTGCTCTCCGGCCTCGGTGGTTACAACGCTGCGGGTCGTTCGCGTCAAAAGACGAAACCCCAGTCGTTCTTCAATGCGCCGGACAATCTGGCTTAATGCCGACTGCGCCATATTCAGACGAGATGCGGCCCGGGTAAAACTGCGTTCCTCAGCGACGACCACAAATGCCACCAGATCCGCTATCTCATCACGCTTCATCTCTGCCTTTATTCTCGTTAATTAATCATTTAAATGATAGGTCCTATCGTGATTTTGGGTCTAATCATCTTAATGGTCAATGACTATAGTGATATCACCAGGCGTTACTGCTAACCGAAGCCCTATGAGGAACCGGATGATGAACCAGAAAATCAGCTTCACTAATACCAATATCCCGACTATTTCTTTATCTGCTGTGATCTATTTCCCCCCAGCATTTGATGAGAACCGTGAGTATCCGGCTATCGTCGTTTCCCACCCGGGTGGCGGTGTTAAAGAACAAACTGCCGGAACCTATGCTGAAAAGCTGGCAGAAAATGGATTTGTGACCATTGCCTACGACGCATCCTACCAGGGGGAAAGTGGTGGTGAGCCGCGTCAGTTAGAAAATCCGTATATTCGTACCGAAGACATTAGCGCTGTGATTGATTATCTGACCACGCTGCCGTATGTCGACAATGCGCGAGTGGGGGCAATGGGGATTTGTGCCGGTGCGGGTTATACCGCAAATGCTGCAATTCAGGATCGCCGCATAAAAGCGATAGGTACCGTAAGTGCGGTAAATATTGGCTCGATGTTCCGTAACGGCTGGGAAAACAATGTGAAATCCATTGACGCACTGCCGTACGTAGAGGCGGGCTCAAACGCCCGTACCGGTGATATTACCAGTGGTAACTATACCACCATGCCACTGGCACCCATGAAAGAGTCCGATGCCCCAAACGAAGAATTACGCCAAGCCTGGGAATATTACCATACGCAACGCGCGCAATATCCAACCGCTCCTGGGTTCGCCACGCTGCGCAGCCTGAACCAGATTATTACCTATGATGCCTACTCTATGGCCGAAGTTTATCTGACCCAGCCGATACAGGTTGTGGCGGGCAGCATGGCTGGGAGTAAATGGATGAGTGACGATTTGTATGACCGTGCCTCAAGCACCGACAAGCGCTATCACATTGTAGAAGGCGCTAACCACATGGAACTGTATGACGGTAAAGAGTACGTCGCTGAAGCGGTTTCGGTATTAGCCCCGTTCTTTAAAGGAACACTGTAATGAAACATGTGCATATTCAGAATACCGACATGGCCTGGCACATTGCCGCCGATATTCAGTTCCCATTGGATTTTGATGAGTCCAGACAATACCCGACGATTATCAGCGTCCATCCTTTTGGCAGTTGTAAGGAGCAGACATCCGGCAATGTTTACGGCAAAGCGCTGGCTGAAGCGGGTTATGTCGTTATCGCCTATGACGCCAGTTTCCAGGGGCAGTCTGGTGGTACTCCACGTTGGGTAGAAGATCCGACCCAGCGTGTAGAGGATATTAGCCGAGTGATTGATTACGCCGTCACTCTGCCCTACGTCAATGCTGAACTTATTGGCGTGTTGGGTATCTGCGGCGGTGGCGGCTATGCCATCAATGCCACCCTGACAGAAAAACGAATCAAGGCCGTAGTGAGCATTACCGGCGTTAATATCGGCCGACTTTTCCGCGAAGGTTTCAGTAATTACGACCCGATTGGCGCTCTGAATGCGATGGCTGCACAGCGCACAATCGAAGCCCAAGGGGGCGAGCTTCACATTAACGAACTGCTACCTGCCAGTCTTGATATGGCGAAAGCCCATGGGCTGACCGAGCGTGATGTCTATGAAGCCACTGACTACTACAAGACATCTCGCGGTCAACAACCCGGTGGCGCAACGCGAATGCTGTTTTCGCATGCTCAGAAAACGCTGGCCTGGGATGCCTTTGCGTATGCTGAGGTGTTACTGACGCAGCCAGTGATGGTCGTTGTCGGAGAGAAAGTCGGTGCCTTTGGCGCCTATCGCGATGGCATGGAGATTTATGGACGAGCAACAATCTCGAAGCAGCGCGAACTGGTTTCCTTGCCTGATTTTTCACATTACGAGCTGTATGACAAACCCGAAGCCGTTCGTGAAGCACTGGCCAGGGTGCTGCCGTTTTTTGCCGCACACCTGGGATAAGACCAGACGCCTCTATGAGTAGGGGGCTGACTGTGGCGCCAGCAGCCGGGTTGTTCGCGACCCTGGAAATATTCGACACCCGCACCCGGCAAACCGCCGGGTGATCATGGGCGACGTGTTGAACCCGTCGGTTCTCGAACAGGCCCTGTAGGGGCAGGATCTTGTCTATGCCAACTTGGCGGGGGAGGGCCAGGATCTGATCTTCAGGCGAAGGCCGTGATAGAGGCTCCGGGCTAGATTAAACCTTATCTACCGAACAACGCTGCCAATCTGCCTATTTAAGACCCTAGAGCAATCGCGTGGCCAGAATGGCAACGGCCAATGCCAGAATGACGGCGCCAAAGAACTTATTAATATAGATACCGATTGCCGGGCTGGTTTTTATTTTCAGTGCAATTTTACCTGCCAGAAATACCAGGGGAATTTCAATGAGGAACATAATGACGATGAGCTCAATACCCAATATCAGCATCTGCATACCCGGCATGCCCGCTTCAACCCGAATGAACTGCGGGATAAATGCCAATGTAAAGATGATGGCCTTAGGGTTCAGCAAGTTGGTCAGTAATCCTTGCGAATAAAGTTTATGCAGGCTTTTCCGCTCGCTGTTGTTTTGAAGGCTGATCGCGTTTTTGTTGTTAAAGATGCCAAAGCCTACCCACATAATATAGAGCGCGCCGCCGACGACAAAAAAACCATATAACACAGGCGAAGAGGCGATAAGCGCCGTAACGCCGGCAATCGCAAGACCGATGTGACACGTCACCCCAGTGACAGCGCCAAATACGGTGATTAGCCCCGCTTTCGTTCCCTGGCTGATGGCGTTAGACAATGCGCAAAGCATGTCGGCACCCGGAATAAGCGTTAGCGCGGCAGCCGAAAGAGCAAATAAACCCAACGTGGAAAGATCGATGAACATGTTTTCTTCTCGTCGTCAAAAAGGCATATTCTTAGCGCCTCTTCGTCGGTGAGATAGAACGATATTGCTCAAATGCGCCGATCGCGGTAACTACGCGGCGTGACGCCGTACGTCGACTTAAATATTCTGCCCATGTGCGACTGATCGGCAAATCCGCAAGCGATAGCGATTTCCGCGATATCTCCGCCCCTGGAAAGCAAGGCCTTAGCCTGTTGCAATCTAAGCTGCCGCTGATATCGACTCGGCGATAAACCAAATTTTGCCGAGAACTGGCGGCAAAGGTGGAACTTCGATATGCCGACTGCCTGCGCCAGCATATCCAGACGCACTTCCTGCGCATTATGATCGTGCAGATACTCTTTTGCCCTTCTCAAACCTGGCGTGATGTCGCCAGCCTCAGTCAATGACTGCCACGGGGAAAACACCTGGAGCAGCTCCGCCACACAGTGGCTCCAGGCCACTTCACGATCAAAATGGCTAGATTGCATGTCAGTTAATACCGTAGCGGTTTCACACAATTTTTTGGCTAAAACCGCATGTTCGATGTGCTTTCCCTTGATCGCAGGTAATTGCATTGCCATGCTCTCCGCTGCGCCGAGCAGCATCTCGTGGCTGGGATAAAACATAAAATAGTGGCAACCCTCTACACCCAGAGTGGTCCCGGCATGCATCTGCCCTGGGGAGATGACGCTGATTTGCCCACGGCAGACGATACCCTCGGCGTCGCCTTTGGCACTGTTGTTATTGGCGCCGCGCAGGACAACGCCAATCGACCAGGTATCATGCCAGTGCACGTCAAATCGGTGGTCCGAAAAATCTGCAATGAGCAGCTCAAGCCCGCCCAACGCGTCAAAACGATGCATGAATGCCGAATTCCCCATAGCCTTTCTACCTGCTTAATTACCGCCACCGGTGACCAAAATAACACACAACACGCAGCGTGAAAGCCAGCGGTTCAACATTGAAAATGTGTCCTTTGCATCATAAAAAAGGGGCCATTCGGCCCCATAACATCATGTTCGCATTCATTCTTTATTAACTATCGGGCAGATTAATGTTGATTCATTGCGCCGTAGTTTAAAGGGTGCCAGCCATAGCCATCACCGCTTTTACTGATGTAGCCCAGGCCAGGGAAGGACAGATGCGCGCCCGCGACAAGTGCTCTTTGCTGAGCAAGACTGTCAAACAGCTTCTTGCGCTGTGCAACGGCGGCAGGGACATCAATATCATAGGCGATAGCGACATTCGGGTCAGGGAATTGTACGGAAGCGACGTGGATCATATCGCCCAGTATCACCATCTTTTTCCCTTTGCTTTCGACGGCAAACACGCTGTGTCCTGGCGTGTGCCCACGCGTATCGATAGCCGAAATACCCGGTGTTAATTCCTTGTCGCCTTCGAACGTCTTCAGTTTTCCCGCCGTTTCGTAAGGCTTTAATGAAACGGATGCGGCATCAAAGAAGCGCTTATCTTTCTCTTCCGCCTGCTGTTTTTTCTCTTCGCTAAGCCAAAAAGCGACTTCTTCTTTCTCCACTCTGACGATGGCGTTCGGGAAAGCGATTTTATTCTGCGCCATCAGTCCCCCCACATGATCGGGGTGTAAATGGGTTAAATAAATCTCATCCACCTGTTCCGCCTTATAACCCGAAGCATTTAAATTTTTCATCATCTTGCCCAGCGTTTCGCCATGCAGCATGCCGGTGCCAACGTCGATTAAAATCAACTTGCCTCCGGTGTTAATCAGATAGGCATTCACCGATGTCGGCAAGGGTAACGACAGGTTATTGAGCGCCATCGCCTTTTCGAGCTGCTTCAACTGAGTATTGATCAATATTTTATCTGCGGGCATCGGGCTTATTCCGTCAGACAACGCCGTCACTTCGAAGTCGCCAAGCATTATCCTGTAGAACCCGGGATTTTCTATTTTAGAAAAAGGCGCCATGGCGGTTGAAGCAGCGGAAAAAACGGCGAGAAACGCGCCAATGAGTATATTGCGACGCATAGAAGACCTCGTTAATGTAAGAAAAAATACCTAAGAACCCCTATGAAATAGGGGTAATGAACGTTGAATCTTCCTACCGATGATTTAGAACTCTTGCACTGTCGGCCTGATAACAATTTCACTTACGTCCACGTCCGAAGGCTGCTCGATCGCATACGCTATGGCACGCGCGATTGCATCGGCAGAAATCGCCTGGCTCTGATAGAGCTCGACAACGGCCTTCGAGCTTTCTGCGTGCGAGCTGCCCATCTTCAATTCAGTGTCGATCAGGCCGGGAGAGATGGTAGTGGTTCTGATCTTTCCGCCAACTTCATGGCGCAAACCTTCGGTTATGGCGCTTACCGCGAATTTTGTGCCGCTATAGACCGTCCCTCCGGGACTGAATACCTTCTTGCCGGCGATGGACGAAATAGTGATGTAATGACCGAATTGCTGTTTTTCGAACAGCGGCAGCGTCGCGGCGATGCCGTAAAGCACCCCTTTCACATTGATATCGATCATTCGCTCCCACTCATCAACCTTCACGGCATTGAGCGGGGCGATCGACATTAGCCCTGCGTTGTTGACCAATACATCAATCTTGCCAAATTGCTTTACGGCCTGGGCGATCATCGCTTCGACATCCAGGCGGTTTGTCACATCCACCTGCAGCGCTAATGCGCTCCCTCCGGCATCAACGATTTGCTGGACCAACGCTTCAAGACGCGCTTTTCTGCGTGCCGCAACGACCACCATGGCCCCCTTTGCAGCCAGGTGTTTTGCGGTTGCTTCACCAAGCCCACTGCTGGCGCCGGTGATCACGACGACTTTACCTGTAATACTGTTCATCTTTCTTTCCTCCTGTATTTGTCTGTGCGAATACTTTATCCGCAGTTTAAAATCAGTAAATGGAAGTGTTATGCTTTTAGAATTCCATTTTTTGGAATAAAGAGGTGATGGTGCAAAACAGACAAGAAGCATTACGTATTTTCTGCTGTGCCGCAGAGGAGATGAACTTTAAACACACGGCGACCAGGCTTGGTATTTCCCCGCAAAAAGTCACAAGAGCCATCAAAGAGTTAGAGTCGTTGCTCGGGGAGCAGCTATTTCACCGCAGCACTCGAAGCGTAAAACTCACGGATTTTGGCCTCGGTTTTTTTGAGCAGGCAAAAATAGCCATGGAACAGATGAACAGGCTGTTTCAGGAAAAAAAGAAGAGTACAGAAGATATCAATGGCGTTGTACGCATCACGGCACCACATACCTATGGCAGTGAAATCATCATGCCAATATTGGCGGAGATTACACGTTTGTATCCCGCAATTACGCTCGAACTCCACCTGTCAAATATACACAGCGACCTGGTTGATGAAAAAATCGATATCGGCATACGCATAGGCTTTTTGCATGACCAAACCTGCATCGTTCGCCAACCCTGTACCATGCCTTTCCATCTGGTTGCATCACCGAAGCTGCTTGAACATATGCCGCCGCCTGCCAACGTTGATGATCTTGCCCGCCTGCCGATTGTGGCGCTGCTTAACCGTAAAACCGGGCGCTACTGGCCATGGGAGTTTAGTCAAAAACGCAATTTCTATCCGAAATCCGCCGCATTTGTCACTGACACACCCGATATTGAACGCAAAGCGGTACTCGCCGGTTTAGGGTTTGCCCAACTGGCGGGGTATTTGGTAGAAGACCACATCGCGTCAGGTGAGCTGGTCTCCGTTCTCCGTGACGATGCACCGCCTCCGTGGCCGGTCAATCTCTACCACACACATCAGACCCCTTATCCAATGAGAGTGCGTTTGGTTTTTGATTATCTTTTCAAAAAATTGAGCCAGGGCTAGATGCGCCAAGGTTATCGAACCTCGCGAACCAGGCACGGATTACCCAACCGGCCTGGGCCGGTTCTCGAAGTGCTTCTGACGGTAATATCTGCCTTGCTACAAGAGGGCTGAACGTTCATTCATTTCACGCTATGGCTGACTCTGGATAAGGCCTATTATTAGACGGTCTCTATAGATGCCCAATGAAAGGATTCGGATGATGGTATTTGAAGATAAGAAGAAAAAAGCAATAGCCCTGATGGAAGATAAAAAGATGTGGCGGAGCAATTATGCACCGCCGATCTTGCGCCTGTTTTGGAGGATGGGGGGTAAAATGCCACCGCCACCGTTCGCCCCCTTCTGGCTGAATACGTTGTTTTTTGCCGTCTGGTTTGGCCCGCTATGGGGTATTCTTATGTGGTTTAGTCGCTGGAAAAATGAAGGTGTCAGTATACTAACCGCCGTGTTAAACGCCCTCTTTGCCGGTTTGTTGTTTGGTTTATTCATGGCGTTAATCCACTCTTGGCGCAAGCGGGCCAACAAACTGCCTGACTGGAAGAGTCTCTGACAGTGTAATGCGCTAAGCGTCAGAAAAAAGATTTACAGAAAAATTGTTCTCAGTGTTCACTTTTGGTTTTAGTTTTTTAAAAACAAATAATTAAGCAGTGACCAGTGGGCGATGGGTTTACCCTGTGAATGGGCAGCAGGGCGAAATTTCAGGCAAAGAAAAGGCCTGCAATACAGGCCTGAGTAGTTACCGCTACGGGGTTCCCCGGTGTTGGGTGTATGCGGTTTGTACAGCTCGACTATACCTCAGGGTGCCATCACTAGTTCATTTCTGGCTAACCTGGCGTTTTGGAAAGATGAACCGGCACTGCAAGCCAGTTTCCGGGCACGAGGAATAATTTATTCCCGCTACGTTGATGATATCGCCGTCTCGTCAGTAAACTTTCTTGATAAACCGACTAAAACGAATGTGATAGCCTCGATTTATGGCATGCTTTCCAGGCACGGTTACCAGCCCAAACGAGCTAAACACGAAATCAGAACATCTGGGCAACGGATGGAAGTTACCAAGCTTTCGGTGAATTCGAAACCGGGTATCTCTTCCGCTAAGCAAAGTCAGATACGATCGGCAGTCCATCATTTGGAGCAAGCCATTCTCAGGGGCGAAATTATCGAGTTCGATAAGGGCCCTTATGCACAAACATTGGGACTGGTTCATTTATTGGCCAGATTCCATCCTGGCAAAGCAAAAAAACTTAAACAGCGCTTGCTTGCACTTAAGAGTGCGGGGCGCACGAATATGTACCCATAGTGTATGAACCAGGATAAAAATTTTTACTAAGGCGAAGGCATGGCAATCTTTGACATTGAAAAGGACGAACTACTTCGGCTCTCTGATACTCAGTTAGAAGAGCTGATTGCTCGGCTAGCGGAAGCTGAAGTGGCAATGCAAGGTCATAGCCCTGCATGTATAAATTGGTCTGGTTCAATTACAGCCCCTGACGGAGGAATTGATATCCATGTTCAGGTTCCAGTTGATCAACTGAAACTTGGCTTTCTTGTAAGGCCTGATACGGTCTTCCAGGCAAAGAAACATAAGATGCCAAAAGCTACAATTGAGAAGGAAATGAGCACCGGTAAAGCGCTTTCACCCATCATATCTGAACAAGCCAGAAAACAAGGCAGCTACATCATTGTCAGCCTGGGTGATGATTGCTCTCCGTCTGGAAAGATAGATCGTCTTAAAGCGATGAGGGATGCAGTAAAAGATGATCCTAACAAAAGCAATCTTCATCTTGATTTCTACGACCGTTCCAAACTCATTCAATGGCTGCGCCAACATCCATCGGTCATGCTGTGGGTAAAAGGGAAGCTTGGGCAAGGGTATTCCGGTTGGCAACCCTACGGAACTTGGACCAATCCGCCACAAGGTGTTACAGACACTTTAATCTCAGCCCCAGGTGTAACCATTACTTTACCGTCGGGAAAGGGGCAAAAACTCAAAATTGATGAAGCAATTAGCCCAATGCGAGAACTTATCCGTTCGACGAATAAGGCGGTTCGTATTACAGGATTATCTGGTGTCGGGAAGACTCGGATCGTTCAGGCGCTCTTTGATGAAACTGTTGGAACAGATGCGCTTGACCGGACAGTAGCTATTTATGTTGATACTGGCTCTGAGCCAGTACCGTCGGCTACAGCAATGCTTGATAAGCTGATCGCTGAGGACCGACGAGCAGTTATGATCCTTGATAATTGCCCATCAGAGCTCCATGCTTCGCTTGCCAGCAAGGTATCAGCCGCAGGAAAAGAAGTAAGCCTCATCACGATCGAGTACGACATTAGGGATGACAAACCACAGACAACTGAGGTCATCCATATTGAGACAGATGGTCCAGAGGTGGCAGAGCAACTTCTTATCCGTCGCTTCCCTTCTATTGGTCAGAATAATGCCCGTCGTATTGCTGAGTTTGCAGATGGGAATGCAAGAGTTGCTTTGGCTATAGCTGAGAGAGGGGAGGAAGGCGAGAGTTTGGCTCTACTTTCTGATGCGCAGTTGTTTAATCGCTTGTTTGAACAGCGTAATCATCCTGATGGTAATTTACGGGAGCAAGCTGAAATATTGTCACTGGTGTATTCATTCTCGGTATCTAGTCCAGATGTTGCTACCGATGAACTGGAAATATTAGGGGCGCTCTTTGGATATTCCAGAACCCAGTTATTTAAAGCCGTTACGAAGCTGATGGAACGTCATATCGTTCAGAAAAGATCTCACTGGAGAGCTATCTTACCTCATGCCATTGCTAACAGATTGGCAGCATCCGCACTCGACAGTATTCCCGTTGATCAACTTAGGGCGACTTTTGAAGCTCCGGATTGTGAGCGTTTATTAATGTCTTTTTCGCATCGCTTGGGGTTGTTGCATGACCATCCTGTTGCGAAAGAAATTGTAGAAGCCTGGCTTCAGCCTGAAGGGATGTTAGGAAGAATAGCCGAGCTAAATGATATTTCGTTACGAATACTTGGGTATATCGGACCGGTTGCACCTGAAGCATTGCTCAACAGAATTGAGGCCGTACTCTCATCATCTGATTTTAAAGGTATGGAACCGGGCTACAATCCGCAGCGACGTAGTATCCTGCGTCTTTTACAATTGATGGCATACGAACCGAATGCCTTTGAGCGATGCGCCAGGCTTCTTATCGAGATGGCAGAGGACGAAGCCGATAATAATAACCTGGATTCTGCTCTAAACATGGTCCCAAGGTTTTTCCAGGCGTATCTGTCTGGTACTCATGCATCGCTAAGCCAGCGTATTGCTTTAATGAACGAATGCATTGTATCAAGCACTATTACGCGTAGATCTTTGGGCTTCAAGATGCTGTCAACCGCCCTGGATGGCCCACCGTGGTCAGGGTTTGGGGTTAGTGAGTTTGGAGCTCGACCAAGAGACTATGGATACGAACCCAACTATGATGAACTTGTCGAATGGCGCAGCGCCTTTATTGACGTCATTATCCAATTAGCGGCATCCGGAGATCCTGAGCTTGAAAGGCCTGCAAGATCAATCCTGGCTGACAAATTCAGGGGAATTTGCTTTCAAGAAGCAATGCGAGACAAACTCATCGATGCTGCCCGCACATTAAATGCTTTAAGTCCTTGGGGGGAAGGTTGGAAAGCCGTTCGTTCAACGGTTTATTTTGACTATACCAAGCGTAGCGATGGAGATGATGTTGAGCAGTTGCCGGATAATCTTGCTGCCTTAGAGAAGGAGTTGGAGCCCATTGAGCTAATTCCAACAATAAAGACATACGTGTTGAGTACAAATCATGATTATTGGGCACTGGATGCGGATTTTGATCATGAGGACTCCGATAAATATACCGCAGCAGGAAAACGACTGGAAGCCAAAGCACTTCAATTGGGACAGGACTTTGCCTTATCAAATCATGTGCTTGAGGAGTTGGGTTCAGAGCTGTTCTCCATAGGTGGAATGCCCTATCGCACCGTCTTTGGTCGAGGACTTGCTCGAGGGGCACATGATTTACGCGTTAGCTGGCAGCGACTTGTTGAACAAATAGAAAAGCAGACAGACGTTAACAAAGACTTTGGGGTCCTTGGTGGCTTCATTGAAGAAGTTGACTCTGTCGATCCAGCATTAGCACAGGAGTTTCTCGACCAATGTGTACAGCATCCTGAACTTAGACAGGTATTAGTTGGCTTGCATCCTTGGAGGAAATTTACGGTAAATGATTTGGATCGTTGTATGAAGCATTTGGATGATCCAGACATTCGCCCTTTCATGTATGAGCCGATTTTATGGCGTGAACAATACGCCAATTTGCCGAGAGTTTGTGTCCTCGATCTTGCTGAGCGACTTCTGAGTAAAGCAAGCGGAGATAATGTCATTTTGCATGCGCTCTCCATGAGACTGCATGGTAAAGATAAATCTGCAGATACACTTGGCGCAGATTTCCGGTTGATCGGTCTTGCTGCAGCAATCCAGCGGATTAAAAACAGCGACAGAGGCCAAAGGGGGACAATTGATTTTTACATGGAACGAGTTATCGATGCCGCGTTGCGTTTCGATGGTTATGAGGCAAAAAAAATTGAGTGGTTGGACACAATTTTCAGTGTCGTTGATGACCTCTATGGATATATGTTTGATTTTGATAAAACAATTGAAACGACAGTTTTGTTGATGCCAGAAGCATTTCTCAATCGCATTTTTGAAGGTACTGAGGAACAGCAGCGAAGAAGGCAGTTCTTTATTCATCGTGGTGGTTTACGCACCTATGCCCTTGCAAAGATAAATACAAACGTTTTGATTAATTGGTGCCACGCCAGAAATGAGCCCAGTGTTTGGCCAGCTATAGCTGGTGGCGTAACTCTTTGGTCAAAGAATGGTGAACAGAGTGCACTGACCTTACACGAAGCTGCTATAGAACTTTTAGAGGCCTCACCTGAGCCACTAGCTGTACTGGAGTCTTTTGCTGAGCGCATTAGTCCAACATCCTGGACTGGTAGCCTGGCTAACATAATGCAAGCTAGATCAAGGGCCATCAGTACGTTGAGCAAACACAAGCGTCCAGATATCGCCGAGGCTGCCAAAGCAGTTTGTGAAAAAATGAGTCAGTGGGTCGAACGCCAAAAAGAGCGTGAACAACGGGAAGATAGTGAAAGGGAACAACGGTTTGAATGAAGGCTAAGGGCCTATACAAACGTTCTGCGATAAGGAGAAAGTGATGGAATCTGCTCGCGATAAACGCACTCGTGAGATCGTCGAGGCTGAGGATCTCTGGATGCTGGATAGCGTTGATACTGAAGGCTACGTGTGCTGGGGATGTGGTATAACCATGCATCCTGCTGCATGGGAAAAAGATAAAAAAGTCAGAGCCTATTTTAAAAAGAAACGCCATATTCAACATCATCATGAATGTGATGCTGATGCTGAAAGCACAGTAATTCGCCAGGGCCAGAAGGAGAGTGTCCGCAACATACTGGACAGTGCTCCAGGTTTGATGCCCTTGGAATAAAGTTGATTGAACAACGCCCGGTTGTTGAACCAGGTATCGCAGGTGATGAAAGCAAGTCCAGTTCGACGCGTTCAGCATCCTCAGCATCTGGTGAAGGTAATTCACCCGAACGACAATCCCGGCGTCAAGTGAATGCAATCCGCAATATTTGCCGTGCCTTCATCCGCTTCCCATATGATCGAGGAATGTCGCTAAACTGTAAGTATCCCTGCGAAACTAGCCATTCACTTTTAGAGATCTTCCGACATACTGATTATGTCCCCGGAGGAGATCGCTATGCGTAAGATCCGATTCACCGAACACCAGATCATCGCCGTATTGAAGTCCGTCGAAGCCGGACGTGCCGTCAAGGATGTGTGCCGTGAAGCCGCTATTTCGGAAGCCAGCTATTACAACTGGAAGGCAAAGTATGGCGGAATGGAAGCGGCCGATATTAAAAAAATCAAAGATCTGGAAGACGAGAACCGGAGGCTCAAACAGATGTTTGCTGACCTCAGCCTTGAGTGCCGGGCACTTAAAGACGTCATCGAAAAAAAGCTTTAAAACCAGCGATAAAGCGTGAACTCGTCAGCTATCTGACAGCGCAATTTGCCATGAGTTTACGTCAGGCCTGCAGGACGTTATCGCTGAGCAGGACGGTCTATTTTTATCAGCCCGATTCCCGGCGTGATGAACCGGTGATCCATGCGCTGACTGAACTGGCAGAACGCTATCCGCGCTACGGTTTTAAGAAGCTGTTCCAACTGCTGCGCAGGCAGAGCAATACCTGGAACCACAAACGCGTTCACCGGATTTACTGCCTGCTGAAACTGAATTTTCGTCGTAAGGGAAAACAACGGCTGCCGGTACGCAACCCGTCGCCACTGGTGGCGCCTGAGGCACTTAACCAGAGCTGGTCGATAGACTTTATGCATGATGCGCTGGTCTGTGGTAGGCGCTTCTGGACCTTCAATGTGGTGGATGATTTTAACCGGGAAGTACTGGCGATAGAAATCGACCTGAATATCCCGGCTCAACGTGTTGTCCGGGTACTGGAGCGGATCGTGGCAAACCGTGGCTACCCGCTGAAAATGCGGATGGACAACGGACCAGAACTGGTCTCACTGACGCTGGCACAGTGGGCTGAAGAACATGGCGTGTTGCTGGAATTTATCAAACCTGGCAAGCCGACACAGAATGCCTTCATCGAACGGTTTAACCGGACGTACCGGACAGAAATCCTGGATTTTTACCTGTTTAGAACACTGAATGAGGCCCGGGAAATCACAGAGCGCTGGCTGACGGAATATAACAGCGAACGCCCTCACGAATCGCTGAACAACCTGACGCCGGAAGAGTACCGACTGATGGCTGAAAACACGGAAGTCTCAAAAAGTGCGTGGAACTAAAACGGGTATGCTTACATGAGTTTACGCGCATCAGAAAGGGAGACAGCAGGGTAGGCACCGAAGCTCTGTTTGGTTCGCTGTTTTGTCAGCGGTCGATAGTAACGGAACTACCAGATTTTACTCCCGCTGGATTTGATAAGTAGCTCAAGGCCATCGCCATCATAGAGAACGTAGTCCGCTTCCTTGGGGTTAGCAGATTCGATTTCTTTAACGGATAGAGGTTTGGTTTGTCTTGCCATTGCCGGGTTTCCATAGTTTTAGGCACCTCAAAAACAATAATGCTTTACGGGGTGCCTAAAAGGTTCGGATTTAATTAGTTGGCTTCAGACTTCGCGGGAAAAATTACAGACACAAGAAAGCCCGCAAACCTAGGTGGTATGCGGGCTTTCTCGTTATTGTCACCAGATCTATCTGGGGTCACCGGTGACCTATTTGGTGGAGCTGGGGGGATTTGAACCCCCGTCCGAAATTACTACACCGTCGGCACTACATGCTTAGTCCAATCTTTACATTCGCCGGTCAGCTGCGGATGGACACGCCACTAACAAACTAGCCTGATTGGATTTAACGCTTCAGCCCCAGGCAGGACATCTGCGCGATCTCTTTTGGGTTTGACCTCTCTTGATCCCCGTCCTAAGAGCGGAGGCTAGGGAGAGAGGGCTCTGAGCAGGGTATTAAGCTGCTAGTGCGTAGTTTTCGTCGTTTGCGACTATTTTTTTGCGGCTTTTTACGAGGCCAACCGCCCCTCGGCATGCTCCTAGGGCTTCGCAAATCCCGTCGAATCCAGAATCAGCCCCAAGTAACTTTGTGCAGTATACCAGAAGTTTAGCCCGTTAAGCCAGAGGCTTATCGGTTTGCGTGCTTCATGATACGGGCTTTCGCCGTCTGCCATTCACGATCTTTGATGTCATCGCGCTTATCGTGTTCTTTCTTGCCTTTGGCTACGCCGATTTTGACTTTGACCCAGGCATTTTTCCAATACATGGACAAGGCAACCACGGTATAACCTTCGCGGTTAACACGGCCGAATAATGAATCCAGCTCGCGTTTGTTCAACAGCAGTTTACGGGTACGCGTCGGATCGCAAACCACATGCGACGAAGCCACGCTAAGCGGCGTGATAGTGGCGCCAAACAGATAGGCTTCACCATCGCGGAATGTTACGTAGCTGTCGCTGAGGTTGGCTTTGCCGGCACGCAGCGATTTTACTTCCCACCCTTGCAGGGACAGGCCCGCTTCGATTTCTTCTTCAATGAAGTATTCGAAACGCGCTCGCTTGTTTTGCGCAATGGTGGCAGAACCGGGTTTGTGTGCTTTTTTCTTTGTCATAGTGTGTTCATTATACTGGATGCGCCAGCGAAAGAAATCCTTTACCGCTCAGCACCTGCGCAATTTTTCGCATTTTTGGCCCCTTCGTTGCATAGCAGATTTTTTGTTTGCTGATAGATAAATGATATGATTTGTATGTTTTGTGTCTCACAGGAAATGATATGCCCCAGATCAGTCGGTCTGCGTTGGTGCCGTTCAGCGCCGAGCAGATGTATCAGTTGGTAAACGATGTTCACTCTTATCCCGATTTTCTGCCTGGTTGTACCGGTAGCCGGGTGATTGACGCGTCCAACAATGAAATGACCGCCGCAGTGGATGTTGCCAAAGCCGGTATCAGCAAAACGTTTACTACGCGTAATACGCTGCTGGATAACCAGAGCATCAATATGCAACTGGTGGATGGTCCCTTCCGTAAGCTGATGGGGGGCTGGCATTTTACGCCGCTCAGCCCGGAAGCCTGCAAGGTTGAGCTGCACCTCGATTTCGAATTTACCAACAAGCTGATCGAGTTGGCATTCGGAAAGGTGTTTAAAGAGCTGGCCGGCAATATGGTGCAAGCATTCACCCAGCGGGCAAAAGAGGTTTACAGTGTCAGATATACGGGTTGAGGTGGTTTACGCCCTGCCGGAACGTCAGTATCTGCGCAATGTCACGCTGGCTGAAGGCAGCAGCGTTGAACAGGCGATAATTGCCTCTGGGCTGCTTGAACTACGTAGTGACATTGACCTGCAAAGTAATAAGGTGGGCATCTATAGCCGACCGGCCAAGTTGGGTGATGTGCTCAACGATGGCGACCGGGTGGAAATTTACCGCCCCTTGATTGCCGATCCTAAAGAACTGCGCCGCCAACGGGCAGAAAAGGCAAAAAAATAAGGCGCTGAATGCGCCTTATTTTTTATCAGAATGTTATCTTCCGAGTTGCAGCCTGTGACTGTCATGAAGAACGTGAGGCATCCCTCATGGGCCGGACGATAATTCCCCGCTGATTATTTGGTCAACGCAGGTTTGTTCTGAATGTCGGTCAACACGCCAGCGCTGTTGAAGGTCAACGTCAGGGTCTGCTGAGTGATATCTTCATGGCCTGGTTGCTGGCGGAACACATAGAACCATGTCTGAGTACCGAACGGGTCCTGCAGCATTGGGGTACCCAATGTGTAAGCGACCTGTTGCTGGGTCATACCTTTCTGAATTTTAGCTACGTCGGTTGACGTCAGGTAGTTCCCTTGGTTGATGTCAGGCCGGTAAACCACCTTCTCAAAAGTAGAACAGCCTGCAGTCAGCATCACAAGAACTACAGCGGCGGCAGTCAGCGTTTTACAGCGCATAGTAATCACATTCCTTTAGGGCATAGGTTGCCGATGATAATAGACCTTGGTGCTGTTGGAAACCCTTATACCCTTCATCTTTCAAGTTGTCGCTGTGTTGGCTGCCCTCGTTCACCCCGGTCACTTAGTTAACTAAGCTCCCGGGGATTCCCTTGGTTGCCGCCTTGCTACAACGTGAAATCTATTGGGTATACCCGTGATCCTTCAAGTTGTCGCGGTGTTGGCTACCCTCGTTTATCCCAGCCACTGAGGTGACTAAGCTCCCGGGGGTTCCCTTGGTTGCCACCTTGCTACAACGTGAAATCTATTGGGTATACCCGTGATCCTTCACGTTGTCGCGGCGTTGGCTACCCTCGTTTATCCCAGCCACTGAGGTGACTAAGCTTCCGGGGGTTCCCTTGGTTGCCGCCTTGCTACAACGTGAAATCTATTGGGTATACCCGTGATCCTTCACGTTGTCGCGGTGTTGGCTGCCCTCGTTCACCCCAGTCACTTAGTTAACTAAGCTCCCGGGGATTCCCTTGGTTGCCGCCTTGCTGCAACGTGAAATCTATTGGGTATACCCGTGATCCTTCAAATTGTCGCTGTGTTGGCTACCCTCGTTGACCTCAGTCACTGAGGGTGACTAAGTTCCCGGAGGGGGCTTAATTGTGACGTTGCTACAATTTGAGGTCTGTCGGGCAAACAGCGCCAAAGTCAGACCTCAAGAAAGTAAAAAAGTTGAGCTTTTTTATGCAGCAAGCAGTTCTTTTGCATTTGCCAGCGTGTTCCGGGTGACTTCACTGCCACCAAGAAGGCGTGCCAATTCCTGTAAACGAGCTCGTTTATCCAATGGCGACATCTGTGTTTCGGTTTCTGTGCCGTCGGTCTGCTTGCTGACAAATAGATGCTGATGACCGCAGCCTGCGACTTGTGGCAGGTGAGTGACGCACATAACCTGCGTGGACTCGCCTAACTGGCGAAGCAGGCGACCAACAATGGCGGCGGTTGGGCCACTGATACCGACGTCCACTTCGTCGAAAATCAGTGCTGGCGTTTCCATTTTGCGCGCCGTGATAACTTGGATCGCCAATGCGATACGGGACAACTCGCCACCAGAGGCTACTTTCGCTAATGCCTGTAGCGGTTGGCCTGGGTTGGTGGATACACAAAACTCGGTGCGCGTTGCACCTTCCGCACTCAAATATTGCGGCTCAAAGCGCACATCAATATTGAATTTACCGTGCGGCATAGAGAGCGCCTGCATGCTGTCAGTAATCAACGTGGTCAGTTCGGCGGCATAATGCTGGCGCTTTTGGTGCAATTGCTCTGCCAACAGCAGGGCGTGCTGATGGTGCTGCGTGACTGCTTCGTTCAGGTGTTCGTGATCGTTTTCTTGCTGTGATAGCAGTTGTTGCTCATCCAGCATCTGTTGGTGCAATTGAGGCAGCTCTTCTGGTGCCACGCGATGCTTACGTGACAGATTAATTTGCCGCGACAGGCGTTGCTCCAGTTCTTGCAGGCGGTTCGGATCCAAATCCATGCGATCGGCATAATGGCGCAGTTCATCACTGGCCTCACTGATTTGGATTGAAGCCTCTTCCAGCATGTCCAGCAGACCGCTTAGCTTTTCATCCATCCCGATCAACTCAACCAGCAAATGTTTGGCGGTATAAAGCTGGCTCAGCATGTTGTTTTCTTCGTCATCGGCCAGTAATTGCAGCGTTTGCTGGCTGATCGTCAACAACTGGCCGCTATTGGCCAGGCGTTTGAACTCAGAATCGATTTGTTCAAATTCGCCCGCCTGCGGTGCAAACTCGTTCAGCTCTTTTAATTGGTATTGCAGCAGCTGTTTACGTGCATCACGCTCGATGGATTGTTGCTGATGGTGAGCCAGTTCGCGGCAGCTTTGGTGCCACCGCTGATAAGCCTGCTGCATCTGGATCAGCAGAGCAGGTTCGTCGGCATAGGCGTCGAGCAGTTGTTTTTGATGCTCGGGCTTGAGCAGTAATTGATGAGCATGCTGGCCGTGGATTTGAATCAAACGCTGACCGAGTTCGCGCAGTTGCGAAAGGGGGACGGCAGTGCCATTGATAAAACCGCGTGAGCGGCCATCTGCATTGATCACCCGGCGCAGCAGGCACTCATTACTGTCGTCTAATTGATTTTGCTCTAGCCATTGGCGGGCGGACGGGGTGTCTGCCAGCGAAAAGCGAGCACAGATATCGGCACGGGTGGCTCCCAAGCGAACGACGTTACCGTCGGCACGGTTACCGAGGCATAGCCCCAGCGCGTCGATGGCGATCGATTTACCGGCGCCGGTTTCACCGGTAATCGCAGTCATACCCGGTTGAAAATCTATTTCCAACTCACGAACGATAGCAAAATTGCTGATGGTCAATTGCGCCAGCATGGGAACCTTCCTGTGTATAAACACATAACTGTAGTTTCATACAGTATAAACTGGTTTTATATACAGTAAAGAGGCTGGCGCAATTTTTAGAATAATTTTTTTGACCAACCGAGCTTGGTGCTTAACGTATTGAAATAGCTGTAGTCCTTCGGATGAATAAGATTCAAATGGAAATCACTACGGCGTATCAAAACCTCTTCACCTTCCTGAATAGGCAGCGCGATTTGACTGTCGCAACTGATTTCCAGATCGCTACCAATTTGTGAAAACTTCAATCGGATAGTGCTGTTGCCGTTGATCACCAGCGGGCGGGCCGAAAGGGTGTGCGGGAACATCGGCACCAGCGCAATGGCCTCCAGCGACGGCGTCAGGATCGGCCCACCGGCGGAAAGCGAGTAGGCGGTCGAACCGGTCGGCGTAGCGATAATCAGGCCATCGGAACGTTGCGAGAAGGCAAAGCGATCGTCGATATACACTTCGAACTCAATCATGTGCGCCACTTTACCGGGGTGCAGTACCACTTCGTTGATGGCGGTGCTGATACGGCACTGTTGGTTCTCTTTGTGCACGATGGTTTCCAGCAGGAAGCGCTGTTCATCGATGTACTCGCCTTCCAGCACGTCGGCCAGTTGCTGCAATGCGTTATCGGGATCGAGATCGGTCAGGAAACCGAGATTGCCGCGGTTAACACCGATCACTTTAATATCGTAACGGGCCAATACGCGCGCAGCGCCAAGCATATTGCCGTCGCCGCCAACGACCACGGCCAAATCGGCCTTTTGGCCAATATCGGCCAGGCTACCGGTTACGGCGTCTTTTAGCCCCAAATCCTGGGCAATCTGCCGTTCAACCATCACTGAATAGCCTCGGGCAACCAGCCAGTGAAATAACATCTCATGCGTTGCCAGCGCCGAAGGGTGACGCGGGTGGCCAACAATGCCAATACAGCCGAATTTTTTATTCATTGTTGTGATTTTCCTCACCGGGACCAGTTTATGCCCCACATTGTGACCGGTTGACTTGAAACCCCGGTTTTGATCCCCATAATAAGCCAAGTTGCGAGATTAATGCTAAAACGCGGAGATATTCATGAGTAGTAAAGAACAGAAGACGCCAAACGAGCAAGTCTCGGAAGAAATGGAACAGCAGGAAGCCCTGCCGGAAGCGGCTGAGGGCGTCGATCTGCGGGATGAGCGCATTGCTGAGCTGGAAGCTCAACTGGCCGAATCCCAGCAGCATGAACGCGACAGCCTGCTGCGTGCCAAAGCGGAGATGGAAAATGTTCGTCGCCGTACTGAACTGGATATCGAAAAAGCGCACAAATTTGCGCTGGAGAAATTCTCCGGCGATCTGTTGCCAGTGCTTGATAACCTGGAACGCGCGCTGGAAATGGCGGATAAAAACAATCCGGAACTGACAGCGATGATCGAAGGTATCGAACTGACGCTGAAGTCCCTGCAGGACGTCGTGCGTAAGTACGGGATCGAAATTGTTGGTGACATTAACGTGCCGTTCAACCCGGACGTGCACCAGGCCATGAGCCTGATGGAATCAGCCGATCACCAGCCAAACCATGTCATGATGGTGATGCAGAAAGGCTATACGCTGAATGGCCGTTTGTTGCGCCCAGCGATGGTTGCGGTTTCCAAAGCCAAGGCTTAAGCGAAATTAAGTAAAGAAAAGGCACCCTCGGGTGCCTTTTGTGCATCTGGTGTTATGCCTGTGGCAGTCGGGGCATCCAGTCGATAGGTTTTAACCCCTGCTGCTCCAACAATTGGTTGGTTTGCGAAAAGTGGTGACAGCCGAGAAAACCGCGATGGGCGGACAGCGGTGAAGGGTGTGGCGCTTTCAACACATGGTGGCGGTTACGATCGATAAAGTTGCCTTTCTTCTGGGCATGCGAGCCCCACAGCAGGAATATCACGCCTTCGCGGTTTTCGTTCAACGCCGCAATCACTCTGTCGGTAAAGGTTTCCCAACCAAGCTTGGCGTGGGAGTGCGCCTGGCCACCTTCCACGGTTAATACCGTATTCAGCAGCAGCACTCCCTGTTCCGCCCAGCTTTGCAGGCAGCCATGATTAGGGCGTTCAAAACCAGGGATATCCGTCGCCAGTTCTTTATACATGTTCACTAACGAAGGAGGGGCGGGAACGCCGGGCAGTACGGAGAAAGACAAGCCGTGTGCCTGATTCGGGCCGTGATAGGGATCCTGACCGAGAATCACCACCTTCACGTCCGCCAGTTCGGTAAAACGGAACGCGTTGAACACATCTTTTTGCGGTGGGTAAATGGTCTTACCGGCCTGGCGTTCAGCAGCAACAAAGGCAAGCGTTTCATGAAAATAGGGCTGCTCTTTCTCCTTGCCGATGACGTCATGCCAGGTGAGGGAGGTGGACATAAACGCTCTCCTTTGTTTTCGTTAACAATTCACTGGGCATAGCTTACCGTTTAGCTTCACACAGTGAAACCCGCTTTTATTTTTACGTTACTGAGTTGAATGCAAAAATTTTTGAAAATTCACAAAAATAATTGCGGTGCGCTTTATGGGGAAAATTGACATAAAACATAAACTTGCCCACTTGTGCCCTGTGGGTACCCCGTAAAAATTGACTTAAATCAAAGAATTGCCTACTCCAGGCTGGTATACAGAACAACAAGACAACAATGGTTTTACCAAATGGCCGAAACCAACATTGGGTTTTTTCGACGTAGAATTTTTCGCCCTTGTACGGAGGCAACAAAATGATTACTGGTATTCAAATTACTAAAGCAAACGACCAGGCGCTGGTGAACTCTTTCTGGCTGCTGGACGATGAAACATCAGAAGCTCGCTGTGTTTGCGCTAAAGCGAACTATGCGGAAGACCAGGTTGTACCGGTCAGCGAATTGGGCCAGATCGAGTACCGTGAAGTGCCGCTGGAAATGCAATCTACCGTGCGTGTAGAAGGCGGTCAGCACCTGAACGTAAACGTACTGCGCCGCGAAACGCTGGAAGATGCGGTGAAGCACCCAGAAAAATACCCGCAATTGACCATTCGTGTGTCTGGCTATGCGGTGCGTTTCAACTCGTTGACGCCAGAACAGCAGCGTGACGTGATTACACGTACCTTTACAGAAAGCCTGTAATTACCCGTATTGTTTACAAGGGAGCTTCGGCTCCCTTTTTTTTTATGTGATGGTCGAAACTGGACAGAAAGTGAATCCGGATCACATTCCTTGCAAAGATAACCGCCTGCATTACAGAACTGCTCCGACCTGCCGATAGCTACAACAGCACACATAAGGTGCGCTAATTAATAAGTCTATCGACAAGGAGTCGGCATGAGTATGTCTTTGAGCTTTACCTCTGCGGTCAGTCCCTCGGCTATTCAGCTCCCGCCAACACGCACGGCACAGGAACCGCTGAATGCTCCCCAACCTGTTGAATCCGCCCCGGTAAACGCCCCCGCGACCACATTGTCGTCGCACACTGTAAATGCACAGAATCTACTGAATACGCTGGTGAGCGACATGTCGGTAACGGCGCCGGCTGCAGCGCATTCGGGCGTGACGCGTGGTCAGCAATCGCAACAAGGGGATTACACGCTAGCGCTGTTGGCCAAAGACGTTTACAGCACCACTAGCCAGGGTGTTGACGGGTTCAGCCGCTTGAGCGACAGCGCCTTGCTCGGCGCGGGTATTGATCCTGCCAGCCTGCATGACACAGCATCGGGTTTTCAGGCTGGGATCTACAGTGACAATCAACAGTACGTATTGGCCTTTGCGGGCACCAATGATATGCGCGACTGGCTGAGCAATGTACGCCAAGCGACGGGGTATGATGATGTGCAGTACAATCAGGCCGTCGCGGTCGCTAAGAGTGCCAAGGCGGCGTTTGGCGATGCGTTGGTCATTGCCGGCCATTCACTGGGTGGTGGCCTTGCGGCAACGGCGGCGCTGGCGACGGGCACGGTGGCGGTTACCTTTAACGCTGCGGGAGTGTCCGATTACACGTTGAACCGTATGGGGATTGATCCAGCTGCAGCAAAACAGGATGCGCAAGCCGGCGGGATCCGTCGTTATAGCGAACAATATGACATGCTGACCGGGGCACAGGAATCCACTTCGCTAATCCCTGATGCCATAGGACATAAAATCACGCTGGCCAATAACGACACCTTAAGCGGTATTGACGACTGGCGACCGAGCAAACATGTCGATCGCAGCCTGACGGCGCACGGTATCGACAAGGTCATCAGTTCGATGGCGGAGCAAAAGCCATGGGAGACCAAAGCCAATGCCTGACGGGCGGCGGGCATGGTGGCAGGCGGTGATGATTGCCATACTGGCGCTGATCGCGATTGTCGGTTTACTGATGATGGCTAAGGGACAACAGATGAATCAGGATATGACCCCGTTCAACGGGCACAGCAATGCGGCATTGGCTCAGGCCGTCGCACGTGGCGATGTAAAGGGTATTGCTGAACAGGCAACGCAGGCGCGTTTGCATGGGCAGGGCGATCATCAGGTCACCCTGTTGCAGTGGGCAATACTGTCACAACAACCGCAAAGCCTAAGCGCGTTGTTGGCGCTGGGGGCGGATGCTTCTACCCCGGGTTTGGATGGAAACAGCGCATTGCATACGGCTGCGGCAGTGCAAGACCCACAGTATCTGCGCTTGCTGTTGGCTTGTGGTGTGCCGGTTAACCTACGTCATGCGGTAACCGGGGCCACGCCATTGGCCGTTGCGGTATTGGCGGGAAGGGAGGAGCAACTGCGACTGTTGCTGGTGTCCGGTGCGGATGTCACGCTAAGCGATCGGCTAGGGGATACTCCTTTGCACGTAGCGGCAAAAATCAATGCACCGCAATTGGCGCTGATGCTGTTGCAGGCAGGGGCGGATGCCAAAGCCCGTAATCAGCAAGGGATGAGTTTCCAGTTCTATTTCTCGCAGACGCCGACGGCATTGCAGAATGAGGAAATGCGCGATCGTTATCATCAACTGAATACGTGGCTGAAAGCCCATCAGCAGGCAACGCATTACACGCAGCTATAAACGGGCATAAAAAAACCGCCTTCAGATAACTGGAGGCGGTTTTTATTTACAGCGACGGCATTACTTCGCGCCGTTGTCTTCAGGTTTGGCCTTTGGCTGGCGGCGTTTGCCGACGTTTTTCGCATCGCGATGACGCACTTTTACCTTGGCTTTTTCTTTGTTCTTCTCTTTGTCGGCGGCACGTTTGGCAATCACCTTCTTCGACGGCTTGCCGTTGCTTTTCTCGCTTGGCACTTTGGTCGACGGTCGCAGCTCTTCGATGACCCGTGCTTTCAATGGCTCGTTCAGGTAACGCCCGACTTTGCCCAGCAGCAGGTGGTCATGTGCTTCAACCAGCGAGATTGCCGTCCCCTTGCGCCCGGCACGACCGGTACGGCCAATGCGGTGCAGGTAGGTGTCTGCGGTGCGCGGCATATCGAAGTTGAACACGTGGGTGATATCCAGGATATCCAGACCACGGGCAGCAACGTCGGTCGCAACCAGCACGTTGACGCGGCCATCCATCATGCGTTTTACCGCTTCGTTACGCTTGGCCTGCACCATTTCGCCTTCGAGGTAGCAGGTATTGATACCCGCCTCGCGCAGCCAGGCCGCCAGCTCATGTACACGTTCACGTTTACGCACGAAGATAACGGATTTCTGTACGTCCGGTTGTTGCAGCAAATGCACCAACAGGGCGGTTTTATGCTGCACGTCGTCGGCACGGTAGTACCACTGCAGGATCTTTTTGCGTTCGCGGCGTGATGGATCCGCTTCGACTTCTACCGGCTCTTTCAGAATGCGCTCGGCGAATTCGCGGATAGCATCGCCTTCCAACGTTGCGGAGAACAGCAACGTCTGGTTACGCCAGCGCGTCTCGGCAGAGATCGTTTCGATGTCCTGTGCGAAGCCCATGTCGAGCATGCGGTCGGCTTCATCGAGGATCAGTGTCTCTACTGCGCGGCAGTCAAAGTTTTCTTCTTTAATGTATTGCAGCAGACGACCAGTGGTGGCGACGACCACGTCCTGGTTTTCGCTGAAGACTTCCGCGTGGTTCATGTACGCGACGCCGCCAGTAATGGTGGCGATATCCAGCGAAGTATGAGCAGCCAGTTCACGTGCCTGATCGGCTACCTGCATCGCCAGCTCGCGCGTCGGGGTGAGGATCAGTACGCGCGGTGGCCCGGACTTCTTGCGTGGGAAGTCGAGCAGATGCTGCAATACCGGCAGCAAAAATGCGGCGGTCTTGCCGGTGCCGGTTGGCGCCGAACCCAATACGTCGCGCCCATCCATCGCAGGCGGGATCGCCTCGGCTTGAATGGCGGTTGGGCGTTCGTAGCCTTTATCGCGCAGGGCGTTTATCAGGCGTTCATCGAGTTCGAGCTCGGAAAAATTGGTTACTGTCATGGTCTACCTCTACTTGGGGCGCCGATTATAGACGGGTTGGCCGCTTTCTTCACCTATTTAAGCGGAAAGCATCTCTTTTCCCAAAAATCAGATTGCCTTATGCTACGCCAGTTTTGTATCCAGGTGGTTATTGTGAGCACTCAATCGAAAGCGAATTTTACGCCACGTCGCGGTGGCTTTACCTTTAAACAATTTTTTGTTGCTCACGATCGCTGCGCAATGAAAGTGGGCACGGACGGTGTGCTGCTGGGGGCATGGGCGCCGTTGGCACAGGCACAGCGAGTGCTGGATATCGGCAGTGGCAGCGGATTAATTGCGCTGATGCTGGCGCAACGTTCAAGCGACAGCGTGCTGATCGACGCGGTCGAGCTTGATGAGGCGGCTGCGGGTCAGGCACGTGATAACGTTTTGGCGTCACCGTGGTCGCCGCGTATTGAGGTGCATGCGCAAGACATTCACGATTTCGCGCAGCATCATGCCGGTGAATACGATTTGATCGTCAGCAATCCGCCGTATTTTGAGCCGGCGGTCGCCTGCCGCGATCAGGCACGCCACAATGCACGTTATACGGAAACCCTGACCCACGATGCCTTGTTGGCCAGTGCAGAACAGTTGCTCGCGCCGAGCGGGGTTTTTTGCGTGGTGTTGCCGCATGATATTGGTGAAGCTTTCGAAACCAATGCGCATGAGCGTGGTTGGTACACTGCGCAGCGGCTGAATGTCAGCGATCGCGCAGATACGCCGTTACACCGGGTATTGTTGGCCCTGACGCGTCAGCCGACGGATGCAAATGTAGAGCAGAAGCTGGCAATTAAACTGGCTGATGGCAGCTATACGGATGATTTCCGCCGTCTGATAACTGATTTTTATCTGTTTTACTGAAATGAAAAGGGCGCCATTTCGGGCGCCCTGGTAAAACTATTAGGGTTGCAGGATGGTCGGTAGCGCTTCCGGCAGCAGATCCGGGTAGTCCAGCGTATAGTGCAGCCCGCGGCTTTCTTTGCGTTCCATGGCGCTGCGGACGATCAATTCCGCCACCTGCACCAAATTCCGCAGTTCCAGCAAATTGTTGGAGATGCGGAAGTTTGCGTAGTACTCGTCAATTTCCGCCTGCAGCGTATTGATACGGCGCAGTGCGCGCTCCAGGCGTTTGGTCGTGCGCACAATCCCCACGTAGTCCCACATAAACAGCCGCAGCTCATGCCAGTTGTGTTGGATCACGACCCGTTCATCGGCATCGTCTACGCGGCTTTCATCCCACTGGGGGAGTTGCTTCGCCAACGTGATAAACGGCAGACGCATCTTGATGTCCTCCGCCGCGGACCAACCATAGACCAGGCATTCCAGCAAGGAGTTGGACGCCATACGGTTAGCACCGTGCAGACCGGTGTAGCTGACTTCTCCAATGGCATACAACCCGTCAAGATCGGTACGGCCGTGCTGATCAACCATAACGCCGCCACAGGTGTAGTGCGCAGCAGGGACGATGGGGATCGGTTGTGTGGTGAGATCGAAGCCCAGCGTCAGCAGTTTTTCATGGATCATTGGGAAATGCTGAGTAATGAATTCAGCCGGTTTATGGCTGATGTCCAAATACATGCAGTCGGCACCCAGACGTTTCATCTCGTGATCGATGGCGCGCGCAACGATGTCACGCGGTGCCAGTTCGCCCCGTGGGTCAAAATCGGGCATGAAGCGGCTGCCGTCCGGGCGCTTGAGGTAGGCACCTTCACCGCGCAATGCTTCGGTCAGCAGGAAGTTGCGTGCCTGCGGATGGAACAGGCAGGTTGGGTGGAACTGGTTAAATTCCAGGTTGGCGACCCGGCAACCTGCGCGCCAGGCCATGGCAATGCCGTCGCCAGAAGAAATATCCGGGTTGGTGGTGTACTGGTACACCTTGGCGGCACCGCCGGTAGCCAGCACGACCGTCTTGGCGCGGTAGGTTTCTACCTGTTCCAATTCACGGTTCCAGACATAGGCACCGACAACCCGGCGCGTGCCTGGTAGGCCAATTTTGTTTGATGTGATCAGATCAACCGCATTGCGGCGTTCCATCACGCAAATATTCGGGTGGTTGCTTGCTTTCCCTACCAGGGTGGTCTCTACTTCTTTACCTGTGGCGTCGGCGGCATGCAGAATACGGCGGTGGCTATGTCCACCTTCTCGTGTCAGGTGGTAATGTTCTTCGCCCTGAGCGTTGATTTCAGTGTCGAACAAGACGCCCTGATCGATCAACCATTGCACGCAGTGGCGCGCATTGCCGGCGATAAACTCAACGGCGTCTTTGTCACACAGGCCGGCTCCGGCAATCAAAGTGTCATCAACGTGTGAGGCAATGCTGTCCGTTTCATCGAAAACCGCGGCGATCCCGCCTTGGGCATAAAATGTGGCGCCTTCGTTGAGAGGCCCCTTGCTGAGTACGGTAACCTTGCAATGCTGCGCCAGACGCAACGCCAATGACAGGCCTGCAGCGCCGCTGCCGACAATCAGTACATCGCTAACATGTTCAGATGATGGTTGCATAACGTATGATGTGTGCAGAAGAAGAGTGAAATTCATGTTAGCCTAATTGTCCGGGCAAAAGCCACGGATGGGTGACATCAACATAAAAAACAATGGCAATACGGAACTTCGTGTTCTGTATGAACTCCAAGCGAGTGCTTGCTCAGGAAAATCATGTATGGCTGGCAGTACAATTTTACGCGTGGAGACGGATTTGGGGAGAGTTTACCTCGGATGAGCGAGCAGTTAACGGATCAAGTTCTGGTTGAGCGGGTCCAAAAGGGCGATCAGAAGTCGTTTAACTTACTGGTAATTCGTTACCAGCACAAAGTTGCGAGCCTCGTTTCCCGGTATGTGCCACAAGGCGATGTGCCTGATGTGGTGCAGGAGTCGTTTATTAAAGCCTATCGCGCACTGGAATCGTTCCGTGGGGATAGCGCTTTCTATACCTGGTTGTATCGAATTGCTGTGAATACGGCAAAGAATTATTTGGTTGCTCAAGGTCGTCGTCCGCCATCGAGCGATGTGGATGCCAATGACGCCGAAAATTACGAAAGTGCGGGCGCACTAAAAGAAATTTCGAACCCTGAGAACTTAATGTTGTCAGAAGAGCTGAGACAGATAGTTTTCCGTACCATTGAGTCTCTCCCTGAGGATCTTCGCATGGCGATTACCCTGAGGGAGCTGGATGGTCTAAGCTACGAAGAGATAGCTGCCATCATGGATTGCCCGGTCGGAACCGTACGTTCGCGTATTTTCCGCGCCAGGGAGGCTATCGATAATAAAGTTCAACCGCTGATTCAACGTTAGCAATGGCGGACACAGGAAGGGTACTTAGACATGCAGAAAGAAAAGCTTTCCGCTCTGATGGATGGAGAATCGCTCGACAATGAGCTGCTGAGTTCATTGTCTAAAGACAGAGCGCTTCAACAAAGCTGGCAGAGCTATCACCTGATACGTGACACACTACGGGGTGATATCGGACAAGTGATGCATTTCGATATCGCAGATCGTGTAGCTGCTGCGTTAGAGAAAGAACCGGCACGCCTGGTTCCTTCTGCAGTTCCGGAATCTCAGCCGCAGCCACATACCTGGCAGAAAATGCCGTTCTGGGACAAAGTCCGTCCTTGGGCCAGCCAGATCACACAGATTGGCATGGCGGCCTGCGTGTCGCTGGCAGTGATTGTAGGCGTACAGCAATACAATCAACCGGCTGCACAATCTGGTGCCGCTGAATCACCGGCATTCAATACCCTGCCGATCATGGGGCAGGCGTCACCGGTTAGCCTTGGCGTACCGGCAGACAGTTTCTCAACCGGCAGCGGTCAACAGCAGCAGGTGCAGGAACAACGTAAACGCATTAACGCTATGCTGCAAGATTATGAGTTGCAACGCCGTTTGCATTCCGATCAGCTGCAGCTTGAGCAAAGCACACCACAACAGGCTGCCGTCCAGGTTCCTGGAACCCAGTCTTTAGGAATGCAACAGCAGTAATGAAGCAACTTTGGTTCTCCGTCTGTCTATTGACGGGCAGCCTGCTCTACTCAAACATCGCCCCGGCGCAGCCCACTGCGTCCGGGGCGTTGTTACAACAGATGAGCAGTGCTAGCCGTTCGCTCAATTATGAACTCGCCTATATCAGCATTAGCAAGCAGGGGATCGAGTCGCTGCGTTATCGTCATGCGGTGATCGACCAGCAGCCTCTTGGTCAATTGCTGCATATGGATGGCCCACGTCGCGAAGTGCTGCAACGCGGTGGTGGGATCAGCTATTTTGAACCCGGTCTGGAACCCTTTACGTTATCTGGCGATCATATCGTCGATGCGTTACCGGCCATTGTTTATGCTGATTTCAACCGTCTGGCGAAATACTACGACTTCATCTCCGTTGGCAGCACGCGTATTTCCGACCGTCCTTGTGAAGTCCTCCGCGTGGTTGCACGCGATGGTTCTCGCTATAGCTATATTGTCTGGATGGACGAAGATACCAAGCTGCCGCTGCGGGTGGATCTGATCGATCGCGACGGCGAAACGCTGGAGCAATATCGGGTGATTTCGTTCGTGGTTGGGCCGCAAGTGCAAAGCGCCATGCAGGGGCTGATCAAGGCTAACCTGCCGCCGTTGCTGTCACTCCCGGCTGTAGAGAATATCAAGTTGGGGTGGAGTACGGGCTGGCTACCGGCCGGGGTTGATGAGGTCGCGCGCAACCGCCGTAAATTGCCTAATGTGTCGGAACCTGTTGAGTCGCGGCTATATAGCGATGGCTTGTTCAGTTTCTCGGTCAATGTCAGTCCCGCGGGCAGCGGTGCTGGCCAGCAGTATTATCGCCAGGGCCGGCGGACTATCCAGACCGAAGTGCGCAGCGGCAACGAGATCACCATCGTTGGCGAACTGCCGCCAGCGACGGCCAAACGTATTGCTGACAGTATTTCCTTCAAGGTATCACCATAATGATGAAAGAGTGGGCCACGGTGGTTTCGTGGCAGCAGGGTGTGGCGCTGCTGCGTTGTGAGCCGAAAGCAGGATGTGGCAGTTGCACCGCCCGCTCAGGTTGTGGCGCACGTGCATTGAATGAACTGGTGCCGGAAACCGAACACCAACTGCAAGTGCGTATCGAGCAACCACTCGAGCCGGGTCAGCGGGTTGAGGTGGGCATTGCCGAAGGCAGTCTGTTGCGTTCGGCAATGCTGGTTTATTTGACGCCGTTGCTGGGTATGATGCTCGGCGGCAGTGTGCTGCAATATTGGTTGGGTACCGATGCTTCAGCCGCGCTTGGCGCACTGCTTGGTGGCGGCGCGGCCTTTATATTGGCGCGCAGCCTGGCGCATCGCCTCGGCGAGCAAGCCAATTACCAACCCATCGTTCTGCAAATTGGTTTACCGCCTGGGGCTATGCGCCTGCAAACGGACAACGAACCTCTGCGTTAAAACGGCTGCCGCGTCATCGCCGGGTTATGGTAGGCGGGGATGCGGTTGTAGATCATGTGCTCCAACAGTGCCATAAACAGATCGGCACTGATCAGCGAAAAATAACCTATTGTAAACAATGTATTGCCCTGGTTATCCAGTAGGCGAATGGTGCCGCGTTGCGGGTTATTTTCCATTTCGCGTATCTGTTCTATCGGAATTGCCCCCTGTGAGGTGATCAGCGCTGTCGCACTTAGCCGTAGCGTTTGAGCTGATTGCCCTTTCCGGTAACCAGGAAACATATGGTTCAACCAACGCGCCCCGCAGCGGAGGTAGTGAAAGGACAGCACCTCCCCTTGGTAGAGGGCATTTAACGCCTGTGGCCCGCGTTGCTGGATCTGCTGATTGATAATAGTATCCGCCAGCCGCCAGGAATGAGACAGGTTGCTGAAGACCGGGCACCAAGGCTGATCGGCTGAGGTGCGAAATGCCATCACATCGAACAATCCGCCAAACAGACGCCCCCCTCGGAAACGATAAATATCCTCAATTTTTTCAAAGGGGATAAACCGTTCTTTGTGGCTATGGTCGTTAATCACCCGAACACCTTGTTCGTACAGGCGATAGGTTAGCGCAGGCCGCAGATAGTGGCGCAGCGCCAGCAAAATACAGCCGAGTAAAACAGTGGCTGCGCCGGTTTGCAGTAAGGTCAGAACCGCATTTTCATCCATATTGCTCAGTAGAGGCAGCAATATCAGCGCCGCCCCTGTGGTTAATAGCAGCGCTGCGGCTGCCAGAATGCCCCAATTGACCTTTGAAAAATCGTGCCGGCTCAGCATTTGCCCTTTATCGATCATTGTGCACCTTCCAATCAACATGCAGAGATATGCTGGTGAACCCCGCTGGGCGTGCCGATGTAGTGCCCTGAATTATGTTTTATCGCGGTGTTCACCCCCATTTCTATAGAAGCCGTTGGGAAGCGTATATGGGTTTTTTCCTAAACCCCTTGGGTCAAATTACAATTCTAAGATATTGATACGGATATTATTTTATCCATAATTAGGAGCGGGTTTATTGCGTT
This sequence comes from Serratia sp. CoH_134_PS_4, assembly GCF_058190535.1. Lineage (NCBI taxonomy): Bacteria > Pseudomonadati > Pseudomonadota > Gammaproteobacteria > Enterobacterales > Yersiniaceae > Serratia > Serratia sp. CoH_134_PS_4. Next base: position 88,291 of record NZ_JBXWKI010000006.1, read on the forward strand.
ATTCGCGGTTATGTATTAACGCGGGATCCTGACGATAGCCCCTGAGGGAAGGGAGGCGGTATGGGCTGCTGAAACTTAGCGTTATAACGGCGTTGGGTTTTGTTAACATCCGCTTTCATAACCCGGAGCGCTCTGTAACATTAAAGTCTACATAATAGAATGCCTTCACTGCACCGATCGCTAGGTTTTCAGTGTTGTGACATGTAGAATGCAGCGATTCAGGCGCAAGACGGCCGAACCCATTCACTGTCGCTTTAGGTCCATGCGGGTTTCTATAGGCGAGTAATTCAGAAATACCAAGGCAGAAAAACTTTTATAATGAAGCATATACGAAATTTCTCCATTATTGCCCACATTGACCACGGTAAGTCGACGCTGTCCGACCGTATTATCCAAATTTGCGGTGGCTTGACTGAACGTGAAATGGCTGCGCAGGTGCTCGATTCTATGGATCTGGAGCGTGAGCGTGGCATTACCATTAAAGCCCAAAGCGTGACGCTGGACTATAAAGCGCTAGACGGCCAAACCTATCAGCTCAACTTTATCGACACGCCAGGGCACGTTGACTTCTCCTATGAAGTTTCTCGTTCACTGGCCGCTTGTGAAGGTGCACTGCTGGTGGTTGATGCCGGGCAGGGCGTAGAAGCTCAGACGTTGGCTAACTGCTACACCGCGCTGGATATGAATCTGGAAGTGGTGCCGGTACTGAACAAGATTGACTTGCCGGCTGCCGATCCCGATCGCGCTGCGCAGGAAATTGAAGACATCGTGGGTATTGATGCGACCGACGCAGTGCGTTGCTCGGCCAAGACCGGCGTGGGTGTACCCGACGTTCTGGAACGTCTGGTGCGCGATATCCCAGGGCCAGAAGGCGATCCAGACGCGCCATTGCAGGCATTGATCATCGACTCTTGGTTCGATAACTACCTGGGCGTTGTTTCCCTGGTGCGTGTCAAGAACGGCACCATGCGTAAGGGCGACAAGATCAAGGTCATGAGCACCGGCCAAACCTATAATGCCGATCGTCTGGGTATCTTCACGCCAAAACGTGTTGATCGTGACGTATTGAACTGCGGCGAAGTAGGCTGGTTGGTTTGTGCTATCAAAGACATTCTTGGCGCGCCGGTAGGCGATACCCTGACGTTGGCACGTCAGCCGGCAGACAAAGCCTTGCCAGGTTTCAAAAAAGTGAAGCCGCAGGTTTACGCGGGTCTGTTCCCAATCAGCTCTGACGACTATGAGTCCTTCCGTGATGCGTTGGGCAAACTGAGCCTGAACGACGCCTCCCTGTTCTATGAGCCAGAGAGCTCCACCGCGCTGGGCTTCGGTTTCCGCTGTGGCTTCCTTGGCCTGCTGCACATGGAGATCATCCAGGAACGTCTGGAACGTGAATACGATCTGGAGCTGATCACCACCGCACCGACGGTAGTGTATGAAGTGGAAACCACCAGCAAAGAGACTATCTACGTTGATAGCCCGTCCAAGCTGCCTCCGCTCAATAATATCGAAGAGTTGCGTGAACCGATCGCCGAATGTCACATGCTGATGCCGCAGGAATACCTGGGCAGTGTGATTACCCTGTGTATCGAAAAGCGTGGCGTGCAGACCAACATGGTTTATCACGGTAACCAGGTTGCGCTGACTTACGAAATCCCGATGGCGGAAGTGGTGCTCGACTTCTTCGATCGCCTGAAGTCCACCTCTCGCGGCTATGCGTCGCTGGATTACAACTTCAAGCGGTTCCAGACCTCCGACATGGTGCGCGTCGACGTGCTGATCAACAACGAGCGTGTGGATGCGTTGGCGTTGATCACTCACCGTGACAATGCGCAGTATCGCGGTCGCGAACTGGTCGAGAAGATGAAAGAGCTGATCCCACGCCAGCAGTTCGATATTGCCATCCAGGCCGCTATCGGTACGCATATCATCGCGCGTTCAACGGTGAAACAGCTGCGTAAAAACGTGTTGGCAAAATGCTACGGCGGTGACGTTAGCCGTAAGAAAAAACTGCTGCAGAAACAGAAAGACGGTAAGAAACGCATGAAGCAGGTGGGTAACGTTGAGTTGCCACAAGAAGCGTTCCTGGCCATTCTGCACGTTGGCAAAGACAGTAAGTAACAGCGACAAGTTCGCGTAACTAGGGAGTTTGCATGGCGAATATGTTTGCCCTGATCCTGGCACTGGCAACGTTAGTCACCGGGATCATTTGGGCCTTTGAGCGCTTCAGATGGGCGCCGGCTCGCCGGGCGAAAATTGCGGCGGTGAATGCACAAACTGCAGGCGCTGTAGACGATAAAACGTTGGCGAAAGTGGCGAAGCAGCCAGGCTGGGTTGAAACCGGTGCATCCGTTTTCCCGGTATTGCTGTTGGTCTTTGTGGTGCGTTCGTTTATTTACGAACCCTTCCAGATCCCGTCGGGCTCAATGATGCCGACGTTGTTAATTGGCGATTTTATTCTGGTGGAGAAATATGCTTACGGCATTAAAGATCCTATTACCCAGACGACGCTAATTGAAACCGGCCATCCGAAGCGTGGTGATATTGCGGTATTTAAATATCCATTGGATCCAAAGCTGGATTATATCAAACGCGTCATTGGCTTGCCGGGCGACCGTGTAAGTTACGATCCCGTCAATAAGCGTGTGACCGTCCAGCCTTCGTGTAATAGCGGTCAATCATGCGATACCGCATTGGCGGTGACATACAACGATGCGCAACCGAGCGATTTTGTGCAGCTGTTTAGCCGCAGCGGCATGGGCGAAGCCAGCAACGGTTTCTACCAGATTCCGTTGAGCGACAATGTGCCACAGGGTGGCATTCGTCTGCGTGAGCGTCAGGAAACGCTGGGGACTGTTTCTCACCATATTCTGACCGTGCCGGGCACGCAGGATCAGGTGGGGGCTTATTACCAGCAGCCAGGTAAACCGCTGGCGGAGTGGGTTGTGCCTGCGGGTCATTACTTCATGATGGGTGATAACCGCGACAACAGCGCTGACAGCCGTTATTGGGGCTTCGTACCGGAGAAAAATCTGGTGGGTAAAGCCACGGCTATCTGGATGAGTTTTGAAAAGCAGGAAGGCGAATGGCCTACCGGCGTAAGATTTAGCCGCATCGGTGGAATTCATTAATCAGGCGTCTATTAACGCAGCATTATATTTCCACTCGTTGTAGAATACCGGCTCGAGCGATAAAAAGTTGGCTCCCTGTTGGGAGCCACTGCAAACGAAACAGCTTTGGATTGGCTTTCGGCGAAGCAGGCCTGTTCCGTATGCTGCAAGTTTTTGACGCATTCTTGATCTATTGGTAACTCATGAACCCCATCGTAATAAATAGGCTGCAGCGGAAGCTGGGCTACACTTTTCAACAGCAGGAGCTCTTACTGCAAGCGTTAACTCACCGTAGCGCCAGCAGTAAACACAATGAACGTCTTGAGTTTCTGGGTGACTCTATTCTTAGTTTTGTCATCGCCAACGCGCTCTACCATCGTTTTCCTCGCGTAGACGAGGGCGATATGAGCCGCATGCGTGCCACGCTGGTGCGTGGTAATACGTTGGCGGAGATGGGACGCGAGTTCGATCTGGGAGAATGTCTGCGTCTGGGCCCGGGTGAGTTGAAAAGCGGTGGGTTCCGCCGCGAATCAATCCTGGCGGACACGGTAGAGGCATTAATTGGCGGCGTGTTCCTGGATAGCGATATCCAAACTGTTGAACGACTGATTTTGGACTGGTATCGCAGCCGGTTGGACGAAATCAGCCCTGGTGATAAGCAGAAAGATCCAAAAACCCGTTTACAGGAGTTTTTGCAAGGTCGTCATCTGCCGTTACCTTCTTATCTGGTGGTGCAGGTTCGCGGTGAGGCGCACGATCAGGAGTTTACTATCCACTGTCAGGTGAGTGGTTTGAGCGAACCCGTCGTGGGAACAGGCTCAAGCCGCCGTAAAGCTGAACAGGCGGCAGCGGAACAAGCGCTGAAAAAGCTGGAGCTTGAATGAGCGAAGAAAAACAATACTGTGGTTTTATCGCGATAGTCGGTCGTCCCAACGTGGGCAAATCCACGTTGCTGAACCAACTGTTGGGGCAAAAAGTCTCCATCACCTCGCGTAAACCGCAGACGACCCGTCACCGCATCATGGGTATCGACACCGATGGCGCCTATCAGGCGATTTACGTCGACACCCCGGGTCTGCACATCGAAGAAAAACGCGCCATCAACCGTTTGATGAACCGCGCAGCCAGCAGCTCAATCGGCGACGTCGAGCTGGTGATCTTCGTTGTGGAAGGAACTAACTGGACCCCTGATGATGAAATGGTGGTCAATAAGCTGCGTAGTTTGAAATGTCCGGTACTGCTGGCGATCAACAAGGTCGACAACGTTACCGACAAATCCAAACTGTTGCCGCATATCGCGTTCCTTAGCCAGCAGATGAACTTCCTCGACGTGGTGCCAATCTCTGCCGAGAAAGGCATGAACGTGGACACTATCGCGGCTATTGCACGCAAGTTATTGCCGGAAGCGGAACACCACTTCCCGGACGATTACATTACCGATCGTTCCCAGCGTTTTATGGCGTCGGAAATCATCCGTGAAAAGCTGATGCGTTTCCTGGGTGAGGAACTGCCTTACTCTGTGACGGTTGAGATCGAACAGTTTGTACCGAACGAGCGCGGTGGTTACAACGTACACGGTCTGATTCTGGTCGAGCGTGAAGGCCAGAAGAAAATGGTCATCGGTAACAAAGGTGCGAAGATCAAAACGATCGGCATCGAAGCCCGCCAGGATATGGAACAGATGTTTGAAACCAAAGTGCATCTGGAACTGTGGGTGAAAGTGAAATCGGGCTGGGCGGATGACGAACGTGCGCTGCGTAGCCTGGGCTATACCGACGATCTGAAATAACCTATCCAATGGACGGCTGGGAGCGCGCTTTCGTCCTGCATGGACGACCGTACAGTGAAACCAGTCTCATGCTGGATATGTTCACGGAAGGTCATGGGCGGGTGCGTTTGCTGGCAAAAGGCGCGCGCAGCCGCCGCTCCAATTTAAAGGGTTGCCTGCAACCCTTTACTCCTCTCTTGGTACGCTGGGGTGGGCGTGGCGAAGTCAAAACGCTGCGTAACGCCGAAGCGGTTTCCCTGGGTTTGCCTCTCAGTGGCATGATGTTGTACAGCGGCCTGTACGTGAACGAATTGCTGTCACGGGTGTTAGAACAAGAAGCCAACTACTCGGTATTGTTCTTCGATTACTTACAGTGTTTGCAGGCGCTGGCGGCTGAAGAGGTTTCGCCGGAGCTGGCATTGCGTCAGTTCGAATTGGCGTTGTTGAACCATCTGGGATACGGTCTGGATTTTCTGCATTGCGCCGGCAGCGGGTTGCCGGTGGATGAGGGTATGACCTACCGTTACCGCGAAGAAAAAGGTTTTATCGCCAGTCTGGTGGTAGACCATTACAGCTTTACCGGTCGTGAGCTACGTGCGTTGGCAGAGCGTCAGTTCCCTGATGTGTCGACATTACGTGCGGCCAAGCGTTTCACGCGTATGGCACTCAAGCCCTATCTGGGTGGAAAGCCGTTGAAGAGCCGTGAACTATTTCGTCAGTTCGTCCGTAAACAGCCGGATACCCCGGTCGACGACGCCTGACCTTTTCCCCTTTTGCCGCGCAGCCCCCACGTGTAAACTACGGCCACTGAAAATCAATTCTTTAGAGGGTTGTCATGGCTGATTTGCTGCTGGGCGTCAATATCGATCACATCGCCACGTTACGTAACGCGCGCGGAACCCAATACCCGGATCCGGTTCAGGCCGCATTTATTGCCGAGCAAGCAGGAGCCGATGGGATCACGGTACACCTTCGTGAAGATCGCCGTCATATTACCGATCGCGACGTTCGCATTTTGCGTCAGACCATCCAGACGCGCATGAATCTGGAAATGGCCGTGACGGATGAAATGCTGGATATCGCGATTGAGCTGAAGCCGCATTTTTGTTGCCTGGTGCCGGAAAAACGTGAAGAAGTGACCACTGAAGGCGGGCTGGATGTTGCCGGACAACAGGACAAAATGTCCGTTGCAGTTGAGCGACTGGCGCAGGCCGGCATTTTGGTATCGCTGTTTATCGATCCTGACCATCGGCAGATCGATGCAGCGGTGGCGGTAGGGGCTCCTTACATTGAAATCCATACCGGCGCTTATGCGGAAGCCGAAGGCGAGCTGGCGGTGAAAGCCGAGCTGCATCGTATTGCGGTTGCTGCAACTTACGCGGCAGAAAAAGGCCTGAAGGTGAATGCCGGACATGGCCTGACTTACCATAACGTTCAGCCTATCGCGGCACTGCCGGAAATGCATGAGTTGAATATCGGCCACGCGATTATTGGGCAGGCGGTGATGTGTGGTCTACCTGCTGCCGTCGCGGATATGAAACTGCTGATGCGCGAAGCACGTCGCTAATGGCCGTGCTGGGGCTGGGCACCGACATTGTCGAAATGGCGCGTATCGAAGCTGTCGTCGAGCGCAGCGGCGATCGTCTGGCGCGGCGCGTGCTGAGCGATGCCGAGTGGGCGCTGTATCAGCAGCATCAGCAGCCGGTGCGTTTCCTGGCCAAAAGGTTTGCGGTGAAAGAGGCCGTTGCCAAGGCATTTGGTACCGGTATTCGCAATGGCTTGGCGTTTAATCAGTTTGAAGTTTTTAACGACGGTCTCGGCAAGCCAAATATTCGTCTGCACGCGCGTGCTGCCGAATTGGCACAGGAAATGGGGGTGACATCCATCCACGTTTCGCTGGCCGATGAGCGCCGTTATGCCTGCGCCACGGTGATTATCGAAGGATAACAGCCTGGCTTTGCCACAAAAAAAGGGCGCCTGTTGGCGCCCTTTTCGATCTGGAACCTGGGCCGTTACAGCTGCTCGGCGTGGTGCAGCACCACAAACTTGTCCCACAGCTGTTCGTTGGTTTCGCGGTGCTGAGGGTTAACGACAATGGTATTGTCGATGGGGCACACCTGCTGGCAGGTGGGCGTATCGTAATGACCGACACATTCGGTGCAGCGATCGGTATCAATCTGGTAGATATCATCACCCATCGAAATCGCCTGATTGGGGCATTCCGGCTCGCACATGTCGCAGTTGATGCATTTGCGCGTAATTAGCAGGGCCATGACTTATCTCTCAACGTTAATAGGGGTATTTTTTGCAGCGCCGATTATACCCTTTAAACCAACTTTTTCACTAACTGTTCGCTGTGTTTGATGCGGTCTCGTGCGTGATCGAGATCGTGCTGAATCAAGGCCATGAACAGCAGATCGGTAAGAGCATATTGAGCGGTGCTGGAAGAAATAGCGGCGCTGCGGGTGTTGGGTTCTTCGGCGATGGTATACAAACAATGGTCGGCGCGTTGCTGCAGGCCATTGGGCGAGAAACTGGTTAGCGCCAACACTTTCGCGCCTGCCATACGGGCTTCTTCGGCCGCCAGATTGATTTCTCTGCGTTCACCGCTAAACGAAATGGCCAGCAGTAAATCCCGTTTATCCAGTGCCTGAACCGCTGCCAATTGGACGTGCATATCCGGTTCGGCAACGGCCATAACGCCAATTTTCAGCAGCTTGTAAGAGAAGTCTTTGGCAACCAGCCCGGAAGCGCCAATCCCCAGCAAGATGACCCTTCGCGCCTGGCGCAGCATTTCCAGCCCCTGATGAAGGCGTTCCTCACTGTTGATATCCAGTGTAGCCCGCAGAGCCGCCTGCTTTTCTACCAGTAACTTTTCACCGACGGTTTTCAATGCATCGCTGCTGAGGATCTGGTTATGCACCGTAACGACGGGTTCTGCTTGTGGGTGAGCCAGCGTTTCGCTCAACGCCAGCTTTAGCGCAGGAAAGCCTTTGTAACCCATTTTCTGCGCAAACTTCACGACGCTCGACTGACTGACCCCAGCCAACTGGGCCAGCTTTTGTGAGCTAAGGTGGCGCGCCTGCTCGGCGTTATGCAGCAGGAAATCCGCCAGCTTGCGGTCATTTTGAGCCAGTGTTGGATACATCTGGCGAATACGAAGAAGAGTACTCATTCATCTTTCTCTGGAGGCCAGCGGCCATTCTGCCACGTGGGCGGCGAAAACGCGCAGTGAAAATTTTTGTGACCGAGTCTTTAAAATAGCAAAAAACGCTCGCTTTGTTGAATAAAATATTCAGATAATAAATTAGTTTGTGAATTAAAAATTCAAAGGTGAAGAAATGAACTTAGGCGCATTGGTATCCGAAACCCGCAACCCAGCCACCATGGGGCTGGATGAAATGTCGACGCTGGAGATGGTGAGTTGTTTTAACCGGGAAGACCGAAAGGTGCCAGAGGCAATTGGGAAGGTGTTGCCTGCTATTGCTCAAGCGGTGGATTTGGCTGCGGCCGCGCTGAAGGCTGGTGGCCGGCTGATTTATCTGGGGGCAGGGACCAGCGGCCGTCTTGGCGTGCTGGATGCGTCTGAATGCCCACCGACATTCGGTGTGCCCCATGGCATGGTGATCGGACTGATTGCCGGTGGCCCAGGGGCGTTGCTCAAAGCGGTAGAAGGCGCGGAGGACGATGCCGCACTGGGTGAGGCCGATCTCTTGGCATTGAATTTGACGGCGACCGACATCGTGGTGGGGTTGGCGGCGTCTGGGCGCACACCCTATGTGATCGGTGCGTTGCGCTACGCAAGGCAACTGGGTTGCCCAACGGTAGCCATCTCCTGCAACCCGGATTCACCGATCGCGCATGAGGCGCAGGTGGCAATTTCGCCCGTCGTGGGGCCGGAAGCCTTGACCGGCTCAACGCGCATGAAATCCGGCACTGCGCAGAAGCTGGTGCTGAATATGTTGTCGACAGGTGCGATGGTCAAGCTCGGTAAGGTGTATGAAAATCTGATGGTGGATGTGAAAGCCACCAACGTAAAACTGGTGGATCGTGCCTGTCGCATCGTGATGGAAGCCACCGGAGCCGAGCGCAGTCAGGCTGAAACTGCACTGAAGCAGACCCGCTTTGAGGTCAAACCGGCAATCCTGATGATTCTGGCTGGCGTTGATGCAGATGAGGCGCAGCAGCGCTTACAGCAACATGACGGCTATTTGCGCGCGGCACTGACGCGCTAAACCACACCTGGGGCGGGCGATGGACAAAACAACGGCACTGGCAACACAGATTCTGGCGGGGATTGGCGGTGAGGGGAATATCCTCCGGCTGGAAAACTGCATGACACGGGTTCGCGTTGAGGTTAACGATGAGCAACGTCTTGATTTAGCGCTGCTCAAGCAGTTACCGGGTATTAAGGGCTACATCAAGCAAGGCGAACAGCATCAATTCATCGTTGGCCCCGGTGCCGCGGCCAAGGTGGTGGACGCCATGCGTACACTGCTCAGCGGTGCCCCTGCGGCCGCTGAGGACAGTATCGCCCGCAACAAGGCGCAGGCTAAGCAAAAGTATTCGGCACCAATGAGCGGAGCGCTGAAAAAACTGGCCGATGTCTTTATTCCCCTGATACCGGCGTTTATCGCTTCCGGTCTGATTACCGGCATTATCAACGTGCTGAAGCGGCCGGATATTGCCGGCGATCTGGCGGTGAATTATCCCAACGTGCTGGGGTTGCTGGCGATTTTCGGCAGCGCGGTGTTCGCCATCATGAATATTTTGGTGGGGGTGAATGCCGCACGGGTGTTTGGCGGTTCCCAGGCCATGGGCGGCGTGATGGCCGGTATTCTCTCTAGCCCGGCGTTGGCGCAGATCACTTTGTTTGGCGAAGCGTTGCAACCCGGGCGCGGTGGGGTAATTGCGGTGCTGTTGGTGGTGGCATTGATGTGCTGGGTGGAAAAACGCCTGCGCAATTGGCTGCCGGAATCCATTGAGTTGATCCTCAATCCGCTGATTACCACGTTGGTGACGGCGTCGTTGGCCATTGTGATCCTGCAGCCGCTGGGGGGTTACATCTCTGATGCCATTGCCCACGGTGCCAATCTGGCGATCGACAAGGGTGGTTTGCTGGTGGGGGCGGTGTTGTCCGGGCTGTTCTTGCCGCTGGTGTTGTCCGGTTTGCATCAAGGGCTGGTGCCGATCCACGTCGAACTGGTGCAGGCCCACGGTTCCAACCCACTGTTGCCGATTTTAGCGATGGCAGGAGTCGGTCAGGTGGGGGCCGCGTTGGCGGTATTAATGAAAACCCGCAATGCGCGCCTAAAAAAGGTGATCAAAGGGGCGTTGCCGGTCGGCATTCTCGGCATTGGCGAACCCTTGATTTTCGGTGTGACGCTGCCGTTGGGTAAACCCTTTATCGCCGCTTGCCTCGGTGGTGCGGTCGGAGGGGCGCTGATCAGCTACTGGAAAGTGGCGACGGTGATCACCTTCGGTATCTCAGGTTTACCTTTGGCGTTAACCATTGTCTCGGGTAAGGTGATGTTGTATCTGGCTGGTCTGGTGATTACCATTGCCGCTGGATTTATTTTCACCTGGATAATGGGATTCAACGATCCTGAGGAGTAGCGTTTGAGCGAGAAGCAAAGCCAACAGGCCGTGGAAGGTCGCCGCGTGGTGTTCTTTGATCTGGACGGGACGCTGCATCAGGAAGATATGTTTGGCAGTTTCTTGCGCTTCTTGTTACGTCATTTGCCGCTCAATCTGTTGCTGGTGGTGCCCTTGCTGCCGGTTATTGGAGTCACGCTGTTGGTGATGGGGCGTGCCGCGCGCTGGCCCATGAGTGTACTGCTGTGGGCGATCACCTTTGGTCGAACGGAGGCCAGCCTAAAGGCGCTGGAGCGGCGTTTCGTCAGTGATTTCCGGCAAAGAGTGACGGCTTTTCCGGTGGTGCAAATGCGCTTGCGGCAATACCTCGATGCTCAGGATGCGCAAGTATGGTTGATCACGGGCTCACCAGAACGGCTTGTGGAACAGGTTTATCAGGATTCCGCTTTCTTGCCGCAGGTGCAATTGGTCGGTAGCCGTATTGTACGGCGTTACGGTGGTTGGGTTCTGACTCTACGCTGTTTAGGTGAACAGAAGGTCACCCAGTTGGAGCAGCGTCTTGGCGCACCGCTCAAGCTATACAGCGGCTACAGCGACAGCAAGCAGGATAACCCCTTGTTGTATTTCTGCGAGCACCGTTGGCGGGTCAGTAAGCTGGGTGAGCTGCAACAGTTGGAATAACAGTAAAGGGCGGAATCTCCGCCCTTTACTGTTTCTGATGGCTTACATTGCCGCGCGGAAGATGGCGACAATCTGTTTGTGGGTCGCTTGTATCGGGTTGGTGAAGCCGCAAGCGTCATTCAGTGCGTTGGTTGCCAGCGTATCAAAGTCCTGTTCCTTCACCTTTAAATCACGCAGCCCAGCCGGGATGCCGACGTCTTGCGCCAGTAAACGGATGGCGGCGATACAGGCGACGGCACCTTGTTGGCTATTGAGGTGCGTCACGTCGAGGCCCATGGCGGCAGCGATGTCTTTTAGCCGTGGTGCACAAACGCTCGCATTGAACTCCTGCACATGCGGCAACAGCACGGCATTACACACCCCGTGTGGCAGGTCGTAGAAACCGCCGAGCTGGTGCGCCATGGCGTGCACATAGCCGAGCGAGGCGTTGTTGAAGGCCATCCCAGCCAGGAACTGGGCGTAGGCCATGTTTTCACGCGCCTGCATATTGTTGCCGTCGGCGACTGCGTCACGCAGCGACTCGCTGATCATGGTGACGGCTTTCAGTGCGCAAGCATCGGTAATCGGGTTAGCCGCGCTGGAAACATAGGCCTCTATCGCGTGGGTGAGCGCATCCATCCCGGTCGCGGCGGTTAGCCCTTTTGGCATGCCAGCCATCAGGTGTGGATCGTTGACGGACAGGATTGGGGTAACGTGTTTGTCGACAATCGCCATTTTGATGTGACGCGCTTCATCAGTAATGATGCAAAAACGGGTCATTTCAGAGGCGGTACCTGCGGTGGTGTTAATGGCAATCATCGGTAGCTGCGGTTTGGCAGAACGATCAACACCTTCATAATCCTTGATGTCCCCACCGTTAGTCGCCAGCAGTGCAATACCTTTGGCACAATCGTGCGGTGAGCCCCCACCGAGCGAGACGACACAATCGCACTGGTGTTCTTGCAGCAAGGCCAAGCCTTGTTTCACGTTCAGGGTGGTTGGATTTGGATGCGTGCCGTCATAAACGCAGCTTTCGATGTGCTGTGCGGCGAGTAATTGTTGAACCTGGGCGACCACGCCAATGTTATTCAATACTTTGTCGGTCACGATCAGTGCGTAACCCAGCCCCTGTTGTTTCATGGTGTTTGCTGCTTCTTCCAGACAGCCAGAACCAATCATATTGACGGAGGGGATAAAGAAAGTTGAAGCAGCCATAACTCACTCCTTGATAAACGCTTTATTGCTTGCCTCAAACACTACTATGCTAATTATTCAATGATCATGATCTATCGCAATATCGAGGTGGATAAGTCAGGTGATTGATTTTATTTTGATTTAACCATTTACAAGGTGTGGATTTGGCTCGTTCCGAACCAAATCCAGTAGTAAATTTAACCGTTAAGCTGGTGGGCCTTAATCATCTGTTTGATCATGAGGTTTACGGCCCAGTTGCCATATCTTCTCTGCGTAATGTCCCAATGCCCACAGACTGAGGCCAAGTAGCACAAAGAAAATAGCCTTCGGCATGGCATCCCAGAAAAACTCGAAAAAACGCGTGTAGAGGTTAATACCAAGAAAGGTCAGGCCGAACCCGCGCAACATGGCGTCGTCACGTTTGAGTCCCAACCCAATACACCCCACCGCGGCGATACCAAACAACAGACTCCAGTGGAACAGTTCGATCTGGCGTGCGCTGTACCAACTGTCAAGATCGCCATAGTTGCCAAAGATCGACAGTAACCAGAGGGCAATAAATAGGTATAACAACCCCATCGCCAGTGAAACCCGCTCCAGACCACGGCGAGCGAGCTGCGGTTGCAGCAGCAATGCGGCAGCGATCAGTACGGCACCGAAGGCGATAAAGCGAATAGGGAAACTCATGCCCAGCCAGTAGGCACCCCAGCCCGACAGATATCCGGTTTCCGCGCCGAAGGCGTTACCGAGCGACAGCAGAGCAAACCACCACACCAGTCCCGAGCGGCTGAACCAGCCAATCACGCCATACAGCAGGGCGGCAAACATCAGCAGGAGTGAAATTCGGCCGCTGCCATTATCCAGCCAAACGCCCATCTGCCACAGGGCACAGGCGGTCAGCAAGACGGCAACAAATAACGCAGCTTCATTGCCGTAACGTTTTTCCGGATACCTTTGGCGACGTCGCAATGCCCAGGCATAGCCAAGGGCAGCGAGGATGGCGGCAATCGTCATACGCACGGGGGCATCAAAGCGGAACAGCTCACTGAGCCGGTAAAGCAGCGCACTGTCGGCGAATAGGCTACTGATGGCGATAACCAGTGAAGCCAGTGCGGCAAGAAACGCATAGCGTGCCAGCCGCCGCCAGTCGAAGGGCTGTACTTCGACATGCTGGAGCAGTTGTTGCTGTTGCTGTGTCGTCAGTGCGCCTTCACTCACCCAGCCGTCCAGTGCTTTACGCACTACGGCGGCATTTTTTTTATTGAATTTCATGTTTCCTGTCCCTGAAAAACACCGTTATTGACTCAGTATATACCCGCTGCAATGCAAGCTGCAGACTTCACCTTGGCACCTGCTTACCGGTGGCGAATATCTTCGCTCCGGTTAACGCGGGCGCAGCATGCAGCGCCCCTAGTGTGTATAATGCCCGCCGCAAAGTGCACGAGGAATGATGCAATGACTGAATATAACGATGAATACTGGATGCGTCAGGCATTGCAGCTGGCCTTGCGTGCGCAAGAAGAAGGTGAAGTCCCCGTGGGAGCATTGCTGGTGCTGGATAACCAGGTCATTGGCGAAGGCTGGAATCGGCCGATTGGTCGCCACGATCCCACGGCGCATGCAGAGATCATGGCTCTGAGGCAGGGGGGCTCGGTATTGCAGAACTACCGTCTGCTGAACGCCACGCTGTATGTGACACTGGAGCCTTGTGTGATGTGTGCCGGGGCAATGGTGCATAGCCGCATTCGCCGGTTGGTATACGGCGCACCCGATGTAAAAACCGGTGCGGCAGGATCCCTGGTGGATATTTTGCGTCACCCTGGTATGAATCATCAGGTGGAAATTCTGTCCGGCGTGTTGGCCGAGGAGTGCGCTGCCACGTTGAGCAACTTTTTCCGCATGCGCCGTGAGCAGCAAAAAGCATTGAAACTGGCACAGCGCACAGGTCTGGATAAGAACCCAGATTAATCAGAAGTTAAGTGCCAGTTCCGGTGTGACGGCCGGATAGCCTTTCCCCAGTTCAGCCTGTTCGGCTGCTTCCTGTGCCGCCTTTCTCTCTTTTTCCAGTAGATAACCCACCAAACTGACCTGATAGCGCCGGATGTTCTCTACGTAGTTATAGGCTTCACGCCCGCGTGCATAACCGTAGGTCAACTGCGGGTAGTAGCGTTTTTGGCTGAGCATCGGCAGCCGTTGTTTAACGTCCACCCAGCTATCCGGGTTGCCTTTTTGCATCTTGGTCAGCTTACGGGCATCAAGCATATGGCCCCAGCCCATGTTGTAGGCCGCCAGTGAGAACCAGATGCGTTCATCTTCCGGCACGCTGTCAGGGACCTTGGCCATCAACCTTTGCAGATAGAGTGCGCCACCCTGGATGCTTTCCTCGGGATCGAGACGATCATTAACCCCCAGACCGTCGGCAGTGGCCCGCGTGAGCATCATGAGGCCGCGTACACCCGTCGGTGAGGTTGCCTGGGGATTCCAGTGCGATTCCTGATAGGCAATGGCAGCCAGCAGTTTCCAGTCGATCTCGTTGGCGTATTTTTCAAACAGCGAGCGGAATGTCGGCAGGACTGAGTCGATAGCTGACAGGAAGGTTTTGGTATCAACGTAATCGAAGCTGCCGACGTGGCCGAGATATTTCTCTTCCAGCCGTGCCAACGTCCCGTCGTCAACCATCTGGCTGTAGAAGTCCAACATGGCTGCATACAGGCTGTCGTCAGTGCCGCGTTTCAAATACCAGGTGACAGGTTCTTCGTCAGTAACATCGAAGGCGACCGCCAGCTGCGGGTGGATACGTTGCAGCAGGGCAATGGTCACTGAATCCCCGAGGGTATAGTCCAGCTTGCCGTCAGCGACCTGCTCCAACAGCTCCTTTGAGGTGAGGTCGCTGGAGGATTCCCAACTGAGGTTCGGGAACTTACTTTGCTTAAGCTGCTTCAGCGTGCTGACGTGCGCGGAGCCAGAGGCAACGGCCAGCTTGCCTTTAATATCGGCAAAGGTTTTTGGCCGCGCTGTTCCCAAGCGGTAGACCAACTGTTGGGAGACGGAATAATACGCCGGACCGGTGCGCGCACGGCTCAGGCGATCCTGATTGTAGATCAGGCCCGCAGCCAGCAGGTCTGCATCGTCGTCGTCTAAATCGTCAAAAAGGTCATTGATATTCTTATGTGGGATCACCACCAGTTTCACACCCAGATAGTTGGCGAAGCGTTTTGCCAACTCATAGTCGAGACCACTCGGCCCCTGTTTGGTCGTGAAATAGGTTAACGGCGAGTTTAGCGTACTGATACGCAACTCTCCGCGGGATTTAATCTCTTCGAGTTGCCCACCCTGACCGCCGCGCCAGGTAATATTGGGCCACAGGGCGAGCGCCAGAAGCAAGGTAACAACACCGATTAGAATGTAGTTTATTTTAAGGCGTTTCAAATAGTTATCCAGTGGTGGCACACGTACACTGCCGACAGCAAACCAGTATTTTCTTATGGTTAAATCACCAGTGCGGGGGCATTTTGCGCAACAAAACGCCAGCGTGCAACTTTATTGACACGTTATGACAATTCGATGGCGCAAACAGCTTTTATCAATAATAGCTACGCAAACGGTTTCGTCTGCGGCGTAGATTCTCTATAATGGCGCGCGTTTTCCCCCTGTTGCGCCCAATGAAGTGCTGAAGTCAGTTGCTTCGAAGACGAGAGAACTTTGATTATGGAAATACTGCGTGGTTCGCCCGCTTTGTCGGCTTTTCGTGTTACCAAACTGCTGTCCCGCTGTCAGGACGCTCAACTTCCTGTTAGTGATATCTACGCCGAGTACGTCCACTTTGCTGATGTTAGCGCGCCGCTAAACGCCGAAGAGCATGCCAAGCTCCAGCGTCTACTCAAGTACGGCCCCTCTCTCGCCGAACATGCCCCTGAAGGCCGCTTGCTGCTGGTGACGCCGCGTCCGGGCACTATTTCTCCATGGTCTTCCAAAGCCAGCGACATCGCCCATAACTGCGGTTTGACGCAGGTATTGCGGTTGGAGCGTGGCTTGGCGTTCTACGTCAAAGCGCCGACCTTGACCGAAGCGCAATGGCAGCAGCTTGCTGTACTGTTGCACGATCGCATGATGGAAACCGTCTTCAGCAGTTTGCAACAGGCGGAACAACTGTTCGCTCAGCATCAGCCTGCGCCTTACCAGGCAATCGATATGCTGGGTGAAGGGCGCAGCGCGCTGGAACAGGCCAACATCAAGTTGGGTCTGGCGCTGGCCGAGGATGAAATCGACTATCTTCTGAATGCCTTTACCGGTCTGGGGCGCAACCCGACGGATATCGAACTCTATATGTTTGCGCAGGCCAACTCTGAGCACTGCCGCCATAAAATTTTCAACGCCGATTGGATCATCGACGGTGTGCAACAGCCGAAGTCGCTGTTCAAAATGATCAAAAACACGTTTGAGCAGACGCCGGATTATGTGCTGTCGGCTTATAAAGATAACGCCGCAGTGATGGAGGGCTCGCAGGTCGGGCGCTTCTTCGCTGAGTCGGCAAGCGGTCAATATGATTATCATCAGGAAGAAGCACATATTCTGATGAAGGTAGAAACCCATAACCACCCGACAGCAATCTCCCCATGGCCTGGCGCAGCTACCGGCTCCGGCGGTGAGATCCGTGACGAGGGCGCTACCGGTCGCGGTGCAAAACCCAAGGCGGGTCTGGTCGGTTTCTCGGTCTCCAACCTGCGTATTCCTGGCTTTGAACAGCCGTGGGAGCAGGATTTCGGTAAACCTGATCGCATCGTTACTGCACTGGACATCATGACCGAAGGCCCATTAGGCGGCGCGGCATTCAACAACGAATTTGGCCGCCCGGCGCTGGTGGGTTACTTCCGTACCTATGAAGAGCAGGTCAACAGCCATAACGGCGTGGAACTGCGTGGCTACCACAAGCCGATCATGCTGGCGGGCGGTATCGGCAACATTCGCGCCGATCACGTGCAAAAAGGGGAAATCACCGTAGGCGCCAAACTGGTGGTGCTGGGTGGCCCGGCAATGAACATCGGTTTGGGCGGTGGTGCTGCTTCTTCGATGGCGTCCGGCCAGTCCGACGCCGATCTGGATTTCGCCTCAGTACAGCGCGACAACCCGGAAATGGAGCGTCGTTGCCAGGAAGTGATCGACCGCTGCTGGCAGCTGGGCGCACAAAACCCCATTCTGTTTATTCACGATGTAGGTGCTGGTGGCTTGTCCAACGCCATGCCTGAGCTGGTCAGTGACGGTGGCCGCGGCGGCCGTTTCGAACTGCGCGATATTCTGAACGACGAACCGGGCATGAGCCCGCTGGAAGTCTGGTGTAACGAATCTCAAGAACGTTATGTCATGGCGATTGCGCCAGCACAGATGGCGCAGTTTGATGAGATTTGCCGCCGTGAACGCGCCCCTTATGCCGTGATTGGTGAAGCGACCGAAGAACAGCATTTGACGCTGAACGACAGTCATTTCGACAATCAACCGATCGATATGCCTTTGGACGTGCTGCTGGGCAAAACGCCGAAGATGACCCGCGACGTAACGCGTCTGCAGGCCAAAGGCCAGCCGGTACAGCGCGACAACATCACGGTGGCTGATGCGGTCAAACGCGTTCTGCACCTGCCGGCCGTCGCCGAGAAAACTTTCCTGATCACCATTGGCGACCGTACCGTGACCGGTATGGTAGCGCGTGATCAGATGGTAGGTCCGTGGCAGATCCCGGTAGCGGACTGTGCGGTTACGACCGCCAGCCTGGACAGTTACTACGGTGAAGCGATGTCGATCGGCGAGCGTGCACCGGTTGCTCTGCTGGACTTCGCCGCCTCCGGCCGTCTGGCGGTAGGGGAAGCCCTGACCAACTTGGCAGCAACTGAGATTGGTTCGCTCAAACGTGTGAAGCTTTCCGCTAACTGGATGGCAGCGGCAGGTCACCCGGGTGAAGATGCCGGTCTGTATGAAGCCGTGAAAGCCGTCGGCGAAGAGCTTTGCCCAGCGCTGGGTATCACGATTCCCGTGGGCAAAGACTCAATGTCGATGAAAACTCGCTGGCAGGAAGGTAACGAACAGCGCGAAATGACCTCGCCGTTGTCGTTGGTCATCACTGGTTTTGCCCGCGTGGAAGACGTGCGCCACACCGTGACGCCGCAGTTACGTACCGATAAAGGCGACAGCGCGCTGTTGTTGATCGACTTGGGTAACGGGCATAACGCGCTGGGCGCCACCGCATTGGCACAGGTTTACCGTCAGTTAGGCGATAAACCGGCCGACGTGCGTAACGTCGAGCAATTGGCGGGCTTCTTTAACGCCATGCAAAAACTGGTGGCCGATCGCGCACTGTTGGCCTATCACGACCGCTCTGACGGTGGCCTGCTGGTCACGTTGGCAGAAATGGCGTTTGCCGGCCATTGCGGTGTGCAGGCGGATATTAAAGCGCTGGGCGATGATGCACTGGCTGCGCTGTTCAACGAAGAGTTGGGCGCGGTGATCCAGGTCACGGCTGACCAGCTTGACGCGGTGCAACAGGTGTTTGCACAGCATGGTTTGACGGACAATGTGCACCACATCGGCAGCGTACAGGCTGGCGACCGCTTTGTGATCGCTCAGGGCGATAAAACGGTGTACAGCGAAAGCCGCGCGACGTTGCGTACCTGGTGGGCGGAAACGACCTGGCAGATGCAGCGCCTGCGTGATAACCCTGAGTGTGCCGATCAGGAGCACAAGGCCAAGCAGGATGAACGCGATCCTGGCCTGAACGTCAAACTGAGCTTCGCGCCAGAAGAAGACATTGCAGCGCCGTACATTGCCAAGGGCGCACGTCCTAAAGTGGCGGTGCTGCGTGAGCAGGGGGTTAACTCCCATGTTGAAATGGCAGCAGCATTCCATCGCGCCGGTTTTGATGCGGTAGATGTGCATATGAGCGATTTGCTCGAAGGGCGCCGCGATCTACAGGACTTCCATACCCTGGTCGCCTGTGGTGGCTTCTCGTACGGCGACGTATTGGGTGCCGGTGAAGGTTGGGCGAAGTCGATTCTGTTCAACGATCGCGTTCGCGACGAGTTTGAATCTTTCTTCCACCGTCCGCAAACCCTGGCATTGGGTGTGTGTAACGGCTGCCAGATGATGTCTAACCTGCGTGATCTGATCCCAGGGGCAGAACATTGGCCTCGCTTTGTACGCAACCTGTCTGACCGCTTCGAAGCGCGTTTCAGCCTGGTGGAAGTGGCGGCCAGCCCGTCACTGTTCATGCAAGGTATGGCGGGTTCACGTATGCCGATCGCCGTGTCTCACGGTGAAGGGCATGTCGAGGTGCGCGATGCTGCACACCTGGCGGCGTTGGAGCACCATGGTCTGGTAGCCTTGCGATTTGTTGATAATATGGGCCATGTGACGGAAACCTACCCTGCTAACCCGAACGGTTCGCCGAACGGTATCACCGCGGTAACCAGCACTAATGGCCGTGCGACGGTGATGATGCCGCATCCAGAGCGTGTATTCCGCACCGTCAGTAACTCATGGCATCCAGAAGAGTGGGGCGAAGATAGCCCGTGGATGCGCATGTTCCGTAATGCCCGTAAACAGCTGGGCTAAGCGATAACGCTGTAGTGCCAAAGGGGGAGCAAGAGATTGCTCCCCCTTTCTCTATCATGATGTCGGTGAGTTGTCTGCATTTTGCGACAGAGGGTATTTTCATTGTCTCTAAAAAGAGACACATAAATTATTGATTTTTAATGGTGAAAAATTAATTGCGTTAAGTTGTCGGGTTTTGGAGACAGGGTGGTGTTTTTTTCCTCATCCAATGCCGTGGTAAAGCGGCCGTTTTAGCATTGAATTAAGTTATTGTTGTTTGATTTCATATGCTTAATAAATTTGTTGAAAAGTTGGCACGATAAGTGCATTATTCTCTTCAGTTGCTCATTCACCTTTTTATGACGGCCCCGTAATTAAACGGAATAGTTGCCTCATAAGCCTCCGAATGATGCCAAAGAAATGGTGCCTATCGTCCAACCAAACCGATAATAGACGCGCAAGCGCTTTATCAAGCATCGGGCGACACGTGGAGTGAGGCACCGCCTGTATCCACCTGTGATGAGTCTTCATCAATTACGGATACTTACGGATGCTATTCGTCCTGTTCGATGCCAGCTTTGTGCTACATCACCCTGGGGACGAGGTTTAAGGGCATCCACACTTTCTTGCGTGGGGCAGTTCTGCCCCAACGTCAAATACCCATCATAGATGCAACGCCAATTATTTTGGGTATCACGATAGCCCCAATCGCAGACATCACTCACGCACGGCACGCTTGCCTGGATTTTCCTGACGCTCCGCTGAACGCCGGGCTTTCCTCTCATCGGCGACTCGGTTAGCATCAAAGCAGACTAGAGACAATGAGATGATTTCGTTGAAAAGATGGCGTTTATTTCCCCGCTCGCTGCGTCAACTGGTGCTGATGGCGTTCCTGCTGGTGCTGCTGCCGCTGCTGGTGTTGGCTTATCAGGCCTACCAGAGCCTGGATCACCTCAGCGCGCAGGCGGCTGACATCAACCGCACCACGCTGGTGGATGCGCGACGCAGCGAGGCCATGACCAGCGTGGCGTTGGAAATGGAGCGCAGCTATCGCCAGTATTGTGTACTGGTCGATCCGACCCTGGAGAAGCTGTATCAGAACCAACGAAAACAGTATTCGCAGATGCTCGACGCACATGCCCCCATCCTGCCTGATGAACGTTATTATCAAACCTTGCGTAATTTGCTGACCCAGCTTGCGGCGATCAAATGTCAAAGCAGCGGCCCGGACGCACAGGCGTCGGCACTGCTGGAGTCGTTTTCACGCTCAAATGCCGAAATGGTGCAGGCCACGCGTGCCGTGGTGTATTCCCGTGGCCAACAGTTGCAACAGGCGATTGCCGAACGCGGCCAGTTCTTCGGCTGGCAGGCGCTAATGCTGTTTCTGGTCAGTGTGATGCTGGTGGTGCTGTTTACCCGCATGATTATCGGCCCGGTAAAAGCGGTAGAGCGGATGATCAACCGATTAGGGGAAGGGCGAGCATTAGGGAGTACCGCGTCTTTTAAAGGGCCGCGTGAACTACGTTCGCTGGCGCAACGCATTATTTGGCTGAGCGAGCGGTTAGCCTGGTTGGAATCGCAGCGCCATGAGTTTTTGCGCCATATCTCGCATGAATTGAAGACGCCGCTGGCCAGCATGCGCGAGGGGACGGAGTTGCTGGCGGACGAAGTCGCCGGCCCGTTAACCTCCGATCAAAAAGAAGTGGTGACCATTCTCGATCAGAGTAGCCGTCACTTGCAGCAACTGATCGAACAACTGCTGGATTACAACCGTAAACTGGCGGATGGCCCGGCGGAACATGAGAATGTGGCGTTGGAGGAGATGGTCGAAATGGTCGTTGCTGCGCACAGTTTACCGGCCCGGGCAAAAATGATCCGCACCGAGATCCAACTGGATGCGGAAATCTGCTGGGCAGAGCCTACGCTATTAATGCGCGTACTGGATAATCTCTACTCCAATGCGGTGCACTACGGTAAGGAATCCGGTAACATTTGGATCCGCAGCCGTCAGGTTGGGCAACGGGTACAGATTGATGTCGCCAATAGCGGCACGCCGATCCCCGACGCTGAGAAAATCATGATTTTTGAGCCTTTTTTCCAAGGTAGTCACCAGCGAAAAGGGGCGGTAAAAGGAAGCGGTCTTGGGCTAAGTATCGCGCAGGATTGTATCCGCCGGATGCGCGGGGAGCTGCAGCTGGTTGAAGTCGCTGGCGCAGACGTCTGCTTCCGCATTGAATTGCCATTAACCGCCGAGAATGAATAATAATGTACACATGGTCTAAACGCCTTCGTCTCTCACAGACCGAACGTTCACCGCGTGCCACACTGGGTACGCCGCTCGGCAAGCGTCGTTTTTCCTTTTTAGGCAGCGTTCTTTTTGTCCCTTTTCTACTGGCTGGGTGTGTTGATCGCGCGGTCAGCGGCGGCTTAAGCCAGCCGCAGCAGGAAGCGATCCCGGACACAAAAGTGGTGGATTACCGCATTGCAGCGTGTGACACCCTGTGGCCTCTCGACGAAAAAGATGCGTTGAATAACTCTCTTTACTGGCTGCGCGCCATGGATTGTGCCGATCGTATCGGTTCCACTCAGGCGCGTGCGCTGGCGAAAACCCTGCCTGGAGACAGTTGGGCTGGGATTTTCAAACAAAGCATCCTGTTGGGTAGCGCTGAGCCAACCTCGGGTGAGCGCCGCCAGATGATCGATCGCCTGAACAGCTACCGCCTGGAGTTCCCAAGTTCATTGCGCCCGTTGTTGCAATTGTGGCGTCAGCAGCAGGTCCTGCAGATAACGCTGTTTGATGAAAAGGCTCGCTACCAACATCTGCAGGAAAGCTCCGACAGCCAGATAGATCAGTTGCGCCAGAGCCAGATACGTTTACAGGCACAGTTGCAGGATACGTCGCGCAAGCTGGAAAACCTGACCGATATTGAGCGTCAGCTCTCTTCGCGCAAGCAGCTGCAAACTGACATCCCGGACAATAGCGCGACGCAACAAAAAACCGACTCCGCGAAGAAAGTGACCCCAAACAAAGCCGCAGAATCGGACGCGGAACCGGAGAAGGGCACAGCCATGCCGGTGGAACCGGAAGATACTTATGCGCCGTCCCCTGCTAACAAGGAGTCCCACGCGCAATGACAGCACGCAAACCGGCCAATCTATTATTGGTTGACGACGATCCCAGCCTGCTCAAGCTGTTGGGAATGCGCCTGACCAGCGAAGGTTTTCATGTCACCACCGCGGAAAGCGGTCAGGAAGCGCTGCGCCTGTTAGGGCGCGAAAAAATCGATCTGGTGATAAGCGATCTACGGATGGATGAAATGGACGGCATGGCGCTGTTTGCCGAGATCCAGAAACATCAGCCCGGCATGCCGGTGATCATCCTTACCGCCCACGGCTCTATCCCGGATGCGGTGGCCGCCACCCAGCAAGGGGTGTTCAGCTTCCTGACCAAGCCGGTGGATCGCGATGCGTTGTATAAGGCCATCGACGAAGCGCTGTCATTGTCGTTACCTGCGGGTGATGACAGCTGGCGTGAAGAGATAGTCACCCGCAGCCCGATTATGCTGCGCTTGCTAGAGCAGGCAAAAATGGTGGCGCAGTCCGATGTCAGCGTCTTGATCAACGGTCACAGCGGTACCGGTAAAGAGGTGCTGGCGCAAGCGATCCACGGTGCCAGCCCGCGGGGTAAAAAGGCGTTTATTGCCATTAACTGCGGCGCATTGCCCGAGCAATTGCTGGAGTCAGAGCTGTTCGGCCATGCCAAAGGGGCATTTACCGGTGCAGTCAGCAGCCGTGAAGGGCTATTCCAGGCGGCAGCTGGCGGTACGCTGTTCCTCGATGAGATCGGCGATATGCCGCTTTCGCTCCAGGTTAAGCTGTTGCGTGTGCTGCAAGAGCGCAAGGTCCGCCCGTTGGGCAGCAACCGTGACCTGGACATTGACGTTCGTATTATTTCCGCCACTCACCGCGATCTGCAAAAGGCGATGGCGAAAAACGAATTCCGCGAGGATTTGTACTACCGCCTGAATGTGGTGAACCTGAAAATCCCTGCGCTGAATGAGCGCGCTGAGGATATTCCATTATTGGCTAATCATCTGCTGCGCGAGTCTGCCAAACGCCACAAACCCTTTGTCCGTAGCTTCTCTTCGGACGCCATGAAACGCCTGATGACCGCGACCTGGCCGGGTAACGTGCGCCAACTGGTGAACGTAATCGAACAGTGTGTGGCCTTGACCTCCGCGCCGGTGATCAGTGAAGCGCTGGTGGAACAGGCGCTGGAAGGGGAAAACACCGCCTTGCCGACCTTTGTCGAGGCGCGTAATCAGTTTGAATTACATTATTTGCGCAAGCTGTTGCAGATCACCAAAGGTAACGTGACTCAGGCCGCACGTATGGCAGGCCGCAACCGTACCGAGTTTTATAAATTGCTGTCGCGTCATGAACTTGACGCCAACGATTTTAAAGAATGATGTTTTCCGCTGCGGCCTGCTTACGCAGGTTCTCAACAAACGCAGCGGAATGATTTACACTCCGTTCTCTTGTTTGTGGCGCGGCCCAACACAGAGAACCATGGAACGTATTAAGCGGGATCCTAAACAATGAGCAGATCACTATCCATCGCACTGGCCCAGTTAAACCTGCTGGTCGGTGACATTGAAGGCAACACCGAGCGCATGTTGCAAACGGTGCAAGAGCAGCAGAAGGCGGGAGCCGATCTGGTCATGTTCACCGAACTGGCGCTGTCTGGCTATCCGCCGGAAGACCTGTTGTATCGCAATGATTTTTATCAGCGCTGTGACGCGCAGTTGCATCGTTTGCAGCAGGCGTCGGTTGATGTCGCCATTCTGGTCGGCCACCCGTGGCGTGAAGGCGACAAACTCTATAATGCGCTGTCGCTGTTCTCCGAAGGGACGCTGCTGACGCGTTACTTCAAGCAGCAGTTGCCGAACTACGGTGTTTTCGATGAGAAACGCTACTTCCAGGCGGGTAATGAAACCTGCGTGATCGAGCTGAAAGGCTATCGCCTGGGTCTGCTGATTTGTGAAGATCTGTGGTTCCCGGAGCCGGTCGATGCTGCCAAGGCGGCTGGCGCCGAAATGATTTTGTCGATCAATGCCTCACCCTACAATCGTGAAAAGCCGTATATCCGCAAAACGCTGATGGCCGGCCATTGCCAACGCACCCATTTGCCTCTGGTGTACCTGAACCAGATTGGTGGGCAGGATGAATTGATTTTTGACGGCTGTTCGAAGGTATTTGATGCTGCTGGCAACATGACCCACCGTCTGGCGGCATTCGCCGAACAGGTCACGTTGCTTGAGTTCAATGAGCTGGACGTCGTGCCCATGACGGCACCGGCCGCAGAGTTACCGCAGTTGGCGCAGGTGTACGAAGCCCTGGTGTTGGCGGTGCGCGACTATGTGACGAAAAATGGCTTCAAGGGCGCAGTGCTGGGGTTGTCTGGCGGTATCGATTCGGCGCTAACGCTGGCGATTGCCGTCGATGCATTGGGCAAAGACAAGGTGCAGGCGCTCATGATGCCGTTCCGCTACACCGCGGATATCAGCATTGCCGACGCTAAAGAAGAAGCCGAAATCCTGGGTATTGAATTTGATATCGTCTCCATTGAGCCTATGTTTGATGCCTTTATGGGCCAACTGACGCCAATGTTTGCCGGTACCGAACGCGATACCACGGAAGAAAACCTGCAGGCACGCTGCCGTGGTGTGGTGCTGATGGCGCTGTCCAATAAGCGCCGTAGTATCGTGTTGACGACGGGCAATAAAAGCGAGATGGCCGTAGGTTACGCCACGCTGTATGGTGATATGGCGGGGGGATTCGACGTACTGAAAGACGTCCCGAAAACACTGGTATTCAAGTTATCCGAATACCGCAATACCGTTTCCTACGTGATCCCGCAGCGCGTTATTGATCGTCCGCCGTCCGCTGAGCTGGCGCCGGATCAGCTCGATCAGGACAGCTTGCCTCCGTACGACATTCTGGATGCGATTCTTGAAGGCTACGTCGAACGCGATAAGTCCGTTGCCGATCTGGTGGCTGAAGGCTTCGACGAAGCGATAGTACGCAAGGTTATTCGCCTGGTAGATATTAACGAATACAAACGGCGTCAGGCCGCCGTCGGGCCGCGTATTACCGCCCGCAATTTCGGCAAAGACCGCCGCTACCCAATCACATCCGGCTTTGGCCGCAAAAATTGGTAAAGGAAAGAAGATGAAAAAGATCGACGCTATTATCAAGCCGTTCAAACTGGATGATGTTCGTGAAGCGCTGGCTGAGGTGGGCATTACCGGGATGACCGTCACCGAAGTGAAAGGCTTCGGCCGCCAGAAAGGCCACACTGAGCTGTACCGTGGCGCAGAGTATATGGTCGACTTCCTGCCGAAGGTGAAAATTGAAATCGTGGTGGCCGACGATATCGTCGATACCTGCGTAGAAACCATCATGCAGACTGCGCAAACCGGTAAAATCGGCGACGGTAAGATTTTTGTCTTCGATGTGGCGCGCGTAGTCCGTATTCGTACCGGCGAACAGGACGAAGAAGCGATTTAATGTGATCGTCTACCGAGCACCGCCAGATTGAGCTTGGGCGGTGCTCGGCCTCCTCACGTACTACGTGTACGCCCCAAATTCCCGTGAACGTCTCCCGCCTCTCCACCGTTTTGATTATTCTCATCATAAGCATTCTAAAAAAGCGAAGGCTATCGCGTTTTTGATACTTTTCCCGATCGCTTCACTGCACCCATAGCTACACTTAACTCAATTCCACTATTTTGATTAAGGCAATCCCCAATGAATGTCACGTTGCGGCCAGGCGGCAAGTGCACGCAGACAACAACGCAGTGGCTTGGAAGGCAATGCGGATGATGACGCTGCGCCAAATCCGCCATTTTATCGCCGTGGCCGAAACCGGTTCGATCTCCGCCGCCGCCCAGGCGGTGTTTGTTTCCCAGTCCTCATTGACGTTGGCTATCCAGCAATTGGAAACCGACATCGGTGTGCGATTGTTCGATCGCCACGCCAAGGGCATGAACCTGACACATCAGGGGCACCAATTTTTACGCCAGTCTTATCTGATCCTCGCCACGGTGGATAACGCCAAACGCAGCCTGCAATTGGGGACTGAAAGCCTGACGGGCAAGCTGACTATCGGCGTGACCAGTCTGGTGGCCGGGTACTTCTTGGTCGAGCTGCTCAAGCGGTTTAAATCGGCTTACCCCAACGTCACCATCCAGATGATCGAAGATGAACGTCCTTACATTGAGCACCTGCTGGTAAGCGGGGAGATCGATATCGGCGTCCTGATCCTGTCCAATATCGAAGACCGTGACGCGTTGCAGACCGAAGTGCTGATGCATTCGCCTTATCGCCTGTGGCTGCCACCGCTGCATCCGCTGCTGGATCACGAAAGCATCAGCCTGGCAGATGTGGCGAAGTTGCCGCTTATCCAGCTTAATGCCGACGAAATGGACGTACATGCGCGCCGTATCTGGGCTCGCGCGGGATTGAAACCGGAGATCGCCATGAAAACCGGTTCGACGGAGGCGGTACGCAGCCTGGTGGCGGCAGGGATGGGGGTCTCAATCTTGCCGGATATGGCTTACCGCGCCTGGTCGCTGGAAGGCAATATGATTGAAGCGCGTAAGCTGGTGGATCTGTTGGAGCCGCTGGACATCGGCTTGGCATGGCGGCGCGGTAGCGCACGGCCGGAATTGGTCACTCCTTTCCTGACCATTGCGCGTGAGAACGGGAATATGCACGCCGCTGGGCTGAAGCATTCGATTTAATCGAACGCGGCGTTCAGTATTTAGAATTTGTTGGCTGCCTGATGCTCGCTTAGTCTGATTGAAACTAACTTATTCACATTTAGTTAACGTTTTTGTCACTTAGAGGCGATTCGCGATGGCAGATGTGCACCTCCTTTCAGGTTTATCCTGTCAGCAATTCATTAACGGTCAGTCGGTCGAAGGTGAAGGCCAGCAAGAGTGCATCGTTAATCCGGCTAATGGCGAAACGCTGATTTCCATCACCGAAGCCTCATCCGCGCAGGTTGGCAGCGCCGTTAAAGCGGCCCAGCAAGCCTTCGGTCACTGGTCGCGCACTACGCCAGCCTACCGTGCATCTCTTCTTCTGCGCATTGCCGACGCCATAGAGCGGCAGGCCGAGCGGTTAGCCGGTCTGGAAGCCCTCAACTGCGGCAAGCCGTTGCATCAGGCGCTCAATGATGATCTGCCGGCGGCCGTCGACGTCTTTCGTTTCTTTGCCGGCGCGGTGCGTACCCAGCAAGGGCAACTGGCTGGTGAATACATTGAAGGACACACCTCGATGATTCGCCGTGATCCGATCGGTGTGGTGGCCTCGATTGCGCCATGGAACTACCCGCTAATGATGGCGGCATGGAAGATCGCGCCTGCGCTGGCGGCGGGCAACACCGTGGTATTCAAACCTTCCGAACATACTCCCCTGACGATTTTGGCGCTGGTGCCAGCGCTGCAAGATATCCTGCCGCCGGGTGTGCTGAATATTGTCTATGGCGGCGGAGAAGGGGTCGGCAGCCATTTGGTCGGACATCCGCAGGTGCGTCTGGTGTCGGTGACCGGCGATATCGTCACCGGGCAAAAAATCTTGCAGGCGGCAGCTAAAAGCGTCAAACGCACCCACCTGGAATTGGGGGGGAAAGCACCGGTGATCGTCTGCGACGACGCGGATCTGGACGAAGTGGTCAACAGCATCCGCACCTATGGCTACTACAACGCCGGGCAAGACTGCACCGCCGCCTGCCGCATCTACGCGCAGGCGGGGATCTATCCAAAACTGGTAGAAGCGCTGGGTGAGGCGGTGGCCAGCCTGCGTTTTGCCCGCAAACGCGATGAAGATAACGAAATTGGCCCGCTGATCAGTAACCGGCAGCGCGATCGTGTCGCCAGCTTTGTCGAACGGGCGCTCAGTCAGCCGCACATTGAATTGATCACCGGCGCCGCCGCGCATTCGGGCCCCGGTTTCTATTACCAACCCACGCTGCTGGCCGGCTGCCTGCAAAGCGACGAAATCGTCCAGCGTGAAGTGTTTGGCCCGGTAGTGAGCGTTACCCGTTTCGAACATCTGGAGCAGGCGGTCAACTGGGCCAATGATTCCGAATACGGTCTGGCTTCGTCGGTCTGGACGCAAAATATCGATCAGGCGTTGCATATCGCTGCGCATCTGCAATACGGCAGCACCTGGATCAACACCCATTTCACCCTGGCGAGTGAGATGCCACACGGGGGCCTGAAACGTTCCGGTTACGGCAAGGATCTCTCCAGTGATTCACTGCAGGACTACAGCGTAGTCAGACATGTAATGGCGAAGTTTAAAGCCAGCTTTTAATGAGATTAGGGCGGCAGCCGTTCCCTGCCGCATACAGATACGCAACACAGGGGTAATTACGATGGGAAAAACGACCGCAGTCACCACCACAGTTTCCGCGCTCTGTCTCACTGTGCTTTGCAGCCTGGCTCATGCGGCCGAGTTGCCACAGGCTCTGGGTAAAGGCGAAGGACGACTGGATATCATTGCCTGGCCCGGCTATATCGAACGCGGCCAATCCGATAAAAATTATGACTGGGTCACCCAGTTTGAAAAACAGACCAGCTGTGCAGTGAATGTGAAAACGGCTGCCACGTCAGACGAAATGGTCAGCCTGATGGCTAAGGGCGGTTACGACTTGGTGACCGCTTCCGGCGATGCTTCACTGCGACTGATCTTCGGCAAACGGGTGCAGCCAATTAACACGGCACTGATCCCCAACTGGAAAAACATCGACCCGCGCCTGTTGAAGGGCGCCTGGTATACCGTGGACGGTAAAACCTACGGTACCCCCTATCAGTGGGGGCCAAACCTGCTGATGTACAACACCAAAACCTTCCCAACGCCACCGGATAGCTGGGCTGTCGTGTTCCAGCAACAGAACCTGCCAGACGGCAAAACCAATCAGGGGCGGGTGCAGGCCTATGATGGCCCTATTTACATCGCCGACGCGGCGCTGTTCCTGAAGGCGACACAACCCCAGTTGGGCATCAGCGATCCGTATCAATTAAACGAAGCGCAATATCAGGCGGCACTGAAACTGTTGCGCACTCAGCATGCGTTGATTCATCGCTACTGGCATGACACCTCAGTGCAGATGAGCGATTTCAAAAATGAAGGCGTGGTCGCCTCCAGCGCCTGGCCGTATCAGGCCAATGCCCTGAAAGGGGAAGGCCAGCCGATTGGCACCGTGTTCCCGAAAGAGGGCGTTACCGGCTGGGCGGATACCACCATGCTGCACGCCGACGCCAAACACCCCAACTGTGCTTACCTGTGGATGAACTGGTCGCTGGAGCCGAAAGTGCAGGGTGACGTTGCTGCCTGGTTCGGTTCTGTACCGGCATCACCGGCAGGCTGTAAGGCCAGTACGCTGTTAGGCGATAAAGGGTGTGAGACCAATGGTTTCAACCAGTTCGACAAGATTGCCTTCTGGAAAACGCCACAGGCGCAGGGCGGCAAGTTCGTACCCTATAGCCGCTGGACTCAGGATTATATCGCCATCATGGGCGGCCGCTAATATCACCTTCATATTTCAAGCTGCCTCTTTGCTGGCTGCCCGCACGAACCCCGGTTGCGTACGACCTGTACGCACTCGGGGATGCGTTGGGGTGTCGCTTTGATGTAGCCCGAACTATTTTGGCGATAGGTCTGTGTCGGGGGTAGCCAAACTGGCTTTGCTGGCTACATCTGATGAGTTTACGCCATGTTTAGGAGAGCAGATCATGACCATTGCCGTGCAGTTTATCGATGTTTCTCGGAGTTTTGGCGATGTTCGCGCCGTGGACAGGGTTTCTATCGAAATACAGGATGGGGAATTCTTCTCCATGCTCGGGCCTTCAGGTTCGGGCAAAACCACATGCCTGCGATTGATCGCCGGTTTTGAACAGCTCAGTGCCGGTTCGATTCGTATTCACGGCCAGGAAGCCGCCAATCTGCCACCGTATCAACGTGACGTGAATACCGTCTTCCAGGATTACGCGTTGTTCCCGCATATGTCAGTGCTGGAAAACGTCGCCTACGGGCTGATGGTTAAAGGCGTGGCCAAACGTGAACGCCTGGCGCGGGCGCAGGAAGCGCTGGACAGTGTGGCGCTGGGATTTGTGGCCGAACGTAAACCGGCACACCTTTCAGGCGGTCAGCGGCAGCGTGTTGCACTGGCGCGCGCGTTGGTCAATCGGCCACGGGTGCTGTTGCTGGATGAACCGCTTGGCGCGCTGGATCTCAAGCTGCGTGAGCAGATGCAGGGCGAGCTGAAAAAGCTGCAGCGCCAACTGGGGATCACCTTTATTTTCGTCACCCACGATCAGAGCGAAGCGCTATCGATGTCCGATCGGGTGGCGGTGTTCAACAATGGGCGTATTGAGCAGGTGGATGCGCCTCGCGAGTTGTACATGCGGCCGAAGACACCCTTTGTTGCCGAGTTTGTCGGCACGTCCAATGTGGTACGCAGCGATCTGGCGCAGCGGTTACTGGGCCAGGCCGCCACCTTCTCAATCCGTCCCGAGCATATCCGTTTAGCCAATCAGGCCGGCGCGGCACAGGGTGACGTCCAGGTGCAGGGCACGCTGCAAGAGATCCATTATCAAGGCGCCGCAACGCGCTATGAAATTGCGTTGAACAGCGGGGAGAAACTGCTGGTCAGCGAGGCGAATCCTCAGTGGCATGCCGACGGGCAGAGACACCTGATCGGTCAGCTGGTCACCGCTTGCTGGTCACGCGAGGCGATGGTGCCACTGCTGGAGGAGAGGTGAGATGGAGATGAGCATTGACTATCCCGCGCCGCGCCGCGGTACCTTGCGCGCGCTGTCGACCTGGCTGTATCGCCGACCGACGCTGTACCTGCTGTTGTTATTGGTCCCGCCGCTGTTGTGGTTCGGCGCGGTGTACCTTGGCTCATTATTGACGCTGTTGTGGCAGGGGTTCTACACCTTCGACGATTTCACCATGACGGTGACGCCGGATCTGACCTTCGACAACCTGCGGGCGCTGTTCAACCCGGCCAATTACGACATCATTCTTCGCACATTGACCATGGCGGTGCTGGTGTCCCTGGCCAGCGCGATGTTGGCATTTCCGATTGCCTACTACATGGCACGTTACACCAGTGGCCGCGTCAAAGCGTTCTTCTATATCGCGGTGATGATGCCAATGTGGGCCAGTTATATCGTTAAGGCCTACGCCTGGACCCTATTGCTGGCAAAGGATGGCGTGGCGCAGTGGTTCCTACAGCATCTTGGGCTGGAGCCGGTGTTGGCGGCAATCCTGACCGTGCCGGGTGTAGGGGGCAATACCTTGTCGACATCCGGGTTGGGGCGTTTTCTGGTGTTTGTGTATATCTGGCTGCCGTTCATGATCTTACCGATCCAGGCGGCGCTGGAACGTCTGCCACCTTCGTTGCTGCATGCTTCGGCGGATTTGGGCGCACGCCCGTCGCAGACCTTTCGTTATGTGATCCTGCCGTTGGCGGTGCCGGGCATTGCCGCCGGGTCGATCTTCACCTTCTCACTGACGCTGGGGGACTTTATTGTGCCGCAGCTGGTGGGCCCGCCGGGCTATTTCATCGGCAGCATGGTGTACGCCCAGCAAGGGGCGATCGGTAATATGCCGATGGCCGCGGCCTTTACTCTGGTGCCGATTGTGTTAATCGCGATTTATCTATCCATTGTGAAACGTCTGGGGGCCTTCGATGCACTCTGAGCGCGCGCCGTTAGGGCTGAAATTGGCCGCCTGGGGCGGTCTGATTTTCCTGCATTTCCCCCTGGCGATTATCGCCATTTACGCCTTCAACACCGAGGACGCGGCGTTCAGCTTCCCGCCGAAGGGGTTCACGTTGCATTGGTTCAGCGTTGCCGCCGGGCGGCAGGACATTATCGATGCGATGCTACTTTCCGCGCAGATTGCTGCATTGGCCACGGCTGTGGCGCTGGTACTGGGCACCCTGGCGGCTGCGGCGCTGTACCGGCGTGATTTCTTCGGTAAAGACAGCATTTCACTGTTACTGCTGTTACCGATCGCGCTGCCGGGCATTGTTACCGGTCTGGCGTTGCTGGCCGCGTTCAAGGCGCTGAATATCGAACCGGGCGTACTGACCATCGTTATCGGGCATGCCACTTTCTGCGTGGTGATCGTATTCAACAACGTCATCGCTCGTTTCCGCCGGACTTCCCATAGCCTGATTGAAGCGTCAATGGATCTGGGTGCTGACGGCTGGCAAACCTTCCGCTACGTCATGTTACCCAATCTGGGTTCAGCGTTGCTGGCCGGTGGCATGTTGGCCTTCGCGCTGTCGTTTGATGAAATCATTGTCACCACCTTTACCGCCGGGCATGAGCGCACGCTGCCGCTGTGGCTGCTCAATCAGCTCGGCCGCCCGCGTGATGTGCCGATCACCAACGTGGTCGCGCTGTCCGTGATGTTGCTGACCATGATCCCGATTTTGGGGGCTTATTACCTGACTAAGGGTGGCGAAAGCGTCGCCGGCAGTGGCAAATAGAATTCAGGCCCACTGGGCTACTGCGCTTGGCATCCTGAGATTGGGCAGTGCTCGGCCTCCTCACGTACTTCGTGTACGCTCCGGGGCCCTGCGCGCTGTCCGCACTCAGCCTGCCTACGCTCGTTACGCTCAGTGAACCTTAATTAACATTTTGAATTGTAAAATTTAAAAGGATAACCCTATGCAAAGCCAATTGTTGATTAACGGCCAACTGGTGACCGGCCAGGGCACGTTGTTGCCGGTGTATAACCCGGCGAGCGGAGAAGTAGTGTTACAGGTGGCTGAAGCCAGCGCAGAGCAGGTTGATCAGGCGGTGCTGGCGGCCGACGCCGCATTTACCGAATGGGGACAAACCACGCCGAAAGAGCGTTCCGAATATTTGTTGAAGCTGGCGGATATGATTGACAACCATGCGGAAACCTTTGCTCGCCTTGAGTCGCTTAACTGCGGCAAACCCTACCACTGTGTATTGAACGACGAACTGCCGGCCGTAGCCGATGTTTTCCGCTTTTTCGCCGGTGCGAGCCGCTGTCTGAGCGGGCTGGCGGCGGGTGAATATCTTGCGGGACACACCTCAATGATCCGCCGTGACCCTTTGGGCGTGGTGGCTTCGATTGCCCCTTGGAACTATCCGCTGATGATGGCGGCATGGAAGTTGGCCCCGGCCTTGGCGGCGGGTAACTGCGTTGTGCTTAAGCCATCGGAACAAACCCCGCTAACCACGTTCAAGTTGGCTGAACTGGCCGCCGGCGTGTTCCCGCCGGGCGTGTTCAACGTGCTGTTCGGCCGCGGCGCCAGCGTTGGCGACCGGCTGACCGGCCATGACAAAGTGCGCATGGTGTCACTCACCGGATCCATCGCCACCGGGGAACACATTATTGCGCATACTGCACCCGGCATTAAACGCACCCATATGGAATTGGGGGGGAAAGCGCCGGTGCTGGTATTTGACGATGCCGATCTGCAACAGGTGGTGGACGGGATCCGCAGCTTCGGCTTCTACAACGCGGGTCAGGACTGCACCGCTGCCTGCCGCATTTATGCGCAGAAAGACATCTACCCACAGTTGGTGAAGGCGTTGGGCGAGGCCATTGGCAGCCTAAAGATCGGGCCGCCGGAAGATCAGAGCAGTGAGCTGGGCCCATTGATTACCGCCCAGCATTTGGAGCGGGTTGTGGGCTTTGTCGAGCGAGCAAAAGCCTTGCCGCATGTACAGGTCGTGACGGGCGGTGAGCGGGTCGACGGCCCAGGCTACTATTTCCAGCCGACATTGTTAGCTGGCGCGCGTCAGGAAGATGAGATTGTGCAGCGTGAAGTGTTCGGCCCGGTCGTGACCGTAACGCCATTCGACGATGAGGCGCAGGTGCTGGCCTGGGCTAATGAGTCTACTTACGGACTGGCGTCGTCGCTGTGGACACGGGATGTTGGCCGGGCACACCGTTTAAGCGCCCGTTTGCAGTATGGCTGCACCTGGGTGAATACCCATTTCATGCTGGTGAGTGAAATGCCGCACGGGGGGCAGAAGCTGTCCGGCTACGGCAAGGATATGTCGATGTATGGATTGGAAGACTATACTGCTATACGGCATGTGATGTTTAAACATTGATTCATTAGGTTTTATCTGCAAAATAACGCGGCTTTCAGGCTGGTTACTACTGGCCTGATAATAATATCCCCTATGGATTTTAAGCTACAGCTAGGCGGCCCAGGTCAGGTAGGGGCGCTGCATGTTGCGCCCGTATCAATCGGGGCGAAGGTATTCGTCCCCTACGGTGAGCAAGTGCAGGTAACCACGCTGTAGCTTTAAATATGACGGGGGAAAAACTGAAAGGAAGCCAATTATGAGCATCACCCGACGCGATTTTCTTAACGGGGTGGCGATCACTATCGCCGCCGGGTTGACGCCGATGCAGATCTTAAGAGCGTCGCCGCAAACCGCCAATCAAACCCTCTATTACCCGCCGACGCTGACTGGGCTTCGTGGTAACCATCCTGGTTCATTCGAGCATGCACACCAACTGGGGCGCGATGGCAAGGCCTTCGATTTTGCTGCCGTGCCTGCGACGGAAGAGTTCGATTTGGTGGTCGTGGGGGCCGGTATCAGCGGGCTGGCTGCGGCCTGCTTCTGGCAGCAAATGAAGGGCCCGCAGCAACGTATTTTGCTGATAGACAATCACGATGACTTCGGCGGGCACGCCAAGCGCAATGAATTCAGCAGTGAAAACGGCACTATTCTTGGTTATGGCGGTAGCGAGTCATTGCAGTCACCGCGATCCAACTTTAGCCCGGTGGCGATGGGCCTGCTGCAAAAGCTGGGTGTCAGCATCGACAATCTGGAAAAAGCGTTCGATACCACTTTCTACCCGAACCTGAATTTGAGTCGCGGTGTCTATTTCGATCGTAAAAACTTCGGCGTCGACAAAGTCGTGAGTGGCGATCCGGGCCGCATGGTCGCCGACGACATCCCGCACGATCGTCTTAATGGTCGCTCCTACGAAGCCTTTATCGGTGATTTCCCACTGCCGGAAACTGATCGTCAGGCGCTGATTGCGCTGCACACGGTGGATAAGGATTACCTGCCGGAGATGAATCAGGAACAGAAAAGTGAATGGCTCGACAAGCACAGCTATACCGAATTCCTGCGTGATAAGGTCGGCCTGAGCGAAATGGCGATCCGTTATTTCCAGCAAACCACCAGTGACTTCCAGGCTGTGGGCATTGATGCGACATCATGCAGTGACGCACGCATCTGCGACTTGCCTGGGCTCAATGGCATGAATTTACCGCCGCTGGACGAAGAGTCGCAGGCGGATCTCGACGATCCCTACGTGTTCCATTTCCCTGACGGCAACGCCACATTGACGCGCTTGATGGTGCGTCATTTGATCCCGGCGGTTTCACCGGGCGGTAAGGACATGAATGACATCGTGTTGGCGACGTTCGACTACAGCCAGCTTGATCGCGCGGCGTCACCGGTAAAACTGCGGCTCAATAGCACGGGCCTGCATGCGGCTAACGTCGGCGACAAAGTTGAAGTGACCTATATGACCGGCGAGAAAATGACCAAGGTACGCGCCGGACAGGTCGTGATGGCCGGGTACAATATGATGATCCCGTATCTGGTGCCGGAAATGTCGTCGGAACAGCAAGAAGCGCTCAAGCAGAACGTGAAGTCACCGTTGGTGTACAGCAAAGTGGTGATCCGCAACTGGCAGCCATTTATCAAACTGGGTGTGCATGAGGTGTACTCGCCAACGGCACCGTATTGCCGCGTGAAGTTGGATTACCCGGTGAGCATGGGCGGCTATCAGCACCCGCGCGATCCGAACCAACCGATCAGCCTGCACATGGTGTATGTGCCGACGCTGGCGGGTAGCGGGTTAAGCCCACGTGAGCAGTCTCGCAAGGGGCGCGCCTTACTGCTGGGCACGCCGTTTGAGGTGCATGAGCAGATGATCCGTGAGCAGCTACAGGGCATGCTCGGTTCTGCCGGGTTCGATCATCAGCGAGATATTGAAGCCATTACCGTAAACCGCTGGTCACATGGCTATTCCTACTTCCTCAATGGGCTGTTTGATGATGAGGATGAAGCAAAGAAAATCATTGCGACAGCGCGTAAGCCGATCGGCAAGATTGTGATTGCCAACTCGGACTCTGACTGGAGTCCGTATGCCAACTCGGCGATCGACCAGGCATGGCGTGCGGTCAATGAGTTGGCCTTCAGCCATGTTGCGGCGAAGGAGGGAGCATGAGAATGCGTTCACTGTATTTGCTGACCTTACTGGCAGCGGGCGGTTCGGCCCAGGCAATGTCGGCGGGGGAGTATGTGGCTAAGGCCGGGGACTGTACCGCCTGTCATACCACGCCGGGTGGCGCTCTGTTTGCTGGTGGGATGAAGTTCCCCACACCGTTGGGCAACATTTACGCCACCAATATCACCCCGGACAAACAGCAAGGCATCGGTGGCTATTCTTTTGACGAGTTTGATCGCGCTATGCGCCAGGGGATCGCCAAAGATGGCCATCGGTTGTATCCCGCGATGCCGTATACCTCTTACGCCAAAATGAACGCGGAAGATATGCGTGCGCTGTATGACTACCTGATGAAGGAAGTCCCGGCGCAGAATACGGCCAACCGTGCCAGTGATATCAGCTGGCCGTTGTCGATGCGTTGGCCGCTGGCTGTCTGGAACCAACTGTTCCATGACGATACGCCTTACCAGCCGGACAGCAGTCAGAGTGCCGAATGGAATCGTGGTGCTTATTTGGTGCAAGGGGCTGGGCACTGTGGCAGTTGCCATACGCCGCGCGGCTGGGCGATGCAAGAGAAAGGGCTGGACAGCAAAGAACCTGCCTTCCTGAGTGGCGCTGAGCTAGATGGTTGGTACGCATCGGGATTACGCGGTCTGAAGCAGGACGAGGTGGTGTCTTTGCTGAAAACAGGGCGCAGCCAACATGCTGCGGTCGCCGGGCCGATGAGTGAGGTGGTAAGCCACAGCACGCAGTACCTCACGGACGGCGATCTGAATGCCATTGCCATCTATTTGCACAGCCTGGAGGCAGAAAAACCGTCGGCGGAAAAACCTGTCGCAATGGCGGTCGACAACTGGAAAGCGGGGCAAAGCACCTACGCCATGTACTGTTCAACCTGCCATGGCAATAAGGGCGAGGGGAGCGACAACACCATTCCGGCACTGGCGGGCAATGCGACGGTCACGGCGGAGAACCCACTCACCGCGCTGCGCGTGGTGTTGGAAGGCGCGCATACGCCTATCACACAACACGCCACGGCGATCGCCATGCCGGGTTACGCTTGGGCATTGGATGACCAGCAAACTGCCGATCTGATGAGCTATTTACGAGGAAGTTGGGGCAACCAGTCGGCACCGGTTACGGCGCAGCAGGTGCAGGAGACGCGCAAGCTGGCGGAGAAATAACCAGACACTGTCCTATTTGAAGCGGCTTCATTGTTGGCTGCCTGCGCTTCCCCCGTCATGGACTATTTGTACGTTCTTGGGGATGCGCTGGGTTGCCGTCGCTAGGCAATGCCAATTATGCGCA
The DNA here is from genome assembly GCF_058190535.1 of Serratia sp. CoH_134_PS_4. Classification (NCBI taxonomy): domain Bacteria; kingdom Pseudomonadati; phylum Pseudomonadota; class Gammaproteobacteria; order Enterobacterales; family Yersiniaceae; genus Serratia; species Serratia sp. CoH_134_PS_4. The sequence continues at coordinate 126,829 of NZ_JBXWKI010000006.1, forward strand.
ATACGGGCGCGGCTCATCGGGGCCGCGCCCTTTTCAATTACATCACTTTATGTGGGCCGAAGCATTCGTAGTGGATGCGATCGGCATCTACCCCCATCTCCAGCAACTGTTTGGCCACATACTGCATGAACGGGACCGGGCCGCAGAAATAGTAATGCATCTGTGGGGTGCTGAGCGTTTCGCGTAGAGCACTCAGATTCATCAGACCACGGCTCTGGTAGTCACGGCCTTCTACATCGTCTGCACCTGGTTGGTTGTACCACACGTGACGGCTCAGGTTTGGCATACGTTTGGCAATATCCGCAACTTCATCGGCAAAGGCGTGAACGCTGCCGTTTTCCGCTGCATGCAGCCAGTGTATATCCGCCGGATGCTGGCTATCGTGCAGGGTATTTAGCATGCCGAGCATCGGGGTCTGGCCAACACCGGCGGAAATCAGCGCCACAGGTGTTTCCGGCTGCGCGTCGAGGAAGAAGTCCCCGTGCGGTGGGGCGAGGTAAATTACGTCTCCTTCTTTGGCTTGCTGATGCAGGAAGTTAGAGACTTTTCCCTGATCTTCACGTTTGACTGCGATACGGTAGTATTCGCCGTTAGGTGAGGTGGTCAGTGAGTATTGGCGTATTTCCTGGTTTTCCATGCTGTCATGTTTGATGTAGACCGCCAGATATTGGCCCGGCTTGAAGTCGATCACTTTGCCGCCGTCAACGGGCGCCAAGACGAAACTGCAAATCACGTCGCTTTGCGGCTGTTTTTTGACGATGCGGAAAGCTCGCAGGTCACGCCAGCCACCGTTGGCGGTTGCACTGGCCTGATAAATTTGGTCTTCGCGCTGGATAAACACATTCGCCAACACGCCATAGGCTTTGCCCCAGGCATCCAGTACCTCTTGGCCCGGGCTGAACATTTCGTCCAATGTGGCCAGCAGATGACCGCCGACAATTTGATATTGATCCGGTTGAATATTCAGGCTGGTGTGTTTGTGGGCAATACGCTCTACGGCAGGCAGCAGGGCCGCCAGATTTTCGATATTCGCGGCGTAGGCACAAATTGCGTCGAACAGTGCCTGGCGTTGATCGCCATTGCGCTGGTTGTTCATGTTGAACACATCTTTTAATTCGGGGTTGTGTTCGAACATGCGGTCGTAGAAATGCGCGGTCAGTTTCGGCCCGGTAGCGGCCAGCAGGGGAATAGTAGATTTTACGGTGGCGATGGTTTGGCTATCCAGCATGGTAGCGCTCCTTGGTCGATCATTATTGGTGTTTTGTAATGATGCATTTTAAATGCACCTTTAAGTTTGAATGCATCCTAGCGGTTTCTGTTGCGGCTGTAAATACCCCTGATTTTTTTGCGGGGTCGCTCAGCGGCGATCCCGCTCACAGAACATGAAAAAACCGCATTCTTAGCATGAGTAAAAGTCCGTTGCCCAATGGCACTGTTTATCGGATCAAAACCTTGCTGCGCCTAAAGCCAATCGTTTGCGTAAAAACCTCTGTCAAGACCTATCCTCGGTAGGGGGAAACAGTTTACACTGTGTCCCAGAGCCCAAACGGGTGGTGATTTTTTAGTTAGCCGATTTAAGTCAGGAGAAGCCGGATGTTAAAGCGTGAAATGAACATTGCTGATTACGATGCCGAACTGTGGCGTGCAATGGAGCAAGAAGTTGTGCGCCAGGAAGAGCACATTGAGCTGATTGCGTCTGAGAACTACACCAGCCCGCGTGTTATGCAGGCTCAGGGTTCCCAGTTGACCAACAAATACGCTGAAGGCTATCCAGGCAAGCGTTATTACGGCGGCTGCGAATACGTGGATATCGTTGAGCAACTGGCTATCGACCGTGCTAAAGCACTGTTCGGTGCCGATTATGCCAACGTACAGCCGCACTCCGGCTCTCAGGCAAACTTTGCTGTTTATACCGCGCTGCTGCAGCCGGGCGACACCATTTTGGGGATGAACCTGGCACACGGCGGTCACCTGACTCATGGTTCACCTGTCAACCTGTCCGGCAAGCTGTATAACGTGGTGCCTTACGGCATCGACGAAAAAGGCCAAATCGACTACGCAGATCTGGCCAAACAGGCACAGACTCACAAACCAAAAATGATCATCGGTGGCTTCTCGGCCTTCTCCGGTATCGTTGATTGGGCAAAAATGCGTGAAATCGCCGACAGCATTGGTGCTTACCTGTTCGTTGACATGGCGCACGTTGCAGGCCTGATCGCCGCTGGCGTTTATCCTAACCCGGTACCACACGCACACATCGTCACCACCACAACGCATAAAACCCTGGCGGGTCCGCGTGGCGGCCTGATCCTGGCGAAAGGCGGTGATGAAGAGCTGTACAAGAAACTGAACTCTGCAGTGTTCCCTGGCGGCCAGGGTGGCCCGCTGATGCACGTGATTGCCGGTAAAGCGGTAGCGCTGAAAGAAGCGATGGAGCCTGAGTTCAAGATTTACCAGCAACAAGTGGCTGATAACGCCAAAGCCATGGTGCAAGTGTTCCTGGACCGCGGCTACAAAGTGGTTTCCGGCGGTACGCATAACCACCTGTTCCTGCTGGATCTGGTTGACAAGAACCTGACCGGTAAAGAAGCTGACGCAGCCTTGGGCCGTGCCAACATCACCGTGAACAAAAACAGCGTGCCAAACGATCCTAAGAGCCCATTCGTCACCTCCGGTGTGCGTATCGGTACGCCAGCAGTGACTCGCCGTGGCTTCAAAGAAGCTGAAGTGCGTGAATTGGCGGGTTGGATTTGTGATGTGTTGGACAACATCAACGATGAAGCCACCATCGAACGTACCAAGAAGAAAGTATTGGATATTTGCGCCCGCCTGCCGGTTTACGCATAACTCTGCTTTCCCTTTAAAAACCCGCTTCGGCGGGTTTTTTTATACCTGTTGCAGACAAACTGTGAACTACCTAGCACTCTACCCCCTAGACGGTGAATGTACATTGCTAGCCAGTGTGACCTCTGTCAAAGTATCGCCTTCACACCGGAGGGATCATGGTTTTGCAATCAACGCGTTGGCTCGCTCTTAGCTATTTCACCTACTTCTTTTCTTATGGCATCTTCTTACCTTTTTGGGGCGTTTGGTTAAAAGGTGAGGGCATACCGCCTGAAACTATCGGTATTCTGCTTGGCGCAGGTCTGGTTGCACGTTTCCTGGGAAGTTTGCTGATAGCCCCCCGGGTAAAAGATCCCTCTCATCTGGTGACGGCACTGCGCCTGCTGGCATTGCTGACACTGGCTTTCGCCATCGGGTTTTGTTTTGGTAATGGCTGGGGCTGGCTAATGTTAGTGATCGCCGGCTTCAATCTGTTCTTTTCGCCGTTAGTCCCGCTTACAGACGCGTTGGCCGGTACCTGGCAAAAACAGATCGCTATGGATTACGGTCGTGTCAGGCTGTGGGGATCGCTGGCGTTTGTGATTGGTTCGGCGTTGACCGGTCAGATGGTTTCCGTTTGGGGCCATAACGCTATTCTCTACAGCTTGATTATCAGCATATTAGCCATGCTGTTGGGCATGATGCTGAAACCGAGCGTGATGCCACAGGGCGAAGCGCGTACCCACAATGAAGCAGACCGTTCATTGCGGGAGATGCTTAAAGAAGGGCCGGTTTGGCGCTTCTTGTTGTGCGTAACCCTGTTGCAAGGTGCACACGCGGGTTATTACAGTTTTGGGTCCATTTATTGGCAAGAGGCAGGTTATTCGGCATCGACCATCGGTTACTTGTGGTCGCTGGGCGTCGTGGCAGAGGTGATCATTTTCGCCAGCAGCAATTTCCTGTTCCGTCGCTGGAATGCGCGCAATTTGCTGCTGCTTTCCGCCTGTTGCGGAATATTGCGCTGGAGCCTGATGGCCACCAGCACCGAGTTGGGGTGGCTACTGGTGATTCAGATTCTGCACTGCGGCACCTTTACGGTTTGCCATCTGGCGGCAATGCGCTTTATCGCGGCGCGCAAAGGGCCGGAAGTGATCCGCCTGCAGGCGGTTTACTCGGCACTGGCGATGGGGGGCGGGATTGCGATTATGACCGTGATTGCCGGCTTCCTGTTCGAGCATCTGCATGGCGGGGTGTTCTGGGTGATGGCGGCAGTGGCGTTGCCGGCGCTGTTTATTCGTCCGCCGGCCGTTGCAATCAGCGGCAACCGCTAAGAGGTTTCCAGCAGCGCACGTATGGCTTTGCGCTGCTGGCGTTCTAGCGGTAATTCAGTGTAAATCAGTGGCGGTTGCAGTGCACCGTGCTCCGTGGCGTACGGGGTGATGACCAGCGTTACCCCCTGCGGGGCACCGGAGTGCAGGTAATCACGCAGCGGTAAATATTTGATATTCAATGGCAGTAGCGTTAATTCGCGAATTTGATATTCCACTTCCTCTTCCAATTGCGGATTGTCCAGCGTCAGCAACAGCACCTGCTTTTCTTGTAACGCATTGCCTTGCATCAACCAGGCACCAAAACTGATCGCAACCAGCCCGGCTTCTTCACTGGAGAAGTGAATACCGTACTCCTGTTCAAGGGGGGACAGCGCTTCCTGGGCAGTACGCATCAGGCGCGGATATTTGCGTTCGACCTCTTCCAGCAGTGTGTTGTCGATACCAATTTCAAAGCGACAACGCTCCACCGCCGGTGCCAGATGCGCAAACAGCTGGCTGATCAAATCGTCTTTACTGCTGAAGGTCATACCGGATATCTGTTGGAAGCGTTCGACCATATTTTCAATCGCAGCCATCAGCCGCAGGTCTTCTGCAGAGTCGTTACTGTGATAGCTGTGGTTTTTCAGCATGGTGAACATCAACACAAGAAAGTCGCTTTCGCTGTCTTCGGGTTGCAGGGCAAAAAGCTGATTCAGCGATTGAAGCAACCTGCTCGCCACCTGATGTTCTGGCTTCTGATGAAGCCAGTCGCGCTGGGCAGGATTAAACATGGGGTGCCGCTGGCTCCGAGCTTCCCACGCGCAATACAGAAGGTAGTGCTGCAAGAACTGACGATCGCGCCGATCAAAGCTGCGGTTGATCAGCGGTTCACATGCACTGATGTATTGCTCCAACGGCGTGGTCAGATCCTGGCTTATTCCCAGCGCCTGCCGTAGCCAGGGGGAAAAATACCGCTCGATAAATTCTGGGCTACAGCGCAGAGCTCGTCGCAGCCAGTGGAGCAGGCAGAGGCGTTGATTGAGCGTAGTGCCCCGAATCCGGTATCCCTCGTCGGGATTGCCGTCGATCTCCAGATGGTGGAAACGCTGGATTTCACTGGCAACCTCGGCTATATCTTGCCGGGTGATAGGGGGGGCGACGCCATTAATTTGGCTGATAGTCTCCAGTTGTACTGCGGGCACCGGCGCATACAGCATCAATAGTAGATGGCAGCGTCGTTGTTGACCGGAGAGCTCAGGCACAGGGGCAGTGTCCAGGCTCATATCACCTTCAGGCAGGTAACGTTTAAATTATGAATAAGCATAGCAAAAGGCGATGCGCGGCGTGGCTACGGCACCCGGTTTTACTTCGGCTTACAACTTTCGTCACAATTATTGGGCGGAATAGCGGTGGTTTAAGATTGGTTGATGTTACTTTATAACAATAATGAGTATCGTTTGATGATGAAGTTACGTTTTATTCTGGCTGGTTTTCTACTGTTATGCAGTGCCGGCGCTGTCGCTCACCCGCACAGCTTTATTGATATGAACACCACCTTTGTGGTGAAGGATCAACAGCTGGTTGGCTTGAAAATGGTTTGGGTTATGGATGAAATCACCTCGGCAGATTTGCTGTACGACGCGGAGAATGCCAAAAGCGATTCAGAGGTATGGAAAAAGCTGGCAGCGCAGGTCATGGCCAATGTGCTTGGTCAGCATTATTTCACGGATATGTACCGCGACGGCAAGCGGGTGAAATATTTGAATTTGCCGACGGAATACCATTTGTCACGCCAGGGGCATCAGGCGGTGCTGGAGTTTGTGTTACCGCTGGCCGAGCCGCAACCGCTGGCGGGCAAACCGTTTGAAATCTCTACGTATGACCCAACCTATTTTGTCGATATGACCTACAAAGATAAGGCCGCACTGCACTTGCCGCCAGAAATGGCATCGCAATGCAAGCTCAAGCTGATGACACCTAAACCCAATTCGTCTTTGCAGGCCTACGCCTTGTCCCTCGATAAGAACGATTCACCCGGCGAAGATATGGCGCTGGGGCAACAGTTCGCCCAACGGGTCAGTCTGCAATGTCAATAAACCTCAGCCAGCAGGCGGCGCGTAAGCGACACTGGGCTTTCAGTCTGTGGCCATTGCTTTTGTTTGCACTGTTGCTGGCGTTGGGTGCGCAGTTGGCGTGGCACTATTGGCCGCAGTTGTTGATGCAAAGTGTGGTGTGGCAGAAAGGGCTGCACCAGCAGTTGGCCGGTCTGCTACAGCAGGTAAAAGCTGCACCGCAGCAGGCCGGGCTGGCGTTGATGCTGTTTAGCCTGAGCTACGGCGTGCTGCATGCGCTGGGGCCTGGTCACGGCAAGGTGGTGATTGCCACCTATTTGGCTACCCATCCGGCACGGCTGAAAAGCAGCCTGAAACTGACCTTTGCTGCGTCGTTGGTACAGGGGTTGGTGGCGATTGCACTGGTGACGCTGATGCTGGTGGTGTTGCAACTGTCATCACGGCAACTGCACCAAAGTAGCTTCTGGCTAGAGAAGGGCAGTTTTATTCTGGTGATGCTGCTTGGGGTATTACTGAGCTGGCGTGCCTTGAAGCGACTTTACCGCGCGGTGAAAACCCTGCGTCCGTCGCCGTCGCTGCGAATTAACAGCCTGCAACCGTTGCCGGCGGATCACGTTCACGATGAACATTGCGGCTGTGGCCACCGGCATATGCCAAGCGACAGTGAATTACAGGCGGGCAGCGACTGGCGCACACAGGCCGCTATCGTGCTGGCTATGGGGATGCGCCCATGTTCGGGGGCGATATTGGTGTTGTTGTTTTCCAAAGTAATTGGTGTCTTTATCTGGGGCGTTGTTTCGGCGTTGGCGATGGCGCTGGGCACCTCGCTGACCATTTCATTGTTGGCTCTACTGGTGCATTACAGCCGTCGACTGGCGGTGCGCCTAAGCCGTTCACGTGCCCCTGCTGCCTGGAGTGCCGTGGCGTGGGGGTCGTTGGCACTGGCCGGTGGTTTGATTTTGTTATTCGCTGGGCTGCTGTTATACGTCAGTGCCCAACCGGAGTTCGGTGGCGGTATCCGGCCTTTCTCCCGCTAACGGGCATAAAAAAAGCGCTGCAATCATTGCAGCGCTTCAATATTCAAAACAGGTTCAGGCGTCGTGAGCGCCGGCAGTTTGCGGACGGCCAGCGTAATAGCCTGAATTAACGCTTCAGCGCTTCGCTCAGTTCTTCACGCATGGTAGAAAGCATGGCTTTCACTACGCGCGGGTTACCCGCTACCACGTTGCCGGAGCTTAAGTGGTTGTGTCCGCCGACGAAGTCGGTCACCAGGCCGCCAGATTCACGCACCAGCAGTTCGCCTGCGGCGAAATCCCATGGCTTCAGGCCAATCTCGAAGAAACCGTCAACGCGACCGGCAGCCACATAGGCCAGATCCAGCGCGGCAGAACCGGTGCGACGGAAGTCGGCACACTGAGTGAACAGTTTACCCACGATGTTGATGTAAGGTGTTGCGTGCTGCTTAACCTTGAACGGGAAGCCGGTAGCCAGGATGGTGCCATCCAAATCTTTGGCATTGGTGCCACGCAGGCGGTAACCGTTGAGCTGCGCGCCCTGGCCGCGAGTTGCGGTGAACAGTTCGTTACGCATTGGATCGTATACCACAGCGACTTCAGTACGGCCTTTAATGCGTACGGCGATGGAAACTGAGAAGTGTGGGAAACGTTTGATGAAGTTTGATGTGCCATCCAGTGGATCGATCACCCATTGTACATCTTTGTCTTCGCCGACCAATTCGCCGCGTTCTTCGGTAACAATGCTATGTTGCGGATAGGACTTGCGGATGACGTCGATGATCAGATGCTCTGCATCGCGATCGACGTTAGTGACGAAGTCATTGGTCCCTTTCTGGCTCGCTTCTACAGCGTCCGGGGTTTCGTAGTTTTTGGCAATCAGGTTACCGGCCTTGCGCGCAGCGCGCACGGCGATAGTCAGCATCGGATGCATGGGTATCTTCCAACTAGGATGTTAAAGAACAGGAAACGGCGCGAAGTATAGCAGGTGTTCGGCAAATTGCCTATGGCTGTGTTAAGATGCTGTGATTTTCCGCTACGCTCAGAGTTTGTATGCTGCATAACATCCGCATTGTTCTGGTAGAAACTTCCCATACCGGCAACATGGGCTCGACCGCCAGAGCCATGAAAACCATGGGGTTAACCAACCTTTATCTGGTTAATCCACTGATAAAACCTGATTCTCAGGCGATCGCCCTGGCCGCAGGGGCCAGTGACGTGATTGGCAACGCCACTATCGTTGATACGTTAGATGACGCCATTGCCGGCTGTAGCCTGGTGGTCGGCACCAGCGCGCGTTCACGTACCTTGCCATGGCCGATGCTGGAACCGCGTGAATGCGGCGTACGCGCCGTGCACGAAGGTGAGCACGCGCCAGTCGCGTTGGTATTTGGTCGTGAACGTGTCGGTCTGACGAATGATGAGCTGCAAAAATGCCATTATCACGTCGCCATTCCGGCTAACCCAGATTACAGCTCGCTGAATTTGGCGATGGCAGTGCAGATCCTGGCGTACGAAGTCCGTGTGGCTTACCTCGATCGCCAACAGGCAGGCGTGCCGCCGTTGGAAGAGACGCCATATCCGCTGGTGGACGATCTTGAACGTTTCTATCAACATCTGGAACAAACGCTGCAGCACAGTGGCTTTATTCGCCCGTCACATCCGGGGCAGGTCATGAGCCGTTTGCGTCGTTTATTCACCCGCGCGCGACCAGAAGCGCAAGAGCTGAATATCCTGCGCGGTATGCTGACGTCGATCGAGAAACAGGACAAACATCAAGGTAATTAATTTGATGCGTTGTAACGGCTCGCGGTAATAGTATTAGTTATCCAATGGTTATAATATGTATTTTTTATGCATATTATCTAGCTTAGTTCAAAATGTGCTAATACTTGAGTAAATTACTAGGTTAAATAGTTGACTGATTTACTCGGGAATGTCAGACTTTCGGCCATGTTTGACCAACAGGTAACCATTAGCTATGAGACTGACATCCAAAGGCCGTTATGCCGTAACCGCTATGCTTGACGTGGCATTGCACTCCCAGGAAGGGCCCGTACCTCTGGCGGATATTTCTGAGCGCCAAGGTATCTCGCTCTCTTATCTGGAACAATTATTCTCCCGTCTGCGTAAGAATGGCCTGGTGGCCAGCGTACGTGGGCCGGGCGGTGGTTATCTGCTGGGGAAAGACGCGAGTGAGATTGCCGTTGGTGCAGTCATCACTGCTGTCGATGAATCGGTAGATGCAACCCGTTGCCAGGGTAAAGAAGGCTGTCAGGGTGGCGATCGCTGCCTGACCCATACCCTGTGGCGCGATCTGAGCGAGCGCATCAGCGGGTTCCTGAACAACATTACGCTGGCTGAACTGGTGAACAACCAGGAAGTGCTGGTGGTGGCGGATCGTCAAAATAATGATACCCGTCGCACGGCCAACGGTCGTCCGCAAGAAACTATCAACGTTAATCTGCGCGCATAAGCAGCTGGCGATATTTTTTTAGTTTTTGGAAGTGATGTACGGAGCACAAGAGCAATGAAATTACCGATTTATTTGGACTACTCAGCAACGACGCCGGTTGATCCGCGCGTTGCTGAGAAAATGATGCAGTGTTTGACTCTGGACGGGACTTTCGGTAACCCGGCTTCCCGTTCCCACCGTTTCGGTTGGCAGGCGGAAGAGGCGGTAGATATCGCCCGTAACCAAATTGCTGAACTGGTTGGCGCTGACCCGCGTGAAATCGTGTTCACTTCCGGGGCAACCGAATCTGACAACCTGGCGATCAAAGGTGCGGCCAATTTCTATCAAAAGAAAGGCAAGCACATCATCACCAGCAAAACCGAACACAAAGCCGTGCTGGACACCTGTCGCCAGCTCGAGCGTGAAGGCTTTGAAGTGACCTACCTGGCACCGCAGAGCAACGGTATCATCAGCCTGCAGGATCTCGAAGCGGCGATGCGTGAAGACACCATTCTGGTCTCTATCATGCACGTGAACAACGAAATTGGCGTGGTGCAGGATATCGAAGCCATCGGCGAAATGTGCCGTGCACGTGGTGTCATTTATCACGTTGATGCGACCCAGAGCGTAGGTAAATTGCCTATCGACCTGAGCAAATTGAAAGTCGACCTGATGTCGTTCTCCGGCCACAAAATTTATGGCCCGAAAGGCATTGGTGCGCTGTACGTGCGTCGTAAACCACGTATCCGTATCGAAGCCCAGATCCACGGCGGTGGCCACGAGCGCGGTATGCGTTCCGGCACGTTGCCTGTGCATCAGATCGTCGGTATGGGCGAAGCTTACCGTATCGCCAAAGAAGAAATGCCGACAGAAATGGCACGCTTGCGCACGCTGCGCGATCGTCTGTGGAACGGCGTGAAAGATATGGAAGAAGTGTATCTGAACGGTTCGCTGGAGAACGGCGTTCCTAACATCCTGAACGTCAGCTTCAACTATGTTGAAGGTGAATCGCTGATCATGGCCTTGAAAGACCTGGCCGTATCTTCGGGTTCTGCCTGTACCTCCGCTAGCCTTGAGCCATCTTACGTGCTGCGCGCGTTGGGAATGACCGACGAGTTAGCGCATAGCTCGATCCGTTTCTCTCTGGGGCGTTTCACCACAGAAGAAGAGATCGATTACACCATTCAACTGGTGCGTAAATCCATCGGCCGTCTGCGCGATCTGTCTCCACTGTGGGACATGTTCAAGCAGGGCGTGGATATCAACAGCATCGAATGGGCACATCATTAATTCTCAGGATTCAGGAGCAAGGTCATGGCTTACAGCGAAAAAGTAATCGATCATTATGAAAACCCGCGTAACGTGGGTTCCTTCGACAACGAAGATCCTAGCGTTGGCAGCGGCATGGTGGGTGCACCGGCCTGCGGCGACGTGATGAAGTTGCAGATCAAGGTCAACAATGAAGGTATCATTGAAGACGCGCGTTTCAAGACTTACGGCTGCGGTTCCGCCATCGCTTCCAGCTCGCTGGTGACCGAATGGATGAAAGGCAAGTCTCTTGATCAGGCTGAAGCGATCAAAAACACCCAGATCGCCGAAGAGCTGGAATTACCGCCGGTAAAAATTCACTGCTCTATCCTGGCTGAAGACGCCATTAAAGCAGCGATTGCCGACTACAAGAGCAAACATAGCGCCAAGTAATCATTGTGTAGGGGCGTTGCATGTCGCGCCCGCATTCAGCGGGGCGAGTCTATTCACCCCCTGCACCGGTTAGCTCCCCACACCTGTTTTGCTACGGGTTGGGGATATTAAGTATGAGGTTGTGATGTCAATTACCATGAGCGACAGCGCTGCACAGCGCGTTCAGGCATTTATGGATAACCGTGGCAAAGGCCTTGGCCTGCGTCTGGGGGTGAGAACCTCTGGCTGCTCCGGGATGGCGTACGTGCTGGAATTTGTTGACGAAATGAACGATGACGACATCGTTTTTGAAAACAAAGGCGTTAAGGTGATCATTGACGGCAAGAGCCTGGTCTACCTTGACGGCACCGAGCTTGATTTCGTTAAGGAAGGTCTGAACGAAGGCTTCAAGTTCAACAACCCAAATGTCTCAAGCGAGTGCGGCTGCGGCGAAAGTTTCAACGTCTGACAGTCCATCGTGCTCCCCCGCCAGGCGCGGGGGAACTTCATCCGATAACGCCCAGAGCACGCTATGGATTACTTTACTTTATTCGGGCTGCCAGTTCGCTATCCCGTGGACGGCAGCCTGCTTGCATCTCGCTATCAGGATCTGCAGCGCCAATTCCATCCCGATCGTTTTGTCAGTCAGCCAGAACGCGAACGCCTGATGGCGTTGCAACAGGCGGCAACGATCAATGAAGCCTACCAAACGCTGAAGCACCCATTAAAACGCGCGGAGTATATGCTATCTTTGCACGGTTTTGATTTGAGCAACGAGCAGCACACTCTGCGTGATACCGCGTTTCTGATGGAACAGCTTGAGTTACGTGAAGAGCTCGATGCCATTGAGCGCAAAGCGGACGCGGAAAGCCTGTTGGCCAGCTTTGGTGCACGGGTGAATGAGACGGTCAAACAGCGCAGTGCGCTGATGGTGCAACAGCTGGATAGCCAGCAGTGGGTTGATGCCGCCGATACCGTGCGTAAGCTGCGCTTTTTGGACAAACTCCAGCAACAGGTTGAACAACTCGAAGAAAAACTGCTGGGTTTTGAGTAATTCTTTTCATTTATACCCAAAATAATTGGCGTTGCATCAAGGCGGAAAATTTGTGAGTCCTCAGGAGCATAGGTCACTATGTGACTGGCGCGAATAAATGCAGCCAACAAAGATGCAGCTTCAAGTATGAAGGATATGGGAAGCTTCAATATGGCCTTATTACAAATTAGTGAACCCGGCCTCAGCGCCGCGCCACACCAGCGTCGTCTGGCAGCCGGTATTGATCTGGGCACCACCAATTCTCTGGTTGCTACCGTGCGCAGTGGGCAGGCGGAAACGCTGGCCGATGCCGAAGGGCGCGATTTGCTGCCGTCGGTGGTGCACTACCAGGCAGACGGGTTGCGTGTTGGCTGGGATGCCCGTCAGCAGGCGGCACAGGATCCTGCCAACACTATCAGCTCAATCAAGCGCATGATGGGCCGCTCCCTGGCCGACGTGCAGCAGCGTTACCCGAACCTGCCGTACCAGTTCCAGGCCAGCGATAATGGCTTGCCGATGATCCTTACCGCCGCCGGTCCGGTTAACCCGGTTGGCGTTTCCGCCGATATCCTCAGAGCGCTTGCCGCTCGCGCGCAAACCGCGCTGGAAGGGGATCTCGATGGCGTGGTGATCACGGTTCCTGCCTATTTTGATGATGCACAGCGTCAGGGGACCAAAGACGCGGCGCGTCTGGCCGGGCTGCACGTACTGCGTTTGCTGAATGAACCTACGGCTGCGGCAATTGCCTACGGTCTGGATTCTGGGCAAGAAGGCATCATCGCGGTTTATGATTTGGGCGGTGGTACCTTTGATATTTCTATTCTGCGGTTGAGCCGTGGCGTGTTCGAAGTGTTGGCTACCGGCGGCGATTCTGCGCTGGGCGGCGACGACTTTGATCATTTGCTGGCCGACTGGCTGCGTGAGCAAGCCGGTGTGGCTGACCGTAGCGATCACGGTGTGCAGCGCCAATTGTTGGATGCCGCCATCGCCGCCAAGATTGCGCTGAGCGATGCCGACAGCACCACCGTTGAGATCGCCGGCTGGCAGGGGGAAGTGACCCGCGCGCAGTTTGACGCGTTAATCGCCACTCTGGTTAAGCGCACCCTGATGGCCTGCCGACGTGCGCTGAAAGACGCAGGTGTGAGTGCCGAAGACGTGTTGGAAGTGGTGATGGTTGGCGGTTCTACCCGCGTGCCATTAGTGCGTGAGCAGGTAGGTACGTTCTTCGGCCGTACGCCGTTGACGTCGATCGACCCAGATAAAGTGGTCGCCATTGGCGCCGCGATCCAGGCTGATATTTTGGTGGGTAACAAGCCAGACAGCGACATGCTGCTGCTGGACGTGATCCCATTGTCACTCGGTCTGGAAACCATGGGCGGTCTGGTTGAGAAAGTGATCCCGCGTAACACCACCATTCCGGTGGCGCGTGCGCAGGAGTTCACCACCTTTAAAGACGGCCAAAGCGCGATGATGATCCACGTGCTGCAGGGCGAGCGTGAGCTGGTGCAAGATTGCCGTTCGCTGGCCCGCTTCTCGCTGCGTGGTCTGCCACCATTGCCTGCTGGCGGCGCGCATATTCGCGTCACCTTCCAGGTGGATGCCGATGGCTTGCTGAGCGTCACCGCGATGGAGAAATCCACCGGCGTTGAGGCATCAATTCAGGTGAAGCCGTCGTATGGCCTGTCTGACGCCGAAATCGCCGGGATGATCAAAGATTCGATGGCCAATGCGCAGAGCGACGTTGGCGCACGCATGCTGGCCGAACAGCGGGTTGAGGCATCCCGGGTGCTGGAAAGCCTGCAGGGTGCACTGGCTAGCGACGCCGCGTTGCTGAGCGACGCCGAAAGTACGGCAATTACCGCAGCGGTGGAAGCGTTGCAACAGGCGACGCAGGGCACCGATCCTGCCGCTATCGAAGCCGCAATAAAAACACTAGATGCACAAACGCAAGACTTTGCCGCGCGCCGCATGGATGCTTCCATTCGCCGTGCGCTGGCTGGCCATTCTGTGGATGAGGTTTAATCATGCCTAAAATTGTTTTCCTGCCCCATCAAGATTTATGCCCGGAGGGGGCAGTACTGGAAGCCGAACAAGGGGAGTCAATCCTCAACGTTGCGCTGCGCAACGGTATCGATATTGAGCACGCCTGTGAGAAATCTTGCGCCTGCACCACCTGTCACTGCATCGTGCGTGAAGGTTTCGATTCTCTCGAAGAGAGCAGCGAACTGGAAGACGACATGCTGGACAAGGCCTGGGGGCTGGAGCCGGAAAGCCGTCTGAGCTGTCAGGCGCTGGTGGCTGACGAAGATCTGGTGGTTGAAATGCCACGCTACACCGTCAACCATGCGCGTGAAGGGTGAGGAGACAGTAGAAATGGGACTGAAGTGGACCGACAGCCGTGACATCGGCGAAGCCCTGTACGACCAATACCCGGATACCGATCCGAAAACCGTACGTTTTACCGACATGCACCAGTGGATTTGCGATCTGGAAGATTTTGACGACGATCCACAGGCTTCCAATGAAAAAATACTGGAAGCGATCCTGCTGGTCTGGTTAGATGAAGCGGAGTAAATAGCGTAACGGGCTGCCAATGGCGGCCCGTTTATTTTGTATCCGACACTATTAATAAAAGAATAATCCGGAGTAAGAAGGCTATGACAACTGAATTCATGCTGGTAACGCTGTCGAACCAACCTGCCGACGCTCGCTGGGGCGAAAAAGCGCTGCTGAGCACCGGTGCAGAAGGGATGACCATCCATCTGACCGGTAACGACAAACTGGGTGGCATTCAACGTGCCGCCCGCAAGATCGACGGCCAGGGCGTCAAAAACGTCAAACTGGCGGGAGAAGGCTGGGATCTGGAAAACAGCTGGGCTTTTTGGCAGGGTTTCCGTGGGCCGAAAGGCAAGCGCACCGTTGAGTGGGCAGAGCTGCCGGAAGCAGACCGCAAAGAGCTGGAACAGCGCCTGAAGATCGTTGATTGGGTGCGCGACACCATCAATATGTCGGCAGAAGAGTTGGGGCCAGAGCAACTGGCTACCCGTGCGGTCGACTTGATGTGCGACGTCGGTTGCGACGCCGTCAGCTACCGCATTACCAAGGGTGAGGACCTGCGTGAGCAAAACTACGCCGGTATTCACACCGTGGGCCGGGGTTCTGATCGCTCACCTGTGCTGTTGGCGCTGGACTTCAACCCGACCGGCAACCCGGAAGCGCCTGTGTTTGCCTGCCTGGTGGGTAAAGGTATCACCTTTGACACCGGCGGCTACAGCCTGAAACAAAGCGCCTTTATGGACTCCATGAAAGCGGATATGGGCGGTGCGGCGACCATTACCGGTGCATTGGCGTTGGCGGCGGCTCGTGGTCTGAAGCAACGTGTGAAACTGTACCTGTGTTGTGCCGACAACATGGTCAGCGGTAACGCCTTCAAACTGGGCGACATCATCCGTTACCGTAACGGCAAAACCGTTGAAGTGATGAACACCGATGCAGAAGGGCGTCTGGTGTTGGCCGACGGTCTGATCGACGCGTCTGAGCAAAACCCACAGTTGATCATCGACTGCGCCACCCTGACCGGGGCGGCGAAAACGGCGGTGGGTAATGACTACCATGCGCTGTTCAGCTTTGATGACGCTCTGGCACAAGAACTGCTGGCCAGTGCTGCCGCTGAGCAAGAGCCTTTCTGGCGTCTGCCGCTGGCTGAGTTCCACCGCAGCCAACTGCCGTCTAACTTTGCTGAATTGAACAACGTTGCCGGTCCTGCCTACACTGCGGGTGCCAGCACCGCTGCCGCATTCCTGTCACATTTCGTGAAAAACTACCAGCAAGGCTGGGTGCACATCGACTGTTCTGCGACTTACCGTAAAGGCGCGGTGGAGCAATGGTCAGCGGGTGCAACCGGTTTGGGTGTCCGTGCCGTGGCCAACTTGCTGCTGAGTAAAGCCAAATAATTGAATGCCCACCCAGGTGGGCGTTATACCCGTCATCTTTCACGTTGCAGCGTTGTTACCTGCGCTAGCTGGGCGCCAGGCTGCAAAATGAAAGCTATAAGGTATAGAATGCCGTTTACCCTCGGGGCCCAGCATGCTGGGCCCCGTTATTTGATTGCTGGAGTTTGCATGAGTTCTCACCATCACGATACCGCCGCAGGCGAAAACGAACTTGAACGCCTGTTGAAGCTGGCGGTGTCAGAGCCGGCCCACCGTCCGGCATTCTTCCGCGAATTGCTTGACGCTACGGTACTGATCCTCGGTGACAGCGAACAGGTACAGCAGGGTGGTGACATCACATTGAACGCCGATACACCGGTGAATATTCAACACTGGGAGAAACAAGACGGCGGGAGCATCATTCCATTCTTTACCTCGGTCGACGTGCTGCAAAAGGCCGTTGAGGATGAACAGCCGTTCATCGCTATGCCGGCCCGGGTATTATTTGAGATTACCCAGGGTGCGGATCTGTTCCTCAACCCGAAGGCCGAGTACGGCAAAGAGTTTTATCCTGAAGAAGTGGCAATGCTGTTGGCGACTGGCGGTGTCAGCAAACCCGCAGAACGCTATATCGACAAGGATACGCAGATCCTGCTGGGCCAGCCGGAAGAGTACCCGTCTGCGATGATCGATGCCTTGACCACGCTTTTCAGTCAACGCAAGCCGGTACGCCGCGCCTTTTTGGCACTGATGCATGATCAGGCGGTGGATGAAAAACCGAATCTGCTGATTGGGCTGGAAGTGGATGGTGAGCAAGGCGATATCGAAGCACTGATCAACGAAGCGGGTAGCGTCGCCAGCGAAACGGCGCCTAATGATGAACCCGTGGATTTTTGTCTGGTGTCGGAAAAGGAGCGCGGGGTCAGCCACTACCTGATCACCCACACTCAGCCTTTCTATCAACGCCGCTGGGGCAGCTGGTTGCGTAACATTATCCCGTCGACCGATAAGACGCAGTAACCTCTTTGGCCTACCGAGCGGCGCGCAGGCCGCCGGTAGCCGTTATCTCGTTGTACCAAACGGCATTAAGGTTTTAACCGGGCAAGCCCCTCAATGGCCCTTTCAAGATATTGACGCGGGCAACCGAGGTTGATGCGTATAAACCCTTTTCCCTGCTCACCGAAGCTGATGCCCATTGAGGCGGCGATCTTTGAATGCTGGATCAGCGCTTGTTGTAGGGCGTTATCATCCAGGCCCAAAGCGCGACAATCCAGCCAGGCAAGGTAAGTGCCTTCGGCTCGAGTCATTTTGCACCATGGCGCGGTATGGGCTAACGCTTGTTCAAACCAACGCCGGTTATCGGCCAGATAACCTTGCAAGTCATCAAGCCAAGCTTCGCCCTGTTGATACGCGGCCGTTGCGGCGGTCATCGACAGCGCATTGAATACATCTAAGCCATGCGCATTGAGGCGTTCGATAAACGCATTTCTGGTGTGAACATTGGGGATGAGGAAGTTTGAGATACGCAGTGACGACAAGCCGAAGCTCTTACTGGCGGACGTCGCCGAAATCAGATTGTCATGCCAGGCGTCGTCCAGATGCAGTACCGAGGTGAAGGTCTCGCCCGGCAGCAATAAATCGGCCCAAATTTCATCGGAAATAACCGTTACGCCATAGCGGCTGCACAGCGTCATCAACTGAGTCAGTTCACTATGGGTCCAGCAGCGCCCCGTCGGGTTATGCGGGTTGCAAAGCAGCAGCAGCGGTGGTTTCCGCTGCTCGAAACAGGCCTCCAGATGATCGAAGTCGAACTGATAGCCTTGTGCGCTTTCTCTCAACGGATTTTCAAGGACTTCTCGGCCATTCATGGAAATTATTTTGGCGAAAGATCCATAGTAAGGGCCCTGGATAACGACCGGATCTCCAGGCTGACTGAGCAGTTGGATCAAGATCGCCAAGCCTGGGACGACACCCTCGATAGAAGTGAACCACTCACGTTGCAAAGGCAGATTGTGCCGGTTAGCGAACCAATCCATAGCTGCCTGGTAGTACTGAGCGTCACGTTCACTGTAGCCAAATATGCCGTGTTCAACACGGTTGTACAGCGCTTGCCGGACTTCCATAGGGCACTGGAAGTCAAAATCAGAGACCCACATCGGCAAAAGGTCTGTTTCATCGAGTTGCAGATAGCGATCGATAAAGTCCCATTTCACCGATCCGGTATTATGGCGGTTGATGATCTGATTAAAATCGGTCTGTTTCACGTCAGGCTTCCTCACGCTGTAAATCGTTCTGTGGCTGTATTTTGGCAATCCCGAATCCGGTAAACCCATAAATCAAAGCGAATACCACAGCGGCGTAGCATTGGATTGCCCAAGGGAGTAAATCCAGTGTGCTGACACCCAAGGTAGTTGCCATATAAATGCCGGCGGCGGTCCATGGGATTAAAGGTTCGATGACGGTGCCTGCATCTTCCACGGTTCGTGACAGATTCTTATTGTCTAAACCCATGCGGCGATAGGCTCCTTTGAAAAGCTCGGCAGGGATGAGCAAGGCCAGCTTTCCATCGCTAGTGGCACCGGTAACCAGGATCGTGGTCGCAACCGTTGCGGCGATCAGTTGGCCGGTGGTATGAACCACTTTCAGCAACCGATTGATGATCACGGTCAGCGCTCCGGTTAGCGTTAATGCACCCGCAAAGGAAAATGCGCAGAAGACCAGCAGAATGGTGCTCATCATGGAGAACATACCGCCCCGGTTGAGCAGACGTGGAACATCCTCGACGATGCCGGTAATGCTTTGCCCCTGCACTGTAAACATTGAAAGATTAAAACCATCCATCAACGCGTTTAGGCCTTGTTGCAGATTGAACCCCTGAAGGAATACACCAATGGCAATCGCCAGAGTGCAGGCCGCCAGCATGACGGGGATCACGGGACGTTTGGTGACGGCGCCCCACAGTACTAAGGCCGGCGGCAAGATTAACAGCAAGTTGAAGTGATACAGACCTTCCAGCGCCGTGACGATCTCGGTCACTTTTTCCGGCGTAGCCGCGCTGCCAACGGCGCTGGTGTGCCCGGCGATCAGATACACCACCGCGGCTAAAACGAAACTCGGTAATGTTGTATACATCAGGTGCTGAATATGGCTGTAGAGATCGGTATCCGCGACGATAGCCGCGAAATTGGTGGAGTCAGACAACGGGGAGATTTTGTCGCCAAAGTAGGCGCCGGAAACCACTGCGCCGGCAGCGGCGGCCAAGGGCACATCCAGGCCGGCAGCGACGCCCATCAACGCGACCCCTACGGTCCCTGCGGCGCCCCAGGACGTCCCGGTACATACGGAGATCACACTGGTAATGAAGAACGCGGCGATCAGGATATATTGTGGGCTGATCAGTTTTAAGCCCCAATACACCATGTAAGGAATGGTGCCACTGAACATCCAGGTACCGATCAGCCCACCAACACAGATCAATATCATGATCACCGGCATTGCCTTGGCTAACTTGGCAACGATAGCGTCAATAATGTCGTTCCATTCGTATCCTTGCCAGTAGGCCAGGGCGGCGGCGATACCGGCGGAGACCAACAGTAACGGCTCGATACGCAGGCCAAACTGACCGTAGCCTACGATGAGCAGCAGTAGCATCGCCATAATGGGCAGCATCGCTAGCCCCAGGTTGAGTTTCTTCTTGTCATTCATTTACAACTCCGGTTAGGGATGAGGGTGTGATGCAAGCCTAGTGAATTCGTTATGAATGAATTGTGAGCGCGGGCAACTGTCCATGTAATCGGTTTCATGGCGTGGGGTTCTGTGAGCCATCTCTCGCTTAATGACCTTGTTTTCTTGATTTAGCCTATTTTTCGAGGGAAGCGACCGAGTCTCGCAGGATAAGCTCAGCGGTAAACATGTTGTTCTGGGGGGTTACAGCGGTACCGGAATTAAGCTGCAGTGCCAAATTAGCTGCGCGTCGGGCCATTTTTTCAACTGGGTAATGCACGGTGGTGAGTGACGGATGAAGGTATTTTGCTAAAGCGACATCATCAAACCCGACGATCGAGAGATCCCCTGGCAGGTTCATGTGATGTTGGCGGAAGGTGCGCATCATGCCAGCGGCCATCACGTCATTGAATGTCAGTGCTGCGGTGAACGGGTGCTTGCTGGCCCGTATTTTTTCCGCGGCTAATTCACCCCCCTGTTCGTTGAAGGGGACGCTGATGATCCAAGAACCCGGTACCGAGATCCCGGCATGGGCCATGGCCCCTCGATACCCTTCCAGACGCTGTTTTCGGTCATCGATCGGTAAGTCTGTGGTGATACAGGCGATATTCCTGTGACCATGCTCGATAAGCATTTGGGTGGCGGCCCGCGAGGCACTGACATTGTCCAGCCAAATGCAGCGATTGGCGATGGCGGGCAAATAGCGATTAATCACCACCATGGCAGGGGTATGGGCGGCGTAGCGCAAAACGTCGGCATCGCTCATTCGAGTAACGTGAGCAACAATGGATTCGCAACCCTGATTAATCAGAAAGTCGAGGCCGTTCTTCTCCAGCTCGGCTTGATGCCCCCCACTGCAGACCATCAGTTTTACACCGCCTCTGCGGGTGACATCCTCCACACCTCGTGCGAGCCGTGAAAAAAAAGGGTCGTCGAGATTACCGGTCAATAAACCCAGCATATTCCCACTTCTTTTGGCCAGAGCCAGCGCGGCGGCATTACGGTGGTAATTAAACTCACGCATGGCCTTCTCAACGCGCTCGCGGGTTACCGGCTCAACATAGGCGGTGTTATTGATCACCCTGCTGACGGTGGCTGTTGATACGCCAGCGCGTCGGGCAACCTCTTTCATCGTGGCCATATCGTCTCCTGCACAAGGCTGTGGTTGCGCTTTCCATTAAAGGGGAAATTGGGCTGGGTCTGATGCTAACAGCACTGCTATTATTCATCCATATTCGGATATTGCGTATACCCGTCATATTTCAAGCTGCATCTTTGTTGGCTACGCTTGCTCACCCGAATCACTTACTTGCGTAAGTTCATCGGGCCTCGCGCTCTTGCCGTCTCGATGCAACTCGAACTATTTAGGGTATAGATCTATGTCGCGCAAACGCTGCCAGGGAGTTAAACGATGAAACCATGCCGTTCAGGGGCATTCGCATCAGGCAAGAAACTTTGTCAGGGGATCGCATTGGCGGGGGGCCTGCTGCTGCTGGCCGCCTGTGATGACGGTGGTAAAACGCCAACAGCAGCGCAAGCTGATGCACAGGCAAGCGGCGTCACGCAGGCCAAACGGCCTGATGCTGCTGCGCTGGCGGCGTTGGCGAAGCGCGATGCCGGCAAGCCACTGACGTTGCTTGATGCCTCCGAACTGCAACTCGACGGTGCGAGTGCCATGGTGTTGACGTTTTCTTTGCCGTTGGAGCCTAATCAGGATTTTGCCGCACGCGTCCATTTGGTCGACAGTGTCAGCGGTAAAATTGACGGTGCCTGGGAACTGTCAGACAACCTGATGGAGCTGCGGCTGCGTCATTTGCAGCCTAACCGCAAACTGGTGCTGACCATTGAGAGTGGCCTTAAAGCGGTCAATGGTGCTGAGCTGGGTAAACAGCAGGAACAGACCATTGCCACCCGCGACATCAAACCGAGCGTCGGTTTTGCCGGGAAAGGTTCATTGCTGCCGACTAAGTTGGCTGCAGGTTTGCCGGTCATGGCGTTGAACGTCGACAATGTCGACGTTAATTTCTTCAGGGTGAAAGCGGATGCCTTACCGGCATTTCTGGCTAACTGGGAATACCGCAACGCGCTTTCCAGCTGGGAGTCGGAAGAGCTGCTGAAAATGGCCGATCTGGTCTACAGCGGTCGGTTTGATCTTAACCCGCAACGTAATACCCGCGAACGCCTGCTATTGCCGCTCAGTGGCATCGAAGCCTTGCAGCAGCCAGGGGTTTATCTGGCGGTGATGCAACAGGCCGGGCATTACGGTTATACCAATCCGGCGACCCTGTTTACCCTCAGTGATATCGGCGTTTCACTCCACAGCTATCACGACCGTCTGGACGTGTTCACCCAGGCGCTGGACGGCGGCGGCGCATTGGGTGCCGTTGAACTGCGCCTGTTGGATGAAAAAGGCCAAACGCTGGCTCAAGGTTCCACCGATAAGCAAGGGCATGCTCAACTGGCGAAAAGCAGTAAGGCGCGTTTGTTGTTGGCTACCCAGCAGGGCCAGACCAGCATGATTGATCTGTCGACGCCGGCATTGGATTTGGCTGAGTTCGACATTGCCGGGCCTGAAGGTTACAACAAGCAGTTCTTCGCCTTCGGTCCGCGCGATTTATACCGTCCAGGTGAAACACTGATCGTTAATGGCCTGCTGCGTGACGCTGACGGCAAGCCCTTGCCGGCTCAGCCGGTGAAGGTGGATATCGTCAAGCCGGACGATCAGGTGGCGCGGAGCTTTGTCTGGCAGCCGCAGGATGGCCTGTACCAATACCAATATCAAATCCCCGAAAATGGGCCGACAGGCAACTGGTCACTGCGCTTTAATCTGGGCGATAACCAGCCGCGGTTGTACAGCTTTAAGGTAGAGGATTTCCTGCCGGAGCGTATGGCGCTGGACATCACCGCAGAGAAAACCCCGCTGAGTCCTGACGCGCAGCTGGTGTTCGATATTACCGGCCGTTACCTCTACGGCGCTCCTGCTTCGGGCAATCGCCTGCAAGGGCAGGTATTCCTGCGGCCACAGCGTGAAGCGGTCAGTAGCCTGCCGGGGTATGAATTCGGGTCGGTGACAGAAGAAAGCCTGTCACGCAATATGGATGAGTTCGATCAGGCGTTGGATAATGCCGGCAAGGCACAGGTGGCGATAGACAGCAGCTGGGCAGAGGTGAAATCCCCACTGAAGGCCATCTTGCAGGCCAGCTTGCTGGAGTCTGGGGGGCGTCCGGTAACCCGCCGCGCCGAGCAGGCGATCTGGCCTGCCGATGCGCTGCCTGGCATTCGGCCATTGTTCAACAAACAACAGATTTATGATTATCGTAGCAACAGCTATCAGGCCCAGCCCGTGGTGGATGAAAATACCCAGGCCGGTTTTGATATCGTCTATGCCAATGCTGCCGGTGAAAAGCTGGCGGTCAATGGATTGAAAGCCCGCTTGGTGCGTGAACGTCGCGACTATTACTGGCAGTGGTCAGAAGGTGAGGGCTGGCAGTCGTTGTACGACAAGAAAGATCTGCCGTTGGCGGAGCAAACCATCGATATTGCTGCCAATGGCAGCGCCAAGGTCAGCTTCCCTGTGGAGTGGGGCGCCTATCGTATTGAGGTGGTGGATCCACAAAGCAATCTGATCAGCAGCCTGCGTTTTTGGGCTGGCTACAGCTGGCAGGACAACACCAACGGCAGTGGCGCAGTGCGCCCGGATCAAGTGAAGCTGAAGTTGGATAAGCCGGCCTACAAGCCGGGCGAAAAAGTGAAACTGCATATCGAAGCGCCCGCCGCCGGTAAGGGGTATCTGCTGGTGGAATCCAGTGACGGCCCGTTGTGGTGGCAGGAGCTGGACGTACCTGTCAAGGGGATTGATGTTGAGGTGCCAATCAACCAAGACTGGAAACGCCATGATCTGTATCTCAGCGCATTGGTGATCCGCCCGGGCGATAAACAACAGCAGTCGACGCCGAAACGAGCCGTAGGGTTGTTGCATCTGCCATTGGTGGATGAGGGGCGCAAGCTGGCGCTGACGCTGGACGCTCCGCAGCGTATGCGCCCGAACCAGATGCTGACGGTAAAAGTGAAGGCCGCTCACAGCAATGGTAAACCGCCGCAACAAATCAACGTGCTGCTTTCCGCGGTGGACAGCGGCATCCTCAATATCACTGACTATGTGACGCCGGATCCGTATCAGGCCTTCTTTGGCCGCAAGCGCTACAGTGCCGATCAGTACGATGTTTACGGCCAACTGATCGAAGGCAAAGGGCGTCTGGCTAACCTGCGTTACGGCGGCGACGGCGATGACGAAGATGCATTGTCGCGTGGCGGGAAAAAGCCGATCACCGCGGTAACCATTGTCGCCCAGCAGGCGCAGCCGGTTAAGCTGGACGCCAACGGTGAAGGTGAAATCCAGATCGCGATTCCGGACTTCAACGGTGAATTACGCCTGATGGCGCAGGCGTGGAGCGACGAAGACTTTGGCAAGGCGGAAAGCAAGACCGTTGTTGCCGCACCGGTGGTGGCCGAATTGGCGACACCGCGCTTCCTGGCGGGGGGCGATACCACCCAATTGGCGCTGGATGTCAGCAACCTGTCCGGGCAACCGCAAACCTTGGCGGTAAAATTGGCTTCCAGTGGGTTGGTGGCATTGCAGGGGAGCGCGGAGCAACAGGTTAGCCTGGAAAATGGCCAGCGCACCACGCTACACATTCCTGTGCAGGCGTTGGCGGGCTTTGGGCAGGGCGACGTGTCGCTGACGGTCAGCGGTTTGGTGCTACCGGGAGAAACGTTAAAAGACTACCAGCATACCTGGAAGATTGGCGTGCGGCCGGCCTATCCGGCACAAACCCGCCAGTTCGCCAGCGTCATTCATGCCGGTGAAAGCTGGGGTCTACCGGCAGATGCCGCAGCAGGGCTTGTGCAGGCGACAACGGAAGGGCAGTTGTTGTTGACCAGCCGTCCTCCAATCAACCTCGCCCGCTATATCAGCGAGCTTTATGCTTATCCTTACGGCTGCCTGGAACAAACGACCAGTGGGCTTTATCCGTCGCTGTATACCAACCGGGCACAGCTTAGTGCGCTGGGCATCAAATCCGGCAGCGATGAAAGCCGGCGCAGCAGTATCGATGCAGGCATCGAGCATCTGCTCAGCATGCAGCGCTATAACAGCGGTTTTGGCTTATGGGACCGCGACAGCCAAGAGGAGTTTTGGCTGACGGCTTATGCCACTGATTTCTTGTTCCGCGCCAGTGAGCAAAACTACAGCGTACCGGCTGACGCCCTGACGGCGGCCAACAACCGCCTGCAGCGCTATTTGCAGGATCGCAGCCAGATCGACGTTGCTTCCACTCAGTACCCGGATCACACCCGGTTTGCTGTGCAGGCCTATGCTGGTTTGGTACTGGCGCGCCAGCAACAGGCTCCTCTGGGTGCGCTGCGACAGCTGTACGAACGCCGTGCGGACGCTCGCTCTGGCCTGCCGTTGGTGCAACTTGGCGTGGCGCTGAAGTTGATGGGGGATATGCCGCGAGCCAATCAGGTGATCGAACAAGGGTTGGCTACGCAGCGTAATGCCAAGGATTACTGGCTGGAAGATTACGGCAGTCCATTGCGTGATGATGCGATGATCCTGGCGCTGTTGACCGAAAATAATCTGCTGCCGGCCGAGCGTGACCAGCGTTTACTGACGTTGTCAGAGCGGCTTAACGGTGAACGTTATCTGTCTACGCAGGAGAGCAATGCGTTATTCCTGGCTGCGCGCAACCTGATTGGCAGTGCGGAAACGCCATGGCAAGCGCAAACGGCGCAGGGCAAGACCCTGTCTGGCAGCCAGGCGCTGACGCAGAACCTCTCTGCGGAACAACTATCCGCCGGATTACCGCTCACAAATACCGGCAAGGGTACGCTGTACAGCCGCGTTGATCTGGTCGGTTATCCGCAGCAAGCACCACAGCCGCAAAGCAATGTGCTTAACATTCGTCGTGAGTTCCTTGGGCTTGACGGCAAAGCGGTGGATCTGACCCAACTGAAAAGTGGCCAATTGATCTTGGTACACCTGGATGTCTGGGCAGATAACCAGGTACCGGATGCGCTGGTGGTTGATCTGCTGCCCGCCGGGCTGGAACTGGAGAACCAGAACCTGGGCGACAGCAGCGCCAGCTTGGGTGAAAGCGCCAGCAGCGTGACTGAGCTGTTGCAGGACATGCAGCAGGCCGACATCAAACATCAGGAGTTCCGTGACGATCGCTATGTGGCGGCGGTGAATATTGACGGTTACCGTCATACCACGTTGCTGTATTTAGCGCGTGCGGTGACGCCGGGCAGTTATCTGGTGCCAGCACCGCAGGTGGAGTCGATGTATGTTCCTGCCTGGCGTGCGCTGGGTGCGACGCCGCAACGGCTTGATATCGCCCAATAATCCCTTTTGCCCCGCCCCGGTAGCTTCTCCGGCGGCGGGGTAAGAGAGTGATGCCTTATCGATGAAACGATTTTTCACCCCTCTACGTCGCCGTAGCGCAATCGGGTTGCTGGCGATTTTCCTGCTGCCCGCTTTGCTGTGGCTGGCGGACCGGCTGTGGCCGCTCCCCTTAAAAGATGCCGAGATGGCGCGCGTCGTCGTCGCGGAAGACGGCACGCCATTGTGGCGTTATGCAGACAGTGACGGCGTATGGCGTTATCCGGTCAGCCTGCAACAGGTATCGCCCTATTATCTGCAGGCGCTGTTGACCTATGAGGATCGTTGGTTCTATCAGCACCCAGGTATTAACCCCTTGTCGCTGGCCCGTGCGGCCTGGCAGGATTTGCGCAATGGACAAATTGTCTCTGGCGGCAGCACCTTGTCGATGCAGGTTGCGCGTCTGATTGATCCCCATTCACGTACGCTGGGCGGTAAAATGCGGCAGGTGTGGCGCACAGCGCAGCTTGAATGGCATTTGTCGAAGGATCAGATCCTCGAAATCTACCTGAACCGCGCACCTTATGGCGGCACGTTGCAGGGCATCGGTGCCGCGAGTTGGACTTATCTGGGCAAGCCCCCCTCGGAACTGACACGCGGTGAAGCGGCATTGCTGGCGGTACTGCCCCAGGCACCCAGCCGTTTACGGCCGGACCGCTACCCGGAGCGGGCACAGGCTGCGCGTGACAAAGTGTTGGAACGGCTGGCGTATTACCAGGTTTGGCCGGCTCAGCAAGTGGCTGAAATTCGTCAGGAAGCATTGTGGCTTGCCCCGCGTCAGGTGCCGCAATTGGCTCCGTTACTGGCGAGGCGCATGACACAGGGCAACCACAATCAGGTTGTCACCACCACGCTGGATGCCACGTTACAGCGGCGGCTGGAGGAGTTGGCGCGCGGCTGGAAGAGCCAATTGCCTGAGAAAACCTCTGTGGGCGTGCTGGTGGTTGATCACGCCAATATGAAAGTGCGTGCCTATCTGGGCTCGTTAGACTTGAACGATAACAGCCGTTTTGGTCATGTCGATATGGTTTCAGCCTGGCGTTCGCCGGGATCAACGCTCAAACCGTTTTTGTATGGGTTGGCGATGGATGACGGCCTGATCCACGCCGAGTCGTTGTTGCAGGACGTGCCACGCCGTTTTGGCGACTATCGGCCCGGCAATTTTGATACCGGTTTCCACGGCCCGGTCAGCGCCAGTGACGCACTGTCGCGTTCGCTTAATCTGCCTGCGGTACAACTGCTGGAGGCCTATGGGCCGAAACGCTTTGCTGCCAACCTGCGTAATGTAGGCGTTGAACTGCGCCTGCCTGCGCACGCCGACCCGAGTCTGGCATTGATTTTGGGCGGGGCCGGTGCACGGTTGGATCAGTTGGTCGCCGGGTTCAGTTCTCTGGCTCGGCAAGGCAGGGTGGCACCGCTGCGTTTTACGCCTCAGCAAGGGTTGTCTGATCGTCAATTGATGTCACCGGGGGCCGCCTGGATTGTGCGGCGAATCCTGGCGGGAGAGGCTCGCCCGTTGCCGGATGATGCATTGCCCGCCACTGTCCCCCTGGCATGGAAAACCGGCACCAGTTACGGGTATCGCGATGCCTGGGCCATCGGTGTCAATGCGCGCTATACCCTGGGGATTTGGGTGGGGCGGCCTGATGGGACACCCGTCGCCGGGCAGTTCGGCTTTGCCACGGCGGTGCCACTGCTGAATCAGGTCAATAACCTGCTGCTGACCTCCTTACGGCAGCGTGGCGAAGGGATCCCGGTGGATCCACGCCCTGCCAGCGTCAGTCGTGCGGTGATTTGCTGGCCGGGCGGTCAACCGCTCCCCGCGGGTGACAGTAACTGTCGCCAGCGTCGCCTGAGTTGGATCCTTGACGGAACTATTCCCCCTACGTTGCCCGCACCGGGCCAGGAAAGCATTCTGGGCAGCCAACCGCTGGTATGGTTAAACCCGCGTGGACAACGGGTTGCCGCAGATTGTCCAGGGGCAACGCCGCGGCGGTTGGCGCTGTGGCCCACGCCATTGGAACCCTGGCTGCCTTTGGCTGAACGCCGTGCTCAGCGTTTACCGGCGGTTGATCCACAGTGCCCGCCGTTGCAGCAGCAGGAAGCGCCACCGTTACTGATGCTGGGTGTGCGCGACGGCGCATTGCTGCGTCGCTTGCCCGGTAAGCACGCGCTGGATTTGCGGGTCAGCGCTCAGGGGGGCAGTGGGCAGCGTTGGTGGTTCCTGAACGGCCAGTTAGCCGGGGAAGGGGAGTCGTTGTTGCAGACACTGACACAACCGGGCCGCTATCAGCTCAGCGTGTTGGATGAAAGCGGCCAGGTCGCGCTGCGTGAATTTACGCTCGATTAGGCGGGGTTTTGGCAACCTGGGCGTTGGGCCGCAAAGTGAAGAATGAAGATAATAATTTTTTAATGAAATGTTGATTTTCCCGTAGGCAAGCGTTAACAGCACACATATAATCTGCGCCACTTGAGAAGGCCGGCACCCTGTTTGCAGACCGGTCTATTTTGGAAGTTATTATAGAGGCCATCATGACTGTAGAACGTACCTTTTCCATCATTAAACCAAACGCTGTAGCTAACAACGACATCGGCGCAATCTATGCGCGTTTTGAGCGCGCAGGTTTCAAAATCATCGCATCCAAAATGCTGCGTCTGACTCGCGAGCAAGCAGAAGGCTTCTACGCTGAGCACAAAGGTCGCCCATTCTTCGATGGTCTGGTTGAGTTCATGACTTCTGGCCCGATCGTGGTTCAGGTTCTGGAAGCGGAAAACGCAGTACAGCGCAACCGTGACATCATGGGCGCAACCAACCCAGACAACGCACTGGCTGGCACCCTGCGTGCTGACTACGCGGACAGCTTCACGGCTAACGCCGTGCACGGTTCTGACGCAGTAGAATCTGCTCAGCGTGAAATCGCTTACTTCTTCAACGAAAGCGAAATCTGCGCACGTTAATATAGCCGCCGCCCTTCAGGCCGCGGGAGCGAAGATATTCGCCCCGATTGGCACGGGCGCAGCCTGCAGCGTCTCCACTCAACAAGGCATTCACCGGCTGAAACAATAAAAATGCCTTGAATGCCTTTCAGACGTGGAAAGCTGCTACTAAAATTTGTACAATGCCGCGCCCCTGATGAGTCGTCTTGTCAGGGGCGCGCTTTTAGCGCCGTCTCCGCAATCTATGCGGGTTGAACGACGCACTTACTTTCAACTCTTTCGCGCCATAAAGTGTAACAACGAGGCCAGAGATCAATTATGTTAGAACCCATCACGTCCGAGCACATCGTGTCTGAAAATAATTCGCTGACTACTCAATCCGTTAACGCGGAAACACCGGCTGTGGCCAAAATTAACCTGCTGGATTTGAACCGTCAGCAATTACGTGAATTCTTCGCCAAAATGGGCGAGAAACCCTTCCGTGCCGATCAGGTAATGAAGTGGATGTACCACTATTGCTGCGATGATTTTGAGCAGATGACCGACATTAACAAGGTCCTGCGCAATAAATTGCAAAGCGTTGCCGAGATCCGCGCACCTGAAGTGGCGGAAGAACAACGTTCAGCCGATGGCACCATTAAATGGGCGATCAAAGTTGGCGACCAGCAGGTCGAAACCGTGTATATCCCGGACGGCGACCGTGCGACCCTGTGTGTGTCTTCCCAGGTGGGTTGTGCACTGGAATGCAAATTCTGTTCGACTGCGCAGCAGGGCTTCAACCGTAACCTGCGTGTGTCCGAAATCATTGGCCAGGTGTGGCGTGCGGCGAAAATCATCGGTGCACTGAAAGTCACCGGCGAACGCCCGATCACCAACGTGGTGATGATGGGCATGGGCGAGCCATTGCTCAACCTGAACAACGTGGTTCCGGCGATGGAAATCATGCTGGACGACTTCGGTTTTGGCCTGTCCAAGCGCCGCGTGACCCTGTCTACTTCGGGTGTGGTGCCTGCGTTGGATAAATTGGGTGATATGATCGACGTTGCTTTGGCGATCTCCCTGCATGCGCCGAACGACAAGATCCGCGATGATATCGTGCCGATCAACCGCAAATACAATATCGAAACCTTCCTGGCTGCGGTCCGCCGTTATTTGGAAAAATCCAATGCAAATCAGGGGCGAGTGACGGTCGAGTATGTCATGTTGGATCATATCAACGACAGCACTGACGACGCTCACCAACTGGCGGAAGTCCTCAAAGATACGCCGTGCAAGATCAACCTGATCCCATGGAACCCGTTCCCTGGCGCACCTTATGGCCGCAGCTCCAACAGCCGCGTGGATCGTTTTTCCAAAGTGTTGATGGAATACGGCTTTACGACTATTGTTCGTAAAACCCGTGGTGATGATATTGATGCCGCCTGCGGGCAATTGGCGGGTGAAGTGATCGACCGCACCAAGCGTACCCTGAAAAAGAAAATGGCCGGGGAACCTATCAACGTGCGTGCGGTCTGAATCCTATAGCATGATTTTTTTGTTATCTTACAGTCTGTTATGCGAATGGACGCCAAGGTAACATTAGACAAGGAAATGAATGCAGGCATGAAGCTGACTCTGTGGGGTACGTTGCTGGCGGCTGGTTTACTGGCTGGCTGTTCCGGTTCAGCACCGGAAGAAAAAAACGCGCAGCCGGAAGCGGGCCAAACGCGTTTGCAACTGGGTTTGGAATATCTGAAGCAGGGCGATTTAAATGCCGCGCGACAGAATCTGGAGAAAGCGGCGGACGCTGCCCCACAGGATTACCGGACCCAATTGGGGATGGCGCTCTACGAGCAGCAGATTGGCGAGAATGTCGCAGCTGAACAACGCTATCAGCAGGCGCTCAAACTTGCGCCGGGCAATGGCACTGTGCTGAATAATTACGGTGCGTTTCTTTGCAGTTTAGGGCAGTATGTACCGGCACAACAGCAGTTTAGCGCTGCGGCAGTAGCACCGGATTACGGTCAGGTTGCCGACAGCCTGGAAAACGCAGGTTACTGTTTTCTCAAGGCCGGACAGAACGACGAAGCACGCATCTTGTTGACGCGTGCGCTGAAGGTCGATCCGGACAAAGGCACTCCACTGTTGGTGGAGGCAGAAAAGCAATTTGGAGAAGGGAAGCGCGCGCAGTCGCAACTTTTATTGGATAGTTATCAACATGTTTTGCCGGCTAGCGCCGACAGCTTATGGTTACAGATTCGTTTCGCCGCGTTAGCCGGGCGCCAAGATAGCGTGCAACGCTATGGCAAGCAGTTATCGCGAAGTTTTCCACAATCCAAACAGTACCAGCAGTTCTTAGCTAATGAATACTGAAGCCTCCCAAGATAAAACCGTATCAATGACGACAGGCGAACGTCTGCGTCAGGCCCGTGAACAACTCGGGTTGAGTCAACAGGCCGTTGCAGAACGCCTGTGCCTCAAAATGTCTACCGTGCGCGACATCGAAGAAGACAATCTTTCCGCAGATTTGGCTTCTACGTTTGTGCGCGGTTATATCCGTTCTTACGCCAAGCTGGTGCGTTTGCCAGAGGATGAACTGCTGCCGATGCTGGCCAAGCAGGCTCCGTTGAAGGTGGCAAAGGTTGCGCCAATGCAGAGCTTCTCATTGGGCAAGCGTCGCAAGAAACGCGACGGTTGGTTGATGAGCTTCACGTGGTTGATCGTGTTCGTGGTGGTTGGCCTGACCGGTGCCTGGTGGTGGCAAAACCACAAGGCCCAGCAGGAAGAGATCGTCACGATGGCTGATCAATCCTCTGCCCAGCTTTCACAAAACAGTGAAGGCCAATCAGTGCCGTTGACCGACAGCAATGCGGACAACAGTGCACCTTTGGCTGACAATGGTTCTACGCCGGTTGATACCGGCGTTGTTTCACAACCGTCACAGACTCCGGCCGTTACCGGCAGTGCAACTGCGCAGCAGCCTGCTGTCGTTTCACCAAGCCAGACGACGCTGCCTGAGACAACACCTGCAACACCAGCCTCACCGTTGCCGACCGCAGACGCGGGCGTGGCTGCAGCGGCTGTTGATCCTAACGCATTGGTGATGAACTTTACCGCCGATTGTTGGCTGCAGGTGACCGATGCTAGCGGTAAAACGCTGTACAGCGGCAGCCAGAAAAATGGCGGCAAGCTGAGCCTGGCAGGCACCGCGCCGTACAAATTGACCATCGGCGCACCGGCCGCAGTACAGATTCAATATCAAGGTAAGCCGGTTGATTTAAGCCGGTTTGTTAAGTCAAACCGTGTTGCTCGTCTGACCGTTGCCGCGCAGTAATTGCGCGGCCATTGTCGTTGAGTCAGGGCAACAATGGAGAGTAAGTAATGCATAACCAAGCGCCCATCAACCGTCGAAAATCAACGCGAATTTACGTCGGCAATGTGCCTATTGGTGATGGTGCGCCGATTGCCGTGCAATCGATGACTAACACCCGTACCACCGATGTTGAAGCAACGGTTAATCAGATCAAAGCGCTGGAGCGTGTGGGCGTTGATATTGTCCGCGTTTCAGTTCCCACCATGGATGCCGCTGAGGCGTTCAAGCTGATCAAGCAGCAGGTTAACGTGCCGCTGGTCGCTGATATCCACTTCGATTACCGCATTGCGCTGCAAGTTGCTGAATACGGCGTTGACTGCCTGCGCATCAACCCAGGCAATATCGGTAACGAGTCGCGTATCCGTTCAGTCGTGGACTGCGCACGCGATAAAAATATCCCGATCCGTATCGGGGTAAATGGTGGCTCGCTGGAAAAAGACATCCAGGAAAAGTACGGCGAACCTACGCCGGAAGCGCTGCTCGAATCTGCCATGCGTCACGTGGATATCCTCGATCGTCTCAACTTTGACCAGTTTAAAGTCAGCGTCAAGGCATCTGATGTGTTCCTGGCCGTGCAATCCTACCGCCTGTTGGCCGCACGCATCGATCAACCGCTGCATCTGGGCATCACCGAAGCGGGCGGTGCTCGCAGTGGTTCAGTGAAGTCGGCAATCGGTTTGGGGCTGCTGCTGTCAGAAGGCATTGGCGATACCCTGCGTATTTCATTAGCCGCCGATCCCGTAGAAGAAGTGAAGGTCGGTTTCGACATTCTGAAATCTCTGCGTATTCGCGCTCGCGGCATTAACTTCATCGCGTGCCCAACCTGTTCACGCCAGGAGTTTGACGTTATCGGCACGGTGAACGCGCTGGAACAGCGTCTGGAAGACATCATCACCCCGATGGACATTTCAATTATCGGTTGTGTGGTCAATGGCCCGGGCGAAGCGTTGGTTTCCACGCTGGGTGTGACCGGTGGCCATAAAAAGAGCGGCTTCTACGAAGACGGTGTGCGTCAGAGAGAACGCTTTGACAACGAACAGATGATTGACCAACTGGAAGCCAAAATCCGCGCCAAGGCGTCGATGATGGATGAAAGCAATCGCATCGCGGTCAACTTGCTGGAAAAATAAGCATTATATCGATACGGCGGGCTTTTTAGCCCGCTTGTTTATGAACCCGGGAGCAGAACGCTGTATTCGCGTTGAATACAGGGCGGCAAAGTCCCTATAATCGGGTTCATTTTTATAGACAACGGACAGAGAACTCACGTGGCAAAGAACATTCAAGCCATTCGCGGCATGAACGACTACCTGCCGGAAGAAACGGCATTATGGCAGCGTATTGAAGGCATCCTGAAACAGGTGCTTAGCGGCTACGGTTACAGCGAAATCCGCTTGCCGATTGTAGAGCAGACCCCGTTATTCAAACGCGCGATCGGCGAAGTGACCGACGTCGTAGAAAAAGAGATGTATACCTTCGACGATCGCAACGGCGAAAGCCTGACGCTGCGTCCAGAAGGGACTGCTGGCTGCGTACGCGCCGGCATTGAACATGGTCTGCTGTACAATCAGGAGCAGCGTCTGTGGTACGTCGGTCCGATGTTCCGCTACGAGCGCCCGCAAAAAGGCCGTTATCGCCAGTTCCATCAATTGGGTGCAGAAGTGTTTGGCCTGCAAGGCCCGGATATCGACGCCGAGCTGATTTTGCTCAGCGCCCGCTGGTGGAAAGCCCTGGGTATCTCCGAGCACGTCAAGCTGGAGCTGAACTCTATCGGTTCGCTGGAAGCGCGTGCGAACTACCGTGATGCTTTAGTGGCGTTCCTGGAACAGCATCAAGAGAAGCTGGACGACGATTGCAAACGCCGCATGTACAGCAACCCGCTGCGCGTTCTGGACTCGAAAAACCCGGAAGTGCAGGCGCTGTTGAACGACGCGCCACGTCTTTCCGAGTACCTGGATGAAGAATCCAAGGCTCACTTCGACGGCCTGTGTGAACTTTTAGCTCAGGCGGGTATCCCATATACCATCAATGAACGCCTGGTGCGGGGTCTGGACTATTACAACCGTACCGTATTTGAATGGGTGACCAACAGTTTGGGGGCTCAGGGTACGGTGTGTGCCGGTGGTCGTTATGACGGGCTGGTCGAACAACTGGGCGGGCGTGCAACGCCGGCTGTCGGTTTCGCGATGGGCCTGGAGCGTTTGGTGCTGCTGGTTCAGGCAGTTAACCCAGAGTTTAAAGCCGCGGCGACCATTGACGTGTACGTGATCTCCTCCGGTGCCGGTACCCAAAGTGCGGCGATGCAGTTGGCTGAACGTGTGCGTGATGAGGCGCCACAGCTAAAACTGATGACCAACTACGGTGGCGGCAACTTTAAGAAGCAGATCACCCGTGCAGACAAGTGGGGCGCGCGTATTGCTCTGATCCTGGGCGAGAACGAAGTCGCGGCCCAGCAGGTTGTCGTCAAAGACCTGCGCAGTGGTGAACAAGAAACGCTGGCGCAAAGCGAAGTCGCTGCGCGCCTGGCTTTGATGTTAGGTTAAGGAGAAGGACACCGTGGAAGTCTATACCACTGAAAACGAACAAGTCGACGCCGTGCGTCGGTTCTTTGCCGAAAATGGCAAAGCGCTGGCAGTGGGCGTGGTGCTCGGAATTGGTGCCCTGGTCGGCTGGCGTTACTGGCAGAGCCACGAAAATGCCAACATGATGGTTGCGTCCCAATCCTATCAGGAAGCCAGCGATCGTCTGGCTGACGGTAAGCCGCACGACGTGGCCGCTGCGCAGAAGTTTGCTCAGGCCAACAGCAACAGCTACGGCGTGCTGGCCTCGCTGGAGCTGGCGAAGCATTTTGTTGAGCAGAATGACTTTGCCAAAGCGGATCAACAACTGGTGCTGGCTCAAGGTCAGACCAAAGACGAAAACCTGCTTGCGATAATCAATCTGCGTCTGGCTCGTGTTCAGATGCAGGAGAAAAAGCTGGATGACGCGCTGAAAACGCTGGATGGCGTGAAAGGCGAAGGCTGGGCGGCGATGGCGCAAGATACGCGCGGCGACGTGCTGTTGGCTAAAGGTGACACCAAAGGTGCACGCGAGGCTTACAGTAAAGGCATTGAGTCTAACGCTTCTCAGGCGCTGCAGGTTCTGCTGCGCATGAAATTGAATAACTTGTCCAGCTAAGGGGAATTCCCATGCAATTGCGTAAAACACTCTTGGTCGGACTGGTTTCCGTTGCCTTGCTGAGTGGTTGCTCACTGTTTAACAGTGAAGAAGACGTGGTTACCATGTCGCCGCTGCCGAAAGTTGAAAATCAGTTCACGCCAAACAAAGCGTGGAGCACCTCGGTGGGTGATGGTATTGGTGAGTTTTATTCTCACCTGCGTCCCGCTTTCCAGGACAACACTATTTATGCCGCCGATCGCCATGGCATCGTGAAAGCGCTGGACGCGGACAGTGGTAATGAAAAGTGGAAGGTCGATCTCTCTGAGAAAACCGGTTTCTTGTCCAGCAACCTGCCGGCGCTGCTGTCAGGTGGCATGGCGGTAGCCGGCGACAAAGTCTATGTTGGCAGTGAGAAAGCCGTTGTTTACGCACTCAATACCGCAGACGGTAAAGTGGCGTGGCAGACCAAGGTTGCCGGTGAAGCGATTTCGCGTCCGGTGATCAGCGACGGTATGGTACTGATCCACACCTCGAACGGTTTGCTGCAGGCGCTGAACGAATCTGACGGTGCGGTGAAGTGGACAGTTAATCTGGATATGCCTTCGCTGTCACTGCGCGGTGAATCTGCACCGGCCGTTGCCTTTGGCGCAGCCATTGTTGGCGGTGATAACGGCCGCGTCAGCGCAGTGCTGATGCAGCAGGGCCAGTTGATCTGGCAGCAACGTATTTCTCAACCGAGCGGCGCGACTGAAATCGATCGTTTGAACGATGTCGACACGACGCCGGTGATTGTTGAAGGCGTTGTCTACGCATTAGGTTACAATGGCAACCTGACGGCGTTGGATCTGCGTTCCGGTCAGATCATGTGGAAGCGTGAACTGGGCTCCGTGAACGATTTCATCGTTGATGCCGGTCGCATCTACCTGGTGGATCAAAACGACCGCGTAGTGGCGTTGAGCACCGAAGGCGGCGTGACCGTGTGGACGCAGAGCGATTTGCTGCACCGCAACCTGACCCCGCCAGTCATGTATAATGGTTTCCTGGTGACGGGTGACTCTGAAGGTTACTTGCACTGGATCAACACCACGGACGGCCGTTTTGTTGCTCAGCAGGAAGTGGACAGCTCCGGCTTCCTGTCTGCACCGATGGTCGCTGGCGATAAGCTGGTCATCCAGGCGAAGGGCGGAAAAGTTTACGCTTTCACCCGATAACGCCGATCGTCGCAACCTTTTCAGTACCCAAAATTTCGGGGTGCAGTCAACGCCGCTGCGACACGAAAGATAAAGGGGAAAACGGCTCCTGAGGGTTCAGGGGCCGTTTCGTATTTTATAAGCTGCACTCTTGGTGTCTATCCATAGTGCAGTAACGCATTGATTATTAAGTAATGAGGCTTCACAATGATACCTGTCGTCGCGCTAGTTGGGCGCCCGAATGTGGGTAAATCCACCTTGTTTAACCGTTTAACACATACGCGCGATGCGCTGGTGGCGGATTTCCCCGGGCTAACGCGAGACCGCAAGTATGGTCGTGCAGAAGTTGAGGGTAATGAATTCATCATCGTCGATACCGGCGGTATTGACGGTACCGAAGACGGCGTTGAAACACGCATGGCCGGTCAGTCGCTGTTGGCGATCGAAGAAGCAGACATCGTGCTGTTCATGGTCGATGCCCGCGCCGGTCTGATGCCTGCCGATCTCGGCATTGCCCAGCACTTACGTAACCGCCAGAAGGCCACCTTCCTGGTCGCGAACAAAACCGACGGTATGGATCCTGACATGGCCACCGCCGATTTCTACTCGCTGGGCCTGGGTGACGTGCATGCGATCGCCGCTTCCCACGGCCGTGGTGTCGCGCAGTTGATCGAACACGTGCTGGTGCCGTTTGTTGGTGAAAAGCCGGAAGAAGTTGAGCTGACTGAAGAAGAGGCTAACGCCGCTTATTGGGCCGAGCAAGAAGGTGAAATACCTGCAGACGAAGAAGAGCCGGAAGACGACTTCAACCCACAAGATTTGCCGATCAAACTGGCTATCGTTGGCCGCCCTAACGTGGGTAAGTCTACACTGACTAACCGTATCCTCGGCGAGGAACGTGTTGTGGTGTACGACATGCCGGGCACCACTCGTGACAGCATTTATATCCCGATGGTACGCGACGAACGCGAGTACGTGTTGATCGACACCGCCGGGGTGCGCAAACGCGGTAAGGTAACGGAAACCGTAGAGAAATTCTCAGTCATCAAAACCCTGCAAGCGATCGAAGACGCTAACGTGGTATTGCTGGTGGTGGATGCACGCGAAGGCATCTCCGATCAGGATCTCTCGCTGCTTGGCTTTATCCTCAATAGTGGGCGCTCACTGGTGATTGCGGTCAACAAGTGGGACGGCATGAGCGAGGAAGATCGTGATCACGTGAAAGAGATGCTTGATCTGCGCCTGGGCTTTGTTGATTTCGCCCGTATTCACTTTATTTCTGCGCTGCACGGTAGCGGTGTTGGCAACCTGTTCGTATCGATACTGGAAGCCTACGAGTGTGCGACCCGTCGCGTGAACACCTCAATGCTGACCAAAATCATGCAGATGGCTGCCGACGATCACCAGCCACCGCTGGTGCGTGGCCGCCGCGTGAAGCTGAAATATGCGCACGCCGGTGGTTATAACCCACCGATTGTCGTGATCCACGGCAACCAGGTGACGGATCTGTCCGATTCGTACAAACGTTACCTGATGAACTACTTCCGTCGTTCTTTGAAGGTGATGGGTACGCCAATCCGCATCCAGTTCAAAGAGGGTGAGAACCCGTTTGCCGGCAAGCGTAACCTGCTGACGCCGAACCAGATGCGCAAGCGTAAACGCTTGATGAGCCACCTGAAGAAAAGCAAATAATCAGTATGAGGGGCGCGGTAGTGATACCGCGCCCCTTTTTTATTGGTCTGAAATCGTTTTATTATCCGTAGATTATCGCCATCAGCTGAAGGAACGCCATGTCCTGGGAAACCTGGAGTTTTGCATTCAACGTCACCGTACCGAATCTCTTAATGATGTTGTTGGGCATACTGTTACGCCATTGGCGTTTGATGGACGATCGCTTTATCGACGGTGCTACCAGGTTGGTGTTCAATTTGGCGTTGCCCTGCCTGCCGTTCTTTAGTATCGCCACCAACCACCCGCAATTGTTGGGCAACCTGCCGCTGGTGATCTTTGGCGCGGTTGGGACCTTGGCCACTTTCTTGTTACTGGAGATGGCGGCGGTGTGGTTGGTTAAGGAGCCGCGAGAACGGGGTGTGTTCGTGCAAGGTGGCTTCCGCGCCAATACTGCCATTGTTGGATTGGCATACGCCATGACGGCCTATGGCAGCGAAGGGATCGCGCTGGGCTCGCTATACCTGACGGTGACGGTGATCCTGTTCAACGTACTGTCTGTGATTACGCTGACGCGCAGCTTACAAGGCGGGCAGGGGAAGCGCATCAGCCGCTTATCGCTGTTGCGCAGCATAGTGACTAACCCGTTAATCATCGGTTTGGTGTGCGGTCTGGTGTATGCGCAGACGGGCTTGGGTATTCCGCAAGTGATCAAGCAGACCGGCAGTTATATCTCTGCACTGTCGCTGCCGCTGGCGTTGCTGTGTACCGGTGCCAGTCTTGATCTGCGCGCCATGTTCCGTTCTTCCAATGTGGCGGCGCTGTCTTCATCGGCCAAGCTGTTCGTGGTGCCGATGCTGATGACCCTCGGCGGTTGGTTGTGCGGTTTTCACGGCGCGGCGTTGGGGATTATTTTCCTTTTCTCGGCCACGCCAACCGCCTCCGGCAGTTATGTGATGACGCGCGCTATGGGCGGCAACGCGACCCTGGCAGCAAACATTATCGCCATCACCACGGTGGGTTCGTTTTTCACCACCGCGCTGGGAATATACTTCTTACGCTCATGGGGCGTGATCTAACGCCTGCACACCAGGCTATTTTAATGGCCACTCTGGGATTGCGGTAGCGCTCGCGACGGGCTGCCCGCACTCAAATTGGCTGCGACAATGACGCCTATTGATTAGGCTTCGGGAGTTTTTATGGAAGCGCACTGTCCGCAATGCGATCAAACGATGGAGTGGGTGAAGGGTCACTACCATTGCGCCGCCTGTAACAGCGACTATCAGCAGTTGGCCACTTGCCCGGATTGTGGGCAGCCGTTGCAAGAGCTGAAGGCCTGCGGTGCGGTGGACTACCTGTGCCAGAACGGCCACGGGCTGATATCCAAAAAGCGGGTGTTATTCAGTTATCAGCCGTTGTAAGCATTCACTCATCCACTTGTCCGGTCTTCCACAGATCGACCAGCGCCTGTGGGGCGTTGGTTTCAGGAATCAACAACACGATTTCGCTGCTCAGCGTTTGGCTGTAATAGTTTATCTGCACGCGAAAATAGCGTTGGTCACCGCAGCCGGGCGAATCCGGTTTGCCTTCTTCTTGCGCGTAGGGCAGCGTCTGGTTCAACAACTGGTTTAGGCGCTGCCGTTGTTCCGGCGTAATGTCGGCCAGCGCAATGCGCCGCTGGCCTGCCAGTTTGGGAATAAAGGCAAAGCCGCCTTCACGCGCCAGCTCAATGACGGTGTCCTGATTGAGCGCCGGTAAAGGTTTCACTCTTCCACTCCTACCTGGTGCCAAGCCTGCTGTACCTTGTCCGCAACCGTGCTGTCGAAGCGCTGTTTAGCCTGTTTCACCGTGGTACGCGCAAAGGTGGCGAAGTCAGCGTCCTGCGGCAGTGCCTTATCGCAAAGCGTGTCATACCAGATATAACCGGCTTTCTCCCAGGCAAAACCCCCCAGGGCGGTTGCCGCCAGATAAAAAGCACGATTGGGAATGCCGGAATTAAGATGGACGCCGCCGTTATCTTCTTTGGTCTGGATATAGTCTTTCATGCTGGCCGGCTGCGGATCTTTCCCCAGCAGTGGATCGTCATACGCGGTGCCAGGTGCTGACATTGAACGCAGGCCTTTACCGTTGATGCCTTTTGCCAACAGCCCCTCGCCAATCAGCCAGTCGGCTTTGTCAGCAGTTTGCTGCAGATGGAACTGTTTGACTAGGGAGCCGAACACGTCAGACAGAGACTCATTCAGCGCGCCGGCCTGCTGGAAGTAAATCAACCCGGCTTCGCTTTCAGTCACACCGTGCGCCAGTTCGTGGCCAACCACGTCGATGGCGATGGTAAAGCGGTTAAAGATCTCCCCGTCACCGTCGCCGAAGACCATCTGCTGGCCGTTCCAAAAGGCGTTCTGGTATTCCTTACCGTAATGCACACTACCGGTCAGCGGCAGTCCCTTATTGTCCAACGAGTTGCGCTTGAATGCTTGCCAGAAGAAATCGTAGGTGACACCCAGATAGTCATAGGCTTCGTCCACCGCTACGTCATGATTACTGGCCTGGCCCTCATTACGCACCTGTTTGCCGGGCAGTTGAGTGCCGTTTTCGGCATCAAAAATATCGCGGATGACGACGCCGGCGCGGGAGGTTTTCGCACCGGGTGCGCGCAGCGGCTTGTTACCGAGCAGGCTCTGGACATGGTTCAGGGTGTGCAATGCGCAGTCGCGCTGCGGCAGGCTGCCGTGTTCAATGATGCGTCGCAACATATAGGGGGGGATGACCGATCGCGCTGTCAGGCTTGGCATAGTGGCTCTCCTTAGGCAAAAGAATTCCCGGTTGTCTTTCTAGCGACTGCGTTTACATCTGTTCCCGACAGATTTGTCGCCCCAGTTACTGTTGGGGGCGAATAAATTCGCCCTGATGAGTGTGGGCGTAGCATACAGCGCCCCAACATTAAAATATGAAGATAAGCGAGCTGATCGCCGGGCTGTCGCGTGAAAGCTATAGGGTATCTATAAAGATTCTGCCACTAAGTGTAGTTCAGACATCGTAAAGGCGGTGATCGTGAGTGCTCACCGCCGGGCTGGTTTTATGGGCACTGATGCGTTTGACCGACGCGCGTACCGCCAGCTTGCCGTGCAGCAGCAGGTTGCACGGTGGCGCATCGGCCCGCAGCATACGGCGCTGGAGTAGCTGAATGGCCTCATAGCCCAGTTCGTCGCGTGGCACATGTACCGAGGTGAGGGGAACGTCGTGAATCTCTGCCAGATTA
The DNA here is from genome assembly GCF_058190535.1 of Serratia sp. CoH_134_PS_4. Lineage (NCBI taxonomy): Bacteria > Pseudomonadati > Pseudomonadota > Gammaproteobacteria > Enterobacterales > Yersiniaceae > Serratia > Serratia sp. CoH_134_PS_4. The sequence goes on from NZ_JBXWKI010000006.1 coordinate 168,874, forward strand.
AAACCATCGGTGCTCATTACCGAAATATCGCCTGGCACGCTCAACTGCAATGTGTTGAGTGCCTTGACTGCGCCAACGGCCATGTAATCGCCACCGGCGAGAATGGCCGTGGGTAGCTGCGAACGGTCGCTGACCCGGTTGATAAAGGTGGTAAGCGCTTGTTCAGCCTCTTCGCTGCCAAAACCAGAGGTTGTCACCAGATGGCGCCCATCATCAAAGGCGATATTATGCCGCGCGAAGGCGTGCTTAATGCCTGTCAGCCGCAGCTCCATGGTGTGTCGGCGCAGGCATTGCAGGTTAAGAATATGGCTGTGTCCCTGCTGGATCAGATAGTTGGCAGAAAATTCCCCAATCAGTTGATGGTCGGGTGAGACGCTATCGAGCCGCATTTGGCGGTCTGTGCAGTTAATCAAGACGCAGGGTTTGTTCAGGTCGGCGGCCAATTGATGAATGTGTTCATCATCGATGCCGATAATCAGCGCGGCTTGTGTCTGCGGATCGCTCATTTTTTCCAAAAACAGTGCGCCGTCGCTGTGCAATTCTTCGAGCCCGCAATAGCGGATACGCACCTCATGTTCCGCCAATGCGGCGGTGATCCCCTGGATCACCTTGTAGTAAAAGATGTCTGTACGAACGTCAAAAGCACGCTGTGGGGCAAAGACCATGACGCTGTTCAGCATCAGTCGCCCGCTGGAAATCCCTTGCAGGATGCCATTTTGTTGCGCGCAGGCCAGCACCTTCTGGCGGGCCTCGGCGCTGGTGTTGGATTTGCCCGCGAGTACGCGTGAAACGGTGCTGATCGATAGCCCCGTTTGGTGGGCGATTTCCTGTATTTTCAGCTTTCCGTTCATTCTGTGATCTCCTTCAAATTTGGCTGTGAAAATATTTTCACAGTGTTTTTTCAGCGTACTGTCAGGTTTCTCTCGCCATTATGGCGATCTTTCAGCCTATGCATGAAAATTTTTGCAAAAAACTACGTTTCGCTCTCGTTCTCTGCTAGATAGTCTGAATTGGTATGCCAACTTTATAGATTTATCAGTCCAATTACCCGACTGAATTATAAATAAAATGAAAATAAATCATGTGGTTGTGATCATGGTGCACCCGTCTCTCTGAAGTGCAACGCCGTTTTCACCGATCCATACCTTCAATACCAAAACGTACCCTACCAAAAAACGCGCTGTTTCACCGGGCAGCCGTTGTGGAGAGCAGACAGATGAGTATGGAAATTAATCAGACGGCCGTGGCGAGCGGTCGGCGCAAATTTAAATCTCTGCGCTGGTGGATGCTGGCGCTATTTTTACTGGGTGTAACGGTTAACTACATCACCCGCAACTCGCTGGGTATTCTGGCACCAGAGTTGAAAACCAGCCTGAATATGACCACCGAGCAATACTCCTGGGTCGTTGCGTCTTTCCAATTGGCCTATACGGTGTTTCAACCCATTTGTGGTTGGTTGATCGACGTGATCGGCCTGAAAATGGGATTTTTAATCTGCGCCAGTATCTGGGCAGTGGTCTGCATGATGCATGCCGGGGCGGGTACCTGGGTGCAGTTGGCTATCTTGCGGTTCTTTATGGGCGGCGCGGAGGCGGCGGCGACACCTGCTAACGCCAAAGCGATTTCTGATTGGTTCCCCAAAAAGGAACGGCCAATTGCCGCCGGTTGGGCGGGGGTCGGTTTTTCTATTGGTGCCATGTTGGCACCGCCGATCATCGTGATCGCTCACGTTTCTTTTGGTTGGCAGGGGGCCTTTCTGTTCTCTGGCGCGTTGGCGCTGATCTGGGTGGTGTTGTGGTGGCTGTTCTACCACTCACCGCAACAGCATCCCAATTTGAGCCAGCAGGAGCTGGATCTGATCCGCGAAGATAACGAGCCCGTGTTACCCAGATTACCCTTCTTCAAGTCTCTGGCCATTTTGTGCCGTAACAAGAAGTTTTACGGTATCGCTATACCAGCCTTTCTCGCCGAACCCGCTTGGGCGGTGTTCAGTTTTTGGGTGCCGCTCTACCTGGCCACTGAACGCGGCATGGACTTAAAACACATCGCCATGTTTGCCTGGTTGCCATTTCTGGCGGCGGATATCGGCAGCGTTGCCAGTGGTTATCTCACGACGCTGTACCGCAAATGGTTCGGCTGTAGCCGGGTCAACTCGGTGGTTGCCAGCTCGGTCACTGGCGCATTTATGATGGTTTCGCTGGCGTTTGTCGCGATCACTAAAGATCCCTACGTGGCGATCGCCCTGATCTCGATCGGCGGTTTCGGCCATCAGGTGATCTCCTGCATGCTCAGTGCGCTGGTGGTGGAGTCGTTCGATAAAAACCAGATGGCGACCGTCAACGGCATGCGCGGCTCCAGCGCCTGGATCGCCAGCTTCCTGTTCACGCTACTGATTGGCGCCGTCTCCGATACTGTCGGCTTCAATCCGCTGTTTATCGCCATGGGCTTCTTCGACCTGATAGGCGCCCTGTTCCTGATTGCTTTGATCGCCGAACGCGGCGGCAAAAAAACACGTAATAGCTAAGTTGGATGCCTATGAAAACCTTAAAGAATTGGACGTTGGCGGGTCAGTACACCGATCGCATTGAGTTGTTGGTCGACGAGCGCCACTTATTTTGCCTGTACGTGCTGGAAAACAACCTGTTTCGCGTGTTGATCAAACGCAACGGAGAGCTGGCACTGGATCGTACCTGGAGCATTGCGCCGGAAAATGATGTGCCGTGGGAAGGGCGCGATCGGTTAAGCGTGGCGGGTTTCGGCTTGCCGGGTTATCAGATGCAGCAGCAAGGCGATCGTTTGGTCGTGGCAACGCCAATGTTACGCGTTACCGTACATCAGCCGCTGTGGCTGGAGTGGGAACATTGCAACGCCGCCGGAGAATGGCGGCCATTGGCGGCCGATCGCCCCACCAGCGCTTACCTGCTTAATCCACAGGGTGACGGCGTAGCTCATTATCAGCGCCGCTATGCCCGCGAGCGTTACTATGGCTTGGGTGAAAAGGCCGGAGATCTGGAGCGCAGTGGACGCCGTTTTGAAATGCGCAACCTGGACGCGATGGGGTATAACGCAGCCAGTACGGATCCGCTGTACAAGCATATTCCGTTCACCATCACCCGTGGTGAAGAGGCCAGCTTTGGGTTGTTTTACGACAATCTGAGCAGCTGCTGGCTGGATCTGGGCAACGAGATAGACAACTACCATCTGGCTTATCGTCGTTACCAGGCCGAAGCGGGGGATCTGGATTATTACCTGTTCCTCGGGCCAAGGGTGTTGGATGTGACTAAGGCATTTGTGCGCCTGACGGGGAAAAGCCACTTCGGGCCGAAATGGAGTCTGGGCTACAGTGGTTCCACCATGCACTATACCGATGCGCCGGACGCCCAGCAGCAGTTGCAGCAGTTTATCGCCTTGTGCAAGCAGCACGATATTCCCTGCGACTCGTTCCAACTGTCTTCGGGCTACACCTCGATCGGCAACAAGCGCTATGTGTTCAACTGGAACTACGACAAGGTGCCGCAGCCGAAGCTACTGAGCCAGGCGTTCCACGACGCCGGGTTAAAACTGGCAGCTAACATCAAACCGTGCCTGTTGCAGGATCACCCGCAGTATCAGCAGGTGGCAGAGCTGGGGTTGTTTATCCGCGATTCAGAAAGCGATCGGCCGGAGCGCTCCAGCTTTTGGGATGATGAGGGGTCACACCTCGACTTCACTAACCCGGCGGCGGTGCACTGGTGGCAGCAGGGCGTGACGCAGCAGTTGCTGGAGATGGGGATCGATGCCACCTGGAATGACAATAACGAATACGAAGTGTGGGACGGGGAAGCACGTTGCCAGGGTTTCGGCCGACCGATTGCCATCAAGCATATTCGGCCGGTGATGCCGTTGCTGATGATGCGCGCCTCGATGGAGGCTCAGCAGCGCTTTGCCCCCACGCTGCGCCCCTACCTGATCTCACGCTCCGGCTGTGCAGGCATGCAGCGCTATGTACAGACCTGGAGCGGCGACAACCGCACCAGTTGGCAGACCTTGCGTTATAACATACGCATGGGATTGGGGATGAGCCTGTCCGGGCTGTATAACCTGGGGCACGACGTTGGCGGTTTCTCTGGCGACAAGCCGGACGCCGAACTCTTGGTGCGTTGGGTACAAAACGGCGTGATGCATCCGCGTTTCACCATTCACTCCTGGAACGACGACGCCACGGTTAACGAACCCTGGATGTACCCGGCTGCCACCCCGGCGGTGCGCGAGGCGATCAACCTGCGTTACCGATTGATGCCGTATTTCTACACGCTGCTGTGGCAGGCCAGCGCGGATGACGAACCGATGCTGCGCCCGACCTTCCTGGACCATGAGCATGATGAACAGACGCTGAAAGAAACCGATGACTTTATGATTGGCCGCGATCTGCTGGTGGCTAGCGTCGTGGAGCAGGGGCAGCGTCAGCGACCGGTTTATCTGCCGGATAACGGCGATGGCTGGTATTGCTTTTACAGCGGCCAATGGTTCACTGGCGGCCAGACGGTGGTGTTGGAAGCCCCGCTGGAACGTTTGCCGTTGCTGGTCCGTGCTGGAGCGGCATTGCCGCTGTCATCCCGGTTGGCGCATGTTGACGTGGAGGCAGACGATCGACGTGAGCTTAAACTGTATCCACTAAAAGGCTGTGGCAGCACTTCAGGGCTGTTATTTGAAGATGACGGGGAAAGTTATGGCTGGCAGCGGGGCGACGCGCTGTGGCTGCGCTGGGAGATGCTCAGTGACAATCAACGCATCATGCTGAACATCACCACCGAAGGGCGGTTCAAACCGGCATGGCGCACTTTGACCTTCAGTTTGCCTGCCGGAGAAACGCGCGCGCTGTGGATCAACGGTGTACCGGGCGACAGTTTTACGTTGGAATAGGGCGGTTATTGGGCTGCGCGCTTCTTGCGCGGCTTCTTGGCGACGATGACGGTTTTCACCTCACTTTCCACCCAGCCATCCTGCAGACGGGTTTTCAGCAATTCCCCCACCTGCGCCTGCTTGGTGGTTTTCAGTAGTTCGCCGCGCGGGGTTTGCGTTACGCTGTAGCCACGCGCCAGCGTGGCCAGCGGGCTGACCGCCTCAAGCTGGCTGCAGGCCACGCCAAAGCGCTGGCGCCAGGCGTTGAGCTGGCGATCCAGGGCCTGTTGCAAACGGTACTCCTGCTGTTGTACGCGCTGCTGGTAGCGGTGAATGCGTGCCTGCGGTTGCATTTGCGCCAGGCGCTGTTGCGCGCGTTCGCTGCGGCGTGAGGACAGACGCAGTTGGTTCTGCATACCCTCTTCTAACCGGCGTTGCAGTTTGAACAACAACGTTTGCTGACGCGCCAGACGCAGGTGCGGATGCTGTTGCTGCAAACGGTGGTTGATGCGGGTGAACTGCTGCTGGCGCTGCGCCAGATAGTAATCCATCGCCATTTCCATACGCTGCTGCTGGGCCTGCAATTGGCGCAGCAGCTCCAACTGATTGCGGCTGACCAGTTCGGCGGCGGCAGAAGGGGTTGGCGCACGCAGGTCAGCGACAAAATCGGCAATGGTGACGTCGGTTTCATGGCCGACGGCGCTGACGATCGGAATACGGCTGGCGAAAATCGCGCGTGCCACACGTTCGTCGTTGAAACTCCACAGATCTTCCAGCGAACCGCCACCACGGCCGACGATCAACACGTCACATTCGTCGCGGCGGTTGGCCGTTTCGATGGCGCGCACTATCTGCAAGGGCGCTTCTGCACCCTGCACTGACGTCGGGTAAATAACGATGGGCAGTGAAGGATCTCGACGTTGCAGTACCTGCAGCACATCGTGCAGCGCCGCACCGCTGGCGGAGGTGATCACCCCGACGCGTTTGGCCGGGCTGGGCAGAGGCTGTTTGAACTGCTGATCGAATAACCCTTCAGCGCTCAGGCGTGCTTTCAACTGTTCGAACTGTTGTTGCAGCAGGCCGTCGCCGGCAGGCTGCATGCTTTCGGCAATAAGCTGATAGTCGCCCCGCGGTTCATACAGCGTGATGCTGGCACGAACCAGAACCTGCTGGCCATTTTGCGGACGGAAAGTGGTGCGGCGGTTGCTGTTGCGGAACATGGCACAACGCACCTGCGCGCGGTCGTCTTTCAGCGTGAAATACCAGTGGCCGGAAGACGGCTGGGAGAAGTTGGAGATCTCGGCGGAGAGCCAAATCTGGCCCATTTCCATTTCCAGCAGCTGTCGAACCGTCTGATTTAGGCGGCTTACGGTAAAAATAGACGGCGAAACAGGTAGCGACATGTGACCCAGATCAAATTTCAAAACAAGCACTTAATTGGTCGATACTACATGGCTGAAAAAGGTAATCAAGAGTTTTTGTGAGAAAGTGCTGGAGGCAACCGATTACGCTCTGTATAATGCCGCGGCAATATTTTATCTTTTTCACAGCCCACTCTGGTGAGATATTGCCCATGCTACGTATCGCAAAAGAAGCACTAACGTTCGACGACGTTCTCCTGGTTCCAGCTCACTCTACGGTTCTGCCTAATACCGCTGAGCTCGGCACCCAATTGACCAAAACTATCCGCCTGAACATCCCTATGCTGTCCGCAGCCATGGATACCGTAACCGAGTCCGGTCTGGCCATTGCGCTGGCACAGGAAGGCGGTCTGGGCTTCATTCACAAGAACATGTCCATCGAGCGTCAGGCTGAAGAAGTCCGCCGCGTGAAAAAACATGAGAGCGGCGTGGTTACCGATCCACAGTCCGTAACGCCTGCCACCACCCTGAAAGAAGTGAAAGAGCTGACCGCGCGTAACGGCTTTGCCGGTTACCCGGTCGTGACCGAAGAAAACGAACTGGTTGGTATCATTACCGGCCGTGACGTTCGCTTTGTGACCGATCTGAACCAGCCTGTTACCGCCGTGATGACGCCAAAAGAGCGCTTGGTTACGGTGAAAGAAGGCGAAGCGCGTGAAGTTGTACTGCAGAAAATGCACGAAAAGCGCGTTGAGAAAGCGTTGGTCGTGGATGACCAGTTCCACCTGCTGGGCATGATCACCGTAAAAGACTTCCAAAAAGCAGAACGTAAGCCAAACGCCTGTAAAGACGAGCATGGCCGCCTGCGCGTAGGTGCCGCAGTTGGCGCCGGTGCCGGTAACGAAGAGCGTGTTGATGCGCTGGTTGCTGCCGGTGTTGACGTCCTGCTGATTGACTCCTCCCATGGCCATTCCGAAGGCGTATTGCAGCGCATTCGCGAAACCCGTGCAAAATACCCTGATCTGCAGATCGTTGGCGGTAACGTCGCGACCGCTTCCGGCGCTAAAGCGCTGGCGGATGCCGGTGTTAGCGCAGTTAAAGTGGGTATCGGCCCGGGCTCTATCTGTACCACCCGTATCGTAACCGGCGTAGGCGTTCCGCAGATCACCGCTATCGCTGACGCGGTTGAAGCGCTGGAAGGCACCGGTATCCCGGTTATCGCCGACGGCGGTATCCGTTTCTCCGGTGACATTGCTAAAGCCATCGCGGCGGGTGCTTCTTGCGTTATGGTCGGCTCCATGCTGGCGGGTACCGAAGAATCTCCAGGCGAAATCGAGCTGTATCAAGGCCGTTCGTTCAAATCCTACCGTGGGATGGGTTCACTGGGGGCGATGTCCAAAGGCTCTTCTGACCGTTACTTCCAGACCGATAACGCGGCGGACAAACTGGTGCCGGAAGGTATCGAAGGCCGCGTGGCATACAAAGGCATGTTGAAAGCCATTGTTCACCAGCAAATGGGCGGTCTGCGCTCTTGCATGGGCCTGACCGGCTGCGCCACCATCGACGATCTGCGCACCAAGGCTGAATTTGTGCGCATCAGCGGTGCCGGCATTCAGGAAAGCCACGTGCATGACGTGACCATCACCAAAGAGTCACCGAACTACCGCATGGGTTAATTTCAGGGGCTGCGGCCGGCGTATTTGTTTGCCGTCCGCTGCTCGCATTGCTCATTGACTTTATGTCAACTGTGCATGCGGTGCTGCGGGCGACAATCAACCGTTTGGCCTCGCCGACTGAAACCGTCCTAACGATTTAGATTTTCCTTTTTCTCTGTTGCTGGAATTCGCCTCACATGACAAAAAATATCCATAAGCATCGCATCCTGATTCTGGACTTTGGTTCGCAATACACTCAACTGGTCGCACGCCGCGTGCGCGAAATCGGCGTTTACTGCGAACTATGGGCCTGGGACGTTAGCGAAGAGCAAATCCGCGAATTCAATCCAAGCGGCATCATCCTGTCCGGCGGACCGGAAAGCACCACCGAAGCCAACAGCCCACGCGCACCAGAATACGTGTTCACCGCAGGCGTGCCTGTGCTGGGCGTATGCTACGGCATGCAGACCATGGCAATGCAGTTGGGTGGCCAGGTAGAAGGTTCCAACGAGCGCGAGTTCGGCTATGCGCAGGTGGAAATCACCACCGACAGCGCGCTGGTTCGCGATATCGAAGACGCGCTGAGCCCAGCAGGCAAACCGCTGCTGGACGTGTGGATGAGCCACGGCGACAAAGTGACCGCTATCCCGTCTGACTTCGTGACCGTTGCCAGCACCGATACCTGCCCGTTTGCCATTATGGCCAACGAAGAAAAACGCTTCTACGGCGTGCAGTTCCACCCGGAAGTGACTCATACCCGTCAGGGCCAGCGCATGCTGGAGCGTTTCGTTCTGGATATCTGTCAGTGTGAAGCGTTGTGGACCCCGGCAACCATCATTGAAGATGCGGTTGAACGCATTCGCGAGCAGGTGGGTGAAGATCACGTGATCCTCGGCCTGTCAGGCGGCGTTGACTCTTCCGTGACGGCGATGTTGTTGCACCGTGCCATTGGCAAGCGCCTGACCTGTGTGTTCGTCGACAACGGCTTGCTGCGTCTGAATGAAGCAGACCAGGTGCTGGAAATGTTTGGTGACCACTTCGGCCTGAACATTGTTCACGTGGCGGCAGAAGATCGCTTCCTGAGTGCACTGGCTGGCGTTGATGAGCCAGAAGCCAAGCGCAAGATCATTGGTCGCGTATTCGTTGAGCTGTTTGACGAAGAAGCCTGCAAGCAAGCTGACGTGAAATGGCTGGCGCAGGGCACCATCTACCCTGACGTGATTGAATCTGCCGCGTCTGCTACCGGCAAAGCGCACGTGATCAAGTCACACCACAACGTGGGTGGCCTGCCTAAAGAGATGAAGCTGGGCCTGGTCGAGCCGCTCAAAGAGCTGTTCAAAGACGAAGTGCGCAAGATTGGTCTGGAACTGGGCCTGCCGTACGACATGCTGTACCGTCACCCGTTCCCAGGCCCAGGTCTGGGCGTGCGCGTGCTGGGCGAAGTGAAGAAAGAGTACTGCGACCTGCTGCGCCGTGCTGACGCTATCTTCATTGAGGAACTGCACAAAGCTGACCTGTACAACAAAGTCAGCCAGGCATTCACCGTGTTCCTGCCGGTACGTTCGGTTGGCGTGATGGGCGATGGCCGTAAATACGACTGGGTTGTTTCACTGCGTGCAGTAGAAACCATCGACTTTATGACCGCGCATTGGGCGCACCTGCCGTACGATTTCCTCGGCCGTGTATCCAACCGCATCATCAACGAAGTGAACGGTATTTCCCGCGTCGTTTACGACATCAGCGGTAAGCCACCGGCGACCATTGAGTGGGAATAATTCGGTCGCTGGCTTAGGCTGGCGCTGAATAATAAAAAATACACTTAAGCCCGCGTAACTGCGGGCTTTTTTTCATCTGGCATTTTTTGGCAATCTTTTACATCACCAATAATCCCTTTTTATGGCTGGTGGATTGTATTTCCTGAACCTGATGTCATGCGCTTAGCTTGATAACCTGATCGATTTTGAATAGTCGTCCGCAATGACCGCATCATAAGGCCTCCGTATTAAACTCCTCTCTTTCAATTTTTTAAAGGGCAGGTCGTTATCCAATAAACCCAGTTCATAAATATATTTGTCGGCATACCCGCTGACTAACACCTTCCAGTTAAATTTTATACTGGGGGACACTGACGCGGCGTGATGTAAAATATTGGTGGTACAGTTATTATTAAAGGTATTGTAAAATTCAGGTTTCAGGCTCAGTTTCTCGATGCGCCCTAAATAGTTTATAAAAAGAGCCTGTGCCGTTTCTGCAGGGATCTTGACAGAATAAAGATAAACCCGCTCTTTTCTCACGTCCGTTCTGACACCAATCAAATCTCTTTCGTCTGCAAGAACATAAGTGAGCGTGTAGTGCTTGAAAAAACCTCGCCATGTGGAATAGATTTGATTGATTCTGCGCCGTGTTTCGATAGATATAGCCAAATGTCGACCATCTTTAAAACCAAAACTGAGAAAAAGATGGGCAATACTATCGCCGGACCAATAAGACGAAATAACATCAACTGACGTCAGTTCATCTATAGTGAATTCATCATCATACCATGACGGCAGATAGTCATCTTTTGTCCCGTTGTATCTGAAATTTCTGATGTTGCGCAGAAATACCTTACCGCCGCTACGCCACTCAACCTGAGGTAATTTTGCATACTCGAGAATGCAATCGAGCTCATTGCTTGGTGTTGCTGATGTCAATCCGGGTAAAATTGGCATAAGTGTTATTCACCTTTGTTATTTAAGAGCTCGGGGCGGTCGTCGATGGGCATACTCTTTCCATGAATTTTTTCCTCACGCCATTGTTTACGTAAAGCAAACATTTTTCTCACCACGCGTTTTATGGTGGCTATCCAACCCGCACGACGAGGGTCTGCCAGCATGCTTAATGCACGTGCATAATCCAATGTGAGTCCTGGCGTCCAGGCCATTGTTTTGGCCCGCTTGCGAATTTGTACTGCCACCCACAATTCGGGAGTGGTGAGGACTTTACTAAGGACCCACCAATGCCCTCGCTTGCCCCAGATCCTACCTATCACGCCTTCAAGTGCGGCCTCAAGCCCCCGTGAAACGCTGCTTGAGCAGTTTCGATGTGTGAGGTTATAAGTCGCATCTCGCTGATAAGCATCCCAGAATATTTGCAAACTCTGAGCATCGTAGTTTCTGATCCTCACTTTTATGGTTGAGTGGCACCATTTATTCGCTTCAGTGGCATAGTCAGGTTGAAAAACGCCGGGCACATCATTGTCGGTGGTCGCGCGCAGCAACCGGCTAAATTGATCCGGTGAACGGTCAAGATCTTCGGCGGGATACAGGCTGATATACACGCCTTCTGGTGATTCCAGTGCCGCGTGACCGGTTGAAATTACGCCATTTCTGTCAACAGCAGCAATATAGCGGTCAATAACAGGATGAGGAACGACGGTACTCTTTGATGTTCCTGCAGGCGTCCAAACATGGACCGTGAGAGCCGGTTCACCATCTGCTGGTGGGCCATCCCACCATTCAACCAGTTGCGGATGGGTATCTACGCTACTCGCTTTGTCTGCTGCGGCGTCATCTCGGAAAGCAGGATTTGCTCGCATCTTTTTGACTCGCATCGCCAGTAATATGATATTCCAGCCACCAAAGATCAGCCCTAATCCCAAACAATAAGAGATGGCACCGACATAATGTGAGGGATAAGGTTGATAGAAGAAAATGGCGATAAGGACTTCGATGATACCGCCCGTTACGACCAGCTTCCATTTTCTAAAACGGATCACAGAAGCCGTGGTTATCTGTAATAATCCATCGGCCAAAAACAAGGTGCCAAAAATCATCGATAAAATAAAATGACCATGATCATTATATTGTCCGATGAGCACTAATGTTGCAGCCAAAGAAAATGCACCGCCTTTTACATAGCGTAAAGTACGCTGACCGCCGATCCCGGTGTGCGCGACCCCTAAGGTTGCCAGCCCTTCAATTAGCAACATTAAGGCAAATGGCTGTAAAGGAAAAAAGATGACATTATCCAAAGCGTCAATGAAAATGCATAGTCCGGCGATTACTCCCAGGCAGCCAGAAATCAACAATCCTTTCCAGCGAGCACGTAAATAGTCAACGCCAAGTAAAATCATTACCAACTGAACCATAGTTTTCCCCGTCTAAACCATGTGTTATTTTTCAACGCGCAAGCCCATCTGAACATGGTTCGAACAGATATTTATGCGAGTGTTAAAAATAAAATCGTATTTCTTAATTGCTATTTTTCTTCTCTAAAAATCACATTGTTACTATCCGGTACATACTCAGTATTGATACGTTTGGATAAATTTTCCACACCGCACCTCATCGAATCCGAAGCGATGTTCCATGCGGTGAGGTGCCCTTAAAACAGAGCCTGCTTATTATTATGAAAGCCAGGTAAGGCTCGGTTGCCCGCATGCCATGGCTTCATCGAAAAGGGTTTGAATTATGGTGTGACAGGGCATTGCTTTCTTGAGCATTTTCACGCTATTGATAATTGAGTGGGGATAATGTGGTTGCTGGCTTGCACTGGCTCCAAATAAAAAACACATCCACGCTAATGCATAGATATTTTGTGGTATGAATTTGTGTAAGTTCACAGCGCATGTAAACCACAGTACTTTATATCTCTGTACCAGTGACGAGCTCGACGGAGGTTCCATGACGGTATTGCCAATACAAATATCATTACCTGGCGAGCTACACGCGTTTTTAAGGCCGCTGCGATCGGATGATGCGCACGCGTGGTCAGCCTATTTGAGTGAGCCTGGTGTCACTGAACATACGAGCTGGGGCGATGTCGGCCCGACCAGCCTGGATACGCTCATTTCGGACTATACCGAAGGCAAGGATGCCCTTCGTTGGGCCATCGTGGATGCGAATGACAGTTTGCTCGGTACTGTGGGTTTGAACAACATCACCCGAGAACATGGTCGCGCTGAAATTGCCTACGATCTTGACCCTCGCCACTGTGGCCGGGGTTTAGCAACGGCGGCGGCGCGTGCCGTTATTGATTGGGCACACATGGCATTGGGCCTTCAGCGTGTGCAGGCTACCGTGCTTGATAGCAACCTATTATCGATCGCCGTCCTGGAGCGAGTGGGGATGCAACGCGAGGGGTTAATGAGACAGTACCGTCGCGTGCGTGGGCAGGGCCGAGATTATTGGATGTACGCGGCTATTCACCGCGGGGAAAATTGAGGCGGCTGGCCTCAGTTTTCAGCCTGTTGGCTTTGCTCATCATACTTGCGCTGGCAGTCCTGAATCGCGTCTATATTCCCCAGCGTCCAATTGAACAGTATCGAGAACGGCCTTTGTAACGATTCACCGAGCGGCGTCAGTGAGTATTCGACGCCGAGCACCCGCCCATCCAACACCTTGCGCGTCACCATACCGTTGCGTTCCAACTTGCGCAGCGTCTGGGTCAGTACACGCTGGGTGACGCCGTCCAGACGGCGCTTGATAGCGTTGAAACGCCGTGGTTCACGCAACACTTCCAGCACCATCATTGACCACTTGTCTGCGATCTGATCGAGAATAATTCGGCTTGGGCAATCGGCCCTGTAGATAGGATCGGTCTCTTTCATCGGTATCCTCCAGTATCCCTGGGATGGTTAAAGTGCGTAATTGACCCTAGGTATGCAAAGTATACCATGTGGTGAAGAGCACCAAAACGCGGTGCTCATTTCTCTCAAACGATAAAGGAAATTGACATGGCGGATACCGATTTTGACCGACTGAGTATTTCCCATAACGGTGGCGTGTCGACGGTTACGATCGACAATCCTCCGGTAAACGTTCTTGATGTGTCTCTGATGTCGGAAATCAGTCGCTTTCTGGTTTCTGTGCGAAATGATCCTGATGTGAAAGTGCTGGTTTTTCAGAGCGCGAATCCAGAGTTCTTCATTGCTCATGTCGATATGACTTTAATTGATGAGCCGCATGCCTTCGACGAGCTGGCGCGTAACGCGCCGGAAGGGCTAAACCCATTCCAGGCGTTCGGGGAGCTGTTGCGCAGCCAGCCGCAGGTCACGATCGTTAAACTGGCTGGGTTGGCGCGTGGCGGCGGTGCCGAATTTGTTGCGGCGGCCGATATGGCATTTGCCGCTGAAGGGCGTGCAGGCCTTGCCCAGTGCGAAGCCTTGATGGGTATCACACCTGGCGGCGGTGCGACGCAGTACCTGGCCAGTCGAATGACGCGCGGCCGCGCGCTTGAAGTGATCCTGGGTGCCGATCTTATCGATGCAGTGACCGCAGAACGCTACGGCTGGGTTAATCGTGCATTGCCCGCCGTCGAGCTCGATGATTTCGTCAATCGGCTAGCGCGTAATATCGCGGCCTTACCAGAGGGGGTTATCGCAGCGGCCAAGCAGGCGATGCCCGCGCCAGACTTGCGGGAGGGTTTTCATCGTGAACACGATGCCTGGGCGGGATTGTTTGCACGCCCAGCAGCGGAAAGGCTTATTCGCGGTGGGCTACAAGCGGGGGCTCAAACGCCGGACGGTGAGCGTAACCTTGAGGAGCTGCTGCGTAATCTTGGTGTTGCACGGGTCTGAACATCAGACCCGTGCAGACAGGGCGTTTCGGCATGGGGCGTTTACGTAAAGCGTCGCTAGCAAGATACCCACTGGGTTAACAGTGCGTACAGTTTGGCAGGCTCCAGCGGCTTTCTTAATACCAGGTAACCTTCCTGCTCGGCTTCTTGCAGAATAGGGGAGTTGAACTCCCCACTGACCATCGCACCGCTGATATTCGGCAAACGTTCAAACAGCGCTTTCAGTATGTCGAAGCCGCTCTCACCAGAGCGGAGCCGCTGATCGCACAGCACGGCGAAGGGCCTGAAGCCTTCATCAACGATAGCGAAAGCCTCTTCGGCGGAAGCGGCGCAGCGCACGGTTATACCCCATGTGCTCATCAAGCTCGACCAGGCGGAGGTGACCAGCGGATCATCGTCCACGACCAGACAGGCGCCGGACAGAGGGGCATAGCGGGCAGGTGTGACGGTGTTTGAGTATGTGTTGGTGCTTTCTTGTCGTGGGTGTTCGCCGGTGTAGAGGGCAAAACGCATCCAGAAACGGGATCCTTTACCTTCAACGGAGTGCATGCCGTACTTCACCTTCATCAATTTTGCGCAGCGCGCCACTACCGCCAACCCCAACCCATGGCCGGCACTGTCGATTTTCCACGCCAGTTCGGGGCGATAATAGGGGGAGAATATTTTGCCTTTTTCTTCGTCGGCAATGCCAACACCGGTATCCCAAACCTCGATTAAACATTCCCCACCACGAGGGCGGATGGCTATCAGAACTCCCCCTTTTTGTGTGTAACGCAAGGCATTTTGTATCAGGTTAATCAGGGATTGTCGGATAAGTAATTGATCGCCCATGACGAGAACTCTTCGCTTTGGCCGCCATGTTCGCAATGATAGCGTCCGGCTGTTTGCTTCTTCACGAAATAGGGTAATGACGGAATCAAGCAGCGTTCCAATATCCACATGGGTGGTCGCTGTGCTGACGTTTCCGGATTCAATCTTGCTGAGGTCGAGTAAAGAATTAAACATGAGATGCACCGACCGCACGCTTTGTTGTAAATCCAGGAGTTGAGGGATAAGTGTGGTATCGCGATTTTTATGAATAATGGCTTCAATCAGAAAACCCATGGCATGCACCGGTTGGCGTAAATCATGGCTGGCAGTAGTAAGAAATTGATTCTTATCCAGCAATGCCTGTTCCGCTTCTTCTTTGGCCTGCCTAAATTGCTCTGCAAGACGGGAACTGCGCTCTTCAAGACGGGCCTGCTGGATAAAGAATTTATGAGAGCTAAGTGCATGACGGTAAATGGCGAATCCATAAAGCAAATTGAGCATCAGCACAATGAGCATGACATCGTTTAAACGCCAGATAATGCCAATATTAAGCATTCCCCAACAGGAGAAGAAGAAAAGTGTAAAGGTGCTAATTATTGGTGTCAGGTGCGTCGCATTTGCTGCGACGATTGCCGCGATACTGATGTTTAATAATAAGAAAAAATCAAAATTATTTATTTGTGGAGTGATTAAATATAATGATGAAATACCCAGTCCATGCACAAAGGCGACTTTATTAATATGGGGTAACCAGCGATTTAGAATAACCTCTGCATCTTTTTCCTTTGCTTCATGTTGATAGCTGCGGTGCCAAAACCTAATGGCCAATGCGCAGAGAAAATACAACAGGATCCAGATGATGATGGGCCACAGGTTTTCCCCCAGCAAATAAATCCAGATAGCAAAAGGGATGCCAACAAAAGGTACCGCAGTAAAGCTAAAGACTAACCGTATAAACGTGTTGTCTAGCAGGCGAATTTGCGCGCGTGGAGAGATTCCATCATCTTGTAAAGATTGAAGTAGCTTCATGCTATTGGCCCGGTCTGCCATGCAGCAAGGTAATGGCTTCCACCCGGCTGCTAACGCCTATTTTCTTTAAAATGTTACCGATGTGTTCCTTGACCGTGGGTTCTGAAATAGAAAGCTCTGAGGCTATTCTTTTATTGGGGAAACCACGCATCATCATGGTTAATACATCAACTTGCCGTGGGGTTAAGTTGAATTTTTGTAGATGGTTTTGTGTGCTGGTTAGGGTGTTTTCATTATCAAGAGGGAACCACGGTTGATTATTCATAAGCGCGGTGACCGCGCTCGCAAATAATTCTGGCGTTTCATTTTTAAGCACGAAACCATGGCCGCCGGCATCACGGACTTTTTGCCATATTTCATTGTTCTCATCACCACTGACTACCAGCAAACGCACGTTAGGGTAGAGCTGTTTGATCTCTTTGAGTAATTTTAATGCCGTACCATCGGATAGCCAAAAGTCGATAACGATTAAGCCTGGGGCGCCATGTTCAAGAATGTGGCGATAACAGTGATCTTCGTTGGTCGCCACATGAACATGCTTAAATCGACAATGCGTATTAAGGAAATTGGCGATACCACTCGCCACCAAAGGATGGTCATCAACGACCAGTGCATAACCCTGCCCCAAAGCAAGCTCCTTTCGCATAAACATATCAGAGGGGTTCTGATAATTTTTTATTATTGACCCTCCCTACTTTAGGAGGGTTTTTTCGTTTAGGAAAGAGAAATATATTATTCGGGGACTTTGATAAGACAAAACATAGAACCATTCAGCATTTGGATCTGTTTGGTTGAAAAGGATAATTTATGAGAAAACCACTTATTGCTTTGGCCGTTACTTTTCTGGTAGCCGGGTGTTCAACATTGAAAACCGATCAGGCAATACCGCTACTGCAGGCCGAAACGGCTAAAATGCTTGGCCTGGGATCGTCGGATGAAATTACCGTAACCAATGTTAATGGCGGCCAACCCGATGCATTGGGCGGACAAAAACTTTCTTACCGCGCGACCACGGAAAAAGGGCGTATTTTCGATTGCTCATCGCTGATGATGCCGGGAATCTTAGGCTCTGCGCCTTCGCTAAGCGCGCCGACCTGTACCCCGGTGGTCACACATAAATAACCCTTCTTAAGGCGCGGATTGGGGCAGCCCAATAAGTTTGGTATCGATGCGTTAGCGCTGGGGGGCAATAAGCTGGCGCATCGATACCAATCAATCTGTGTTCGCGCATCGCGTTTCATATCTCCTCTAATACATTGAGTTTTTCATATAAATAATAACGTTGATGGCATCAAAGTAATGAGCCGGAGAGAATACATGAAAGATAAAATATCGTACCCTTTAGCGGTAAGAAAACCGCTTTCCAAGCTTTACCTCGCACTCTTTTCCGCACCATTGATATTGATCGGGCCTGTTGATATTGCACGTGCCGACGATGCTGTTTTTGATGGTGAATCCAAAGTGACAGAATCTTTAGCCTACACCGGGAATGTTTACGTCGGCCGCAATCAAAGTGCGAACCTGCTGATCGATAATGGCAAAATCAACGCCTATAACATCAATATTGGCACCCGTTCTGACGGCAAAATTTATGACAGCGTGGTAACGGTCAGGGGGCCTGATGCGGTAGTGAGCGCCGTTAACGATCAATCCGTTTTGCGCGGCAGCCTGAATTTGGGTCTGGGGACATTACGGGTTGAAGATGGTGCACTTGCCAGTGCGAAAGAAATTATTGTCGGCACCACGGGCGGTTATGACAGCCATTTGAATGTTAAAGGTGCCGGCTCCAGGGTCATTAGCGACAGGCTTGGCATTGGTTTTGGTCAGGGCGCGCGATCCACCCTATTGATTGAAGACGGCGGGGTGGTAACAACAACCGCCGCAGCCAGGATCGACAGCGGTTTTATACCCGGCGAAGCTGACAAACTGAACCCTAAAGCCACGGTGACGGGCAATAACTCCCAGTGGAACATTACCCAAACGCTTACGGCTAACGGTGATGTGGACGTGCTAAACGGTGGAGTGGTCAACGTTGGCAGCGCAGAGATTGCCGGTGTTTCAGGTTCACGCAAAACCGCCGAGTTGTATATCGCTGGCGAGGGCTCGCGCTTTACCAGCGGCAGCAGCGTCAACGTGGGGGATTATGGTAATGGTGTGCTGTCGGTGGTAGACGGCGGCGTATTTTCCGCTGGCGCTAACGAGTTGCGGCTGGGGGATACCGGCTCCGGCTCGAACCGTGGCGCGTTAATCATCGGCAGCCGCGGCAATATGGATACCGGTACCGGATTGACCGATCCCACGATAGGTGCGGCGGGTGGTGCGGGCACCGTTGACGCACAGACGACGATCAACCTGCGGGGTGGGCTGTTCGGCAGCTATGTGTACTTTAACCATACCTCCGACAACTACGATTTCCGCAACAAGATGGTTGGCGAAGGCGAGGTCATCAATACTGCCGGGCAAACGACGTTGAGCGGCGATCTTACCGGGCTCAAGGCCAATGTGGGCGCCCGGGGCGGAAAAATCATCATCGCCAGCGATATCAATACGCTGAAAGAAGACAACATTTTTGATATTCAAACGCTTAGCGCCGAAAATGGCGGCACGCTGATCCTCAATGCGACAGCCGGTTCCGATGTTAACAACGGTCAAGGTTACAGCAGTGCGGCCTCGATAAAAGCCGGCGGTACGCTGGGAGGCAACGGTACTCTGGGCCAAACGGAAATTCTGTCTGGCGGCCATATTTCGCCCGGTGACGGCAACATCGGCACCTTGACGCTGCAACGCTATCTGAACTTCATCGGTGAGTCCTTCTACGACGTCGATATTGCGGGTGACGGCAGCAGTGACAAATTGGTGGTCGCCGGGAAGACCACCATCAGTGATCAAGCCAAAGTGCAGGTGACTGCGCTGGATCCACAAACCAGCTATCAGACGGGCCAAAGCTACCGCATTTTAACGTCGCAAGGCGGAATTGACGGTCAGTTTGCTGAAGCTATCTCAAAATCTGCTTTCCTCGATGTTGCGCTTCATCACAGCGCCAACGCCGTGGATCTGACCATCGCGCAAAAGGGCGGCGGCGAGAACCCGGGCGGTGAAAACCCAGGCGGTGAGAATCCGGGGGGCGAGAACCCAGGCGGTGAGAATCCAGGCGGTGAGAATCCGGGGGGCGAGAACCCAGGCGGTGAGAATCCGGGGGGCGAGAATCCAGGTGGTGAAAACCCAGGCGGTGAGAATCCGGGGGGCGAGAACCCAGGTGGCGAAAATCCGGGGGGTGAAAACCCGGGCGAACCAGGTATTTTCCAGACGGTCGCGCAAACCCATAATCAGTGGAATACCGCGGGTGCACTTTCGTCATTGACACAAAGTGGCCCTTCACTGGCGCTGTATAATTCCGTGTTGTTATTGAGTGCACCGGAAGCGCGCGAGGCGTTCAATCAGTTGTCTGGCGAAGTGTATCCGTCCACGCAGTCCAATTTGATCGCAGGCAGCACCATGCTATTCAATGTGCTGAATCAACGCATGTTACGCGTGTTTGATAATGATCCGTTACCTGTGCCGTCGCTGGCGATGACGCTGGTTCGGCCGGCTCAAGCTGAAAATAATGGTGTATGGGGGCAGACGTTTGGATCATGGGCAAGAAACAGCGGCAATGAGAACGTCGGAAAACTCGATGGCAACACCAGTGGTTTCCTGCTGGGCGCGGATCATAAATTAGCCGATCACAGCGTTCGCGTTGGGGGATATTTTGGTTATAGCCGCGGTGATTACAAGATTGACAGCCGTCGTTCCAAGTCTGATAGCGATAATTACCACCTCGGCCTTTACGCCGCAGGGCAGCAGGATGCCTTCTCGCTACGTGGTGCTCTGGGCTACACCTGGCACCGTCTGGAAAATGAACGCAACGTTAACTTTGGCAATTACTCGGATCGGCTCAAGGCTGACTATGATGCAGACTCACTGCTGGCGTTTACCGAAGCGGGTTACCGTTTTGGACAATCGGATGCGAACATTGAGCCCTTCGTCAATCTGAGCTATATCCGCCTGCATACCGATAATTTCCAGGAAAAGGGCGGGGCTGCAGCACTTAGCGTACGTAATGACACGATGAATACCTTCTATTCAACGTTGGGTGTGCGCGGCTTCACCGAGCTGCCGAAGAACGTCAGCTTATACGGTTCATTAGGCTGGCAGCATGCCTACGGTGATAAATCCACATCTTCACGTATGGCCTTTGCCGGCAGCGACGCATTTATCACCCAAGGCACTGCGGTTGATGACAACCTGATGGTGGCGGACGTCGGGGTGAGTGTGAAACTGACGCGTTCCACCACCTTGGATCTCGGTTATCAGGGGCAATATGGCGCTGATACCCAGGTGAATGCGGTCAATGCCAATATCAGATGGTCATTCTGATTTTCTGAAAAGTGAGGTATTGGTTAAAGCGGAATATCGTTGGGCAACAGACCCTCGTTGCCTGGCGATATCTCGGCGTTCTGGGGCTGGCCGTGGTCTTCGGACGTGGAGTGCTCTAGCAATTTGAATAGGGTAGTTCGCTCATCACGGGTTAAATCCCGCCACTCGCCCAGCGGCAGTCCTGTCAGATCAATATTCATGATGCGCACGCGCTCAAGTTTAGTGACCTCATAACCAAAATATTTGCACATGCGGCGGATCTGGCGGTTAAGCCCTTGTACCAATGTGATGCGGAATACCTGTTCGGTCTCTTTCTCCACCCGGCATTCTTTTGTCACTTTGCCCAGTACGGGCACACCTGCGCTCATGCCTTGAATAAATGCGTCGGTCAGCGGTTTGTCGACGGTAACCAGATACTCTTTTTCGTGATTGTTGCCGGCGCGGAGGATTTTATTGACCAGCTCACCGTTATTGGTCAGGAAAATTAACCCCTGAGAAGCCTTGTCCAGGCGGCCGACAGGAAAGGTACGTTGACGGTGGTTAACAAAATCGCCGATGTTATCTCGCTCATGCTTTCCCATGCTGGTGAGGATACCAACAGGTTTATTCAGTGCGATCAGCACCAAATCATCAGCATCACGAGGTTCTATCTGCTGCCCGTTCACCTTCACGCTATCCCCGAAAAACACCTGCGCACCTACGTCCGCCCGTTTGTCGTTGATGAAGACATTGCCCTGTTTGATATGACGATCGGCTTGGCGACGGGAACAGATGCCGCTGTCGCTAATGTACTTGTTAACGCGAATGGATGAGTGAGTCAGCATAGTTACCCCGTAAAACGCGGACTATACCTTACCCGGGGGGTATTGCGAAGGCTACGCCAGTTCATCAACCTTCACCACACGCGTATTCAGCGGCGTCAGCGTTTGCCCGTCACTGCCCGTCGGCGTCATGCGCGGTATCGTTAACCCACTGTCGCTTTCTACCAGCGTTGACCTTGTTTCTCCCTCTTTAAACAGATAATCCTCACCCCACTGGCGCAATCCGACGATCACCGGGAACAGAGCTTGTCCCTTATCCGTGAGGAGATATTCCTGATAGGCGCTGCCATCCGAAGCAGGCGCAATTTCCAGAATGCCGTGTGCCACCAGCGTGCGTAGACGGGTGGAGAGAATATTCTTCGCCATCCCCAATCCCTTCTGAAACTCACTGAAGCGACGCACGCCGTCGAAGGCGTCGCGCACGATCAGCAGCGACCACCAATCGCCAATCACATCCAGCGTGCGCGCGACCGGGCACTGCGCATCTTCCATACTTTTACGTTTCACAGCGTTCAACTCCTGCAGCAAGATCTGGTTGCATTATAAAACCTCTGTGCGTAAAGTTCATTGGGTTTAATAATGAAACCACTTTGGGGTGAAGGATGAGTGATAAAGCACTGGATCCGATCTGTACGTCACAGGGGGAAGTGCTGGGCCGGCTTCCTGCGTCGTTGGTGTTGTTGCTGGCGGGAGCCAGTGCCTTCAGCGTGGCAAACGTGTATTACGCTCAGCCTTTGCTGGACGCCATTGCCCACGATTTTACTATCAGCTTGGCCTCGGTTGGCATGGTGATCACCGCAACCCAGTTGGGGTGTGCGCTGGCATTATTGCTGGTGGTGCCATTGGGGGATCGGATTAATCGCCACCGGCTGTTGGCGGTTCAACAACTGCTGTTGATTACTGCCCTGTGCGTGGTCGGCTGGGCGGACAACAGCCTGTTACTGCTGAGTGGCATGCTGCTGGTGGGGCTGTTTGGCACCGCGATGACGCAGGGGCTTATCGCTTTTGCCGCGACATTGGCAGCGCCGCATGAGCGAGGGCGGGTGGTGGGGGCTGCACAGGGAGGGGTGGTATTGGGCTTGTTGCTGGCGCGAACGCTTTCTGGCGCACTGGCGGATATGGGGGGCTGGCGAGCCGTCTATTTCTTCTCCGCTGCGGTAACCTTGGTTCTGCTGCCGGTGCTGGCGCGTTTGTTACCTGCGCCACGCACACCGCCGTCGACGCTCAGTTATCCGGCGTTGTTGCGTTCAATGCTGACGTTGTTATGGGGTGATCGCACGTTGCAGATCCGGGGTATGCTGGCGCTGCTGATGTTTGCGGCATTCAGTATTTTCTGGAGTGCGCTGGTACTGCCACTCAGTCAGGCCCCGTTTAACTTTTCGCATTCGGTGATCGGTGCGTTTGGTCTGGTGGGGGCGGTGGGTGCGCTGGCGGCGGTGCGTGCCGGGCATCTGGCCGATCGCGGTTTGGGGCAGGTGGCGAGCGGTGTCTGCCTGTTACTGTTGGTGGCGGCTTGGGTTCCCCTGAGCATGTTGAGTTACGGTTTGGGCTGGCTGATTATGGGTATTGTGTTGCTCGATCTGGCGGGTCAAGCCATTCACGTACTGAATCAGAGCCTGATTTTCAATGCACATCCGCAGGCCCACAGCCGATTGGTCGGTTGCTACATGCTGTTCTACGCCGTGGGGAGTGGGCTGGGGGCCTTCGCCAGCACGCATGCTTACGCTTGGGCGGGGTGGAGTGGTGTGTGTTGGCTCGGTGCGGGCGTTAGCCTGGTCGCCTTGCTGTTCTGGTGGCTGACATTACGCGGCATGCCGGCCTCAGGCGCGGTGGTAGAGCAATAACAGTTGGGAAATCAGTGCGTCGCACAGTAATTGCAATTGCGGCGCGCCGAGGGTTATCCCACTCATTTCCCTCTCTTTCTCCTTAGATTTTGTCTGGTGCACCACACAAACCCAACCGCATGCATTAGCAAAACCGATTTAGCAATATAGCGGCACGGCCACTCATCAGCCGCAGCGGTCACATTTTACCGCGCCCATCGCTCCTGCCGCCGTCGTTCCCGGCATGGGGGAGCTTACTTGCTAAGAGGAAATCATTATGACAAACCTAAATTACAAACCGACCATTTGGACCCGCGCAGAGGCGCTGAAAGTCAACGAAAACGATCCGACCACCACGCAACCCTTGGTGAGCGCCGATTTTCCGGTCATGAGTGACAGCGTGTTCATCTGGGACACCATGCCGCTGCGTACCCTGGAGGGCACCGTGGTTTCCGTCAACGGCTGGTCAGTAATTTTGACGCTGACCGCCGATCGCCATCCTTATGACCCGCAGTATATTGATGGCAGCGGTAATTACGACATCAAGCGCGACTGGGAAGATCGCCACGGCCGTGCGCGTATGTGCTACTGGTATTCCCGTACGGGCAAAGACTGGATCTTCGGCGGCCGGGTGATGGCGGAAGGGGTTTCACCGACGACGCGTGAATGGGCGGGTACTCCTATCCTGTTGAATAACGAAGGCGATATCGATCTGTATTACACCTGCGTGACGCCGGGTGCCACCATTGCCAAAGTGCGCGGCCGCATTGTGACGTCGGATGACGGCGTGCAACTGCAGGATTTCAACGAGGTGAAATCGCTGTTCGAGGCCGACGGGGTGTATTACCAGACCGAAGCGCAGAATCCCTACTGGAACTTCCGCGACCCCAGCCCGTTTATCGATCCGCAGGACGGCAAACTGTATATGGTGTTCGAGGGTAACGTAGCCGGCGATCGCGGTTCGCATGTGGTTGGCCCGCAAGAGCTGGGGCTGGTGCCGCCGGGCCATGAAGAGGTGGGCGGCGCACGTTTCCAGGTGGGCTGTATCGGCCTGGCGGTGGCGAAGGATAATCGCGGTGAAGAGTGGGAGATTTTGCCGCCGCTGGTTACGGCTGTGGGCGTCAACGATCAGACCGAACGCCCGCACTATGTGTTCCAGGACGGCAAATATTACCTGTTCACCATCAGCCATAAATTCACCTATGCCGAAGGGTTGACCGGGCCGGATGGGGTGTACGGTTTCGTCAGCGATAGTCTGACCGGGCCTTACACGCCGATGAACGCCTCAGGCCTGGTGCTGGGTAACCCGCCGGAACAGCCTTTCCAGACGTATTCGCACTGCGTGATGCCAAATGGTTTGGTGACGTCGTTCATCGACAGCGTGCCAACCAGCGGCCAGGATTACCGTATCGGCGGGACGGAAGCGCCAACGGTGCGGATTGTGCTGGAAGGCGACCGTTCCTTTGTGCGCGAGGTGTACGATTACGGTTATATCCCGGCGATGCAGGATATCGTTTTGCAAGGGTAACCTGCGGTTTGTAGCCTGAGCCGTTTTAGAGGCCTGACGATGTCAGGCCTTTTCAGGTTTGGCTCACAGCGGATGACGCTATTTTTTAGGCGAGTGCAGCAGGTAATAGTCTTCCGCGCCGTCGTTGCCGGTGGTTATCTTTTGCCAGCCGTGTTTATGGTAAAACGCCAACGCCTTTTCGTTCTTCATCAGACATTTCAATGAACCGGTGGCAGTAAATGTCTGTTCTGCCGCCTGCAGTAAGGCACTGCCTACGCCAAGGGGCGGCAGGTGAGGATCAACATACAGATTATGGATAAAATTATCTTGGCGATAAATCGATACAAATCCCAGTAGCGTCCCCTGATCCTCCGCTACCCAGATATCCTCACCCAACGTCGAACGATCGAAATCCTCTAGTCGGTAATCGTCGGTATCGCGCCACGGAAACGCCGCTTTGCGTGATGCCAAATACAGCGTGCGCAGGAAGGGGCGGTCGGCTTCTTGATAGGGTCTGATCTGCATGGCATCTCCTTTTTATTTTTTTGACACTATAGCGCAATTGACCTCACCGTCAGCAACCCCAATAATGGCTGTCTTGACTCGGGGTGCCTCTAGGGGCTGAGATTTTACCCGTATTACCTGATCTGGATTATGCCAGCGTAGGGAAGTCTCGGTGCCCCAACCGGTACCCGCCTTCTTGAACGCCGGTTGGGAGGAATATGTTCGCTCGACCTGATGCTTTACCCGGCGCCCGTGCCGCGGCCTGTTTGACCCAATTTAAGCACCAACCCCCATTGATTCACTGCCTGACCAACGAAGTGGTGCAGGAGCTGACGGCTAACGTGTTGCTGGCGCTCGGCGCTTCCCCTGCGATGGTGGTGGAACCGACAGAGGCAGCGCAGTTCAGCCTGCTGGCGAATGCTTTGCTGATTAACATCGGTACTCTCAATGCCTCACGTGCCGAATCCATGCTGGCGGCGGTGGAGGCCGCCAATACGGCGGGAACGCCATGGACGCTGGATCCGGTGGCGGTTGGTGGGTTGGTGTACCGCACTGCCTTTGCCCATTGCCTGTTAGGTAAAAAACCCGCGGCGATCCGCGGTAATGCTTCCGAAATCATGGCGCTGAGCGGTCTGCAGACCAGTGGGCGCGGCGTAGACAGCACGGACGATTCGCTGGCGGCTTTACCCGCCGCGCGTGAGCTGGCACGGAGCAGTGGCGCTGTCGTGGCGGTAACCGGGGTCGTGGATTATGTCACCGACGGCCAGCGTGAGTGGGCCGTCGCAGGGGGGGACGCACTGATGACGCGGGTCGTGGGAACCGGCTGTGCCTTATCGGCCGTAGTGGCGGCATTTTGCAGCCTGCCGGGCGATCGGCTGGACAACGTCGCGACTGCCTGCCGGGTGATGTCGCTGTGTGGTGAACGTGCCACGCGCGATGCCGCAGGGCCGGGCAGTTTCACCCCTGCGTTCCTCGACGCGTTGTATCAACTGCGGCCGGAGGATCTGCAATGAAACGAATTAACGCATTGACCATCGCGGGTACCGATCCGAGCGGCGGTGCAGGTATCCAGGCTGACCTGAAAGCCTTCTCTGCGCTGGGTGCCTACGGGGCCTCCGTTATTACGGCACTGGTGGCGCAAAATACCCGCGGGGTGCAGTCGGTTTACAATATTGACCCTGCTTTTGTCGCCGCTCAGCTTGATTCCGTGTTCAGCGATGTGCGTATCGACAGCACCAAAATCGGTATGCTGGCTAACACTGACATTGTGCAGGCGGTGGCGGAGCGTTTGCGTCATTACCAACCGGCATTTGTGGTGCTGGATACCGTGATGTTGGCGAAAAGTGGTGATCCCCTGTTGGCGCCAGAGGCCGTGGACTCTATTCGTCGCGAACTGTTGCCGTTGGTGTCGATTATTACGCCGAACCTGCCGGAAGCTGCGGCTTTGCTGGAATGTGCGCCGGCGGAGAATGAACGGCAAATGCGTGAGCAAGGCCAGGCGCTGCTGGCAATGGGCTGTCGGGCGGTGCTGATGAAGGGCGGTCATCTGAGTGAAAGTGAGAGCCCGGACTGGTTGTTTAGCGATGGGCAGGAACTGCGTTTCACTGCGCCACGTGTGGCGACCCGTCATACGCACGGTACCGGTTGTACACTTTCCGCCGCGTTAGCCGCATTGCGCCCGCGCCATGATGATTGGGCCAGCACGGTGGCGTCGGCCAAAGATTATCTACAAAAAGCGTTGCAGCAAGCCGACACCCTGGAAGTGGGGCAGGGTATCGGACCGGTGCATCATTTTCACGCCTGGTGGTGAGTCAACTTTTTGCCGTCACTGTGGTCTGACTAGATTCAGGCCCGGTTTTGGCCGGGTGCGGACGAATTTTATTAAAGGAGAAGGCCATGACAGGACAAAACGCACTTCGCGGTGCCATCTTCGGCGTGTTACTCAGCTTCAGCGTGGGCAGCGTTGCCCAACAAATTGTCACTACCTCCGATGTGATCCAGCAGCCGGGCTACCAGACAAGTTGGCAGAACATGGTGAAAGGCCAGGCCCGTTTACCGGGGTGGGCGCGTAAGGGAATGGGGACATCAACCCCGGCGCAAAGCCTGAGTTGGAAGGGCCAAAATTATTTGGTGGGCAATCTGTGCAAACCCCACGACTGTGCCAACAATTTTATGATGGTGGCGTTTAAAGAAGACAAGTCACAGGCATGGGCGGTGCGCGTCGAAGTGGCGAACAAACCGGAAGCGGTTGATCATCCGAAGAAATACGCTAAATACCAATGGTTGGGCAAGCCGGACGAGGACATGAAGGCGCTGTTGAAACAACAGTTCGAGAATAATCCAGACTGGAAATAATCAGTATTCGGCTGAATGCTGACGCATTTGGCCGTTTTTTTGCGATGAATATAGAACATTAAAATTAAACCCATATAAAACAATGTCTAAATAGGATAAATGTTATTTCATAATGATTTTATTATTTGGTTATATCTGTTTTGTATTATTTTGTTGTGCGTAATTATATTTATCTCCTTAGTATTTAATGGGTTGTGAGTTTTATTTTCTTTCTTAAATAATAACCACTTTTATTTTGTGGTTTTATTTTATTTAGTGTCTATGATCTTGTTTGGCGAATTTATTTTCACCGGAAAAATAGGCATTGCAGCTTTTTGCAATGGTGTCTGGAGATAAATATGTAAGCGGAGCATTATGATCATGGAAACAAATCACATTACTCTTTCTGAAGATGAAAAAGCGTCATTATACTTGTTGGATCAGGCGATGGGGTTCACCGTGCAGGCCGCATTGCGGGTCGCGACGGAGCTGAACGTGGCCGACGCTCTGATTGATACGCCCAAAACGTCCCGGGAGCTGGCGAGTCAGCTGGCGGTGGATCAGGACTTATTGCATCGCGTTATGCGCACGCTGGTATCTCGCAATATTTTTACCGTTTCTAACGACGGCCATTTCGCGCTAAATTCGGTGGCGCAATGCCTGCGCTCCGATGCCAGGGATTCTTTGCGTGCTGCAGTCATCATGCTTACTGATGACACATTCTGGCTGCCTTTGGGCAAGTTGACGGGAACTGTTCGGGGTGACCCGGTGTTCAAACAGCTGTTCGGAATGTCTTTTTATGAATATTGGTCGAGGGAAAATATTCCCGCGTCGGAAAATGACTTTCATGCCGGAATGTCGTCCATGTCATCGGTGGAAAATAAATTCCTGGTGCGAAATTATCATTTCCCAGAAAATGCGACGGTGGTGGATATTGCGGGGGGATTGGGCGGATTGCTACTGAGCGTATTGCGTGCTAACCCGACGCTCAAAGGTATCCTTTTCGATCAGCCGCAGATCTTGCCGAGAAATCGGCTCGGTGAACTCGGGGACGATTCCCGTTGGGAAACCTGTGCCGGCAGCTTCTTCGAGTCGTGTCCGACGGCGGACTTTTATTTATTGAAATACATCACCATGGACTGGCCGGACGAACCGGCCAGCCGGATATTACGCAGCTGCCGCAATGCTATGCATCCTGATTCGACACTGTTGATCATGGAACCGGTGATCCCAGAGGGTCATAATTGGGACTGTGCCAGAGAGATCGATCTGCTGCTCATGGGGAGTTTTGACGGCGGGAAAGCGCGTACCGAAGAAGAACTGAGGGCGTTGCTGGCCACTGCCGATCTGAAGCTGAACCGGATAATCAACACCGGTTGTTATGTCTCGATCGTTGAGGCAGTGCCCAGCTAAGTCAACGCTGAGGATAGAAAGAAACCCGCAAACAATGCGGGTTTCTGTCCTTTTCGTCAGCCGATGCCAGCCTGATGCAGGTCGTGCAGGTTGATCGCGCCCACCAGTACGCCGTCTAAATTGACCACCGGGGCAGCGCTGATATGCTGTTCGTGTAACGCCTCAAGCGCTTCTCCGGCGCGCCACTGTTCTGGCAAGCGGTAGCCGGGGCGGGTAATCGCCGGGCTTAACGCATCCTGCAGGCTATTCCCTTTCACCAGCCAGCGACGCAGGTCACCATCGGTAAAGACGCCGACCACTTTCTGCTGTGCGTTACACACGGGCACCAAGCCCAGCCCGGTGCGGCTCAGTTCAAGCATCGCTTCCATGACGTTGGCATTTTCACTGACCTGAGGCAGGCGATCGCCTGTGCGCATCAGGTGATGTACCCGATTCAGTAAACGTGCGCCCAGACTGCCGCCAGGATGTGAGCGGGCAAAATCTTCGGCATTGAAACCGCGTTGACGCATCAGCGCCATGGCCAATGCATCACCCATCATCAGCGTATTGACTGCGCTGGAGGTCGGAGCCAGCCCCATTGGGCAAGCTTCACGTTCAACGCTGATATCCAGCACGCAGGCCGCTGCCTGTGCTAACGGTGACTCTTTACCGCCTGTGATGGCGATCACCGGGATAGTATTTTCCGCCAGTAGCGGCAGGATAAGATCCAGCTCTTTGGCTCGGCCTGAATAAGAGATAAAGATCACCACGTCATCGGCACCGATCATTCCGAGATCGCCGTGCAGCGCTTCCGCCGGGTGTACGAAGAACGACGGTGTGCCGGTACTGGCCAGAGAGGCGGCGATTTTTTTGCCGATGTGACCGGACTTGCCAATGCCGGAAACCACGGCCTTGCCACGGCAGTTCAGCAGCAGTTCGCAGGCGCGGACGAAATTATCGTCCAGCCGTTCCAGCAGACGTTGTGCTTCTGTCAGCTCAATTTCCAGTGTTTCACGGGCAAAGGCCAGAAGGGCCGAGGCGTTACTCATCAGAATCTCCTACCAGAATGATATTGATACCTTTCGCTTGTAGTGCGGCGAGATAATCCGGGTTGATGTTTTTATCCGTAATCAGCGTGTCTACGGCGGCCAGGTCGCAGACCACGTTCGGGCTTTTACGGCCGAATTTCGACGAGTCTACCAGAAGAATAATGCGGCTGGCGGCCTCGCACATCGCTTTACTGACGTTATGCACCTCATTAAAGGTGGTAACGCCTGCGTTGAGGTCTACACCATCTGCGCCGATAAACAGTTTGTCGAAGCTGAACTGTTGGAAAGCGGATTCTGCCAGGCTGCCGTGGAATGAGGCCGATTTTTTGCGATAGGTACCGCCGGGCATCAGGATAGTCTGGTCGTTGTCCAACTCCACGAGCGCATTGACGATATGTAAGCTGTTGGTCATCACGGTGATGTTATTGAACTGCGCCAGATGCGGCACCATTTGCAGCACGGTACTGCCGGCGTCAAAAATCAGTGAATCGCCGTCGTTGATAAGCCCAATGGCGGCGTAGGCGATCTGGCGTTTCTTTTCGGTATTGATATGGGTTTTACGGTCGATCGGCTGATCGCCATCGTCACGGCTGAGGACGACACCGCCATACGTACGGATCACTTCACCTTCGTCCTCCAGCAGAGTGAGGTCTTTACGAATGGTGGTGCCCGTGGTGGCGAAGTGTGCTGCCAGGGCATCCACTGCCGTTTTGCCATGCCGCTGCAGATATTCAAGGATAGCGGCCTGCCGCTGCTTTGGTTTCATAGCCTGTCCTGTTCACAAGAGTTGAGCATTTCCCTTCAATGAATAATTCAATATGAAAGGTAATGTCTTTTAATGTGAAAATATCATGATTTAGGGGCAATCGCTAACGATAGTGCAGTCTGGCATGCGCGATCCTCGGGGAAGATCACATCCGGGATAAGGTCTCTCTGATGAAGCCCGTGCAGACGGGCGAGCTGTCGCGGTTGCGCAAAAATGGTCAGGCCACGCATGAGCATGCTGCCGCAGACCCGCTGCTCGGTATCGAAAGCCAGTGCCAAGACCACCCGTGGCCGAAAGCGCCCGCCAGAACGCCCGACACCGACGGTGCCCAGCTGGCATAGGCCGTCGAAGGCGCGGTTAAAACGTTGAAGTTGCCACCAGCCGAAAGCAATGTGCAGTAGCCAGGCCAGCACGGTAAAAATAATGAATGCCTGGGTCATGTCGTCTCCTGTTTGGTTTCCCTCTCCCGAAGGAGAGGGGGGATAATCCGATCAGAACATCACCTGACCGCCGGTAATATTGATTGATTGGCCCGTGCAGTAAGACGCCTTATCACTGGCATAGAACAGCAGGGTATTCAGGACATCCTGATAGTCGCAGCCGCGTTTCAGTGGCACTTTATCGGTGTAATACTTTTCAACCTGATCGGGTGCGATCCCCAGTTTCTGTGCGTACTGCGGCAGCAGCGACTGGAACATCGGCGACTTCAGCAGATTACCGAGCATCAGCGAATGGACGGTAATGCCGTACTCCGCCAGATCAAGCGCCAGTGATTGGGTCAGCCCGACGCCGCCAAACTTGGCAGCGCTGTAGCCTGAATTGTGCTTGCTGCCGACCTTGCCGGATTTGGAGTTGATCTGAATGATGCGCCCGGCAATGCCGTCGCGGATCATCAGGCGGGAAAACTCGCGGGCGCAAAGAAAATAGCCCACCAGATTCACTTGCAGCGAGCGGTCGAAATCCCCCAACGGAAAATCGGTGATTGGTGCCGCCTTGGCGATCCCCGCGCTGTACACCAGCAGGTTGGTCTGTCCAAATGCACCATCCACTGCCGCTGCCAGTTTCATCACGCTTTGTTCATCGGTGGCATCGGCCTGAAAGCCCTGCGCACAGCCTGCGCCGTATTGATCGTTAATCTGCTGCGCCACGTTTTGGGCGTTCCCCGCGTTTAAATCGGCCACCGCCACGCGGTAACCCGCTTGCGCCAGTCCCAGGCACAAGAATGCGCCTAATGTTTGGCCACCGCCAATCACTACTGCTACTTCAGACATGGTCTACTCCTTATGCGATAAATTTCAGCGTACTGCCTATCGGAATATCAATCGGCGTGGTGCCGGAAACATGGATCGAGCCGGGAAATTCGGCCTGGGTTTCCCCGTCAAAACGCACGGTAAGGTGGCCCAGTTCACGCAAATTCTGGTTAGCGACGCTGCCGACGGCTGTGATCGGGTAGCGTTGATCCGCCAACTCCATCCATCCACCCGCGAGCAGTTCACCAAGGGTATTGCCGTGCTGGTGGATAAAACAAAACTCTTCGATGTCTGCCGGTGCTCCTTCACGAAAGGTGATCAGCATGTCATCACACAGCGCATCGCGGGCAGAGCCGCCAATCTGGGTGATGGTGGTTTGAAAAATGGTGTTCATAACTAGCCCCTGGCGGTAAGTGTTATTGATAGATGAAGGCCGAGGCGGCCCAAGCGATCAGCACGGTGGGCGCACCGGTCAGGAAACGCCCGACCAATACC
Organism: Serratia sp. CoH_134_PS_4; assembly: GCF_058190535.1. Classification (NCBI taxonomy): domain Bacteria; kingdom Pseudomonadati; phylum Pseudomonadota; class Gammaproteobacteria; order Enterobacterales; family Yersiniaceae; genus Serratia; species Serratia sp. CoH_134_PS_4. The sequence continues at coordinate 201,525 of NZ_JBXWKI010000006.1, forward strand.
GAAGGCACACCGACCCGCACCGTGTCCTGTTTGGCTTCTGCCAGCGACAGGCCCACGGGAATAAAGTCGCAGGCGGCTTGCGCATTGATCGCAAACAGGGCGGGCAGTGCCAGTTGCGGCGGGATATGGCCCAGGCCAATCTGTACCCCGACCAGCACACCGATTACCTGAGCGATCACCGCGCCGGGGCCCAGGAAGGGGGATAGCAGCGGGAAGGAGCAAATCAGCGCCAGCGTCACCAGTCCAATAGGACTGTTGGCTAACGGTGTCAGACCGTGGGCGATAAAATCCCCAAGACCGGACGCCATGATGATGCCGATTAGCGCCGAGACGAACGCCATAAACGGCAGAATGGTTTTCAGGACGGTGTCGATGGTGTCGCGACCCGCCTGGAAAAACACGGCCACCACAGATCCCATGCCCATGCCGACTTTTGCCAAGAGGCCGTCACTCTGCTCGGTGATTTTTTTACTGGTGTCGTAATCCCGTCCCCTTGACTGAGTGGCGGGGGCGGCTTGCACCGCATCTGTTTCCGACGCTACCCGGCTGATGTTGTTATCGCGCACCCCAGAAACGTAGATGTCCTCGAGAATAAACTTTGCCAGTGGGCCGGATTGTCCGGTGGCGTGGATATTGACCGTCGGAATACGGCGTTTAGGGTACAGGCCACAGCGTAGGGTACCGCCGCAGTCAATCACCATCACACCAATCTCGTCCGCCGGCGGTTCACCTTCCTTGAAGCCGTCGACGGCGGGCCAGCCAGTCAGTTCGCTAAGCCGGTCGACGATCGACGGGCGGGTGCCCGCAGTGATGTACACCACTTTTTTGCCCGGCTCGATCGGCAACTGTAATGGGCCGCCCCAGCCGCTGGCGCCTTTCTCAATACGGATATAAGCACTCATGCTGCACTCCACGGGTTAAAGTTGCACCTGACGATCCAGGCGGATGCCCATCTTGCGTTCAAACAGGCTGGTGGTGAGATCGGTTACCCAACCGCGGAAGAAGTTGGTAAACAGCCCGACCAGAAAATAGCTCACGGCCAGTGGCCCCAGCGGCAGGCCGAGGGTGGTCAGCCCGCTGGCGATGCCGAGATAAACGAACAGTTCGCCGGGATTGATATGCGGGAACAGGCCATTCATGGAGTGGCAGCTGTAAGATGCTGCTGCGTAGTAGCTGGGTTTATATTTCTCGGGCATAAAACGGCCGAGGCTGAGGGTCATTGGGTTACAAAAAACAAAGGTGCCGAGCAGCGGCAGCAGCAGATAACGTGAAACCGGGTTTCCCGCGCAGCGCTGCGCCAAGCGTTCAATACGTTCCTGGCCAACAAATTTAATCAGCGCGTTCATAATGACCAACAAGCTGATTAACAAAGGTAAAATGCCTGTCACCATGCCGACAAACACCTCACCGCCTTTCTGAAACAGGCCGATAAACCATTCGGCACCCTGAGTGATTAGCTCAATCATTATTGTTCTCCTGTGATGGAAGGTATGGCCTGGAGCAAAACGGCAGCTCTGTCGCCATGGGCCTTACACTAATCACTTCACGGATTCATTTGTTTTAAATAGATCACATTTTGAAAGATAAATATTTTATTGTGAAAGTTAATAATGAAAGAAAAATAACATGGAAGCACGGTGGCCGTGAGGCGGGAAAGGGGAATCAGCAGATAAAAGACATGAAAAAGCCCGGCGTACCGGGCTGGAGAGAACTCTACTTGCTGTCGCCGTGATCAGGCGATGGTCACTTTCTTGTCCAGATAGGTGTCCTGAACGGCATTGATCAACGCCACACCTTCTTTCATCGATTTCTTGAACGCTTTACGCCCCAGGATCAGGCCCATGCCGCCGGCACGTTTGTTGATAACGGCAGTACGCACCGATTCCTGAAGGTCGTTTTCACCGGCAGCGCCGCCGGAGTTAATCAGCCCGGCGCGGCCCATATAGCAGTTGGCCAACTGGTAACGCACCAGATCGATCGGGTGGTCAGTGGTCAGCTTGCTGTAGACGCGGTCATCGGTATAACCGAATTTCACCGCGCGGTAGCCGCCGTTATTTTCCGCCATTTTCTGCTTAACGATATCGGCGCCAATGGTGGCGGCAATATGGTTGGCCTGACCGGTAAGATCGGCGCTGGAATGATAATCCACCCCGTCTTTATTGAATGCCGGATTACGCAGATAGGCCCACAGCACGGTGACCATACCCAGCTCATGAGCACGCTCAAAGGCGCTAGAAATTTCCTCAATCTGGCGGCGTGACTGTTCAGAACCAAAGTAAATGGTGGCCCCGACCGCGACAGCACCCATGTTGAAAGCCTGCTCGACGCTGGCATACAGCGTCTGGTCGTATTGGGTTGGGTAGCTCAGGGTTTCGTTATGGTTCAGTTTGACCAGGAACGGAATTTTGTGCGCATAGCGGCGTGACACGGACGCCAGCACGCCGTAAGTGGAGGCGACGCAGTTACAACCGGCCTCAATGGCCAGTTCGACGATATTTTTCGGATCGAAGTACAACGGGTTGGCAGCAAACGACGCACCGGCAGAATGCTCAATGCCCTGATCGACCGGCAAAATTGACAGGTAGCCGGTGCCAGCTAAACGACCGTGATTAAGCAGGCTTTGCATGGAACGCAAAACGGTGTTGGGACGGTTGTTATCGATCATTATCCGGTCAACAAAGTCGGCGCCCGGTAGGTAGAGATTCTCAGCAGGGATGGTAGTACAGCGGTGTTGCAACAGGTCTTCCGCTTCCTTTCCTAACAACTGTGCAATATCAGTCATGATTAACTCCCGATTAGCTTCTTCATAACACCGGTAGGGCAAGGTATCTGACCACCGGCGCAGTAAAAAGCGGTGATTGAAGCTGATAGAACGATATTAATGAAATCCTGACAGCAAGGAGAAACAATAGATGCGATTGAGAGGAAATGCCATTTGCATGGCCAAATACGTGGGGGCGATCGCCCCCTTGACGGCCAGGCCGCTGATTATTCTGCGTCGAACCACTCGGTATTTTGCAGGGCGATAGGGGTGATTGAGTAAATCATTTCTTGTAGATGCTCGTGGATGGCACGCTCGGCGGCGTCTGCATCCTGCGCCTTCAGCGCGGCAAAAATACGGTAGTGCTGTTGGATTAGGCTCTCCGGTGGTGAGACCTCACTCAGGCTGAGAAAACGCACTCGGTCCATGGTGGCCTTGATGGTTTCGATGGTCTCCCAGGCCAACGGGCAGTCCGCGAACTGGGTCAACAGTTGGTGAAATTCATCGTCCAACGTCAGAAACTCACGCGTCTGCTGGTTTTGTGCCGCCAGCTCCTGACGATGCAAGTTATGCTCCAGCGTCATCAGTTGTTCCGGTGTGATCCGTTCCGCCGCACGCCGCACGATCGCGCATTCCACCGCCTGACGGATAAAGCGCCCGTCGGCCACCCGCTTGGCAGAAATCTTCATCACAAACGTCCCGCGTTGCGGCAGGATCTGCACCAATCCAGCCTCTGCCAATTTGATAAAGGCTTCGCGCACCGGTTGGCGAGAAACACTAAAGCGGGTAGAAATCTCTTTCTCGGACAACAGTGTACCGGGGGGAATGGTGCAATCGACGATATCCTTGCGCAGGAAACGGTAGACTTGCTGATTGACCGGGAGATTATTGGTGAGGCTGTAGGATTCAGACATGGTGACAACGCATTACCAGGCTTGAGTGTGAATGCCACCATACTAGCAGATTATCCGCTGGCTGCGGACGGATAAATCCTTCCGCAGCTTGACGAACAAAGCCATTTTACGCTGTCGGTGAGGAACAGCCGAGCGGCAACCCTGCCACGCAAGCCTTGGCACCTTGTGTCAGCAGTTGCCGATAGGCATCGGTCACCGCCCCGACAAAACGCGGATCATCGGGCAGATCATGGCCGAAGACGGTATCAAGTTGCAGTAAGGCCAGCACCCGTTCAGGGCCTTCGCGACTGTTGCTGACCACATTGGCGAGGCGTTCCCGTAATGGATCGCTGATCTCGATGGCCTGACCTTGCTCATCCTGACCGCCGACGTATCGCATCCAACCGGCAACGCCTAACGCCAGGCAGTCAACGTTGCCGTCGCGTGCCAGATGCCAGCGAATGGCGTCCAGCAAGCGCTGCGGCAGTTTTTGGGTACCGTCCATGGCGATCTGCCAGGTTCGGTGTTTCAGTGCGGTGTTGCGGTAACGCGCCAGCAGCGACTCAGCGTACTGCGCCAGATCCACGCCGCAGACTTGCAGCGTCGGGGCCTGTTCCGCCAGCATCAGATGGCGCGCCGCACGCTCGAAATAGGCATCCTGCATACTGTCGCTGATGTGGGTATAGCCTGCCAAATAGCCCAAATAAGCGAGGAACGAGTGGCTGCCGTTGAGCATCCGCAGCTTCATTTCTTCGTAGGGCAGCACGTCGCTCACCAACTCGGCACCGGCTTTTTCCCACTGGGGGCGGCCCTGTGGGAAGTTATCTTCGATCACCCATTGGCGGAACGGCTCGCAGGCGACACCGAGCAGATCGGCGACGCCACCCAGCAATGCCTCCGTATGTTGCTGGGTTTCTGCCGTGACCGCCGGGACAATGCGGTCGACCATCGTTGAGGGAAACGTGACATGCTGTGCGATCCACGCTGCTTGGCCATTGTCTTGCCGTTGTGCCAGCTGCGTTAACACGTTGCGAGTAATCTGGCCGTTGGCGGGCATATTGTCGCAGGACATCACGGCAAACGCAGGCAACCCACGTTCCCGGCGCAGACGCAGTGCGGCCAGGATCAATCCCGGCGCGGAACGTGGTTGCTGTGGATGAACAATATCATGCTGAATATCCGGGTGTTCTGACAGCAACTGGCCGCTGGCGGGGTGATAACAATAGCCTTTCTCGCTGATTGTTAATGAAACGATGGCCACTTCCGGTTGCGCCATGGCGTCTAACACGGCGTCCAATCCGTCGACCTGCAGGTGCAGAGCCTGCCTGACAACGCCAATCACTTGACCGTGCCAATCGGTATCGTTCATTTCGGCAACCGTATACAGCAAATCCTGCCGCTGTAGATCGGCGATTTTTTGCCTGCCGTTGTGCATGCTGATCACGCAGTAACCCCAGTCGCTGGCGTGATCGTTAGCCAGTTGTTCGGCATACACAGCCTGATGCGCGCGGAAAAATGCGCCAAAGCCAACGTGCACGATGCGTGGTTTAAGCCGTTCTCGATCGTAATCCGGCTGGGCAATTGCCGCCGGCAGTGCGCTGTTAGGGGAAAGTATCATGCTGGAATTCCTGACAGAGGGACCGGGCGGCGATGGCCGCCCGATTGCATTAGGATTTTGAGATTTGCGGTTGCGCGGTGTTGCGCGGTGCTTTGATCACCAACAAGACCAGTACCGCACCGAGCGCCGCCACGCCGCCTGCCAGCATAAAGGCGCTGTCGAATTTGCCGGTGTTTTGCACAATATAGCCGGTAACTATCGGTCCGATAATGCCGGAAACGCTACCGACCAGGTGGATGAAGCCGCTGGCACTCCCGACGCGGGATTTATGCACAACGTCTTGAATGATTGCCCAGTAAATAGCGCCGGTGATGTACAGGAAGAAGATCGACACTGACATCAGCATTACCGCCGGGACCACACTGCTGACGGTACCAGCCAGTGCTACGCAGATGGCTGCCGCCAGCAAGCTGGTGACCAACACAATCTTGCGCGACAGCAGCAGCTTGCCGGTAATATTGAAAATCTTGTCAGAGATATACCCGCCGAGCGCCAACCCGACAAAACCGACAATCCACGGAATCATGGTGGTGAGGCTCATTTCCTTGATGTTCAGGTTATGCGCCTGCACCAAATAGGACGGAAACCAGCTCAGGAAGAAGAACAGGATATAGTTGTAGCAGAAGAAGGCGAACGCAGTGACCAGGATAATCGGTTGTTTCAGGTAGTAGCCCAGGCCGTGTGCGGCATGGCTCAGTTCTTCCTCTGCGCTGTGAGTCTCTTCTTTCATTTGGTTAATCAGCGCGAGTTCTTCATCGCTGACGCGTTTACTTTTCGCCGGGTTATCTGCCACCACAAAGAACCACACCAGCATCCAGACAATGCCGATCGAGCAGATAATCATAAACGCGGGCCGCCAACCGAACGCCAGCGCCAGATAACCGACGATCGGCCCCGCGACGGCACCGCCCAAAGGGGAACCGGCGCTGAGCAGGCCCATTGCGGTCGCCGCCTGTTTTTTCGGGAACCAGCCGTTGATCATTTTATTGGCGGAGGCGCAGATCGGCCCTTCGGCCATGCCGAACAGCACGCGCAAGATCAGCATGGAATAGAAGCCGGTGGCTAACGCCGTCATGCCGCAGAAGATTGACCACAGGCCAACGGCGATGCCGAGAACCAACGTTGGGCCGAATTTGTCTACTGCCAGCCCGCCGATAAAGTTAAAGATGGCGTAACCGAAGAAGAAGCTGCCAAAGATGATGCCGAACTGTTCGGCATTCAGCATCAGATCTTTCTCGATCATTGGCACGGTAATCGACAGCGCGACGCGGTCGAGGTAGTTGATCATGTAAACCATAAACAGCAGGAATACGATGGTCCAACGCAGATTCTTAAACATGAAAGCACTCCACTTGATGTTGTTTTAATCGCGATGCTTTGTTGTCTGCAAGGGCGGTATCACCGCTCGATGCCCCGGTGAAAAAACTAACTAAATTGCAGTAACACTTTGCAGCAGGTGCGCTGGTCTTGTTCGAACATCAACATTGCCTGCTCGACGTCTTCGGCGGGTACGCAATGGGTGATTAATTTCTGTGGGCTGATTTTCCCGCTGGCCATCCAATCGATGACCTGCGGGAAGCGTGCACTGTTAAGGCGTGAGGAGAAAATCGACAGCTCTTTACTGGTGATGCTTTGTTGGGTCAGGGTACAGGCGTCACCGGAGAACCCCATAATACCGATACGCGCTGCCGGTGAAGCAAGATGAATGGCCTCCTGCAAAATGCTCGGGTGGCAGGCTGCGTCAACAATCAACGTCGGGCGGATACCGCGTTGTTCCAGTTCTGCAGACAGCGACGCGTCGGCGTTATTGAATGTCCAGTCGGCCCCGTTCTCCTGTGCCATCATCAGGCGTTCAGGAATACGATCGGTGACGATCACGTGCTTCACGCCGTAGACGCCTTTCAGCGTTTGGATCACCGTTAACCCCATCGGTCCGGCCCCGTAGATCAACGCAATATCGTCGGCGTTGGGTTGCAGGTGGGCAGTAATATTGGCGGCAATGGTGAAGGGTTCTATCATGGCGGCGTGACGGTCGCTGATGTTATCTGCAACAGGGTAGGCATTGCGCGCCGGGGCACAGGCATAATCGCTGAACCCGCCGTCCCGATGTACGCCGATCACCTGTAGTTCGGTACAAACGTTGGGGCGACCGATAGAACACGGGTAGCAATGACCACAGCTGACGACCGGATCGACGGAAACGCGTTCGCCAAGGCGCTGTGGATCAACCTCGCTACCGACCTGGTCAATCACGCCAAAAAATTCATGACCGATCACGCGCGGATAGCGGGCGAACGGGTTGTGACCATGATAAATATGTACATCAGAACCACAAATACCGGCAAATTTAACCTTTACGCGCACTTCATCGGCGGCGGGCTGCGGCAAGGGGCGCTGTTGGATAGTCAGCCGACCGGGCTGTTCAATAACCACGCTGTGCATGGTGCGTCCTCCTGTTACCAATTCCATAAGGTGCCATCCTCCAGGCGTGCGACCGGCAGATAAGCGGGCTCGTAGGGATAACGGGCAGCCCGTTTTTCATCGAACTCAATGCCCAGGCCCGGTTTGTTGCCGGGGTGCATATAACCGTCGTTGAAACTCCAGTTATGTGGGAAGACCTCGAGCATTTGCTCGGAATAACCCATGTATTCCTGAACGCCGAAGTTCGGTACCCACAGATCAAAGTGCAGCGCCGCCGCCATGCAGATGGGCGACAGATCGGAGGGGCCGTGTGAGCCGGTACGCACTTGATACAGCGAAGCAAAATCGGCAATGCGGCGCATGCCGGTGATCCCGCCAGCGTGGGTGAGGGTGGTACGGATATAATCGATCAGTTGTTCTTCAATCAGTTGCTTGCAGTCCCAGATGCTGTTGAACACTTCGCCGACGGCGATGGGTGTGACGGTGTGCTGGCGGATCAGGCGGAAGCATTCCTGGTTTTCCGCAGGCGTTGGATCCTCCATCCAGAACAGCCGGTACTGCTCAATGCTTTTACCAAAGCGCGCAGCCTCAATGGGCGTTAGCCGGTGGTGCATGTCGTGCAGCAAATGCTCATCGAAGCCGAACCGGTTGCGCACGGCGTCGAACAGCTTGGGGGTGAAGTCGAGGTACTTTTCCGTTGACCACAACTGCTCTTCCGGCCAGTTGCCCTTGGTGGCCGGCTCATACGCCAACCCCTTGCCCTTGGCCATGCCATAAGTGGTTTTCATGCCCGGTACGCCGCACTGCGCGCGGATGGCCTTAAAGCCCAATTCTTTATGCTTGGCGTAGTCATCGAGGACTTCGTCGATGGAATGACCGGTGGTATGGCAGTAAACCATCACACCGGTGCGTGATGCGCCGCCCAATAACTGATACAGCGGCATGTTGGCGGCCTTACCCTTGATGTCCCACAGGGCCATGTCTACGGCGGAGATGGCAGACATGGTGACGGGGCCGCGCCGCCAGTAGGCGCCTTTGTAGAAGAATTGCCAGATGTCTTCGATCTGGTGTGCGTCTCGCCCGATCAATTGTGGGCAGACGTGATCTTTCAGATAGGACGCAACCGGCAGTTCACGGCCATTAAGCGTTGCGTCGCCGATACCGGTAATTCCGTCGTCAGTGGTGATCTTTAGCGTGACAAAATTCCTGCCTGGGCAGGTCACAAATACCTCTGCGTTAATGATCTTCATAACGGCTAATCCTCTTGCCAAGGGTGATTCGAATGGGCAAAAAATACGCCATGAACTAACTACCATACAAGTATGATTTAAAGGATTTGCCGGAGAAGATCACATTTCATCGCAGAATAAAGTGCAGAGGACAGGGGGATGTTAAGGGGGGCGGCACAGAGGCTGTGCCAGCCTACCTGGGGCGCTCAACGTTCTGCTGGGCGCCGCTGGCAGCGATTAACGTGAAGACGTCTGTCCGAGTAGTTCGCAATTAGGGGGCAGGCGGCACTCGATGGCATTGGGCAGGACTTCAATGCGGAAGCGGGTTCCCTTCAGCGGTTCTCCGTCGAGATTAAACGTCATCTCATGGGGGGCACTGATTTCCAACCAGGGTAACGCGGCGCCGATCACGTTTTTGTTTTCTTCACCGTTAAACAGGCTAGCCACCAATGCCGGCAATAACTCGTCCGCGATCAGTAGGCGTAGTTGCAGCAATCCGTCGTTGATAAGGGCATCTGGGCACAATTGCTGTCCACCTCCGGCCTGTTTGCCGTTACCGATGCCAATCACCAACGCATCACCGGCCCAATGGAAATCCGGCCCACGGATTTCGCAGCGATCGGCCTTGAGCGTATCCATGCGCAGCAGGCCGTGGATAAAGTAGGAAACACCGCCCAGCACCGCCTTTAGCTTTTCTGGCGTCTCGGTAGTGATTCGGGTACCGAAGCCGCCCGTCGCCATATTGATAAAATAGCGTTTATCATTCACCTTCGCCAAATCGATAGGGACGGCGCGGCCTTTCATCGCCAACCGTAGCGCCTGTTCCGGCATCGGTGGGATATTGCAGGCCATGGCGAAGTCGTTGGCCGTGCCCAGAGGCACAATACCCAGCGCGGGCCGTTTATCTGCAGGTAAGGCGGTCAGCGCGGCGGCGACTTCGTTGATCGTGCCATCGCCCCCGCCGGCAATCAGCGTGGCTACCCCCAGTTGGCAGGCTTCCTGTGCATAACGCGCGGCGTCCCCATATTCCCAGGTAACGCGAACATGCAGTGTCAGGCCTTCATCCCGCAGCGTTTGTACTGCAATACGGAGCTCTTCGTTGCCGGCGCTTTTACCATTAATGATAAGAAGCGCGGGTGCTGATGGATGCATTCCTGATATCTCCCGGCTAAAAACAGATAGTGATCAACGATAAACTACCTATCGGCGGCAGACCATAAGAATATTCAGTTAATTCGGATGAATAACCATTACACAGTGGTTATCTCTGAATGATTGGCTTAATTTGAGATATATGTCGTAGCCGTGTTAACGATTTTAGTTAATGAATTAACTTATCGCTGTAGCATTATTTTTATATCGAAATAGTCGTGAGCGTTATTAAAGACAGAGGTGTCATGTAATTGAAATATCATGGATATATTTCTATAGATATTTCTTTTCTACCAAAGAAAAAGCCAGTCCAAGGGAGATTGGACCGGCTAAGGAGGTGGTTCCTAGTATTGCTATGCAAATATTTTTCGTTCTTAGTTTTAAGCAGCCTGATGGTAACCAAGCTGCGAACTAATTGATGTGATCCAATTCTAATATTTGCTAAAAAACGCCATTAAAGCCGCGTAATCTGCATTTTATGCCGCAGGACTATTGGTATCCGGCAAATTTCTGATCAGCAGCGCGTAATTGAGATCGATATCTTGTGGGATCGGCAAATAAACGATATGCCCATTGCCAGGCGCCACGTCGATCGCCTCGCCTTTCTTATTTTGCATGCTCTCCAGGGTAAACAGGACGTTACCGCCGGGGGTCATCATTTCTACGCTATCACCGAGCAGAAACTTGTTTTTCACATCGACTTCAGCCCAACCGTCACGGCGCACGCCGGTAAATTCACCGACAAACTGCTGGCGTTCAGACAATGAAGAGCCGTAATCGTAATTTTGCTGCGCGTCATGCACGTGGCGACGCAGGAAACCTTCGGTGTAACCGCGATGCGCCAGGCCTTCCAGCGTGGTGAGCAATGTGGCATCGAACGGTTTGCCGGCAACCGCGTCGTCGATAGCGCGGCGGTAGACTTGTGCAGTGCGGGCGCAGTAGTAGAAGGATTTGGTGCGGCCTTCGATTTTAAGCGAATGTACGCCGAGCTGTGTCAGACGTTCCACGTGCTGAATGGCACGCAGATCTTTCGAGTTCATGATGTAAGTGCCGTGTTCATCCTCGAAGGCGCTCATATACTCGCCCGGTTTTTGGGCTTCTGAGAGCATGAACACTTTGTCGGTTGGCGCACCGATACCCAATGTTGGTTCAACGGTTTGTACCGGGATAGGCTCATGGATATGCACGATATTACCGGTATCGTCTTCTTTGCCTTCTTCCGCTTTGTACTGCCAGCGACAGGCGTTGGTGCATGTGCCCTGATTCGGATCGCGTTTGTTGATATAACCGGACAACAGGCAGCGGCCGGAGTAGGCCATGCACAGGGCGCCATGGACGAAAATCTCCAGCTCCATGTCTGGCACTTGAGTGCGGATCTCGGCGATCTCTTCGAGCGACAGTTCACGCGACAAGATCACCCGCGTCAGCCCCATTTGCTGCCAGAATTTCACCGTTGCCCAGTTCACCGCATTTGCCTGTACCGACAGGTGAATATCCATGTGCGGGAAGGCCTCACGCACCATCATGATCAGGCCGGGATCGGACATGATCAGCGCGTCGGGGCCCATGTCGATCACAGGTTTAAGATCGCGCAAGAAGGTTTTCAGTTTGGCATTGTGCGGAGCGATATTCACGACCACGTAGAATTTCTTACCCAGTGCGTGGGCTTCGTTAATGCCCTGCGCCAGGTTCTCGTGATTGAATTCGTTGTTGCGCACCCGCAGGCTGTAACGTGGCTGGCCGGCATACACCGCGTCAGCACCATAGGCAAAGGCGTAACGCATGTTTTTCAGCGTGCCGGCCGGGGAGAGGAGTTCCGGAGTAAACATAATGAGTCTCGGTCTGATTTCAGGTCAGTATACCTCTGTCTTTATAACCGCAGCGCTGTTGGCGGTATTCGTTCATCCTGGTCACTGGGTTTACCAAGCGCCTGGAGACTCACGAATTTGCCGCCTGGCTGCGGTAGGAAAGCCAGTGGGTATAACGCGCCCCAAATGGCGCAGTAAAAGCGGGGAATTGTAGCGGTAGCGCGGCAAGAAATCAGCAGGTAACCGGATTTATTACAGGGAGATTGATCCTGGTCATAAGAAAAACGCGCGATGGCGGCCATCGCGCGCCGCACAGATGCTGTTATGCGCTTACATCGCGCACGTCGGTGCTCGGGCCATTCTTGATCACCGACTGAATACCGTTTTTTGCCGCAGTTTCAGAGCTGTACATTTCGCTGACGCCGATTACCTGATGGTTTTTGGCTTTCAGGACAAAGTAAGGCTGATTGCTGGTGCTGTGTTTCAGTTCATATTGCGCTTCGTGAGGTGAATTGGTTTGCACAGAGGCAATGCCATTTTCCGCCGAGGCTTTGCTGGCGTACATCTCACTGGCCAAAATGATTTCGCCATTACTGGCTTTCAGGTTGAAGTGGTACTGTCCATTCTTTGCTTTTTTCAGCTCATAGTGACCGATTGCCATGGTTCCTCTCCTGTGGGTTCCGATAAGTGATGTAAGTGTAGCCAATAGCGTGAAACTGAGCGGCTAACAAACCTTATCTGAGAAGCGTAGCGCAAAAAATACGCAATTTTTTTGCGCTGGCGTTGAGTTTCAATCAGCGAATCGTGCTGTAGCACAGGAAGCTAATGGAGGATTGTGATGGCACAAGGCGGCGTGGCTTACCGCCGCACACGCACAGAGCCGCGGCGCGACGTGAGTGACTCACTACCGGGCATTCGGCATGGTGCGGGGTTGGCGGTAGAGGACCGGACGTCCGGCCGGTTAAAGTCCATTTACCAGCCGACAGGCCTCGGCTTCCCAGCGGTATCCCACACCGTATACCGAACGGATGAAGGATTTTTCTCCGTCGATCAGCTCCAGCTTACGCCGCAGGTTTTTGATATGGCTGTCGATGGTGCGATCGGTCACTACCCGGTAGTCGTCATACAGGTTGTTCAACAGCTGTTCGCGTGAGAATACGTTACCCGGCTGGCTGGCGAGGGTTTTCAGCAGACGAAATTCTGCGGGCGTGAGATCCAGCATATGGTTCTGATAGCTGGCCTGAAAACGCGGTTCATCGATGTGAAGCTGCGTTTCTTCCTGCGAATTATCCAGCGGGCGATGGCAGCGGCGCAGGATGGTTTTTACTCGAGCGACCACTTCACGCGGGCTGTAAGGCTTGCAGATATAATCGTCTGCACCGATCTCCAGCCCCAGCAAGCGATCGATCTCCTCAATCTTCGCCGTCACCATCACAACCGGGACATCGGTAAAGCGGCGCAGTTCGCGGCAAACCGTCAACCCATCGGCCCCCGGTAGCATCAGATCCAACAGGATCAGTGCAGGGCTATGCTCATGTACCGCAGGCACCACCTCGCTGCCGTTGGTCAGCCAATGCGTGGCGTACCCTGCAGCCTGCAGATAATCCACCAACAGCTGACCGAGTTTGGGTTCATCTTCAACAATCATAATCTGCAACGGTTGATTCTGGGTTTCCATCATGACGCCTTATTCATTAACGGGGTGGCAAATTCTACTGTAATCCGCACGCCGCCTAAAGGCGAGTGCTGTGCGTGGATCGTCCCGTTGTGCGCTTCCACAATATTTTGACAGATCGACAGCCCCAGACCCGAGCCGCCGCTGGCGCGATTGCGCGAACCTTCGGTGCGGTAGAAACGTTCAAAAATACGCGCCAACTGTTCGTCAGTGACGCCAGGTGCACTGTCTTGCCAGTAAACACGCAAGCAGTCTGGCGATTGTTCAGCGCCGATTTCCAACTTACCGCCCGCGTCGGTGTACCGCAGGCTGTTTTCCAGCAGGTTATTAAATAGCTGGTTGAGGCGATCGGGATCGCCAAACAGCGGTGCCTGTTCAGGCAGCAGAGTCACAATCTCCAGCCCCTTGGCACGAAACCGCTCGCGGAAACTGGCAACCGCAATTTGCAGTAGATGCACGCAGTCGACCGGGGATTTACGGTAGGCGAGTGCGCCCAGATCGGATAACGACAGCTGATGCAGATCGTCCACCAGTTTGGTCAGGGTGGAGACTTCTGCCTGCAACGAATTGAGTGAAGCGGGGGTGGGTTGGCGCACGCCGTCCTGTAACGCTTCCAGTTCGCCGCGCAATACCGCCAACGGGGTGCGCAACTCATGAGAGACGTCAGCCATAACGGCGCGCCGCATCTGTTCGTTTTTTTCCAGAGAGGTGGCAAGCTGGTTAAAGTCCTGTGCCAGCCGCCCTAACTCATCCTGGCTGCTGACCGCCACACGGGTGCTGAAATCCCCCGCGGCCAGCCGATGAGTACCGGCAACCAACCGTTTGACCGGGGCCAGCAACCCGCGCGACATTAGCCAGGTAACGGCCGCCGCTAACAGTGTGGAAAGGGCGACTATCATCCAACTGGTGCGCCTTTGCTGTTGATCGAAATTAATGTCGGTGTTGCGCGTTAGCCTCTCTATTGGGGTGGTGATCACCCAACCGACAATTTCATTGTTGTAACGAATCGGATGGCGCGGGCCTTCTTTCGGCACCGGGCCTGAATGGCCCACCAGGCGGTTAAACTGGCTGTCTACCACCCAGAACTGGGTGCGCCACCCCTTGGGCGGCAAGTTGTGGCTGCTGTCGCTGTTTTGTTCGAACGAGCGCATGATCTGGTAAATCACCTGATCGTTATTGCGCAGAAAAACCCAGTTGCCGTGGCGACTGTATTGTTCTTCCAGCGCTTCACTCAGCATGTTGATACGTTGTTCGTTGCTGTTCTTGATGTAGTCGATAAAGCCGCGTTCAAAGCTGACACGAACGCCCCAATGCATGGTGATTAACACCAGCATGCAGGTGGCGAAAATGGCCATGAACAGCTTGCCGGTAATGCCTAGTTTCATTATTGCAACCTCGTGGTGCCGGTCCCCGGCTCTTTGGTCAGCGTACGGTTGGGCGCGGTATCAGCCGGGACGCGGGCGAAGGCCAGTGCGGGCAGGGCAATGATCAATGCCATGCAGCAGTAGCTGTAAATAAATGCGCTGTGAATTGCCGGGCTGTCGGTGACCACCTGATGATGGGCAAAGCTGCCAATAAGAATACCGGCGAGGCTGACGCCGAGGCTCATCGACAGTTGCATCACCATCGAAAGCAGGCTGTTCCCACTGCTGGCCAGCCTGTCCGGCAGGTCCTTGAGCGTGAGGGTGTTCATTGCCGAGAAGCGCAGTGAATTGACCATTCCCTGGAAGAACAGCACCACGGGCAAAAGCCAGATCCAGCCGATCATCGCCACCAACGGGAAACTGAGGCTGACCAGCGCCAGCATCAGCGTGGCGGCCACCAGCACATTGCGGTACCCAAAACGGTTAACGACCCGTACCACGATCCGCTTCATTCCCATACTGCCGATGATCATCGGGATCATCATCAATCCGGCGTGGAACGGGGAAAACCCCATGCCAACTTGCATAAATAGCGGGGTCATAAACGGCAACATACCGCTGCCGATACGGCCCAGCAGGCTTGCCGTCAGCCCCACCTTGTAGGTCTGCGTTTTGAACAGCCTGAGTGAGAATAACGCGCGACTGTTGCCGTGCGCATGCCACCAATAGCCGGCCAATGCCGCCACACCGGCTGCAACCAGGCCTGAGATAGCGGTCGCCGACAGCCCCATCCCTTTGTGTCCATCAAGCGCCAGGGTCAGCGTCGCCATGCCGATCGCCAGCATGATAAAACCGCTGATGTCAAAGCGCCGCGTCTGCATACGGTAGTTAGGCATTAACAATAGCGTGGCGATGGCCCCGGCAATGCCGACTGGAATATTGATCAGGAAAATCCAGTGCCAACTGGCGTACTGGACGAGAAATCCACCCAGTGCCGGCCCCATCAGTGGGCCGATTTGGCCGGGTAGGGTGACGAAGGTCATCGCTGCCATGTACTGTTCGCGCGGGACGATTTTCATCACCGTCAACCGGCCAACCGGCACCATCATCGCCCCGCCAATCCCCTGAATGACCCGCGAGGCGATCAGCTCATTGAGGGTTTCAGAACGGGCACACAGGATGGAACCCAGCGTGAACAGGACGATGGCGCTGAAAAATACCCGCTGCACCCCAACCCGGTCCGCCAGCCAGCCGCTGGCGGGCAGCATCACCGCTACCGTCAACACATAGGAAACGATCACGGACTGCATGCGCAGCGGATTCTCCCCCAGGCTGACGGCCATCGACGGCAGGGCGGTATTGACGATGGTGGTGTCCAGCGTCTGCATGAAGAAGCCGAACGCCACAATCCAGAGTTGCCACTGTACTGAGGCGGTATGTTTTATGAGCATCAGGCAACCATTATTGAGGCAGCGGAACCAATTTCTTGCCGCGACGTAACTTCATCTGCAATCGGTCAAAATACAGATAGACCACCGGCGTGGTGTACAGCGTCAACAGTTGGCTCATCACCAGCCCACCGGCGATGGTGATCCCCAGCGGTTGGCGCAATTCAGCACCGTCACCGCTGGTTAGCACCAGCGGCAGAGCGCCGAACAACGCGGCCAATGTGGTCATCATGATCGGTCTGAAACGCAGTAGACATGCCTGGAAAATGGCATCACGTGCGCTGATACCGCCGTTGCGCTGCGCATCAAGAGCGAAGTCGACCATCATGATGGCGTTTTTCTTCACAATGCCGATCAACAGCATGATGCCAATCAATGCTATCAGGCTGAACGGCGCCCCGAAAAGCTCCAGCGCCAGCAATGCACCCACGCCTGCGGAGGGCAGGGTGGACAAGATAGTCAGCGGATGAATATAACTTTCATAGAGAATACCGAGCACGATATATACCGTGGCTATCGCCGCCAGGATCAGGATCACCTGGGATTTCAGCGTCTCCTGGAAGACCTGCGCCGTTCCGGCAAAGGCGCCGCGTACGGTCGAGGGAACGCCGAGCGCAGTCATGGCACGGGTTACGGCATCGGTAGCATCCCCCAGACTGTAACCGAGCGGCAGGTTAAACGAAATGGTCGAGGCGGCAGAAAGCCCCTGATGGTTTACGGCCAAAGGCGCATTGGCCGGCTGCCAGTGGGCAAAGTAGGACAAGGGGATCGCTTTGCCTTCACTGTTGATAATGAACATTTTATCCAGAGAGCTGACGTCTTGCGTATAGGCCGGAGCCACCTCCATGACCACCTTGTACTGATTGAGCGGTTGGTAAATGGTGGATATCTGGCGCTGGCCAAAAGCGTTGTCGAGCAGGTTATTGGCGTCGGAAACCGAGATACCCAGCCGCGCCATGGTGTCACGGTCATAAATCAGGTCCATTTCCGAGCCTTTATCCTGTTGATCCGAGTTGACGTCTGCCAGTTCGGGCAGCGCGGCCAGGGCGGTGCGGATTTTAGGCTCCCAGGTGCGCAGGGCGCTCAAATCGTCAGAAAGTAGGGTGTACTGATAGCTGGCATTGGCCTGTCTGCCGCCCACGCGAATATCCTGAACGGCCATGAGGAACAGGCTGGCCCCCGGTTCCTTCGCCAATTTTGCGCGCAAGCGGGCAATCACCTGTTGAGCGTTTTCCTTGCGTTCGGACAGCGGTTTCAGGGAGATAAACATTGAACCGCTGTTGGTGCGCGAACCGCCGGTAAAGCCTGTGACGTTATCCACGGCGGGGTCATCACGCACAATGGTCATAAAATCTTGCAGCTTCACGCGCATCGATTGGAACGAGATACTCTGGTCAGCCTGAATTGACCCCATCAGACGGCCGGTATCCTGCTCCGGGAAAAAGGTTTTTGGGATGCTGATGTACAACCAAACATTCAGTGCCACGGTGGCCAACAGTACAACCAGCACCCAACGCGAATGATTGAGCACCCAGTTCAGCGAACGCCCGTAGCCTTGTTGCAGCTTCAACAACAGTTTGCCAAAACCCCGAACCCGCCGCTGCGAGTGTGCCGGTTGCTGGCGCAGCAAATAGGCGCACATCATTGGCGTCAGGGTCAAAGATATCAGTAATGACAGGCCGATCGACACTGACAAGGTGACGGCAAATTCGCGGAACAGACGGCCAGGCAGACCGTCCATCAAGAGCAGCGGAATAAACACCGCCACCAGCGACATACTCATCGAGAGCACGGTAAAACCGACTTCACGGATCCCCTGCAGAGCGGCCTGGAGCGGTTTCATACCGGCTTCGACGTGGCGCGAGATATTCTCCAGGACCACGATGGCGTCGTCCACCACAAAGCCCGTCGCGATCGTGAGCGCCATCAGTGACAGATTGTTCAGGCTAAAGCCGCACAGGTACATGGCGGCGAAGGTACCAATCAGTGAAACCGGTACGGCGACTGCCGGGATCAACGTGGCGCGCCCGGAGCGCAGGAAGGCAAAAACGACCAGGATCACTAACGCGATGGCGATCACCAGCGATTGTTCCACCTCGGCCAGTGAGGCACGAATGGTCGGAGAACGGTCCTGGGCAATGTTCAATTTGATCGACGCGGGGATGCTCTCCCTCAGGTTTGGCAGTTCCGCGCGGATACGATCGACGGTATCAATAATGTTGGCATCTGGCGAACGGCTTACCACCAGCAGAATGGCCGGTTGGGCATTGGTCATGCCGGCATTGCGGACGTCCTGAACCGAATCAATGACGTCAGCGACGTCGCTGAGGCGTACGGCTGAACCGTTGTTGTAATGCACGATCAGCGGCTTGTAGCCTTCTGCCTTCTTGATTTGATCGTTGCTTTGTATCTGCCAGCGTTTGTCCTGACTTTCCGCCGACCCCAGCGGCGTACGCAGGTTGGCGTTGCTGATAGCCTGGCGCACACTGTCTAGTGATACGCCCTGGTTAAACAGCGCGGACGGATTTAACTCGACGCGCACTGCCGGTAAGGAGCTCCCGCCCACGGTGACATCGCCTACGCCATCGGTCTGCGAGATTTTTTGCGCCAATTGGGTGGACGCGAAGTCATAAAGTTGCCCCTGGTTGTAAGTATCGGACGTCAGCGTCAGGATCATGATCGGCGCGTCGGAGGGGTTCATCTGGCGATAGGTGGGGCGGCTTGGCATGCCGGAGGGCAGCAGGCTTTGTGCCGCGTTGATCGCCGCCTGCACGTCACGCGCAGCGCCATTGATATCACGGTTAAGATCAAACTGCAGGATAATGCGGGTGCTGCCCAGTGAGCTCATGGAGGTCATTTCATTGACCCCGGCGATGCGGCCGAGTGCGCGCTCCAATGGCGTGGCGACAGAGGTCGCCATGGTTTCTGGATCGGCGCCCGGCAGAGTGGCAGTGATAGAGATCACCGGGTAGTCTACCTGCGGCAAAGGGGCGACCGGCAACAGGCTAAACCCCAGCGCCCCGGCTAACGCAATCGCCAGCGTCAGCAGGGTCGTCGCGACCGGCCTAAAGATAAACAGCGAGAAGAATTTCACGGTGTCTCCTGCGATTCTTCTTTGACGTGAGTATTGCGCGCCAGTTTGTCAAACAGCAGGTAAATCACCGGGGTAGTAAATAACGTCAGTATCTGGCTCATGATCAGGCCGCCCACCATACAGATGCCGAGCGGGCGGCGCAGCTCTGCGCCCACACCGGTACTGAGCATCAGCGGAAGTGCCCCTAGCAACGCGGCCAGCGTGGTCATTAAAATCGGCCTAAAGCGCAGCAGACAAGCCTGATAGATCGCATCATACGGCGTCATGCCCTGTTCACGCTCGGCGGCGAGCGCGAAGTCGATCATCATGATGGCGTTTTTCTTCACGATACCGATCAGCAAGATGATGCCGATAATGGCGATCACGTCCAGCTCGCTGCCGGCCATCATCAAGGCTAGCAGCGCACCAACCCCGGCGGTTGGCAGCGTGGAGAGGATAGTGACCGGGTGGATAAAGCTCTCATACAGCACGCCCAGTACGATATACATTGCCACCACGGCGGCCAGGATAAGCCACAGCGTATTGCCGAGTGCGGCCTGAAACGCCAGCGTTGCCCCTTGGAATTTGGTGGTGATGTCTTTCGGCATGTTGAGGTTTTTCTCAACCTGGGTAATGGCATTGACCGCCTGCTCAAGTGAATACCCCTCCGCCACGTTGAACGACACCGTGGTGGCTGGGAATTGGTCAAGATGGTTGATGGATAACGGCCCGTTGCGCTGCTCGATTTTAGCAATCGTGTTCAGCGGCACGATGGTGCCGTTACTGCTGGTCAGGCGGATATCGTTCAAAGCAGCCAGGCCCGGTGTAGCCTGCACGTCATGCACCAGCACCACGCGATACTGGTTCGCCTGAGTGTAGATGGTGGAGATTAACCGCTGGCCAAAGGCGTTATACAGCGCGCTGTCCACGTCGCTCATTTGGACACCCAACCGAGAGGCTGAGTCGCGGTCGACGTTGATATAGGCTTCCAACCCCTGATCTTGCCAGTCGCTGCTGACGTCTTGCAATGCCGGGGTTTGTCGCAGTTCATCGACCAACTGTGGCACCCATTGGCTGAGCTGCTCCAGCGACATGGCTTGCAGGGTAAACTGGTACTGGGTACGGCTGACCTGCGTATCGATGGTCAAATCTTGCACGGGTTGCAGATACAAATTCAGGCCGGGTAGCTTAGCGGCCTGTTGCTGCATCCTGTTGATGATTTCTTGCAGGCTGCCGCTGCGTTCGCTCAGGGGTTTGAGGTTGATTTGCAGACGGCCGCTGTTAAGGGCGGCATTGGTGCCATCCACGCCGATAAACGAGGTGAGGCTTTCCACTGCCGGATCTTGCAGCAGTTGGGCGGCCACCTGTTGTTGCAGTTCTGCCATTTTACTGAAGGATACCGACTGCGGTGCTTCCAGCGTGCCCTGTATCAAACCGTTATCCTGAATGGGGAAAAACCCTTTCGGAATAAACAGATACAGCAGCACCGTGAGCGCCATGGTACTCAGTGCCACGCCGAGCGTTAACCACTGGTGATCAAGCACTTTTTTCAGCCAAACGCCGTAGCCGGCAATCACGCGCTCGAAGAAACGCTCAGAAGCAGCAGAAAAACGGTTCTGCTTGCGCAGCGATTCATGGCTCAGCATGCGTGCGCACATCATTGGCGTCAGCGTCAGGGAAATAAAGGCCGAAATCAAAATCGCAACGGCCAGCGTGACGGCAAACTCTCGGAACAAGCGGCCGACAATATCCCCCATAAACAGCAGCGGGATCAGCACCGCCACCAGTGAGAAGGTCAATGAAATAATGGTGAAGCCGATTTCACCGGCACCTTTTAACGCGGCATCGAGCGGTTTTTCGCCTTTTTCGATATAGCGAGAGATGTTTTCGATCACCACAATCGCGTCATCGACCACAAACCCGGTGGCAATAGTCAGTGCCATTAACGTCAGGTTGTTGATCGAAAAGCCGAGAAAGTACATGACGGCAAAGGTGCCGATCAGTGACAGCGGCACCGCAACGCTCGGAATTAGGGTGGCCGGCACGTTACGCAGGAAGATGTAAATGACCATCACTACCAGGGCGACAGCCAGTAGCAGCTCAAATTGCACGTCGCTGACGGAGGCGCGAATAGTGGTAGTACGGTCCGTCAGCACCTTGACGTCGACTGACTTCGGCAGGCTTTTGATCAGCGTGGGCAACATCTCACGGATGCTGTCGGCGGTGGTAATGACGTTGACCCCCGGCTGGCGCTGGATGTTCAGCACGATCGCCGGCTGCTTGTTGGCCCAGGCGGCCAGCCGGGTATTTTCGGCACCCTGTTCAACGGTCGCAATATCCTGTAACCGAATTGGCGCGCCATTTTTATAAGCGACAATCAGCTGACGATATTCATCGGCTGACTTCATCTGATCGTTGGCGGACAGCGTGACTGAACGCGCCGGGCCGTCCAGGCTCCCCTTGGCCGAGTTGACGTTGGCACCGGTAATGGCCGTGCGAACCGTTTCGCTGTCCAGTCCATTGGCGGCCATGGCGGGGGCATTGAGTTTAACGCGTACGGCAGGCCGTTGACCGCCGGACAGCGTCACCAACCCAACGCCGGTCACCTGGGATATTTTCTGTGCGACCCGGGTTTCCACCATATCCTCCACCTGGGTCATCGGCATGGCGGTTGAGGTCACGGCCAGCGTCAAAATAGGCGGATCGGCAGGGTTAACCTTGCTGTAAATGGGGGGGGAGGGCAGGTCGGTCGGCAGCAGGTTCGTGGCAGAGTTAATCGCTGCCTGCACTTCCTGTTCGGCGACATCTAACGACAGTGCCAATTGGAATTGCAGCGTGATCACCGATGCACCGCCGGAGTTCTGCGACAGCATTTGTTTAAGCCCGGACATTTGGCCGAACTGGCGTTCCAGTGGGGCGGTAATTGCCGATGTCACGACATCTGGACTGGCGCCGGGGTATAACGTCACCACTTGAATGGTGGGGTAATCTACTTCAGGCAAGGCAGATACTGGCAGTGAGCGATAACCGATAATCCCCGCCAGCAAGATAGCCACCATCAACAGCGTGGTGGCTACTGGGCGCAAGATAAATAGGCGGGATGGACCACCACCGGGGTTCGGTGTCATCACCTGCATCAGGATTTCTCCCGCTTGGTATGCGGTTTGGCACTGCTGTCAGTCGTTTTGGTCTGCGGTGTGACCACTTCCACCTTCATGCCTTCAATCAATTGGTCAATACCGTCGGTCACTACCCGTTGTCCGGCGTTGAGCCCGCTGGCGATAACCACATTTTGGCTGTCTTCAATACCCAGGGTCACGAGATGCTTACTGACCTTATTTTCTGCATCCATGGTCCAGACGAAGTTACCTTCGTTGCCCATTTGCACGGCGGCGGTAGGCACCACGACCGCGTCCTGCAATGTTGCGACTTTCAGGCGCGCATTCACAAACTGGTTAGGGAACAGCGCATCGTCTTCGTTGGCGTATTGCGCTTTCAATTTAATCGTACCGGTGGTGGTGTCGATCTGGTTATCAAGGCTGAGCAGGCTGCCCTGCGCCAACAGGGCTTTATTGGTGCGGCCCCAGGCATCCACGCTCACCGGGCCGGCCTTCTGCGCCTTGACGATATCGCTGATATTGCCTTCCGGCAGGGTGAACACCACGTCGATCGGATGGGTTTGCGTGATCACTACAATGGCAGTGGTGCCGCTGGTGATGTAATTCCCCATATCCACCTGCTTCAACCCGACGCGGCCTGAGATAGGTGCAATGATCTTACTGTACGTCAACTGCAGCTGCGCGCTGTCGACGGCGCCTTGGTCTGCCTTAATGGCCCCTTCCGTTTGCTGGACCAACGACACTTGGGTATCCAGCTCTTGGCGTGAAATCAGATTGGTTTTGACCAGTTGCTGGTAGCGTGCCAGATCGCGTCGCGCGTTAGCGAGCGTGGCCTGATCTTTTGCCAATTGGCCTTGTGCCTGAGTTAACAGAACCTGGTAAGGGCGAGGATCGATGACGGCCAGCAAGTCCCCGGCTTTTACCTGTTGCCCTTCGGTGAAATGCAATGACATCAATTGTCCGTCAACCCGACTGGTTACGGTGACAGTATTGGCGGCAGTGACCGTGCCCAGACCGATCAGGTAGCGGGGAACGGTCTGCTGGGTAGCCGTCGCGGCCTGTACCGGTGATATAGAGCCACCACGTCGGCCACCTGCGTGGCTTGCACCCGCTGGATTCGCACCGGTGCGACGTGCACTCGGCGCCGTCTCTGCGGCTGGCTGCGCTGCGCTGAAGTGACGCCAAATCAATACGGCGGCAATCGCCACGATGATGACCACCAGCAGGCGCAGTATCAGTGAACGACGAGGGTTTTTTGCATTCATGGTGGCGAAAATCTCTCCAAAGGGCAGGTGCGTGGGCACGCATTGCCAAAAAAATACACTCCTTACAGAATACTAGTTTAGCGAGGAAAGACGGCATAAAAATGAAGGAAATATGGAGGAACCGTCAGCATTGTCCGAATAAGTTGTAGATTTGATCGTGCTATGTTTATAAGCGATGGCATCCGGCTTATAGCGAATAGGTTTTAGCGAACTTTCTGCCTTCACGCTAATAATTAACCTGCAAATCATTAACTCCATGGAGCATGCAATGAGTCATAAAGAACTGGGCCGTTCAGGCATCAAAGTACCAGCATTGACCTTCGGCGGTAACGTGTTTGGCTGGACGGCGGATCGTGAAACCTCATTCAGCCTGTTAGATGCGCTGGTGGAAAATCAGCTCAATTTTATCGATACCGCGGATGTGTATTCGAGCTGGGCGCCGGGCAATGTGGGTGGGGAATCGGAAACCACGATTGGCGAATGGTTGAAAAAGAGCGGCAAGCGCGACCAGGTGATTATCGCCACCAAAGTAGGCAAACCGATGGGCGAGGGTAAACAGGGGCTGTCGCCACGTTATATTCAGCAAGCGGTGGAGGATTCCCTGCGCCGTCTGCAGACCGACTATATCGATCTGTATCAGTCCCATGATGACGATCGGGATACGCCGCTTGCGGAAACGTTGGCGGCGTTTGATGCATTAATCAAGGCCGGCAAAGTGCGGGCAATAGGGGCGTCTAACTACCAGGCCGATCGTCTGGAAGAAGCCCTCAATATCAGTAAGCAGGAAGGGCTGGCGCGTTACGAAACCCTGCAACCGGAATATAACCTGTATGCGCGGGCGGGCTATGAGCAGGGATTGGAGGCCGTTGCGCAGCGTCATGGGTTGGGCGTGATTAACTTCTTCTCGCTGGCCAGCGGTTTTCTGACGGGGAAATACCGCAGTGAACACGATATCGGCAAAAGTCAGCGTGGCGACAGAGTGATCGCGCAGTACCTTAATCCGCGGGGCTTTAGCATTCTGGCAGGCTTGGATCAGGTGGCGAAGAAGCACCACACCACGCCGGCACAGGTTTCACTGGCCTGGCTGATCGCGCGGCCCAGCATTACTGCACCTATCGTCAGCGCCACGTCCTTAAAACAGTTGGATGAGCTGGTTAGCGCCACCCGGCTTCGGCTGGATGCGGATGATATCAGCACCTTGAATGAAGCCAGCGCCTGGTAATCGAGATTAACCGCGGGCGGTATCGATCAACTGAAGCAGCTGCGTCAGGCAGGCTTCAATTGTACATCCTGCGGTATCAATAGAGGCCACTGGCATGTTCCAGGGGATGTAATCGTGGTTACTGACATCCTGCCAGTTGGGCAATCGTAGCCCGGCAATGTCGCCGCCTCGGGTTTCGATCCTTCGGCGGTGCTCCGCACTGTCTGAACAGAACACTTCAATATCAATACAGGTTCTGCCAGTCCGGAGCGCAACCTGATGCCAGGCTTCACGGGTGACAGGCAGTGGGTTAACCGAATCGGCGATCACGGTGTGGCCCAGACGCAGGTTATCCTCAGCGACGCCATAGGCGGCAAAATAGCCTGATGGGCCTACGTCACTGGCTAAGGCACCGCTGTCACGGATTGCCTGTTCCAGGGTGTCGATTCGCAGATGAATTGCCGATAATGCACCTGCCAGCGCCCGTGCCAGCGTAGTTTTGCCGCTGCCCGGCAGCCCGGAAAAAACGATCAGCATTGTTGCTCCCGCCATAATTGTTGCCCCAGCCGATACAGTACATGTTTTTGCAGCGGATGGCCTTGGGGTAGCCGTGGATGAAGGAAACTTTCCCCCTTGGACGTCATGCCGATGCGTTCCATCACCCGGCGCGACGGTTGGTTAGCGTCGGCGGTAAAGGACACCACTTCTGCCAGATTCAGGTGTTCGAAGGCATAGTGCAATGCGGCCTCGGCCGCTTCACTGGCGTAGCCTTTGCCCCAGTGTGCTGCCGCCAACCGCCAGCCAATTTCTACGCAGGGCGAACAGGGGAGATCATCAGCAGGAATAGCCAACCCAACAAAGCCGATAAAAGGTGCTCCGCCTTTCACTTCCAGTGCCCATAAGCCCCAACCATGCTGTTGCATGAACAGGCGGATCTTGTCGGCGAGTGCGTCACTTTGCGCGGAACTGAGCGGGGCGGGGAAATAACGCATGACCTGAGGATCGGCATTAAGGGCAGCGAAGGCGGGCAGATCATCGTCACGCCAGGCACGCAACCGCAGCCTGTCAGTTTCCAGGGGAAATATTTCACACATCGACTTTCCTCCAGTAACCAAGCATTCCTTGGTTTCATGGTAGGGGCGCTGCATGCTACGCCCTATAGCATAATCAATGGGTTAAATCGGATCGAACAGGTTCGACCCTTACCTGTTTAGCCCTTTTGCGGTTTTGTCTGCCGTCTGGAGCGCGGTATATACCGCGCCCTCAGGCCATTAACGGAACAGCGTTTGCGCCCAGCGCGCCAACCCGGCAGTTACCGAGCCGAAGTCGTTGCCACCGACAATAGGGATGCCCGGCAACTGTTGTTCCAGCGCGGCACGCAGCAAGGGTGAACGCGCGCTACCGCCGGTGAGATAAATCACCTGTGGTGCGGTTTGGCTGCTCGCCAGGGCGGCACTGACCTGTTCCTGAATACGCAACAGGGGTTGCGAAATAGCGTCGGCAAGCTGATCCTGGTTGATGGTTTCCACCAAGTCAGGCTGCACGAACGCTAATGGCGCGCTGATGCTTTGCTGCGCCGACAGGGCGATTTTACTCTCTTCCGCCGCGCGTACCAACCGGTAGCTCAGACGCTGCTGGTGCACCTTCAGCAAACGTTTGACCTTTTCCGGTTCGGCGGCATCACGGATCAAATCACGCAGCATGCGACCGTTGGCGACGCTGTAAAAGTCGTTTTGCGCCGGCACGTCGTTGGTGGCGACCGCGTTCCAATAAGGCAGCGCGGGCAGCGCGATACCCTTGCCGGTTTCGCCACCCATGCCGAACAGCGGCATCAGCTGTTTGAACGCCAACATGATGTCCAGGTCGTTACCGCCGACACGGCACCCGCTGTGCCCCAGCAGGCTTTGCTGGCGATCGGCACGGTCGCGCCATTGTGGCCCCATCAGCAGTACCGAGCAGTCGGTCGTACCGCCACCGATGTCTACCACCAGCACGGTTTTCTCTTCGTTCAGCGTCGCTTCGAAGTCCAGTCCCGCCGCTACAGGTTCAAACTGGAATTCAATGTCCTTGAAACCGGCGCGCTCGGCAGCACGGTGCAAAATACCCTGCGCCTGCTGGTTAGCGTCTTCACCCCCAATCCCCTGGAAGTTGATCGGACGACCGATCACCGCCTGGCTGATGCTGTCTTGCAGCACGTTTTCCGCCTGACGTTTGATGTGGAACATCATGGCGCAAACCAGATCTTCAAACAGCGCAATCTGCTGTGGCTTCAGGCCGTTAGCACCGAGGAAGGATTTCGGCGAGCGAACAAAATACACCTCTTCCGGATCTTCGGCGTAGTGCGCCAGTGCCTGCAGGCCAAATAGCACGCTGTCGTTACCGACGGGAATGTCTTCTTCGCGGTTGTAGCTAATGGCCCGGCGCAGCAGTTGCTGATTCTCTTCGCTGCCGGTCGGTACCTGCCAGTGGCGGTGCAAGCATTCGCTCACGGCTTCACGCGTCGGTGCACAAAGCATCGACGGCAGGTAAGGTTCGTTGTTTTCCAACGTCAGTAGCTCGGGGCCGTTATCACGCATCACTGCGACAGAACAGTTGGCTGTTCCGTAATCGAATCCAATAAACATGTCTTTTCTCAATCCCCATGCCAATGAAGGGGGGCGACTTTACCCGAGACTTGGCTCCTGGGCAACGTGTGGGCGCTTAACTGACGAAAAATTTAGCGGCGACCAGAATGGCATGCTTAACTTAATGTCCGAATTCCGCACGTCAGCGCACCAGCCGAGTCGCATAATGAACAAAAAACTGACCCCGAGCGTTGCCATGAAAAACCAACAACAGGCGCTGTACGACGCACTGAGCGCGCGCGATCGCAAATTCGACGGCCGCTTTTTCGTCGGTGTTTCCTCGACCGGCATTTATTGTCGGCCGGTGTGCAGTGCCCGTACGCCGAAAATCGAAAACTGCACTTTTTACCCCAGCGCCGCGGCGGCGGAACTGGCGGGGTTCCGCCCCTGTCTGAAATGCCGGCCGGAGCTGGCACCGGGGTTGGCGCTGATCGATCTTGGCAATCGCTATGCGCAGGTGGCGGTGCAGTTGATTGAACAAGGGTACCTGTCAGAACACAGTTGCGAGCAGCTGGCCGCGCGGCTGGGGATATCTGATCGTCATTTGCGGCGTATCTTCGCCGATCAGTTTGGGGCATCGCCGATTGATTACGCCCAGTCGCACCGGTTGTTGCAGGCCAAACGCCTGCTGGCGGATACCGACATGCCATTGAGTGAAGTCGCATTTGCGGCCGGTTTTGGCAGCTTGCGGCGTTTTAATGAGCTGTTCAAGGCACGCTACCGGCTTATTCCATCGGCGCTGCGCAGCAGCAGCGACCGCAATGCGCCCACCGTTGCCAGCGGGCTGGTGTTTCATCTGGGCTACCGACCGCCCTATGACTGGCAGCGCATGTTGGGTTTTTTGCATGCGCGTGCGGTGAGCGGTGTCGAACGGGTTGAGGGGCAGCAGTATCTGCGAGCGATAGCCATTACCCAAGGGGGCGTCGAGTATTGCGGCTGGGTGAGCGTCCAGCCGGATGAAACGCGCAACCGGGTACGAGTAGAGATTGCAGCCTCATTAAGCCGGGTGACCACGGAAGTGCTGCGCCGGATCCGTCAACTGTTTGATCTGGACGCCGCACCGGATTTGATTGCCCATGCCTTGGGCGCATTGGCTGCCGATGCGCCAGGGTTGCGGCTGCCCGGTTGCGTGAACAGTTTTGAACAGGCGGTCCGTGCCGTCTTGGGGCAGTTGGTGAGCGTCAAGATGGCCGCGACTTTTGCCGGGCGGATGGCTGAGCAGTGGGGGACGCCGCTGGAACAACCCTATGGCGGCATTACACATCTGTTCCCCAATGCTGAGCAGGTCGCGCAGTTACACCCTGAGGCGTTGCGTCCGCTGGGGGTGCAGTTGAAACGCGCAGCGGCAATCATTGCGATTGCGCGTGCGGTAACCGAAGGGCGGCTCCAGTTGGATAACGTGTTGGATATTGAGCAAGGTATTAAGGCGCTGACCGCCTTGCCGGGGATTGGCAGTTGGACGGCCAGTTATATCGCGATGCGTGCCTGGTCCTGGCCAGACGTGTTTTTGGCGGGGGATTATTTGATCAAGCAACGCTTCCCTGACCTGACGCCGCGCCAAATTGAAAAATATGCCGAACGCTGGCGGCCGTGGCGTTCTTACGCCACGCTCCATTTGTGGCATAACGACGCATGGGTACCGCTGGCGGATGTCGACAATTAGCGCGGTGGCGTTATCCTTCGTTGTCGATACGAGCCAGTAGGCTTTCTATCCCTTCACGCATCAGGAATGCCAGCACCTTCTCGCGTTCGGTTTCGCTCAGGTGATAGTAATACTGCACCCATACTGCCAGTGGCTCTTGGCGTTCAACTTGATATTCTGCGGGTTCTTCCTGCAACATCAACAGCTTGCGCGGGCCAATAGGCAGGCTGTTGATATGGTATTCCACCGCTTTCCCCTGGATGCCTTTACGGCGGCGGCTGATCCAACCTTCGCGCCGCGCCATCAAATTGATTCCCTGTGGTGAAGAGGGCAGTCCTGCTATGCCTGTCAGCTCCCTGGCGGCAAACCACTCGTTTTTCATAGCCATTATCCCTGAGCAATTACGTGCAAAGATGGTTCCTGGAAATTAACGGGCGTGCTGATTTCCGTATCAAAGTGATTGTACGAAGGATTAACTTTCACCCGTTAGTTATACCACTAACATCTGATTGGCTAAGCAAAAACGTGCTGGGGGCGTGCGGCACAGGATGCCGCAACGCAAAAGAACACAGGAGAGCGCTGCGCTGAGGCGGTTACCTTATGCCGAAATAACCGCCGCTGAGCAGCTCGGTAAGGGGTTGTTCCCGCGCCACGGCGTCACCGTCTGCCAGGTCGACGCCCAGAGCCTGCAACGTATGCAAGGTTATCTGCTGGTGTGCTGGGCCTGCCAGTGTCTGGGCATGTACACGGTGGGCTGCACCGTTAAGCATGGAAACCATCAGTTCATCCATCTGGTTGCAGTGAACCTGGGTGATAAAGCGCTCATCAATGCGGATATAGTCAATCCGACGACCATGCAGTTCGTCGAAGGCGTTGAGGCTGTGGCCGAAGCCGCTGACGATCAGCTTGCAGCCCAGCCGTTGTAATTGGTGGATAAACGGCCTGCAAATGTCATCGTGTTCCAGCACCGCCGCCTCATCGACCACCAGCAGCAAAGCCTGTGGTTGTAATGGAGAGGTATTTAACCGGGTGATCAGGTGTTGTCGGAACCCGGCGTCGAGCAGGCTGTCTGTCGAGAGTGGGAGCGCGATTGTCAGGCCTTTCGCCCCGATCTCTGCGGCGTGGCGCTCGAGAACCTGCCGGCTGACCCAGTCATCGACGTCCGGCAGCAGGCCATAAAGCTGTGCCGCAGCGAGAAACGCCTCTCCGTTCAACGGGCGTGGATCCAGCGGCATGACCTGCAGTTTTAACTGATAGAAACACACTGCCAGTGGGGTTTTCGGCGGTGCCACGGCCTTAACACTGAGCATCAACTGCCCGTCGGCAATAATGCTCATCACTTCCTGTCTCGTCAGCAGCTCATGCTGGCGTTCCAGCATCTGTTTTTGCCGTGCCTCATACAGATAGACCTGCCCGCGGCCGCGATGTTTGGCGGTATAACAGGCAATGTCCGCCTGCGCCAACAGCTCGCCGCTTTTACCACTGCCGCTCTCTATACGGGTGATGCCAGCGCTGGCACCTACGTGATAAACCTTTCCTTCCCAATAGAACGGGTGCTGGCTGATGTTGTTAACCAGCTGCTGCATCAGGGATTTTGCCTGCTCGCTGGCACAATCAAACAGGATTAGCCCAAACTCATCCCCCCCGAGCCTTGCCAGGCAGTCGCTGTCACGCACGTGGCGTTGCATCAGTTGGGCAATATCCCTCAGCAATGCATCGCCTGCCGCATGCCCGGCGCTGTCATTGACGGCCTTGAAACGATCGAGATCGAGGAACACCAGCGCATGCTGCCGCTGTTTTTCACCGGAGCCCAGGATGGCGGCTTTCAGGCGCTTCTCAAAACTGGTGCGATTGGGCAGGCTGGTGAGGGCGTCATGGGCGGCGCTGTAACTCAGCTTACGCATCAACTCGCGTGAAGCCGTGACATCTTGCAACACCATCACAGCCCCCATCACGCCACCCCCGAGGGTTTTCAGCGGCGATACCGATTGTTGAATATCAAAGTGACGGCCGTCGCGACTGTGCAGCACCAGGGCATAATCCGCCGAAAGCTGACGATTTTCCTGAAGGCAGCACTGGACCGGGTTTTCCACTTCCATGCCATCTTTGCCGTTAGTCATGCGTACGACTCCCGCAATCGGCATGCCAACAGCCAGACTCAGCGGCCAGCCGCACATCTGTTCGGCCACCGGATTCATGAAGGTGATATGCATGGCATCGTCAGTTGAAATCACCCCTTCGCCAATGGCATCCAGCGTGATGTGCAGACGTTCTTTCTCTTGGTGCAGCGCTTCGGTCAGATTGCGGACTTCCGTCATATCAATGTTCGTGCCGATCATGCGCAGCGGGCGGCCTTGTGCATCCAGAATGACGTTGCCCTGGCCGCGGATATGGCGGATTTTCCCTTGGCGGGAAAGCAGCCGGAATTCGAGGATAAAAGGACGCGGTTGGTCCAGCAAAGAGGCCATTTCACGGTCGGTTCGCTCGCGATCTTCCGGCAGCAGGAGGGTGCGCCACAGTGAAAGCGTAGGCGTCTGCTCTGGACTGAGGTCATAGAGTTCAAACATGCGCTTGTCCCAGGTGAGTTCCTCACCGTCCATGACCCATTCCCAAACGCCAATCCCCCCCACCTGATTGGCCAGCGTGATGCGCTCAACCAACCGATGATTCTCTGCGGCGGTGCGTTTCAGTTCGCTGATGTCTTCCACCTGAGAAATAAAATACAGCGGTAGGCCTTCGGCATCGCGCACCATTGAGACGGCCAGCAGAGCCCAGACGTGTTCGCCATCGCTGCGAATATAGCGTTTTTCCAGGGTGTAGCTGCTGATATGGCCTTCGAGCAGATCCTGTAACTGCAGCAGGTCGGCATTCAAATCATCCGGGTGAGTGATCTCCTGAAACGTCAAGCGCCGCAGAGCTTCCGGGGTGTAGCCCAGCAGGTTGCACAGTGCTTGATTGACCTGTAGCCATTTCCCTTGCGGAGAGACCAGCGCCATACCGATAGCGGAGTATTCCAGCGCATTACGAAAGCGGGCTTCGCTCTCGACGATATGCTGTTTTTCTACCCGGAAGGCGTGCATGACCATCGCCATGGCGTGTGCGGGGATCAAAATCAACAGAATCGGTAAGTAGATTTCGATGTCACTGAGCGGTTCGGCGGGAACATTAAAATGCAGCAGCCCAAGTGAAATCATCACGGTGATCATCAATGTGGTACAAAAGCAGGTCACAAAGGCTTCCAGGCGTGGCAGTGCGATCGCCGCCCACAGCAGAGGAAGAATGACAAAGGTAAACGGGAAAGGCAGATAGGTCAGCGCGAGATAGCAAAAAATCAGCGCCATCATGAGCGTCAGCAGCAAGGAGAACAGGTTTAACTGCTCCAGCATGCGCCGGCGATAGACCAATCCAATCGGTGCCAGTGACAGGACGCCAATGGCTTCCGAAATAAACCAGGTATTGAAGGGCTGCCAGAAGGATTGCTCCGGGGCAGGGGCCCACCAGGCGGCCAGCAAGGCGCTAAATAGCGGGGTGAAAATGACCGCACAGACCACGAACTTTAGCCAACTGGCCAGATTATTCAGGGGATCGTCAGACAACAGCATACGGCGCAGCAGCAGGGTACTGACGGAGGCTTCCAGCAGGTTGATCAGTGCAAGCTTTACCGGCACCCAGCTAAATCCGTACAGGATAACGCTGGCGCTTATGATACCCAGCCCACAGGCCAGCAAGGGTAATCCCCATTGGCGCGGCGAATGGCGATACAACAGGGTAATGATGGCAGCCGTAGGGAACCACAGCGGCGTAAAATGGCTGGATTCGTTCGACAACGTCAGACACAACAAGGCCAACATAAAAACGGCTACGGCTGCCAGCAAAGTCTGCGTCAACAGCACGCTTTTGCGCGTAGTGAGATGATTCGGTGCGCTGATATCCATAGACAACCTTAACGCTGGCATCTGTCACTGAACTACGTCATGACGCGGATGGGATGAGAAGTTTATTGCCAAAGGGTAGTACAGCACAGCAAGAAAACATACTGAATCAAACGGCTTTAGTGAGCGAGCGCAAAAGCCGGCGTTGCCGCCGGCTCGACAGCGTCAGAGCAGGAACAACGTGGCCAGACCGAGGAAGATAAAGAAGCCGCCGGTATCGGTTAATGCCGTGATCAGTACGCTGGAACCGACAGCGGGATCTCGGCCCATTTTTAGCATGGTCATTGGGATCACCACCCCCATCAGCGCCGCCACCAATAGGTTGAGGATCATGGCTAACGTCATGACGCCACCCATAGCCCAGTCGCCATAGAGCAGCCAGGTGACTATCCCCATAATGCCGCCCCATACGACGCCGTTAATGATGGCGACGCCAAGCTCCCTGAGCATCAGGCGAGAAATATTGCCAACTTCGATCTGGTGTAGCGCAAGTGCGCGGACAATCATGGTAATGGTTTGGTTACCGGTATTGCCGCCGATACCCGCAACGATGGGCATCAACGCCGCCAATGCCACCAACTGCGAAATGGTGTGTTCAAACAGGCCGATGACACGTGACGCGATAAACGCGGTGCACAGATTGATTGCCAACCAAGCCCAGCGAGTTTTCACCGCTTTGCTGACAGGGGCAAATACATCTTCTTCCGGGCTCAACCCCCCCATACGGCGAAGGTTGCTGTCGCTTTCTTCATTGACGACGTCGACGATCTCTTCAATCGTCAGGCGGCCCATCAGTTTGCCCTTGGCATCGACAACCGGGGCACTGATCAGGTCATAACGTTCAAACGCGCTGGCTGCAGCCTCCGCTTTGTCTTCCGGCAGAAAACGGGTGGGATCGTTGTCCATGACTGCGTGTACCGGCGTTTCAGGATCGTTGAGCAGCACCGCGGTCAGCGGCAGTTCACCGAGCAGCGTATTTTTACGGTCCGTGACAAAGAGTTTATCGGTAGCGTCCGGGATGGTTTTGCGCAGCCGCAAGAAACGATGCACGGCCCCGAGGGTAACGTCAGGGCGCACAGTGACCAGTTCAAAATCCATCATCCAGCCGACGGTGTCTTTGCCGTAGTGGATCATCTCGCGCACCTGCGCACGCTGATCCGGCTCCAGCGAGGTCAGCAGGCGGCCCATCAGGTTACGCGGCAGATATTGAGCCAGATAAGCCTGTTCGTCGACATCCAGCGTTTTGATCGCCTTGAGCAGGTCTTTATCGCTCATCTCTTCGATCAGGCTGTCCCACACCGGTTCGGCCACTTCCACCAGTGTTTGGCCGCGTTTGGCATTGCCAACCAAACGCCACAGCGCCAGGCGTTCGTCCTGCGGTAACGCTTCCAGTAAGTCGGCCAGGTCAGCGGCATGCATGTCGTCCAGCAGCCCGGTAATTTCGGCGGTCTGGTTTAGCAGTTCACTTTTACTGAGGGCGTTTTCATCCCCTGGTCTGCCGAGAATACCGTCTATCAGGTCTTTGTTGTTTAACAACAGGGAAAGAATGCGCTGACGATGCTCAGCGACTTTTTTAACATTATGCGTTGCGGCGGACATGGTATTCCTTACTGGCACTCAGTGATCCTTACGGGCGATCTCTACACAAGATAGAGCATAGTGAATGCAGGCGTCATTTTTATGAAATGGGCACAGATGCCAAGGAATAAGTAAGGGGCCTGGCATGCCGAAATGCGGTCCGACGGCAGGCTGCTTAACTATTCGATTGCTCTGCAGGAGGTGTTGGGTCTGTCGGTTCAGGGGGGAGTGTCCTGGTTTTCTCCCTCTACCTCGGTGGTCTCTTGATAGGGGGCGAGCTTTTTTTCCTGATGATGGGGCACCGCAACGACGGCGGCATACAGCAGACGGCCGACTAAAATGATAAAGCTGATAAACAGCACTATTTTCGTCATTTGTCCGGTAGTTTTTTTACGCATATATCACCCGGCATGCCGGTTTCCTGTGTTATACCCGCTGCCTTTCAAACGGTAGCCACTGTAGCGGCTGCGTGGAGCCAACGGCTCATATGAGCGTAATAGGCCGTGCTTTTACCGTACTGAGAGCGAGTAATGAAAGCCGATAAAGTGTAAATGGGATTCTAGCGATTGGTGACAAATATTGTCTATTTATTTCCGGCGACCCAAACAGAGTATTTGACCGGTGTTTAGCTTGGGTTTGAGTTTATCTGTGGGATCAGCATGTTAAGAGATGACAAAAAATGGCTGACATATTTTTACCCAACTTTTCCTCCTTGGTTGATCGGCGTCAAGCCTGAGACGGCCCTCGTGCATAAAATTCCCCCCCGTTCCCCTGTCGCATATGGTACTTTCAGTTTGCCTCATGAATGGATAGAGGTATGAAAAGGAACCTGCCTTACCACCTGAACGCGTGAATGGAATTGCGCTCTGAAGGACTCATTATTTTTATGGTTGAACCGACATTTTGGAAACATTTGCGTGAGCGCTGGTGGGGATACCCCCTGATCTGGAGCTTGTTGTTGATCCCGTTCGCCGGTTGGCTCTCCCCCCGCATCATGTTACCCGAGAGCAAGGTTTATCTGCTCTACCTGCCGCTGGCAGCCTGTATTGCGTTGTTGATGGTTTATGACTGGCGGGCGTTGCCGGGAATTGCTCTTGCCATTTTACTGCGTTACGGCTGCCGACTTGGCCTGGAAAGCGGCGTGCTGCTCACGGCGTTATACCTGTTATGTCTAAGCCTATGTTGGCTGGGGTATCGCAACCAAACCCAGCGTCGCTGGTGTGCGGCCCCCGGCGTGCCCAGGTTGGTCAAGGCAAGGCTTGTCTGGCTGATCGTGTTGCCGGCGCTGCTGTTTATTCTCGGATTGAAGCTGTTGGTGGGGTTAAAACAATTGCCTGACGAGCTGGGAATGATGCCGGGTGATAATGGCTATCTGCTCGCGTTGGTTAATTTCCAGGCGTTGTTATTAGGGTGCCTTTCCGCGGTGCCACTGTTCTACTTTATGTTGCGCCTGCTGAAAAAGCCCGGGTTCATGTTAAGACTTTGGCGGCGCGTTGGCCGTGAAATGGCTCCAGACGTCGATAAAAAAGAGCTGGCGCTGTGGTTTTTGATCCTGTGCGCAATGGTCATATTGCTGTCTTATCATGCAAAAGATGCCAATCCTCTGTTGTTGGGGGGCTACGGTCTGATATTACTGCTGCCGGTGATGCTGTATGGCGCAATGCGTTTTGGCTACCAATTCAATTGCATCATTTGGTCGTCCACGCTTTTGGTGTTGCTTTCCCATCATCCCGACTATGCCCAGCACGAAAACCTGTTGCATAACCTTGCCGTTATTTCTTCGATGATGGTGGTGTTTACCTTATGCATTTTCTTGATGTCTGCGCTCAATACTCGCCAACGGTTGAGTCATGCCAGGGCGCAAAACGCCGCGCTGCAGGACCCGGTGATTGGATTGCCCAATCTGCGCGCCCTTAAACGGGATCTGGCCCAATCACCGCCTTCGACGTTGTGCTTTCTGCGCGTGAGTGAGTTGGACTTGTTAAGCCGTAATTACGGCATGCAGTTGCGCATTCGTTTTAAGCAGCAGTTGGCCGCGCTTTTACACCAAATCTTGGCGCCGGGCGAGGGGGTTTACCATTTGCCGGGCTATGACCTGTTGTTGCGAGTGGACGGCAGTAACAGTGAAGAAAAGGTCGCTGAGATTTACCGCGGGTTGGAAAAATTCCGATTGGTTTGGAATGGGTTGCCAATCCATCCGCCGTTGGGACTCGGGTACTGCAGTGTGATTGCCGATTTTGAGCATCTGTATCTTCTGCTGGGGGAACTCAGCTCGTTGGCCGAAGTCTCGCTGACCAGTGGCAAGCCGGAGAGCGCACACAATGGTGGTCATTTGATACAGGACGAAATCAAACGCAAGGTGGCGTTGCTGCATGGGGTGCAGAGTTCGCTGGATAGTGATGGGTTTATCCTGATGGCGCAGCCGATCCTGGGTCTGCGCGGCGATAGGTACCACGAGATTCTGTTACGTATGCGTGATGATCAGGGGGCGATCATCTCACCGAACGACTTTTTACCGGTGGTGCATGAGTTCGGTCTGTCCTATCGGCTGGACATGTGGGTACTGCGCAATACGTTAAAATTTATGGACAAGCACCGTACCGAACTGCCCAGCGTACGCTTTGCGATCAATGTGTCCCCCTCTTCGCTGTGCAGGCCCATGCTGTGCCATGACGTGCAGAATTTGCTGAAGCAGTACCGGATTGAACCCTATCAACTGACACTGGAAGTGACTGAGTCGCATTTGCTGCAGGATACCGACTACGCCGGTACCAATTTACAGGTATTACGTGAAATGGGGTGCCGTATAGCGTTAGATGATTTTGGCACGGGCTATGCCAGCTACGATCGGCTCAAGATACTGCCGGTGGATATGCTGAAAATAGACGGGAGTTTTGTTCGCGATATGCTGACCAATCCGGTGGATTTCCAGGTAATCATGTCGATTTGCAAGGTCGCACGGATGAAGCGATTGGTCATTGTGGCGGAGTATGTTGAAAGCGCGGAACAGTGGGCGGCGCTCAAGGGCGCTGGCGTGGATTATATGCAGGGCTATTTTATCAGTGAACCTCAGCCGCTCACGGCACTGCTGCCGGCACAACCTTGATTATCGCCCCCAAGCGGGGGCGATAGCTTTAGGCTGAGCGCTGCTCGTCCTGAGAGCCTTCTTCTTCGCAAATCAGTTTCCAACCCACGACGTCGTTCCAGTAGGCCTGTTCACGTTCAAAGTCCAGTTGCACCAGACTGTTTTGCGCCAGATAGCCCGCAGGGAAACGCAGTGTCCAGTGGTTGTCGTCAGTGCTCAGACGCAACGTTTCTGGGGTAGTGGTCGACTGACGTTGATTGTTGAGCAGGGTACTCAGACGCAACAGTTGGATCAGCGGCAGGTAATGTTTTTTCTTGAACAGGTTCAGGCGTGGCAGTTCTTCCAGCTTAATGCCTTTACGGTGGAAGCGGACCAATGCAGCCAGCAACAACTGCTGCTCTTGGTTAAAGCCAGGCAAGTTGGTGTTTTGCAGAATATAGGCCGAGTGGCGGTGCATCCCACTGTGATTGATGCTTAAGCCTACTTCATGCAGCATGGCGGCCCACTTCAACAGGGCTTCCAACTGCGGGTTCGCCAGCTTGGTGTTTTGCGCCATCCACTGTGCGTACAACAGTTCCGTGGTTTCCAGCACCCGTTTGGCTTGTTCACGGTCGATATTGTAGTGATCGGCCAGGCTCTTGGCGGTGCGGCTGCGAATATCTTGATGGCGGAAACGGCCTTCCATCTCGTACAGGACGCCTTCACGCAGAGCACCGTCGGAAAGACGCAGATCGCGGATTGCCAGCGCATCGAATACGCCACACAGGATAGCCAAACCTGGAACAAATACCGACTGACGGTCTTCTGACAGCCCCGGCAGGCTCAGTGCACTGAAGTTTTTAAACTGCAGCACCTGTTCCGCCAACATCTCCAGCCTTTCAAGCGTAATCAGACCGTCTTTTTCACCCATTTCCACCAGCACTTCGTGTGCCGCTTTGATGGTGCCGGACGCGCCTAGCGCATACTGCCAGCCCTGAATGCGGTATTGCCAGGCCAGGGTTTCCAGTTTCTGCGCTGCTGCGAGGCGTGCACGTTTAAAGTTGTTTTTGCTGATTTCCCCGCCAGGGAAAAACTGCTGGGCGAAACTGACGCAACCCATGCGGCGGCTTTCTGCCAGCAGGGGCTCAAAGTCTTCGCCGATCACCAGCTCAGTGGAACCGCCGCCGATATCGATCACCAACTTGCGGCCTTTTTCCGGCTGGGTATGTTCCACGCCCATAAAGATCAGACGTGCTTCTTCCTGCCCGGCGATGATTTCAATGGGGTAAGGGATGACTTTGGCCGCGCGCTTGAGGAAGACCTCTGCGTTTACGGCCTGGCGTAATGTATGGGTACCGACGATCGTAACGTTATCCGCCGGGAAGCCCTGAAGCCGTTCGGCAAACAGCGCCAGACAGGCCAGGCCACGTTCTATTGCCTCTTCACTGAGCACATTGTTGCTGTCCAATCCATCGGCGAGGTGTACCCGCTGCTTTAAACGGCCTAATACCTGTAAGGCGCCGTTGACGACGCGGGCAATCACCATGTGGAAACTGTTCGAC
The DNA here is from genome assembly GCF_058190535.1 of Serratia sp. CoH_134_PS_4. NCBI lineage: Bacteria > Pseudomonadati > Pseudomonadota > Gammaproteobacteria > Enterobacterales > Yersiniaceae > Serratia > Serratia sp. CoH_134_PS_4. Next base: position 240,954 of record NZ_JBXWKI010000006.1, read on the forward strand.
CCGAGATCGATGGCAGCGATTTCCTGCGGTTTGTTCGTTGCTGTGCTTTTTAGCGGCATAGTTGCTGGCCTACTGTCCTGGTTGTTCCAGAGCTTTTAAATACTCATAAATGGCAACCTGAGAACGGACTTTACGGCGATTGCCGCGCGGTACGTACTGGTTGCTCAGTTCTTTATCGAGGTAACGCGCCTTGACCGTGTCGCTGAACAGGATTTCCAGAATATCCAGAACCCGTTGTTTCAGCGTTGGATCCAGCAGCGAGACCGCGACTTCGATGCGGTAATCTATGTTACGGGTCATCCAGTCTGCGGAAGACAGATAAACCAGTTTGTCACCTTTGTTTTCGAAAACGTAAACCCGATCGTGTTCCAGATAACGGTCGACGATGCTGATTATCTGAATATTGTCACTGATCCCCGGCAGGTTGGGAATCAAAGAACACATCCCTCGCACCAACAGGCGGATTTTTACACCGGCGCAGGAGGCGGTATATAACCGATCTACCAACCCTTTATCCACCAGATTGTTGATTTTCAGCATAATGCCAGCCGGATGCCCCGCCTCAGCGTTGGCAATTTCCTGGTCGATCAACTCATACAGCTTCAAGCGCGAGTTCTGCGGCGACACCATCAGGTTGTCGAACGTGACCGGTCGATATGGGTTTTCGATAAAGTTGAACACGCGACGCACCTCATTGGTGATGCGTGAGTCGGCGGTCAGCAACGAATAGTCGGTATAAATACGCGCGGTTTTCTCGTTAAAGTTACCGGTCCCGATATGAGCATAGCGCACAATCTCATCGCCTTCACGGCGCGAGATCAGGAACAACTTGGCGTGGATTTTCAGCCCCGGCGCCGAGAAGATAACGTGCACGCCAGCTTCCGTGAGACGCTTAGCCCAGTGGATGTTGGCCTCTTCATCAAAGCGCGCCTGTAGCTCAACCACCACCGTGACTTTCTTGCCGTTGTGGGCTGCGTGGATCATCGACTCGATGATACGGGAGTCTTTTGCTACGCGATAAATATTGATTTTGATCGCCAGCACGCTGGGGTCGAAGGACGCCTGGCGTAGCAGTTCCAGCACATGCTCAAAAGTGTGGTATGGGTAGTAAAGCAACACGTCTTGTTCGCGGATGGCGTCAAAGCCGTTGCGGAACTTATCGAACCAAATATGGCGCAGGCGAGGCAGTGGTTTGTTGACCAGGTTGGCCTTACCGACGTTAGGGAAGCCGATAAAATCTTTGAAATTGTGATAGCGGCCGCCGGCAATCACCGAATCGTAGTTGGAGATGCCAAGTTTACCGCGTAGCAGTTCCACCATTTCATTTGGCATATCACGCTGATAAACAAAACGCACCGGTTCGGCGGTCAGACGCTGCTTCAGGCTGGAAGACATCAGTTCCAGCAGGCTGGATTCCATTTCTGTGACCAGATCGTATTCCGCGTCACGGGTCATTTTCATGGAATAGGCATTGAGCGCATCGTAGTCGAAGAAGCCCTTAAAGATATCGTCGAGGCAATAACGCAGGATGTTATCCAACAGGATCATCGGTTTGCGGCGACGCGGAGCTTCCGGTGGCAGGTTGACGAAGCGCGGCACCTTGTCGGACGGGATCTCCAGCAGCGCGTAATCGATGCGCGTACCGCGGATGATCTCAACGGCCAAATAGGTGTAATCGTCTTTCAGGAACTGCACCAGATTGGTTTCGTGGTTGATCAGGATAGGCGTGATATGTTGGCGCAGATGCTGTTTGAAGTATTGTCGCAGCCAAATCTGCTGGTTCTCTGACACCTGGCGTTCGTTGATCAGGAAGATTTGATTACGCGCCATTTCCAGCAGTAAATCGTTATAGAGGCTGTCGAACTCTTGATCGGTTTTTAATACCTTGGCCTGGATCTTTTTCAGCAAATGGCGAGAGGTGCCGCCAGAACCCTGTTCTTCGCTGATCAGAATGCGTCGTTTGAGATCGGCAAAACGGACTTTATAGAATTCATCAAGGTTATTGGAGTAAATGCCCAGAAAACGCATGCGCTCAATCAGGGGATTGCTCTTATCTGCGGCTTCCTGCAACACGCGTTCATTAAAGGATAACCAGCTTAATTCTTTTTCGATGTAGAGCTTTTCCTGACCCATTGCCACTCCAGTTCAATTTTAGAAAAGGATCCGGGACCTTGCCCGGATGCCGCTTCAGGTCGCGTCCCTAAAGCCCGAGCGCTGCGTGGTCGGGCTTGAACCTAGGTTTGCTATACCCAGCCCCCAGCGCCTTGACTGCGGGCTTTGGGACTGCGACGGCGCCATGACCCATTGCGGGACACAGCCTACTATCTTGCATCATTATTGCGAGAGATTGACAGGAAAGTCCAACATATCCATTACGTTGGCGTGAGGCATTTTAATACGTAAAAATATTTACTGTGGCATCAGTGCGGAAGGGGCTGTTTGCGTAGCATAAAGTTGTGATTATTGTGCTTTATATTTATGTATGTGATCGGTATTGCCATCATTTTTCAGCAACATATGTGATGAATGATGAGTATTGCAGCGTAAAATTCGATGAATGCTCTGGGTAACTTTGTCATGCAAACGTCATAAAACTGACATAAGATGCCCGGTTATTCTATGGCGCAAGCCTGCTTATATCAGCGATAGCGAGAGACATGGCACAGACTACGGTAAACCAACATCCCCGGGATCGCCTGCGAGCGCGCATCGACCGTAGCGTGCAGGCGGCGGTCACCGTCAGCGGGTTGCTGGTGCTGATGACGTTGATGCTGATCTTCGTTTACCTGCTGTTTGCGGTGCTCCCGCTGTTTAAACCGGCGGCGATGGGCCAGGCAACGCCGTTGCCGCTCAGTGCAGCTGCACCGGCGTTGGCGCTGGGTATGGATGTGCAGCAGCGTATCGGTTATCGCATTGACGACCAGGGGGTGGGGCAGTTTTACCGTTTAGCGTCCCAAGAAGGTACTAAAGCGGGTGCGCCGTTGACGCAACAACCGTTGCTGAGCAAACCGGTGCTGTTGACCCAGGCGGCTGGCGAGCGTGATTTGTTTGCTTTGGCGCAGGCCGACGGTCGATTTATTGTCGCCAGCGCGGATTTTGCCGCTGCAGGTACGTCGTTACCGCAGTGGTTATTCCCGCTTGGACAACGGCCGTTAACGCTGGACAAACAGGGGCAGCCGTTGGCCTTGTTGACACTGTCCCAGGCGCGGCATGGGCAGTATTTGCTGGCGGGGATCACCGCCGATCGCCGTTTGGTGTTCGGCCGTTTTAGCCACGATCAACCCCCACAACTGAGTGAACACCCGCTTAATAGCGCGGTGCAGCAGTTGGTATTAACGCCGGACGGCCGTCAACTCTACCTGCTGGCAGGTAATCGGCTGGCCCGCTATCAAATAAACGATACCCAGTTACAGCTAAAAGAGAGCCGTATTCTCGGCGATCATCCCCCTTATCAACTGACGGCGTTGCCCGGCGGCAGTGCGTTATTGATTGAAGCGGCCAATGGCGTTATGCGTGAATGGTTTGATGTTGAAAAAGATCAGCGCTGGCAGTTGACGCCAGTTCAACATTTCGACCATCAGTCCGAACCCCAGGATTTACTGGTGGCTGAACCGTATCGCCGGGTGTTTGCTACGCTGAGGCCCGACGGTGGCTTCTCGTTATTTTCCAGTATCCAACCACAGCCATTGCTGAATGGCAGACTCGCCGCTGGGGTACAGCAGATGGCATTCGCCCCACGCGGTGATGGCCTGCTGTTGGAAACGGCACAGGGCTGGCAACACTATGCGATCGATAACCCTTATCCCGATGTCACCTGGCGCTCACTGTGGCACAAGGTGTGGTACGAGAATTACCCCGAACCGGCTTACGTTTGGCAGTCAACCTCTGGCGAGGACAGCTACCAGGCCAAGTTCAGCCTGATTCCGGTCATTTTCGGTACATTCAAAGCCGCGGCCTACGCCATGCTGTTTGCCATTCCACTGGCGTTAGCCGGGGCAATTTATACGGCCTATTTCATGTCCGCCGGGTTGCGGCGGGTGATCAAACCGGCGATTGAGGTCATGGGCGCCTTACCGACGGTAGTGATCGGGCTGGTGGCCGGTATTTGGCTGGCCCCGGTGATCGAACACTATTTACTGGCGGTCTTGTCGTTGCCGCTGTTGCTGGCCGGGGTCGTTCTGGCGAGCGGGGCGCTGGTGAACCGCTTGGCATCGCGTCGTCTGCCGCCGGGGGGTGACCTGCTGATCCTATTACCGCTGATAGCCCTCACCGTTTGGTTGGCGTTCACCCTTGGGCCTTGGCTGGAGGTGAAACTGTTCGGCGAACCGCTGCATTTTTGGCTGGGTGATGATTATGACCAGCGTAATACGCTGGTGGTCGGCGTGGCGATGGGCTTTGCGCTGGTGCCGATTATCTTCTCTCTGGCGGAGGATGCCTTGTTCAGCGTGCCGGCAACCTTGAGCCAGGGATCGTTGGCCTTGGGGGCAACGCAATGGCAAACCGTGATGCGGGTGGTTTTACCTTCTGCCAGCGCCGGTATTTTCTCGGCGCTGATGATTGGCTTTGGCCGGGCGGTAGGCGAAACCATGATTGTGCTGATGGCGACCGGAAATACACCGGTTATCGACGGCAGCCTGTTCCAGGGCTTGCGCGCTTTGGCTGCCAATATCGCCATTGAGATGCCAGAGGCCGTTGCCGGTAGCAGCCATTATCGCGTACTGTTCCTGACTGCGCTGGTGCTCTTCATTTTCACCTTTGTCTTCAACACGCTGGCGGAAGCCATTCGTCTGCGTTTGCGTGAACGTTATACCTTGAACCAGGAGGCGCCATGAGACGTTGGGCGAAGAGCGGTTCACCGTGGATCTGGCTGACCGCCGGTTCGGTCGCCGTCAGTCTGTTAGCGTTGATCGGTATTCTGCTGCTGCTGGCTGGGCAGGGTATGCGTTATTTCTGGCCCAGCCCTGTCTACCAATTTGAACTCAACCAAAGCGCTGCCGGACCGGTGACGATGATCGGTGAGTTGTACCAGCAACAGAGCATTCCGCGCCGCCAATTGCAGGAGTCTGGCGTTGAATTACCGCCAGGAAATGCGCCGAGCTTTGAACGTTATCTGATCAAGGTAGGCAATCGCGAGAGTGAAGGGCAGGATTTCCGCACGCTGCTGGCTGGCGATATTCGTCGTCAAAGCACGCCGCGCGATTTACTGGTGCTGGAGCGCAACAGCAACGGCACAGCCTATGGCTATTTGGCCGGTATGCTACAGGACGGTCAACCCTTGACCGGGCGTAACCTCAGCCAAGCGCTGTTACAGCGTTTGCCGCAAATTGCTGCGCTTTCACGCCAGGCACATGATATTCAGTTCCGCGATATGGCGCGCATCAACCAACGGTTTGACGCGTTGCGCCTGCGCGAGAAAAGCTTGCAGCACGGCGAACAGTTGAGCGCGCGTGCTCAGGCTTCCATCAATGCTGAAAGACTGGAGTTACAACGCCAGTATCGCGTGCTGTCTGACCGGTTGGACGGATTGAACCGCGATCGCCACCGTGATGCGTTGTTGTTGCGTGATATGCACGGCCAGACTCACACCATTGCGCTTAGTCAGGTGCGTGATGCCTGGTATCCCAATGCGATGAACACCACGCAAAAGCTGGTGCATTGGGGTGAGCAGGTGAAGAAGTTCCTTAGCGATAGCCCGCGTGAAGCCAATACCGAAGGGGGCGTATTCCCGGCTATTTTTGGCACGGTGCTGATGGTGATTCTGATGTCGATTGTGGTGATGCCGTTTGGTGTGATCGCCGCCGTCTACTTGCACGAGTACGCGGGTAATAACGTGCTGACGCGTCTGATACGCATCGCGGTCGTTAATCTGGCCGGTGTGCCGTCGATCGTTTACGGCGTATTTGGCCTTGGTTTCTTTGTTTATATGATTGGCGGCAGCCTAGATCAGCTGTTCTTCCCGGAATCGCTGCCTAACCCAACCTTTGGTACGCCGGGCGTATTGTGGGCGGCGTTGACCTTGGCGTTGCTGACGTTGCCGGTGGTGATTGTTGCCACTGAAGAGGGGCTGTCGCGTATTCCAGCCTCACTGCGTCAGGGCTCGTTGGCGCTGGGGGCCAGCCGGGCGGAAACGCTGTGGCGCATTGTTTTGCCAATGGCTGCGCCAGCAATGATGACGGGGTTGATCCTGGCGGTGGCGCGCGCAGCCGGAGAGACGGCACCGCTGATGCTGGTTGGCGTAGTGAAATCCGTCCCTGTGCTACCGGTGGATGACATTTTCCCGTATCTGCACCTGGAGCGGAAGTTTATGCATCTGAGTTTCCAAATTTACGATATGGCTTTCCAGAGCCCAAGCGTGGAAGCGGCCCGTCCTTTGGTGTTTGCCACCGCCTTCCTGCTGGTGGTGATTGTGGTAGGGTTGAATTTGGCGGCGATGGGCATCCGACACTCGCTAAGGGAGCGGTACAGAGCATGGTCGCAGTAATAATGACGTTATTCTTGGGGAGTGCGTAATGGGTTTGATGACGCCAGGCAGTTTGCCCCGGCTGGATGTCCAGCATCTTGATGATGAACATACCGCGTTGGCGGTAAAGGATCTCAACCTGTTTTATGGTGAAAAGCAGGTGCTGCATGATATTTCTCTGCGTATTCCCAAACACCGGGTGACGGCGCTGATTGGCCCGTCGGGTTGCGGTAAATCAACGCTGTTACGCTGCTTCAATCGTATGAATGATTTGGTGGATAATTGCCGCATTGAGGGCGACGTGCAGCTTAATGGCCAGGGTATTTATGGATCGCAAATCGACGTTGCGGCGTTAAGGCGCCGAGTGGGGATGGTGTTTCAGCGGCCGAACCCGTTCCCGAAGTCGATTTATGAAAATGTGGTTTACGGCTTGCGTCTGCAAGGTGTGCGTGACCGACGGATCCTGGATGAGGCGGTTGAGCGTTCGTTGCGTGCAGCGGCGCTGTGGCATGAGGTGAAAGACCGACTGCGTGAGAACGCATTTCGTCTTTCTAGCGGCCAGCAGCAGAGATTGGTGATTGCACGGGCGATAGCGATTGAACCTGAGGTGTTGCTGCTCGATGAGCCCACGTCGGCGCTGGATCCGATCTCGACCCTGACAATCGAAGAGCTGATTTCCGCGCTGAAACAGCAGTACAGCGTGGTGTTGGTGACACACAACATGCAGCAGGCGGCACGGGTATCCGACTATACGGCGTTTATTCATCAGGGCCGGCTGGTGGAATATAACGACACCGATGACATCTTCACCTCACCGCGTCAGCGGCGTACCGAGGATTATATTACTGGGCGTTATGGTTGAGGGCGTATCATTCCTCTCTGACAGTGAAATAGAATCTATACGCCATTATCTAAAAAAACCGCTTTCACGTAATGCTGGTCACTTAAGGTGTTTTTTTAGCGAGTTCAATGTTCTTTTCGGTCGATAAACGCACAAAGCACCATGAGGCTTATGCGCCTCGACCGAGCAAGGGACCCAGGGCGGGGTCCCTTGCAATCCCGCGCCTTTGCCCACTCAGACGGTTGGCTACGCCAACGGCTCTCACTTCACCAGAGGTTTATCGCTGGCGGGTGTTTTGAACTTTGCCAGATACTGCGGCTGGAAGATGCACATGCGCAGCACGGTCCGGTATTCGCCGTTAACGAAGAATTCGTCAATCAGCTCGCCTTCGACTTCAAAGCCCAGCTTACTGTAGATGTGGATCGCCTTCGGGTTTTCTTTGTCGACGATCAGGTACAGCTTGTACAGGTTCAGTACCGAGAAACCGTACTCCATCGCCAGTTTGGCGGCGATCGTAGCGTAGCCTTTGCCTTGATGAGTCGGATCAATAATGATCTGGAATTCCGCGCGGCGGTGGATGTGATCGATCTCCACCAGTTCCACCAGCCCGACCTTGGCGCCTTCGTGGGCGATGATAAAGCGGCGTTCGCTCTGATCGTGGATGTGTTTGTCGTAGAGATCGGAAAGCTCGACAAAGGCTTCGTAAGGTTCTTCAAACCAATAGCGCATCACGCTGGCATTGTTGTCCATCTGGTGGACGAACGCCAAATCATCCCGTTCCAGTGGGCGTAGTTTGACGTTGGTAGTGCTGGACATGGGGGTTCCTCTATGTCGTGAAATTGTGCAAAGTATAACGTCAGAGAATGAATGCCGGCGAAAAAAAACGGTGCCGCATGGGCACCGTTTAGGCAATGTTCAGACTGCGCCGTTTTAATCGGCGGCATGGCCCTGTTCAGGCAGGCGTTCGCCATCCAGCCAAGCGGCGTTATCGCGCATTGCCAAGCGGCCCTCAACAAACCAATTTACCACCAGCGGATAAATAGTGTGTTCCTGAGCTTGCACCCGCTCAACCACCTCATCTTCCTCGTCACCGGGGAAGATGGGCACTTTGGCTTGCAGGATTACCGGGCCGCCGTCGAGCTGTTCGGTCACGAAATGCACTGAGGTGCCGTGTTCGCTGTCACCGTTATCTATGGCTTGCCGGTGGGTATGCAATCCCGGGTATTTAGGCAGCAGAGAAGGGTGGATGTTCAGCATGCGCCCGGCATAGTGTTGCACGAACGCTGGACTGAGGATGCGCATATAACCGGCCAGCACCACCAGATCGGGCTGGTATTGGTCGATAGCCTCTGCCAATGCGGCGTCGAACGCTGCACGGTCGGCAAAGGCTTTGGCATCCAGCGCATGGGCGGCAATACCTGCCGCCTCTGCACGTTGCAGGCCGTAAGCCTGCGCCCGATTGCTGAATACCGCCACGATGTCGGCGGCAATCCGGCCCTGTTGGCAGGCGTCAATCAGTACCTGGAGATTGCTCCCCTGGCCAGAGACCAACACCACGATCTTTTTCATCAGTTGATGACCACTTGTTGTTCGTCAGAAGAAGCGGTCAGTGTACCTATCTTCCAGGCTTTTTCACCGGCTGCGGTCAACAAAGCGATAGCAGATTCAACGGACGCTTCTGGCAGTGCAATCACCATACCCACGCCACAGTTAAAGGTGCGGTACATTTCGTGACGGCTGACATTGCCGGTTTGCTGCAACCAGTTAAATACTGCCGGCCATTGCCAACTGGATTCGTCGATCACGGCCTGCATGCCTTCTGGCAGCACGCGTGGGATGTTTTCCCAGAAACCGCCGCCGGTCAGGTGGGCGATAGCGTGCACGTCGATTTTCTCGATCAGTTCCAGCACGGATTTCACATAAATCTTGGTCGGTGCCAGCAGATGGTCAGCCAGCGGTTTGCCGTCCAGATCTGTGGTGCTTGGGTCGGTGTTGCTGACTTCCAGGATTTTGCGCACCAGCGAGTAGCCATTGGAGTGCGGGCCGGAAGCGCCCAGGGCGATCAAGGCATCGCCGGACTGCACTTTGCTGCCGTCGATAATCTCGGATTTTTCGACTACGCCAACGCAGAAGCCGGCGACGTCGTAATCTTCACCGTGGTACATGCCCGGCATTTCGGCGGTTTCACCCCCCACCAGCGCACAGCCAGACTGCTTACAGCCTTCGGCGATGCCGGTGATCACGCTGGCCGCGGTGTCCACGTCCAGTTTACCGGTGGCAAAATAATCCAGGAAGAACAGCGGCTCGGCGCCCTGTACTACCAGGTCGTTCACACACATTGCGACCAGATCGATGCCGATGGTGTCGTGTCGTTTCAGGTCCATCGCCAGACGCAGCTTGGTGCCTACGCCGTCGGTACCGGAAACCAGTATTGGCTCGCGGTATTTCTGCGGCAACGCACACAGGGCGCCAAAACCGCCCAGTCCACCCATGACTTCCGGGCGGCGGGTCTGTTTAACTACACCTTTGATGCGGTCTACCAATGCATTGCCAGCATCGATATCGACACCTGCGTCTTTATAGCTGAGAGAGGTTTTGTCGGTCACTGCGCGATCCCCACGACGGTTTGCGATTTGAAAACTGTGCTTCCGGCTTTGATTCCGGAATAAGGCGCGGCAATTCTAACAGCGCAGGCAAACGTTTGCGAGTGGCTTGTGAGGCAGCTCTGCTTTTTCGTCATCTATACTGTTATTCAATCTTTTGTTGATCCCGATCGGGCTATTGTGGGTGGCGCTGTCGGCAAAAGGAGGTATAATCCGGCGATTTTTTTGGCCGTCAACCACCTTAATAGGAGAAAAATGATGAAGATCGTTGAGGTGAAACACCCGCTGGTGAAACACAAGCTTGGCCTGATGCGTGAAAATGACATCAGCACCAAACGCTTCCGTGAGTTGGCTTCGGAAGTCGGTAGTTTGCTGACCTATGAAGCAACCGCCGATCTGGAAACGGAGAAGGTGACCATCGATGGCTGGTGTGGCCCGGTTGAAATAGATCAGATTAAAGGGAAAAAAATTACCGTTGTGCCTATCCTGCGTGCCGGTCTGGGTATGATGGAAGGGGTGTTGGAAAACGTCCCAAGTGCGCGTATCAGCGTGGTGGGTGTTTACCGTGACGAGGAAACGCTGGAGCCGGTACCGTATTTCCAAAAGCTGGTTTCCAATATTGAAGAGCGTTTGGCGCTGGTTGTCGACCCTATGCTGGCGACCGGTGGTTCGATGATCGCGACTATCGATCTGCTGAAGAAAGCCGGCTGCAACAGCATCAAGGTGCTGGTATTGGTTGCTGCACCTGAAGGTATTGCCGCGCTGGAGAAAGCGCACCCGGATGTTGAGCTGTACACGGCCTCCATCGATCAGTGCCTGAACGAGAAGGGGTACATCGTGCCGGGCCTGGGTGATGCGGGCGACAAGATATTTGGTACTAAATAAAAAAATAAGCCGACTTTAATCAGTCGGTTTTTTTTGCATAAAATATATCTATCCCCCAAATAATTGATGTTGCACCAAGGCGGCAAGCGACAGAATCCCGATGAGCTTACTTAGGTAAGTGATTCGGGTGATTGAGCGTAGCCAACGCAGAGGCAGCGGCAAGTATGACGGGGATAGCAGAGGAAAAACATCCATGACCCGTCGTGTGATAGGCGTAAGCGAACGCCCGCCGCTACTGCAAACTATTCCGCTCAGTTTCCAACATCTGTTCGCCATGTTTGGTGCGACCGTGTTGGTGCCGATCCTGTTCAAAATCAACCCGGCGACGGTGCTGTTGTTTAACGGCGTCGGCACGCTGCTGTATCTGTTTATCTGTAAGGGCAAGATCCCGGCGTATCTCGGTTCCAGCTTCGCGTTTATTTCCCCCGTGTTGCTGCTGTTGCCGCTAGGCTACGAGGTCGCACTGGGCGGTTTCATCATGTGCGGGGTGTTGTTTTGCCTGGTGGCGCTGATCGTTAAAAAAGCCGGGACCGGCTGGCTGGATGTCATTTTCCCGCCAGCGGCGATGGGGGCGATTGTTGCCGTCATCGGGTTGGAGCTGGCGGGTGTGGCGGCCAATATGGCAGGTTTGCTGCCGGCCGATGGCGTCAGCGCAGACACGACCACGATAACCATTTCTTTGGTGACGCTTGGCGTGACAATCCTGGGGTCCGTGCTGTTCCGCGGTTTTCTGGCGATTATCCCCATCCTGATTGGCGTGCTGGTCGGGTATGCGCTGTCGTTCTTCATGGGCGTGGTCGATTTGACTCCGATCCGCGAGGCGCATTGGTTCGCACTGCCCACGTTCTATACGCCGCGTTTTGAGTGGTTTGCTATCTTTACCATCCTGCCGGCGGCGTTGGTGGTGATTGCTGAGCACGTTGGCCACTTGGTTGTGACGGCCAATATCGTGAAGAAAGATTTGATCCGCGATCCTGGCCTGCACCGTTCAATGTTTGCCAATGGCATCTCGACGGTAATCTCCGGCTTCTTCGGTTCAACGCCAAACACCACCTACGGTGAGAATATCGGCGTGATGGCCATCACCAAGGTTTATAGCACCTGGGTGATCGGCGGTGCGGCGGTTCTGGCCATTTTGCTGTCCTGCGTCGGCAAGTTGGCGGCAGCCATTCAGGCTGTACCTGTGCCGGTGATGGGTGGGGTTTCCCTGCTGCTGTACGGCGTGATTGGTGCATCAGGTATTCGTGTGCTGATTGAATCCAAAGTGGATTACAACAAGGCGCAGAACCTGATCCTGACCTCGGTGATTCTGATCATCGGCGTCAGCGGTGCCAAGGTGCATATTGGTGCCGCCGAGTTGAAAGGCATGGCGCTGGCGACCATTGTCGGCATTGGTCTCAGCTTGTTGTTCAAGGTCATCAGCCTGTACCGTAAGGAAGAGGACGTAATCGACGCGCCGGACGAGCCGGCTGAACGGAAGCCATAATAGAAAACGGGCAGCCAATAGGCTGCCCGTTTTGTTAATACGCAAGACATTAGCTGCGGATTTTGCGGTAAACAAACAGCACGACGATGGCGCCAATGACGGCGACCACGAAGCTGCCGAAGTTAAAACCGTCAACCTTGCCGTAGCCGAAGAAGGTGCTGATATAGCCCCCCACCACAGCGCCGACGATCCCCAATACGACGGTCAGAATAAAACCACCGCCGTCTTTGCCCGGCATAATCCACTTGGCTAAAATGCCAGCGATGAGGCCGAAGATAATCCAGGAAATAATCCCCATTTACCGCTCCTTTTTGTGATATCAGGCGTTATTGCTGGGTAGCCGGCTGCGTTTTTTCCGCAGAGTCGACATCACCTTTTAATTCTTCAGCTTTATTTTCAGCGCTGTTTTTAATGGCTTCGGTTTTCGCTTTGGCCTGCTCGGTCAAATCGTTGGCACCATTAATGGCATCGTTCTTGATGGTTTTAGCCTGATCGACCAACTGCTGGCTTTGTTTGCTGGCATCTTCCTTGAGTGCGTCAGCCTTGGCTTTCGCATCGTTGGTGATGGCATCTGCCTGCTTGGCGGCATCATCTTTAATCGCAGAGGCCTTGTCTTTAAGCTGATCGGCTTGCGTGGCGGCCTCTTTCTTGATGTCCTTGGCCACCGCAGCGGCTTTGTCGGTCAGATCGTCCGCTTTTTTCTGTGCGGCGTCTTTCATCTGCTCTGCGCTGTCTTTGGCTTTTTCAAGATTGGCGTCGACTTTGGATGAATCATCACAGCCGGCAAGCAATAGCCCAATGATTGAGGCCAAAAGCACTTTATTCCATACTTTCATTGTCCATATCCTTGTAGAAATCTTATTAACGGCGATTGCATTTTGCCCCACTATACTAGGATAACTCTTGGATAAAGTACAAATTCTGCCTGGCCAGGCGAGCTGTCCGCGGGGCTTTATCGGAGCCGTTGTTCACTATTACGGCATAAAATCCTGCCGATTCAACAGAGCCTGTTTTCTGTGGTAGACTTACCGCGTTTTCCTGCCAGTTTTGGTTGAGGTGCTTTTCTGAATACGCCGGCACAGCTTTCACTGCCACTTTATCTTCCCGATGATGAAACTTTTGCCAGTTTTTATCCGGGGGAGAACCCATCCCTATTAGCCGCGATCCAGTCCGCCGTTCGTCAGGAACATGGCAGCTATATCTATTTCTGGTCACGCGAGGGTGGTGGGCGTAGTCACCTGTTACATGCAGCCTGTGCGGAGCTTTCACAACGCGGCGAAGCCGTGGGTTATGTGCCGCTGGATAAGCGAGCTTATTTCGTGCCAGAAGTCTTGGACGGCATGGAGCAGCTGGCTTTGGTGTGCATCGATAATATCGAATGTATCGCGGGCGATGAAGAGTGGGAAATGGCCATCTTCAACCTCTATAACCGCATTCTGGAAACCGGACGCACGCGTCTGTTTATCACGGGCGATCGCCCGCCACGGCAATTGAATCTCCATCTGCCTGATTTGGCTTCACGGTTGGACTGGGGTCAGATCTACAAGTTACAGCCGCTGTCGGATGAAGAGAAACTGCTGGCTCTGCAATTGCGTGGCAAACTGCGCGGTTTTGAACTGCCGGAGGACGTCGGCCGTTTTCTGCTGAAACGGTTGGATCGCGAAATGCGGACACTGTTTATGACATTGGATCAGCTCGATCACGCGTCGATCACCGCACAGCGTAAGTTGACCATCCCGTTTGTGAAAGAGATCCTGGGGCTTTAACCGGCCAATGGGGCTAAATAGGGCACCACACGTCAGTGCCCATTATCCTGCTTAGAGAATGTCCAGCACGTGCTCCGGTGGCCGGCCGATACGCGCTTTACTGCCCTTGACCACGATAGGACGTTCGATCAGCTTTGGGTTCGCTACCATAGCGGCTAACAGCTGGTCTTCGCTCAGGCTTTCATCTGCCAGCTTCAATTCCTTGTACAACTCTTCTTTTTTACGCATCAGCTCGCGAGCCGAGGTGAAACCCAGCTCTTTCAGCAGTTTTTTTAGTTGGGCTACCGATGGCGGTGTCTCCAAATACAGTACCACGTCAGGCGTTATGCCCTGTTGTTCCAGCAGTGCCAGGGTTTCACGGCTCTTAGAGCAGCGTGGATTGTGGTAAATCGTGACGTTTTTCATTGAACTCATCCTTTTCAAAATCAGCTGCGCTGGTACTGGCGGAAACGCTCTTGCAACTGGCGCAATTGGTCGATGCGCGCATCATAACGCGCCTGTTTCAGGCTGCCGAGTTTTTGCAGCGAACTGGCGTTGCTGAGCAGGCCGATAGCCTGATCGAGACGGCCGGTCAGCGCCAGGCTTTCGGCGCGGGCAGAAAGCTCTTCATCGCGCAGACCTTGTGCGGCGCTGGCCTGAGCAAGCAGATCCCAGGCATTGGGATCGTCCGGGTGGGCGAAGGTATAGCGGTTAAGAATTTTTGACGCCTGTGCCGGTTGGTTGCCTTCAACATAGGCGTTCGCCAGGTTGAGCTGCAGCACCGGGTTATTGCTCTGGGCAGCATTGGCGGCTTGCAGGCGCGCAATGGCCTGTGGCGCACGCTTCTGCCCAAGATCAATGTCGGTCATCAGATCGAGCAGCCAGACGTTTTTCGGGTCTTGTGCCAGCAGTGGCTGGATAATGTTACGGGCATCATCATACTTTTTCGCCTCATAAAACAGGATAGCGCGGCCATATTTGGCGGCCATCTGTTCGCGCACGTTGCCTTTGCTGTAAGTATCAAGCAACTCTTCGCGCAGGCCATAACCCTCTGAACTGTACATGCCCAGTGAACGGACCTTGGCCATCAGGTAGTCCTGCGTGGACTGTACCAGGTGCTTAGGCATTTGGTTGGCACGGTTGCGCGCGTCGGACAGGCGGCTGTCGGGCAAGGGGTGAGTCAGCAGCATTTCCGGCGGTTTTGAGGCGTAACGCGACTGGTCAGACAGTTTTTGCAGGAAGTCGGGCATGGCTTCCGGATCAAAACCGGCACGTTGCAGCACCTGAATGCCGATGCGGTCAGCTTCTTGCTCATTTGATTGGGTAAAGCTGATCATACCTTGCTGCGTGCCGGCCAAGGTGCCGCTCAGCGCCGCCATCCCCATGGTCGGGTTGGCCATGGCCAGCAAGATAGAGCCAAGCGCACCGACCCACGTCAGCGGGGCGTTGCGTTGTTGATCTTCCATGGCTCGTGCCAGGTGACGCTGGGTGACGTGTGAGATTTCATGCGCCAAGACTGACGCCAACTGGCTTTCGTTATCGGTTTCGCGGAACAGGGCAGAGTGCAACACCACGTTGCCGCCAAAGAAGGCGAAGGCGTTGATTTCGTCGTTGCGTACCAGATAGAAATGGAAGGGCGTACGCACTGAATAGGCGCTCCCCACCAGTCGGTTGCCCAACTGGTTGATGTATTGGGTCAGCAGTGGGTCGTTGATCAGCGGTGCGCTGGCACGAAGCTGACGAACGTAAAAATCACCCATCGCCATTTCTTGGCCAATGCTCAGGGTACCGCCCGCAGAAGTGCCCATATCCGGCAGTTGATCCTGGGTTTCCGCCTGCACCGGCGCCATCGCTGTGGCGTTGAGTGTGCCAAGCAACAGTACTGCAATCGCTGTTTTGGTCAACCGGGTGGTCATAGTCAGGCCTTTCCCTTAAAGAGTCATTTCTAAGACGTCAGCATTACCTAAGAGTTCTTCTTACCTACCGGGCTTACCAGAACAATCAGCACGAAAGCGGGTTAGCTCACAAAAATGCCTGGGTTATGGCGGCCTGTTGGCAGATAACATCATAGTCAGCCGAAAGCGACAAGGAAACGTCTGTACGGCAATAATCGAACAGAAATGCTTTATTTTTCATTTCTGAATCTCTCTGGTGTGATCTTGAACTTGCGTCGTTCAGTCGGTCTGATAAAAACAAAGACTAACTTTGTCCGTGTTTTAATTGACAAGAAAAACGTGGACTAATATAGTCTGCGTTATTGAATTCATACGTGCAGCTCAAACCCACATGGCATACATAACTACCAGCGTTGAATACGGTATCCATTGTTTACTTTGGCTGGTCGGTGAAAATCAGCGCGCACTCAGCAGCCGCGATCTTGCAGAACTGCAGGGGATTTCACCCAGTTTTCTCGCCAAAATCTTCCCTAAGCTGGAGAAGGCAGGGATTGTCGCCGCAAGTGAAGGCGTGCGCGGCGGTTATCGACTGGCTCGTCCTGCGGATGACATCACTTTTCTGGAGATCATTGACGCGATTGAAGGGCACAAGCCGCTGTTTGACTGCCAGGAGGTGCGTGGCCGTTGTGCGGTGTTTGACGACAGCCCGCCAGACTGGGCGGTTTCCGGCAAGTGTGCCATCCATGCGGTGATGCTGCAGGCCGAAAAGGCCATGCGTGATGCGCTGGCAGTGCAAACGTTGGGGGCCGTTGCCGCTCGCTTCGGGCGCAAGGCACCAGAGGGGTTCTTTGGCGAGATCGACATCTGGATTGACGAACGCATGAGTGAACGCACGACGCGTAGCGGCAAGCCCGCCCGCGCAAAGCCTCAATAACGTCTCAGTATTTCCTCTACTTCTTTTTTTCCCCGCCTGTGTGCCACAGGCGGTAGCCCTTCTGCACCCTTTTGACAGGCGGCGGAACGGCCCAACTCGCCTGGAAAATAATTCGGGCGATTCAACAACCCGATAAACGTGTATGAAGGAGTCATTCCATGACGCAGAAAATAGTGATCGCCGGTTCTGGTTTCGCTGGATTTTGGGCCGCCGTTTCCGCCATGCGGGCGGTGTCGCTTGCGGGTAAAGAAGGGGCTGTCGAAGTGACGATGGTTTCGCCGACCCCGAATCTCACCATCCGCCCGAGATTGTATGAAGCGGTGTTGGAAAATATGAGTCCGGACATCTCGGCGCAGCTTGCGGCAATTGGCGTCCGCCATTTTGCCGGGTTGGTTGAGCAGATCGACAGCGAAAACAGAACATTGCAGGTAGTGAGTGCTGAAGGACACAAACACCCACTGGTTTATGATCGTTTGGTGCTGGCGACCGGGAGCCAGTTGTTTATTCCCCCGGTTGCCGGTTTTGCCGAGTATGGATTCAATGTCGATACGCTGGAAAGCGCGCAGCGGTTGGACGCCCATTTAAAGGCGTTGAAAGAACAACCGGAAACCCCGGCGCGTAACACCGTGGTGGTGGTGGGTGGTGGGCTCACCGGGCTGGAAAGCGCAGCAGAAATGCCGATGCGCCTGCGTGCCATTCTGGGCAATGAAGCCAATATCCGCGTCGTGATTGTTGATACCGCGGAAGAAGTGGGTGCTGGAATGGGGGCTGAACCCGCCCGCGTGATCCGACAAGCCTTGGACGAATGTGGCGTTGAGCCGCGGGCAGGAACCCGTGTTACGGCGATCGATGCAGGCAGCGTAACGCTGTCGACCGGTGAGCGCATCGCAACCAACACGGTGATATTGGCCGCTGGCGTACGGGCGCACCCATTGGTTGCACAAATCCCAGGAGAACGAGACAGTGCCGGGCGTATTCTCGGCGATGCATTCCTGCATGCGCCTGCTGTTGAGGGGGTTTTTGTTACCGGGGACACCGTCAAGGCAGCGACCGACGAACTGGGCAATCATAACCTTATGACCTGCCAGCATGCGATGAGCCTGGGCCGTGTTGCCGGGCACAATGCCGCTGCGGAGTTGGTGGGGTTACTTGCACACCCTTATAGCCAACCAAAGTACGTGACCTGCCTCGATCTTGGCCCTTGGGGCGCACTCTACACCGAAGGCTGGGACCGTCAGGTACGCTTCACGCGTGAAGAGGGCAAAAAGATCAAACAGGAAATCAACACCCAGTGGATCTATCCGCCTGCATTGGATCGCGATGCGTTGTTTGCCATTGCCAATCCGGACTTTGTGATTGTGCCTTAAATTGCCTGTGGGGGCGAAATGCTCCCCTTTTTTATGACCAGGGTGACCGGGTGAGCCGATAGAGGCCTGCCTGCAGTGAAACAGTTGCCCTGGTAATGCAGACTACGCGGTTGTTAAACGTGCCTCGTCACAACGTACGGCGAGCTATCGCTCCAGCCACTCAACCGCCAATTCTCGCGCTTCATCCAGACTGACATCACGGCCTTCCCGGGTAATGGCTATTTTTAGCTCATTAATCACGTCCGCTTTTTGGGTTTCATGTTCTTGATTGGCTAACGCCAGGAAGGCATCGCCGACCACGGTACAAATGCCGATGTACAAGGCTTTGGAGTCTTCAAAACCACTGCTCATAACTGTTTCCTCTTAATTTTGATGTAAATCTACAACGGCAGAAAAGAGCGCTCAGGCACGACGGTTTTCATCACCAAAGTAGAACTGAGGCGTTGAACGCCGGGCAGGGCGGAAAGTTTTTCGTCATATAACTGCTGAAAAGCCGGCAGATCTCGGGAAATAACATGCAGCAGGTAGTCAGGATCACCGAACAGCCTTTGTGCCTGTACCACCTGAGGGATATCTACCATTGCGTCCTCAAAGGCCGCGACAGCATGGCGGTCACCTTCCCGCATGGTGACGAAAACCAGCGCGGAAAAGTTAAAACCCAGGCTGCCCGGATCAAGTTGAGCGCGGTAGCCGCGGATCACGCCAGACTCTTCCAGTGCGCGTACCCGGCGATGGCAGGGGGAAACGCTAAGCCCGATCCGTTCTGCCAGCTCCGTAACAGATTGACGCCCATCCGCCTGTAGTTCAGCAAGAATCTTGCGATCTATCTTATCCATTTGGAAAAATCTCCCCAAATTAACCATTTTCAAGCAAGTAATTGGCAACACATTTTAACGCCTTGCAGATATTCTTTCCAATAATTAAACGGCCCGGACTGAGCGATTTTTACGTGATGCGTACGTCCGCAGAATGAGGAAGAACAGGTGAAAATACGCATGACAGGGCAACCTGGACAAGGGAGCGCGCAACCATGACGCTTGCCATTTTCGCTGCATTTTGGGCCGTCTCGATTTTGTTTGTTATCACGCCGGGCGTGGACTGGGCCTATGTCATATCGGCAGGAATACGTGGCCGGGTGGTGGTGCCTGCCGTGGCGGGATTGCTGTTTGGACACTTGCTGGCCATTTTGATTGTGGCGGCGGGCGTGGGTGTGCTGGTGGCCGGCAACCCGCTGATTCTGACGGGGCTCACTATCCTGGGGGCGGCTTACCTGCTGTGGATTGGCGTTAATATGCTGGTTCACCCGTCTGTGCCCGGCAGCGGTGAGAAACAAAGCTCGGGTTCATGGGTGCGTTGGGCGGGTAAAGGGGTTTGCGTGAGTGGCATGAACCCCAAGGTTTTTCTGCTATTTCTGGCTCTGCTGCCGCAGTTCACCGATCCCTATGCCGTATGGTCAATTCCCATGCAGATCCTCGCGCTGGGTTTGTTGCACTTGGTCAGTTGTGGGTTAGTTTATTTGCTGGTGGGTTTTGGCTCGCAATCGATATTGCAGGCGCGTCCGCAGGCCGCGCGGGTTGTCAGCCGTTTTTCTGGCGCTGCCATGGTGCTCATCGCTATTGGGCTGTTCGCCGAGCAGGCGTTGAAATAAGGCGTGGGTGCCGTCATCAACAAATCCACTCAGACGGTTGGCTGCGCCAACGGTTCTCACTTCATCACGCCGCATCACGGCAGGCTACGGCAGGCGTCCCTGCCTGTCTTGCCTGAAACCGCCGTCCATGGCGGTTTCGCCTATGCGTTGTGCTTGCGTTCGACGGGCGCCCAACCGCGTGCTCATCTCATCATGTTCACTGTCTTTCATCAGCTAACGTCACGCTGAGGGGCTGGGTTGCCCGGTGGTAGCCAATTGCCATTCATTGTAGCTACAGAGAAAGGTAGGGTATTGATGGCAATTCAACGTGCACTGAGCTTACCGATACTGAATGAAAAATGCCCGTCAGGCCTGGCTGAGTAACAGCGGGCTTGAACGGGTGTCTACGGTTATGCTTTGACAGCAAGCAGCACGGAAGAGGCTTTGATCAACGCGATTAACCGTGAGCCGTTTTCCAACGCCATGTCCTGCAGACTTTCATTGGTGATTACCGATGTCAGCGTGAAACCCGCGTCAGTTTTGATGTGCACCGTACTGTTGACGGCGCCTTGTTCTAGGGCGTTGACGGTACCGGCAAATTGATTGCGCGCTGAAAAACGCAGCCCGCAATCCTCTGACGCTAAAATGACCCAAGGCGCCTTGATCAGCGCCACCGCTTCCTTACCTGTCACCAGGCCAAGAGATTGCTGGCTTTGGACAGTCACAATGGCGACCAGCTTCTCCCCGCCCGGCAGGGTGATTTCCACTTCATCGTTGACGGCGCCTTTGGCAACTGCGGATACGATTCCGGATAACTGGTTACGAGCAGATACTGACATAAATTCTCCTGGATCAGACATAATGGGGTTGCCATACAGAATGGCTATTTTCCATCTCCTTTACCAATGCCTGTGGGATATTGTGTGAACTACGGGACGTTTCATTGGGGCGGGTCATCACGAATGCCCAGATACCTGTTTGCAGAAGAAAGCAGGTCATGCTGGATGGTAAATGGCCGGCATGGTACAACCATACGCTTGAACCCCCATTTTATGCTGGGGTTTGTCGATAGATTGAGAAAATCCCCACCACAGGAACCGCAATGCCTGCCAGTCAAACCTCTAGGAGCACTCTCTGATGCTGGAGATGTTATTACAATGGTACCGTCGCCGCTTTACCGATCCACAAGCCATTGCGCTGTTGGTGATCCTGGTCGCCGGGTTCCTCATTCTTTATTTTCTGCATGGCATTTTGACCCCGCTGTTGGTGGCCATTGTGTTGGCCTATTTGTTGGAGTGGCCGACCGCGCGGCTTCAGCGCATTGGGTGTTCGCGTAACTGGGCGGCGAGCATGGTCATGATCATGTTTGCCGGTATCGCGATGCTGTTGGTGTTTGTCGTCGCCCCCACGGCCTGGCAGCAGGGGATCAACCTGATGACGGATTTGCCGGGGATGCTCAATCAGTTCTATAACTTTGCCGCGACGTTGCCGAAGCGTTATCCGGCGCTGGTGGATGCCGGCATCATCGATATGATGGCGGAGAACCTGCGCGGACGGCTGTCGGGTATGGGCGAGTCTGTCGTGAAATTCTCGCTGGCTTCGCTGGTGGGGCTGCTTACGCTGGCAATTTACCTGATCCTGGTACCGATGATGATGTTCTTCCTGCTGAAGGACAAAGAGCAGATGCTCAACGCCGTGCGGCGTGTCTTACCGCGCAATCGCGGGCTGGCCGGGCAGGTGTGGCTCGAAATGAATCAGCAGATCACCAATTATATTCGCGGCAAAGTGCTGGAGATGGTGATTGTCGGCGTCGCGACTTACCTGGTGTTCGTGATTTTGGACATGCGCTATTCGCTGCTGCTGGCGGTATTAGTGGGGTTCTCTGTCCTGATCCCCTATATCGGCGCAGTGCTGGTGACCATTCCCGTGGTGGTGGTGGCCATGTTCCAATGGGGCATCGGCGCTGATTTCTGGACGCTGATCGTCGCTTATCTTGTGGTGCAGGGGCTGGACGGTAACCTGTTGGTGCCAATTCTGTTCTCCGAGGCGGTCAATCTGCACCCGTTAGTGATCATTCTGTCGGTGATCATTTTCGGTGGGTTGTGGGGCTTTTGGGGTGTGTTCTTCGCTATCCCGTTGGCGACGTTGGTGAAGGCCGTCATTCACGCCTGGCCGGACGAATTGCGTGTAGAAACGGAACAAGAATAGAATAAGCGGGAAGGGAAATAACGAAGCGCAGCAGGCCGCTGCGCTTCGTGAGAATTATTGCTGCAGGTAGCTCAGAACAATGTCGTGATGATTGGTGGTCTTGAAATCATCAAACACTTTTTCAACCTTACCCTTGGCGTCGAGCAAGAAGCTGATGCGGTGAATGCCATCATAGGTTTTCCCCATGAAGGTTTTCTCGCCCCAAACGCCGAACTGCTCTGCTACCTGGTGATCCTCATCGGATAACAAGGTGAAGTTTAACAACTCTTTCTCGGCAAAACGCGACAGCTTTTCTGGTTTATCCGTGCTGATGCCAAGCACTTCGACACCGGCTTTTTTCAAGTCATCCATGTTATCCCGCAAACCGCAGGCCTGTACGGTACAGCCTGGCGTCATCGCCTTGGGATAAAAATAAACAAGCACTCGCTGTCCTTGGAAGTCGGCTAAGTTAATTTCCTCACCGTCCTGGTCAGGCAAACTAAAGTTCGGCGCTGTGTCACCGGCTTTCAATGGGCTCATAACTACTCTCCATCTTTCTCATCATGCTGTGGATAGTTAACAACGCTAATACTGCCTTGTGCTTTCAGTTCTGTACATAGGCGATGAAAGGCTTGCTCAATATTTGATGCATCTTGATTGCCGGGGCTGTGTGCCGTGATCTGGATATACAGCTGCGGCGGCAGCCCACCTTCCGCCGGCTGGGTGCGGGACACCAACTCGGCAATGTTCATCTGGCTGGAGTCGAACAGATCGGTAAAACGCTCGATGAGGTGTGGGGAGTCCTGTACTTCAACCTGTACCCATACGGTGGCCGGCATCGGCGGCCTTTCGTGTGAGTTGGTCCGTTTCATTACAATGAGCAGGTCCAGTTCTGCGCCTTTTTGCGGCAGGGTGGACTCGATCAGGGTAATGGCGTTCCAACTGCCTGAAAGCAGCATGATGAACGTGAATTCTTCACCCAACATGGCCAGACGGCTATCTTCGATATTGCATCCGCAGCTGCTGACGTGACGAGTGATGGCATTGACGATTCCGGGGCGATCGGCGCCGAGCGCGGTAATTACGAGATAGTGTTCATCTGGCTTAGGCAAAATGGAGCTTCCTGTCGTGCTCAATGGGGTTACCATGGTAAACATAAAAAAAACCGCCTGCCAAGCGCTTACAACACCGTTGTTTGCTTGCTTTTGGATAGGCAGCAAAAGTACCATGAGTGACTTGTTTGTGGAGGGGACGGCCAATGTTTACGGGAAGTATTGTTGCACTGGTTACGCCGATGGATGACACAGGTGCTGTCGATCGCGCGAGCCTAAAAAAATTGATTGATTATCATGTAGCCAGTGGAACTGCGGCTATCGTTTCCGTAGGGACTACCGGTGAGTCCGCAACGCTTGCCCATGACGAGCATGTCGACGTGGTATTGCAGACGCTGGAGCTGGCTGCAGGCCGTATTCCGGTGATTGCCGGCACGGGGGCCAACGCCACCGCTGAAGCCATTTCTCTGACGCAGCGTTTCGAAAATACGGGTGTCGCGGGTTGCCTGACGGTCACGCCGTACTACAACAAGCCGACTCAGGAAGGGCTGTATCAGCACTTCAAGGCGATTGCCGAAAGCACCGCACTGCCGCAAATCCTCTATAACGTGCCTTCGCGCACCGGGTGTGACATGCTGCCGCCGGTGATTGCGCGTTTAGCAAAAATTAAGAATATTGTTGCTGTTAAAGAGGCAACAGGGAACTTAAGTCGTGTAAGTCAGATCCAAGTGCTGGTTGATGATGAAGATTTCATTTTGCTGAGCGGCGATGACGCCAGCGGTCTGGATTTCATGCAACTGGGCGGCAAAGGGGTGATTTCCGTGACGGCCAACGTGGCGGCGCGTGAAATGGCGCAACTTTGCGCGCTGGCAGCGCAGGGCGATTTTGCCCAAGCACGCCGCTTAAATCAGCGCTTGATGCCGTTGCATCAGGATTTGTTTGTAGAAGCAAACCCAATTCCGGTGAAATGGGCCTGCAAGGCATTGGGATTGATGGCAACCGATACGCTGCGTCTGCCTATGACGCCGTTGACCGACGCTGCCCGTCCGGTAGTGGAACGCGCACTGAAAAGCGCCGGTTTGCTGTAACTCTAAGGGAAATTTGATGGTTTATTCATTGCAAAAGTCGAGGGTAGCAAAAGTCGTTGGCATCTCGCTGGTTATGATGTTGGCGGCCTGTAGCAGCGACCAGCGCTACAAGCGCCAGGTCAGCGGCGATGAAGCGTATCTTGACGCTTCACCGCTGAAGGCACTGAACGCCCCCGCGGGTATGATCCTGCCGGTGCAAAGCGGTAACTACGATGTTCCGGCTACCACACTGAAAGGCGGGATCGGCAAGCAACTGGATATTCGTCCGCCGGTACAGCCTCTGGCATTGCTGAGCGGTTCACGCGCGCAATATGCTGGCGACAGCGGTACGCTGCTGCTTGAGAACAGCCCGCAAAACCAGAACCTGTGGTCACGCGTTGTCAGCATGCTGCAGGCGAAAAATATCGCGATTGCCTCACGCCAAGACGCCGGTCAGACTCTGACTACCGACTGGGTGAAGTGGAACCGTCTGGATGAAGACAACCAGTACGAAGGCCGCTACCAGATCAGCGTGCAGCAGCAGGGTTATCAGCAGGCGCTGGTGGTTAAAACCGTGGGTCTGCAGCAGCAGGGCAAAACCGATCAGGTTACCGACCCGTCTGAAGTTCAGCGCTACAACGGTATGATGATGAATACCATCGTTGAAGGCCTGGACAAACAAGACAACCTGGCAAGCAGCCAGTCTGCTAATCGTTTCGGCGCGCTGGACGTGCAGAGCGCGGCAGATGATACCGGCCTGCCAATGTTGGTTGTGCGTGGTCCGTACACTGTGGTGTGGGATCGCCTGCCGGCAGCGTTGGAAAAACTGGGGATGAAAGTGGGTGACCGCAGCCGTCCGCAGGGTACCGTCGCTGTGACCTACAAATCCCTGAGCGGCAGCGATTGGGATGCGTTGGGTGCCAAGGACCCTGAACTGAAAGAAGGCGATTACAAACTGCAGGTGGGGGACTTGAACAACCGCACCAGCCTGCAATTTATCGATCCTAAAGGTAAGCCGTTGACCCAGTCGCAAAACGACGGGTTGGTTGCGGCATTCCAGGCAGCATTCAGTAAAACCAGCGTTAAATAACGGAAAAGGGGCTTCGGCCCCTTTTTGTTTGATGGTTACGGTATCGTTTGCGTCGCAGATTTGGCACAATATACCCATCATTCTTGAAGCTACAGCTGTGTTGGCTGCGTGCACTCACCCCGGTCACTTACTTGAGTAAGCTCCCGGGGACTCCTGCCCTTGCCGCCTTGCTGTAACTCCAATTATCTTGGGTATATCACGCCTGTGTGTTGAAGCGTTTTTAAAAATTTTTTTGGAGTAAGTGAGATGCAAAAAATAGCTGAGCTGTATCGCGGAAAGGCAAAAACCGTCTACACCACCGAAAACCCCGACCTGCTGGTGTTGGAATTCCGCAACGATACGTCAGCACTGGATGGTCAGCGTATTGAGCAGTTCGATCGCAAAGGCATGGTGAACAACAAGTTCAACCATTTCATCATGAGCAAACTGGAAGAAGCTGGCATCCCGACGCAGATGGAACGCCTGCTGTCAGACAATGAAGTGCTGGTGAAAAAGTTGGACATGGTGCCGGTAGAGTGTGTGATCCGTAACCGTGCCGCCGGTTCTTTGGTGAAGCGTCTGGGCATTGAAGAAGGCCTGGTGTTGAATCCGCCCCTGTTCGACCTGTTTCTGAAAAACGATGCGATGCACGATCCAATGGTCAATGAATCCTATTGTGAAACCTTCGGTTGGGTGAACAAAGAGCACCTGGCACGCATGCGTGAGCTGAGCTACAAGGCAAACGACGTGCTGAGCAAGCTGTTTGACGATGCGGGTCTGATCCTGGTCGACTTCAAACTGGAGTTCGGTCTGTTCAACGGTGAAGTCGTGCTGGGCGATGAGTTCTCGCCAGACGGCAGCCGCCTGTGGGACAAGAACACCCTGGACAAGATGGACAAAGACCGCTTCCGTCAGAGCCTGGGTGGTTTGATCGAAGCCTACGAAGAAGTGGCTCGCCGCATTGGCGTCAAACTCGACTAAGGGTTTTCGCTGCAAACGGGGTCATCTGGCCCCGTCATTCCCTTCATTTTCTCGTCGTCTGCGCCGTTTTGCCTGCATTTCCAGAAAAATTCTACATTTCCCCTGCCGCTGAGCATTTATAATGATCAACGTAACATGACAAAAACCTAATCTGGAGTTTACTTATGCGTTGGCAAGGGCGTCGGGAAAGTGACAATGTTGAGGATCGTCGCGGGCAGTCTTCAGGTCTGGGTGGCGGTGGTGGCGGTTTCCGTGTGCCTCGCGGCAAAGGCGGTATCGTCATTTTAGTGGTGGTGCTGGTGGCCGGTTATTACGGTGTCGATCTTTCGCCGTTGCTCAATGGCGGTGACGTGGGCCCGCAAACTCAACAACAGAGTGCCAGCATCAGTCCAAAAGACGATGAGCTGGCCAAGTTTACCTCGGTGGTGCTGGCCTCTACCGAAGATAACTGGAAAGACGTTTTCCAACGTATGGGGAAAACCTACCAGCCGCCTAAACTGGTCATGTATCGCGGCGTAACGCGCACCAGTTGTGGTACGGGCCAGGCGGCAATGGGGCCGTTTTATTGCCCGGGTGACAAAACCGTGTATATCGATTTGTCGTTCTATCAGGATATGAAAACTAAACTGGGTGCCGGCGGTGACTTTGCGCAGGCCTATGTGGTGGCGCATGAAGTCGGCCACCATGTACAAAACCTGCTGGGCATTGAAGCAAAAGTACGTCAGATGCAGCAGGGCGCCAGCCAGGCGGAAGTGAATCGCCTGTCGGTGAAGATGGAACTGCAGGCGGACTGTTTTGCCGGTGTCTGGGGCAAATATGCCGAGAAGCAACAGATGTTGGAAGAGGGTGATTTGCAGTCGGCGTTGAACGCCGCACAGGCGATTGGCGATGATCGTTTGCAGCAGCAGGGGCAAGGACGTGTTGTACCGGACAGTTTCACCCACGGTACCTCACAGCAGCGTTATACCTGGTTTAAGCAGGGTTTTGACAGCGGCGATCCTAACACCTGCAACACCTTCGCATCACGTTAACATGCTATGCCGGAGCCTGACTCCGGCATTTTTTTAAGTCTGAGTATCAGGCTATGTCCCACCTGTGGACGTGGCACCGTCGTAAATAAGGGACACCGCCTTGTTACAGGCAATGCAGCAACGTATGCAGCAGCAGGGCATCAGGCGCCTGCTGGTGCTCAGTGGCGAACCGCAATGGTGCCGCCAGCAGGCGCAACACCTGGCAGCGACGCTACCGGGTGACTGGCCGTGGGTGGGGGAAAACCCGCCCGCGGGCGTGCAGGCGTTGGCGAGTAGCGCGGTGAAAACGCTGTTGGGCCAAGAGAGGTTGCACGCGACCTTTGACGCAACAGCCGGTTTGGATGTTGAAGCGCTGGCAGCATTAGCCGGTACGTTACGTGCCGGCAGCTGGTTACTGTTATTGACGCCATCCTGGCGACAGTGGCATCAGCAGCCGGATCATGACAGCCTGCGCTGGAGCGATTGCCCACAACCGATCACGACCCCAAACTTTATTCATCATCTGCAACAGCACTTGGTGTCAGACACTGAGGTAACGGTCTGGCGACAGGAAGAGGCGCTGGCACTGGCCCCCTTGCCGTCACGCCCGGACTGGCATGCCCCGAATGGTCGCCCTACCACGGAACAACAAAGGTTGCTGACGCAATTGTTGGGCGCCGAATCAGGCATTTGGGTACTGACGGCGGCACGTGGGCGCGGTAAATCAACGGTGGCGGGCATGCTGGTGGCGAATACGCCACTCACCTGTTGGATTACCGGGCCGAGCCGTGCTGCCACCGAAGTCGCCGGTGAATGGGCGCAGGGCCGTGCTCAATTTTGGGCGCCGGACGCGCTGCTGGCCCATTGCCGTGAACATGATGTCAGCGACGTAGGTTGGTTGCTGGTGGATGAAGCGGCGGCGATCCCCGGACCGTTATTGCAACGCCTGGTGAGCCATTTCCCCCGCGTTTTGCTGACCACCACGGTTCAGGGTTATGAAGGCACCGGCCGTGGTTTTTTACTGAAGTTTTGTGCTGGGCTTCCTGCGTTTCAGCCATTGGGGCTGGAACAGCCGATGCGTTGGGCTCGCGGTGATGCGTTGGAGCGCGTAATAGATAACGCGTTACTGTTCACCGAGCAATCCCCCTGGCAGGCCTCAGGTGAGGCGGTCAGTATCAGCAGTGCCGAACAACGCGGGTTGTGTGCCGAGCCCCAACGGCTGGCACGTTTTTATGCCTTATTGAGCAGTGCCCACTATCGCACCTCGCCGCTCGATTTACGGCGGCTGATGGATGCCCCCGGCATGCATTTCGGCATGGCGCAGGTGGAGGACAACGTCGTCGGTGCACTGTGGCTGGTAGAGGAAGGCGGATTGAGCGCCGAGCTGGCCCATGACGTCTGGGCGGGGCGACGGCGGCCACGCGGCAATCTGGTGGCACAATCGCTGGCGGCGCATGGCGGCCAGTGGTGGGCGCCGACGTTGCGTTCACGGCGTATTACCCGCATTGCGGTGTTACCTGCATTACGCCAGCAGGGCATTGCTCGCCGCATGATAGCGGAGCAACGCCAGCAAGCGCAGGGGCTGGATTACCTTTCGGTCAGTTTTGGTTACACCGAGCCGCTGTGGCGATTTTGGCAATCCTGTGGTTTTGAGCTGGTACGCATCGGTAGCAAAACCGAGGCCAGCAGCGGTTGCTACACCGCCATGGCGATCCTGCCGTTGACCGAACAGGGTGAAGCGCTGCAACATGCGGCCCATAAGCATCTTGCACGTGATTGGCGCTGGTTGCAGCCACGTATCAATCTGCAACTGGAGATCACCGGTGATGATGGCGATACACAACTGGGTGAGGACGACTGGCGCGAGCTGGCCGGGTTTGCTTTCGCCCACCGGCCACTCGAGGCCAGTCTGGGCGCGCTACAGCGTTTATTGTTAGCCAGCACCTTACCGCTGCCTGCTTTGCGTCTGCATTTGCAGCAACAAGCAACGCCAATAGCCTGCGTGGTACAGCTGGGTTGCAGCGGACAGAAAGCCTTGTTGCGTCGTTGGCGGCAAGAGGCGGGTTTGGCCCTCGAACAGCTTGATGCACAGCACTGCCTGCGTTGGCACGACTGGTCTCAATCGTTGGAATAAATTGAAGATGTTACTCAATAAAACCCGATTTTCCTGATTCCTCAGCGGCGTATAGTAGCTGGCAGAAACCCGGACATTGGGTACTGGGCAGAATCTGATGAATGAAGGAGTCACCGATGAAACATGAGCATTTCGTTGTCCAAAGCCCGGCAACCCCGGCTGCGCAGCTGATCCTGCTGTTTCACGGTGTCGGCGACACCCCGGTCGCGATGGGTGAGATTGGCAGTTACTTCGCCAAGGATTTTCCGCAGGCGTTGGTGGTGAGCATCGGCGGCCCTTTCCCCTTCGGGAACGGCAGTGGTCGCCAGTGGTTTTCGGTACAGGGTGTGACGGAAGATAACCGCGCCGAGCGCATCGCAGACGTCATGCCGCAGTTTGTCGAAACCGTACGTTACTGGCAGAAACACAGTGGCGTGAATGATGCGGGCACCGCGCTGATAGGTTTTTCTCAAGGATCAATCATGGCGCTGGAAGCCTTGAAGGTAGAACCCAAACTTGCCGGCCGCGTGGTGGCTTTCAGTGGGCGTTTTGCCAGCTTGCCGGAGCAGGCATTGGGTGAGAGCGTGGTGCATTTGATCCACGGTGAACAAGATGCGGTAATTGCAGTGCAGCACGCCAGGGCGGCGGCAGAACGGCTGCAGGCCAAGGGCGTCGACGTCACGTTGGATGTCGTGGATGACGTTGGGCATGCCATTAATCAGGCGATGATGAATAGCGCCCTCGAACGACTGCACTATTACGTGCCACAACGTTACTGGGAAGAGGCTTTGTTTGGTAAGCGGGGCGATTTAATCGCCTTCAAGTAAACGTCAGGGCGCATTACGCGCCCTGATATCATTTTTTCTTCGGCCAATCGTCTTCATCATCCCACTCGGCGTTGTTATCGCGGTGAGGGGGGAGTTCCGGCTTATCGGCCAGATAGCGTTTGACGTCAACGCGACGTAGCTCTTTGATCCCACTGATGATCATCCCGACGAGAATCAGCAAGATTATCCACCAATAGTCAGCTAACCATTCCATATTTACTCCTTTCCTTCAGTGCGTATAAAGCGCGAAAATATCGATGGCAGATGCTCTTCAAGCCATGCTGCACCGGCAATGTCCTTATCTTTCCAGGCTGCCAGCAACAGTGCTGGTGTCAGCAAATGTTCGGCCTCGCGCGCCAGTGGGCGGTAGCTCAAATGCCAAGGCTCCACCGCCACGCCGTCACCCTCTTCGGTGAACGGACGGTAAAAGCCAAATTCGGCCATATGATCCGTCATCCACTGGTTGAGTGGATAAAAGTAGCCGCCTTGTTCGTATTCCCAGGGTTCCAGTTGCAACTTCTGCCCAGCGGGCAACAGAGAGGGATCGTAAACGTCCAGATCGCTGCCCCAATGATGGCGGCTGGCGCCCGGTAAAGCCGACCAGCGTAAGATCGCCTCGCAACGTTCTGCCGCGGACAGCGGCGTGATGTCGATAGGCCGACTGTCCTTATCTAATACTGGCCGCTCGCCGCAGAATTTGCCATTCCAGATCGCCTGTTGCCGTTCAAAATCACGAAATGTGCTGGCGGGCTGTAGACTAAACCCGGCTTCGAGCGCCGCCTGTTGCATGGCAAGGAACGCCGCGACCGCTGCGGGTTGCAGGCGGTGGTGACCGCTAAGCGGCGCCAGGTGGTCAGTCGAGCGCCCAGTCAGCATTTCTGGCGTGATCATGCGACTAATTGCTCCATGATGCGTTGATACATGCGACTCAGTAATTGTAGGTCAGCCGCGTGTACACATTCGTTAACTTTATGGATAGTCGCATTGACTGGCCCCAACTCAACCACCTGCGCGCCCATTTGGGCGATAAAGCGGCCGTCGGAGGTTCCGCCAGTGGTCAGCAATTGCGGTGTCAGTTCGGAATAGTGTTCGACGGCATTCACCACCGCGTCTACCAACGCCCCGCGCGCGGTCAGGAAAGGGTGACCCGACAGACGCCATTCGATGCTGTAGTTCAGCTGATGGCGTTCGAGCAACTCCTCTACGCGTTGTTTGATCGTGGCGTCAGTCGATTCGGTGCTGAAACGGAAGTTGAACTGGACGAACATCTCGCCCGGGATCACGTTGTTGCTGCCCGTGCCGGCCTGCACGTTGGCGATCTGCATACTGGTTGGCGGGAAGAATTCATTGCCGTGGTCCCACTCAATGGCCACCAGTTCATTAAGCGCCGGCATGGCACGATGTACTGGGTTATCCGCCAGGTGCGGGTAGGCGACGTGGCCCTGAATGCCGTGAATGTGCAGGTTAGCGGTGATTGAGCCGCGGCGGCCGTTTTTCACCACGTCGCCGACGCGTTCGGTGCTGGACGGCTCGCCAACCAGGCAGTAATCAAGACGCTCGTTGCGTGCCATCAGGGCTTCTACCACTTTCACCGTGCCGTGCGTAGCGCTGGCCTCTTCATCAGAGGTGATCAGGAATGCCAGACGCCCCTGATGGTGCGGGTTAGCCGCGACAAAGCGTTCGGCCGCCACTACCATGGCCGCCAGTGAACCTTTCATGTCCGCCGCGCCGCGGCCATACAGCATACCGTCGCGGATGGTCGGTTCAAATGGCGGGTTGTCCCAGCGTTTTTCGTCGCCGGTCGGCACCACGTCAGTGTGGCCGGCAAACGCCAGGGTTTGCCCCTCGCCACGCCAGGCCCAGAAATTCAGGGTGTCGCCGAAAGGCATGGGCTCAACGGTAAAACCGATGGCTTCGAGACGTTCAATCATTAGCGCCTGGCAGCCTTCGTCATGTGGGCTGAGAGAAGGGCGTTTGATCAGCTGTTGGGCCAGTTCGATCACCGGGCAAATCATGCTGCCACCTCGGAAATAAATTGCTGATAACCCTCGGCGTTGAAGCCGAGCAGAGCATGACCTTTGCCGTCGACCAGCAACGGACGCTTGATGATGGCCGGTTGGGACAGCATCAGCGCGATGGCTGCATCGGGATTGTCGCAGGCGTTACGCTGCGCTTCGTCCAGTTTGCGCCAGGTGGTGCCGCGGGTATTCAGCAGCGGCTCCCAGCCCAAAATATCGACAAAATCACGCAGCTGCTGTTCGTCCAGCCCGTCTGCGCGGTAGTCGTGAAATTGATAAGCCACACCCTGTTCTTCCAGCCAGCGGCGCGCTTTTTTGATGGTGTCACAATTTTTGATGCCGTACATGGTTAACGTCATGGAGTAAGAACCTTCTCTGCAACCCAACACCGGCGCGTGTGGCCGGTGGTAAACCGCCGGTGGCGGTGAAATGAAAGCCAGCGACCAGAATGCCGAAAAATGGCGGGGAGTTCCACCGTCCAATGGTCTGAAAGGCGAGGAAAAGCTGAAAAAACACCGGCCGAATTTACCGCGGCGGATTATTTGCTAATCTCAATGTGGTACCCAGTCTGCCTGCACAAGAAGAAAAGCATGGATAAATATCGTATCGACATCACCGAAAGCGCGATTGATGAAATACACGCGCTGATCGCTGAGGGTTTGAATCAGTACAACGATGAGATCACGGGTAGCAACGACCGACGCCCGCTGGCCGTGGTGGTGAGAGATTCCGTGAGCGGAGCGGTGTTGGGTGGGATCACCGGACGTTCATCACTGGGCATGCTGTTTTTAGATCTGTTTTATCTGCCAAAATCGCTGAGAGGTTCGGGGCTGGGCAGCGAACTGCTGCGTCGTTTTGAACGGGAAGGGCGGAGCAGGGGATGTGTTTCTGCGGTGTTATACACCCTCAGTTTCCAGGCACCGAAATTTTATGAGCTGAATGGCTGGACGCGCTTTGGTGAAGTGCCCTGCCTGCCGGCGGGCACCCGTCGTATCTTTATGATGAAGGCGCTGTAGTTTTTCCGGTCAAGGCTATGGTCTGAGCTGCCGCAATTGATAACCCAGACTTTTTTTCACCATCGGCCATTCGTGGTCGATGAGGGAGAAAACCCCGTTGCATTCACTTTTTGTCCTGGTCCTTGGACCAATGCTTCATCTCTTCGTCGATAAAGTAAGTGACGAGATCGCGATACAGTTTTTCTATCACTTCCGGGCTCAAACCTTGTTCTTCGGCCCAGACGCGTCTTTGCAACAGCATGGCGTCAAAGCGCTCTTTGGCGCGCACCGCATCGGGACTGCTCTTGAATTTTGCCGCTGCCTTTACGTAGTCGAAACGTTTGGCGATCAGTGTGATGATGTTTTCATCCATCATATCTATTTCTGCGCGAATATCGTTCATATCCGCACACTCTTGCGGAAGCAGACGGTTCTCAATGTTCATTGAGGTGTTCCCTTAAGGTTAGTTCAACGCAGGTAGCCATTCTGTTGCAGGCGTTCCAATGACGCGCTGTCGGCATAAACCATGCCGGTGGTCAGCTCACGGAAGTGGTATTTTTTGTAGAAATCCAGCTTGTCGGGCACCGAGTAGATAAACACCTTTCCGAGCGGTGCCAAATCCTGCATCACCCGATCCATCAATAGCCGCCCCCATCCCCGTCCCTGAACGTCAGGATGGAGAGCCACATCGGCCAGATAGGCAACGGAGGTCATATCACTTATCGCATGTGCGGTGGCGACCAACCTGCCATCGTAGTAGCCCCAATAGCAAAATTGGCTGTGCTGATAAACCCGTTGCAGGACTTGCGGGTCTCGTTGGCCCAATCCCGCAGCGTGCAAGAGTTCAGCTAACTGCTGCCAGTCGACGCCATAACGGTTTGGGTCGGTGACTATCTCCATATCGACCTCGCTTAGCCAATGCGATCCAGATCGGCGGCATATTGGCGGATTGCCCGTTGGTAACTGCTGATATCGCTGTATGAAGACGTTTCCGCCAGCAACAGCAACAGGTCTGCTACAGCCTGTTTGGTTTCACCCAGGTTGTACAGCGTCATGGCGCGGAACAGGGTCAATTCTTTCGCCTGCGGGAATTCGGCGAGTCCGTCGTCGAAGGTCGTCAGCGATTGCTGATACAGCCCAAGCGCGCGATAGGTGCTGCCCAGGCCAAGCCAGGCTTCTTGCCGTTGCTTTGGCGGCAACCCGTGCGCCAGCGCCGAGAGATAACAAGGAATGGCCTGCTGCTCAAGCCCTTGTACGTCATACAGACATGCCAGTTGGTAGTGCAGGGTGGCTTCTTCCGGCTTTTGCAAAAGTTGTTGTTTCGCAAGTTCGGTGGCTTCTTGGTAACGGCCCAATTCTTTCAATTGTTCGATGGTCAGCGTAGGGGACATGACATGGCCTCAGAGACGTGGGGGTTTTTTGATACCTTTGGCACGCTACTACGGAAGAATTCATCACACAAGGAATATAGGCGTTGGCATAAAATCGGCCCCGTTATCCGGGGCCGTTTATGGAGAAAGACGATCAGAACTCGTGTTTTAGCGTCAGCATGACGTTGCGCGGATCGCCATAGTTACGGGTGCTGTAGAAATTAGCCTGCGAGTAATATTTCTGATCGAAAACGTTGTTCAGGTTAAGTTGCACCGAGGTTTGTGGCGTCAGTTTGTAACGTGCCATCGCATCGACCAGAACATAAGATCCTTGCTCGGCTTTACGCTGGACCATTTCGCCGTTTTTGGCCCCGTCAACGTTGGCATAAATGCGACTCTGCCAGCGTGCGCCCCCGCCCAGAGTCAGGTCGCGTAAGGCGCCAGTCAGTTGGTAGGTGGTGAACAGGTTGATGTGGGTGCGCGGCTGCTCGGTGTTGAGATTAACGTTATCTTTGTCTTTCAGCGTGAAGTGCGTAATGCCTAGCTGTGCATTCCAGCCTTGCGCCAGTTCACCGTTCAGTTCGAACTCGAACCCTTTGCTGGTCGCCCCTTGGCTCTCATGATAGGTCTGCTGTAACCAATCCAGATTACTCGTGTCTTCATCCTGCACGCCCAGGTTGTCCTGCGTGATGCGGAAGGCAGACAGCGACAGATTGAGTCGGTCATTGAGCAGCGCGGCTTTGATGCCCACTTCCTTATTTACCCCTTCAATCGGGGCCAGGTAATGGCCGCTGCTGTCGAGATAGGTCTGATCCTTAAATATATTGGTGTAGCTGGCATAGGCAGATACCTGATCGGTCAGCTTATACACCGTGCCAGCGAATGGCGTCACTTTGTTTGCCGTGGTGGTGGTGGTGTTTTTGAAGCTGTTGAAGCGGGCACCGAGTACCAGATCCAAGCGTTCCGTAACGGAGAAGTCAGCACTGCTATAAATCCCGATTTGGCGCGTCCGGTAATCCATTTGCGGCATTTTGTCCGACCACTCGGGTTCACCCAGACCGCCGTTCCAATCACGCAGGCTGCCGCTAAATAGCCGGGAGGTGCTGGCGCTGCGATAGGTGCTGTAGCTGTGTTGCCAGGCTGAGGAACTGCTTACCACAAAGGTGTGGTTACGGCCCAACAGGGTGAAGTCACCGTTCAGCTTCATGTCTATCGCATGCTGATCGCGGTAGCCTTCATAGCGCCCGGCATACGGGCTTGAGGGTTTTACCGCCCAGGTATCGGGAGCGATCAGCCCGCCGAGACTCATTGCCATTTTGGCATCGAAGGCCTGGCGACTGTGGGTGTAGTTCGCTACGCCTTTCCAGTTGTTGTCGAACTGGTGTTCCAACGTGGCGAACTGAGTACTCAGCGTGGTATCCCAACTTGACCAGTCAGATGCCCCACTGTAGTGACGATCCCAGTTGATTTCGCTACCGTCGCTGAACCAGCCGGTTGGCAAGGCACCGCCCCAGGTTGAGGCTTTAGGCCGGTTTTGCTGATAATCCGCACCCAGTCGCAGCAATGTTTCGCTGGTCAGATCGGCTTCCAGCGTGCCGTAAATCACCCCCTTGCGTTCCTGATGCCGTTCCATATAAGAATGGCTGCGGTCGGCAGCGGCCGCGACGCGTACCCTGACGGTACCTTCATCATTGAGCGGTGTACCGGCATCTATCGTCGTGCGGTAGTGATCCCAAGAGCCGGCAGAAAGCTCGGCGCGGGCAAAAGGAGAAAGGCTGGAGGCTTTCTTTCTGACCAAATTGATGGCCGCACCCGGATTACCGACACCGTTTAACAAACCGGCGGCACCTCTGACGATTTCGACGTGATCCAGCGTGATCGAATCAATTTCAGATTCACCGCCGGAATAACCGGAATCAAAGAAGGTGGGAACACCGTCATATTGATAGTTATCGACGCTGAAACCGCGGTAATTGAACGAGGAGCGTTCGCTATCGTAATTGCTTTCACTGACGCCCGTTGACCAGCGCAGAATATCCTTTAGCGAATACGCATTGATATCATCAATCTGTTGACGAGTGATGACCGAAACCGACTGTGGCGTATCCTTGATGCTTAGCGGCAGGCCGGTTGCGGTGCTCATTTGGTGGGTGGTATAGGAACCGGTATTTTCGGTACTGCCGTCATCGCTAAACGGCGAAGCCACCACCTCCAGAGTTTCTTCTTTCTGCGGCCGGGAAGTCTGCTCGTTGCCTGCGGCCTGTGCAATCATGACCGGTAGGCACAGCAATGCACCGCCGGAAAGGCGAATCATAAAACTAGCCATTTCCTGCCTCACAGTCCGCCGAGGTTAATCTTGAGCAGGTAATCCTGCTTTTTCTCCATCTCTTCCTTGGACTGCTTGATGCTGGCGAACAACTGCTGACCGTCGGAAGAGAGCGCCAGGCTGTTAGGCAATGCGCGGGTCGTGATGCTGTTTTTCACCCGGTAGCTGTTGCTGTCGACGATGCTGATGCGTTTGGCTTCGCGGTGGGTGATGTAAAGCTCGCTGCGTATCGGGTTAAATAACACCGCCAGCGCGTTGATCACGTCAATCTGGTGCAGGATTTTGCCGCTGTCGATATCAACAACCAGCACGTTTGGCAGGTCTGGATCGGTGATGAAGGCGCGCCCCGTTTTAGTATCGAGGCCGATGTTGAGGAAGAAGTGTTTTTTACTCGGTTCAACCACGACGCGTTTAAGGATCTTATGGCTGGTGGTATCCAGCGTAATCAGTTCGCCGCTGCCGTTGACGCAATAAAGATGGCCGCGTTCAGTATCCAGCGCAATGCCAGTTGGGTATTCACCCATGTTGCTCAGCGTCGCAATTTTTTCCCGCTTGGCGGTATCGATGATCCACAGCACGCCTTTCTGTGACGTGCCGGAGACATACAATCGCTGATTTTTCTTATCCAGCACCATTTCGCGTGTCGGTGTGAATTGGTCTTCTTTCATACTTTCGCTGAGCTCAATGGTGGCGAGTTCTTTGCCACTCCGGGTATCGATAACCGTGACCGAGCCGTCGACGGTGTTACCGATGTACAACAGGTGGCGTTGCTCATCGAGGGCGGTGGCGAAGGCGCGACGCTGGGTGGCGATATTGGCGTCGGTTGCCAGCGTGGACGGATTGACTTTAAAGACAATACCGCCGTTTTTTTCTTTGGCGAAGGAGGGCGTAGAGGCGGCAAACAGGGTGTTGCTGGTGCCATCAAAAGCCAGTTCATACAGGCCATGCCCGATAGGCTGGGTTTGGAATTGGCTCTCGGGAAGGTCAGCGGCCAGCGTTGAACAAGACAGCAGCAGCACGGCGGAAGCCAGTGCGCTGAGGGAGAAACCTTTACCTGAAGCGGATAGGTGCATCTTCATATACATTCCTTTACATTAACTTAGAATGCGCGAATGCTAATGATATTGATAATTAATATCAATATCATTTATTGAGTGGTGTAAGAGTGAGTTTGTTACTCATTGAAAAAAATGGGATTTATTTCTGGCTGTCACATTATTGTTCGACACTTTTTTGTAATGCGATGATTTTTGTTGAGATGTGATGTGAGAGGATTTTCTACTTTGTATGCCAGTAACCTGTGAAAGACTGTAAATAAAAGTACAGCCAACAATGGTTAATGGGGTGATGCTTTTTGGATTGGCAAGGCTAAGCGCCAGGGTATTAAACCCAAGTCGGCGTGCCCAGATGCTGTCGGTTTAGATCTTTTATGCCGTGGGATTGACGGATTGATACCGGAAGGGAATAGCCAAGATTCGCCAGCGATCGGATAAGTACGAAAATGTGCACTACCCCCGGTTTTCGCGGGCGGCATCGTTCCCGAACCTCTTCACTTGCTCAAAAAACAGGCGTAGAATCCGCTTCGTCTATTAATTGAGGTTGTAAATTATTATGGTTGATCGTGAGTTGGGAAACTGGAAAGACTTCATCGATGAGATGTTAGGTAACTGACACTGCGGTGAGGTTGATAACAAGGTTGGTTTATTTGTCAGACATTGAAGCACCTTGGGAACGGAATACACGTTCGAGATAAAGCAGCATCGGTTTCCCGACGCTGCTTTTTTATGCCTGTTATTCCCCTTGGTCTTGCGTTTTGGCGGCTATCGCGTGCTTGCCGGGGAAGCGGCGGCGCACCAACACAAAGAACAAGGGCACGAAGAAGATCGCCAGCAGGGTCGCGGAAATCATGCCGCCCATGACCCCGGTACCTACCGCATGTTGGCTGCCAGAGCCTGCGCCGCTGCTGATGGTCATTGGCAGTACGCCGAAGATAAAGGCCAGCGAGGTCATCAAAATCGGCCTCAGACGCATGCGTGAGGCCTCCAGCGTGGCCGACATCAAATCCTGGCCTTTATGGTTCAACTCATTGGCGAATTCGACGATCAAAATGGCGTTTTTCGCCGAGAGCCCAATAATGGTGAGCATCCCCACCTGGAAGTAAACGTCATTCTCCAGCCCGCGCAGCCAGGTGGCCGCGACGGCACCAATCACCCCGAGCGGTACCACCAGCATCACCGAGAATGGGATTGACCAACTCTCATACAGCGCCGCCAGGCAGAGGAATACCACCAGCAGGGAAATCGCGTACAGTGCGGGTGCTTGTGAACCGGACAGACGTTCCTGATAGGACATAGCGGTCCACTCCAGGCCGAAGCCGGTCGGCAACTGGCTGACAAGTTTTTCCATTTCGGCCATTGCAGTACCGCTGCTGACACCTTCTGCCGCCTCGCCAACAATCTCCAATGCAGAGCTGCCGTTATAGCGTTCCAGGCGCGGAGAACCATATTCCCAATGGGACGTGGCGAAGGCCGAGAACGGCACCATGCCACCTGATTTGTTGCGAACGAACCATTTATCAATATCGCCAGGCAGCATACGGAACGGGGCCGCGGCCTGCACATAGACTTTTTTCACCCGCCCACGGTCGACGAAGTCGTTCACATAGGTTGAGCCCCAGGCCGTTGACAGGGTGTTATTGATGTCATCGATGGAAACGCCCAGTGTCTGTGCCTTGCGTTGGTCAATATCGATTTGCAGCTGTGGGCTGTCGTCCAGGCCATTGTGGCGGACTCGGGACAGCAGCGGGTTGGCGCTGGCCAGTTGCAACAGCTGGTCACGTGCCGCCATCAGTTTGGTGTGGCCCAGCCCGGCGTGATCTTCGAGTTCCATATCGAAACCGGAGGAGTTACCCAGACCGGTGATTGCCGGTGGGCTGCTGGCGATCACTCGCGCCTCATTAATCTTGTTAAAGGCTTTGGTGGCGCGATTGATGATGTCGAAAGAGCTATTGGCCCCCGAGGTGCGCAGATCCCAGTCTTTCAAACGAATAAACATACGTGCCACGTTCTGCCCATTACCGCCTGGCCCCGCTCCAATGGTGGAGAAGACCGACAGCACGTCCTCTTTTTCTTGGGTCAGGAAGTATTGTTCAACTTTTTCCACCACCTTGGTGGTTTGCTGCAATGTGGAGCCTGGCGGTAACTGTACCTGCACGGTAAACACGCCGCGGTCTTCTTGCGGGAGGAACGAGGTTGGCAGCTTGATAAACAGAAACGCCATACCGCCGAGCAGCAGCAGGTAAATTGCCATATAGCGCACGCTGAAGTGCAACACGCGCGCCACGCCACGCTCGTAGCGTGCGGCATTGCGGTTGAACATCCGGTTGAACCAACCGAAAAACCCGCGTTTGCCATGATGGTGGCCTTTGGCGATAGGTTTGAGCAGTGTGGCGCACAGGGCAGGGGTCAGAATCATCGCCACCAGTACAGATAACACCATGGCGGAAACGATGGTGATCGAGAACTGGCGATAAATTGCGCCCGTCGTACCGCCGAAGAACGCCATCGGGATAAACACCGCCGACAGTACCATCGCGATGCCGACCAAGGCGCTCTGAATTTGCCCCATGGATTTTCGTGTGGCTTCACGGGGGGGCAGGCCCTCTTCGCTCATCACGCGTTCGACGTTTTCCACCACCACGATGGCATCATCCACCAACAGCCCGATCGCCAGCACCATGGCGAACATTGTCAGGGTATTGATACTGAATCCACAGGCGGAAAGAATGGCGAAGGTACCCATGAGCACCACGGGGACCGCGATAGTCGGGATCAGCGTGGCCCGGAAATTTTGCAGGAACAGGTACATGACCAGGAACACCAGCAAAATGGCTTCCAGCAGCGTTTTCACCACATCCTTGATCGAGGCTTTCACGAACGGGGTGGTTTCATAGGCGACTTTGGCCTCCAGCCCGTGCGGGAAATACTGCGACAGCTCGGCGATTTTGTCTTTCACCAACTGGTCGGTTTGCAGTTCGTTGGCGCCGGAGGCCAGCTTGATGTTCATACCGGCAGCCTGCAGACCGTTATAGCGACTGAGGAAGTTGTAGTTTTCGCCACCGAGTTCGATGGTGGACACATCACCGAGTGTGACCACCGAACCGTCCTGATTGACCCTCAGGGTGATTTTGCGGAACTGTTCCGGTGTCTGTAACTGGGACTGTGCGTTAATGGTGGCGTTAAGCGCCTGTTTATCGACGGACGGTGTGCCCCCTAACTGACCGACCGCCACCTGCGCATTCTGGGACTGAATCGCCGTGACGACGTCCTGGGTGGTGAGCTGATAGCTGTTGAGCTTGTTCGGATCGAGCCAGATACGCATGGCGTATTGCGAACCGTAAACGTCCATGCTGCCCACGCCGTTGATGCGGCTTAGCGGGTCCTGCAGGTTGGAGACGATGTAATCGGCAATGTCCTGTTTGTCCATGCTGCCGTCGGTAGAGACGAAGGCCACCATCATCAACGTGGTGTCGCCGGATTTTGATACCGTCACGCCTTGGGTTTGTACGGCTTGCGGCAGGCGCTTGATGGCCGCCTGCAGCTGGTTTTGCACCTGTTGCATCGCTTCGTTGGGATCGGTGCCGGCTTCAAAGGTCAGTGTCACGGTGGCCTGCCCGGTATTGGTACTCTGCGACGACATATACATCATGTTGTCCAGGCCGGTCATATTTTGTTCAATGATCTGGGTGACGGTGTTTTCCAGCGTTTGCGCAGAGGCACCAGGGTAAGTGGCGCTAATGCGAACGTTCGGCGGCGCGAGGTTCGGATACTGTTCCACAGGTAATGAAAAAATCGCCAAAACGCCCGTCAGGCAAAGAATAATTGCCAGAACCCAGGCGAAAATCGGGCGATCAATAAAAAAATTAGCCATGCAGCGCGAACCTCGTTATGACTTGTTCTATCTTTAAGACGCATCGGCGTTGCGTTTCTCAGCGGCTGGGAAGGATTCCGGCGCTTATGCACTTTACTCGGGAAGGGGGAGTAAAGCGTGGAGAAAAAAAGGAGATAATGTAAATAACGGTAGTAGAAACCTGCAAGGACAGCGCTATTGTTGTTAAAACGGTCATTAAGACAATTTTATGACTATCAAGGGCCTGACCGAACAGTGTCCCCGAAAAATAATCAGGACTCATATTTAAGCAGGAGCTTGGCATGGAAATTAACCCGGTATTTGCCCGTCGTCTTTATCTGTGCTGGTTGATCAGCCACAGCGAACGGCCAAACGTCCCACGTCTGATGGAATTGACGGGGTGGCCGCGCCGTACCCTGCAAGACGTGTTGAAAGCCTTGCCAGGCTTGGGGGTCGAATTGCAATTTGTTCAGCAGGGTGTACGTAACAATGACGGTTTTTACCAGTTGGAAAACTGGGGGCCGATCAACAAGGGCTGGGTTCACCAGCATCATCAGGCGCTGCTTGCCGCCATCGAATAAAGGTTCCCCGGCGTGCCGGGGACGTCTTATTGACTCTTGTGCTCCAGATACATCACTGTCGCCGCCACGCGTGAACGCACATCCAGTTTGCGCAGCATGTTGCGGATATGCACCTTCACCGTCTCTTCAGAAATGTGCAATTGTGCAGCCACCTGCTTATTGGACATCCCGCGTGCGACTTCTTGTAATACGTCCAGCTCGCGTTCTGTCAGTTCGGCAAAGGGATCGTGCTGTTCGCTGCGGGACAACAGATAATCGGCCACCGCGTCGCTAATCACATTTTGGCCTTCCGCTGCGGCGCGAATGTGTTCCAGCAACTGTTCTGGTTCACTGTCTTTCAGCAGATAGCCGTCGGCACCGGCGTCGATCAGCGCATAAACATCGTTGCGTGAGTCGGAAACCGTCAGCACGATGATGCGTGCATCTACACTCTCATTGCGCAGTGCTTTCAGCGTGTCCAGGCCGGACAACCCTTTCATGTTCAGATCCAGCAGGATCACATCCGGTGTTTGTTGCAACGCAAACGTAATGGCTTCGTTGCCGTTGCTGGCTTCGGCGACTACCGTAAACAGCGGATCCAGCCCCAGCAGCTGTTTGATGCCCCGGCGCATCAGTGGGTGGTCGTCGACGATCATCACTCGGTAATTCTTCATCACCATGAAATATGCTCCCTGTAGCGAGTAAAGCCACTCAAACGTGCCGTGCAGCACGCTTCACAGTGGGACAGCCTCTTATAAAGTAGTGGTAATTGGCGCCACAAACATCCTTAAATGACCGTTAGACTTCGCTAAACCGTAACGAAGGGTGAACAGTCCTGATTTTATGGCGGGAATGTCAGCTGGACTTCCGTGCCCTCTGGCTCACCTCGCTGGATGCGCAGCGTTCCTCCCAGTCGCGCAGCGCGCTCGCTCATGATGGTCAGGCCATAGTGACCTTCTGGTTCACTCAGGCTGGCGATACCGCAACCGTCATCTGCAATGCTAATCCTGTTGTCACCCTCGGCCGTCACGCCACAGCGAATCACGATCTCCCGTGCATCGGCATGTTTGATCGCGTTGAGTACCGCTTCGCGTACAATTTGCAACGCATGCACTTGCTGTTGGGCATTAAGCGCCTGGGAAGAAAGCCGACAGTGTAACTGAATCCGCGCGTCGGTAAGAACCTTTAATGGCGCCAGTAACTGGTCCAGTGCGGTATTTAAATCGGCTTCCTGAATGTTCAGGCGGAAGGTGGTCAGCAGCTCGCGCAATTGGCGATAGGCGTCAGCCAGCGCCTGATCGAAGTCATTGATAATCTCATGGGCATCCGGGGCTGTGCCCGCCAACGTTCGTTTGAGCAGCGTGAGTTGAATACGCAAAAACGACAGGGCTTGCGCGAGAGAATCGTGCAACTCGCGGGCGATAGTGGCACGTTCTTCCATCAACAAAAACTGCATGTGCTG
This sequence comes from Serratia sp. CoH_134_PS_4, assembly GCF_058190535.1. Taxonomy (NCBI): domain Bacteria; kingdom Pseudomonadati; phylum Pseudomonadota; class Gammaproteobacteria; order Enterobacterales; family Yersiniaceae; genus Serratia; species Serratia sp. CoH_134_PS_4. The sequence goes on from NZ_JBXWKI010000006.1 coordinate 284,742, forward strand.
TTTCTGCGCGCGGTTAAAATACACTCCGCGGCTCAGCATGTTGGCGACACTCTGCATCAAATGCGGGTGAGGGGGATGATCCTGATGTTGCCAACTCAGTTCGCCCAACGGTTTGTCGCCCTGGGTGATGATCAGCGTTTGCCAGTCCAGCGTCGTTGAGGGTGAGCCGCTATGCAGTTGCCATTCACTGAGGTTGTCCGCCACTTTTAGCTTGATGCAGTGCAGCTGTTCACTTTGACGCACGATGTGCAGGATTTGCTCAAAGGCCTGCTGATCTATTTGCCGTACGCTCAGCGCTTGCGAACAGTTGTACAGCACCTCCAGCGTTTTGTTCGCTTGCTGCAGGCGCTGGGTTTTCTCCTGCACTTTATGCTCGAGCGATCGATACAGCTTGGCCAGATCGCCAGACATGGCGGTAAAGGATTGTGAGAGTACCCCGAGTTCATTGGGCAGTTCAGTGTCCAGCGGCGGGTAATTAAAATCCCGTTGTTGTACGCGCTGGCTGGCTTCCACCAGGTGCTTAAGCGGTGTGACGACCTGGCGTCGCATAAAGCGGATACAAAACAGCACCAAACCAATGATAGCGATATACCCCACCACGCTGATAGCGGCCACGATGGTCAGTTTCAGTTCGGAATAACGCTGTAGCGCCAGCACAAAATGGTCAATCTGATTCACATAGCCGGCGATGTTGGCCTGATAGTCTGCCGCTTGGCCAGCCTGGATCTGCTGCGCAAGCGGTTGCCAGGCGTGTTGCAGAGACTGGTATTTTTCACGGACATCCGCAGGTACGTAAAAACGATCCAACTTTTGCAATACCGGGGCTTGCAGAGACTCTTGGTATTGCCGCAGATGCTGATTCTGTTCCGGGGCCTGTTGGGTAAGGTCGTACGCCAGTCGGTAGCTTTGCATACGCAGTGAGCCGGCAATGTTGACCGCTTCGGCGTCACGCAGGCTGTCAGCGACGGTAGTCAACGCCAAGCCAGTGGAGAGCACGGACAAAATGACAATGCAAAACAGCGCCTTGGCCAGGCTGCTGGTCACTGAACGTTTAACAAGCAATCATGCATCCTTTTCTCGCGTGCGATGGACATTGTGGAGTTTCATTCGAAAGCAAAATTATAACTTTTGCAACTAAAATGCGCGTGTCTCGCATTAAGTTGCCTGTCATGTCACCCATCAATAGACGTTATATAATCAAGTAAATAGCGACTGATTGGGAATAGTGTGGCTAAAAGCGCAGAGCACCCGGTAATAGATTGATCTGGCGCAAACTCCCCCCGCATTTACCCCTTTAGGGTGATTATATACCCCCCGCGCTCCTTTTATCTTACCCCCGTCTTTCTCAAGGTTTATGTCTGTCATTTTTCACGTCATGGCGGCAACTGAACGTTCCTTGGCAACGGCAACAATAACAATACAAAAAACAGGTTCTATACCCTGCAGCTTGAAAGATGACGGGGATATTTACACGCGGTGGCGTGTTTGCAATGTCGAGGAAAAACAGCATGACCGTATTGTCACGACGCAAACTGCTTGGTGGACAATGGCGTCAGCCAACCGCTGCGATTCGCCCCCCGTGGTCGCGGCAAGAATCCCTTTTTATTGCGGGTTGCACCCGTTGTCAGGCCTGTGTTCAACACTGTGAAACGGGCGTCCTTATCGTCGGTAGCGGCGGCTTTCCTGAAGTGAATTTCCAGCGTGCAGAATGTACGTTTTGCGGGCTTTGCGCGCAGGCGTGCACGGAGCCGTTATTTCGCCCATTAACGGAAACGCCCTGGCAGCAACATGCGGTGTTCGCTAGCGCTTGCCTGGCGCAACAGGGCGTGGAATGCCGCAGTTGCCAGGATAGCTGTGAACCCCAAGCCATAGCGTTCCGACCTCGTCTGGGCGAGATGGCGCGACCGATGCTGGATGTAGCGGCCTGCAACGGTTGCGGGGCTTGTGTTGCCGGCTGCCCGGCCGGCGCTGTCACCTTAACCCGGAGCGAAAATAATGATGAATAACGAATGGCACGTCAGCGGGCTGGTGGTGCAGGCTCGACCGGAAAAAATACCACGTCTGACGTCGGCCTTACTGGCAATAACGGACACGGAAATCCCGGCGCAGGATCAGGAGCACGGCAAATTGGTGGTCATCATGCAGGCCGCCTGTTCACATGCGCTGCTGGAAAAAATTGAGTCGGTACGCAATCTGGACGGCGTGCTGGCGGTATCGCTGGTTTATCACCAGCAGGACACTCAAGGTGAGGTAACGCCATGAAACTCAGTCGTCGAGACTTCATGAAAGCCAATGCTGCAGTCGCGGCTGCGGCAGCTGCCGGGTTGACTATTCCCACGGTAGCACAGGCGGTAGCAAGCAGTGCTGACGCCATTAAATGGGACAAGGCGCCCTGTCGTTTTTGCGGTACCGGCTGCGGTGTGCTGGTCGGGACCCAAAATGGTCGCATTGTTGCCTCACAAGGGGATCCCGACGCAGCGGTCAACCGTGGGCTGAGCTGTATCAAGGGCTATTTCCTGCCAAAAATCATGTACGGCAAAGACCGTTTAACTCAGCCTCTGCTGCGCATGAAAGACGGTCAATATCATAAAGAAGGCGAGTTCACCCCTGTCAGCTGGCAGCAGGCTTTCGACGTCATGGCCGATAAGTTCAAGCAGGCATTGAAAGAGAAAGGGCCTGAGGCGGTCGGCATGTTCGGCTCCGGCCAGTGGACAGTATGGGAAGGCTATGCCGCAGCCAAATTGTTCAAAGCCGGGCTGCGTTCCAATAACCTGGATCCGAACGCACGTCACTGTATGGCGTCAGCGGTGGTCGGCTTTATGCGCACCTTCGGCATGGACGAACCTATGGGCTGCTACGACGATATCGAGCAGGCTGACGCCTTCGTGTTGTGGGGCTCCAACATGGCGGAGATGCACCCGATCCTGTGGTCACGCATCACCGATCGCCGTCTGAGCGACGAACACGTCAACGTGTCGGTGTTGTCTACCTTTGAGCATCGCAGCTTTGAACTGGCGGATAACGGCATGGTGTTCACGCCGCAGACCGATTTGGCGATCATGAATTACATCGCCAATTACATTATTCAAAACAACGCAGTGGATCAGGACTTCCTGAATCGGCACGTCAATTTCCGCCGTGGGGCGACGGATATCGGCTACGGCCTGCGTCCGACGGACCCACTGGAAAAGGCGGCGAAAAACCCGGGCAGCGATGCTTCAGAACCGATGAGCTTCGAAGAGTATAAAACGTTCGTGGCGGACTACACGCTGGAAAAAACAGCGAAAATGAGCGGCGTACCGGAAGACCAACTGGAAGCGTTGGCGAAGCTGTATGCCGATCCCAACATCAAGGTCGTGTCTTACTGGACCATGGGCTTCAACCAGCATACCCGTGGCGTATGGGCTAATAACCTGTGCTACAACCTGCACCTGCTAACCGGCAAGATTTCCAAACCGGGCTGTGGCCCGTTCTCACTGACCGGCCAACCCTCTGCCTGCGGCACCGCGCGTGAAGTGGGCACGTTTGCTCACCGCTTACCGGCCGACATGGTGGTCACTAACGAAAAGCACCGTCAGACAGCTGAACAGAAATGGCAACTGCCGGCGGGCACCATACCGGCAAAAGTCGGTTTGCATGCGGTGGCACAGGACCGTGCACTGAAAGACGGCAAGCTGAATGCTTACTGGGTGATGTGTAATAACAACATGCAGGCCGGCCCCAACATCAATCAAGACAGGATGCCGGGCTGGCGTGATGCCCGTAACTTTGTGGTGGTATCCGATCCTTATCCAACCGTCAGCGCATTGGCTGCCGATTTGATCCTGCCGACAGCCATGTGGGTAGAGAAAGAGGGGGCTTACGGCAATGCGGAGCGCCGCACCCAGTTCTGGCGCCAGCAGGTGAAAGCGCCGGGTGAGGCCAAATCCGATCTGTGGCAGTTGGTGGAGTTCTCCAAGCGTTTTACGGTGGAGGACGTGTGGCCGGCCGACCTGCTGGCACAGAAACCGGAGTATCGCGGTAAAACGCTGTATGACGTGCTGTTCGCTAACGGCGAGGTCAATAAATACCCGTTAACGGAAATTCCGGCAGACCAGTTAAACGATGAAGCGCGTGACGTCGGTTTTTACCTGCAAAAAGGCTTGTTTGAAGAGTATGCCGGTTTTGGCCGTGGTCACGGCCATGATCTGGCGCCGTTCGACAGTTACCATCAGGCGCGCGGCCTGCGTTGGCCCGTGGTGGAGGGCAAAGAGACGCTGTGGCGCTACCGCGAAGGCACCGATCCTTACGTGAAAACCGGAGACGCGGTGCGTTTCTACGGTAAACCGGACGGCAAGGCCGTGATCTTTGCGCTGCCATTTGAACCGGCGGCAGAGAGCCCGGATAGCGAATACGATCTGTGGTTATCCACGGGGCGTGTGTTGGAGCATTGGCATACCGGCTCAATGACGAGACGGGTCCCCGAACTGCACCGTGCTTTCCCGCAGGCGGTACTGTTCATTCATCCCCTGGATGCAAAAAGCCGCAATTTGCGTCGGGGAGACAAGGTCAAGGTGAAGTCACGCCGTGGCGAACTGATCAGCACGGTCGAAACCCGTGGCCGTAACCGTCCACCGAAGGGGCTGGTCTATATGCCGTTTTTTGACGCTGCGCAGTTGGTGAACAACCTGACGCTGGATGCCACCGATCCGCTCTCGAAAGAAGTCGATTTCAAGAAATGCGCGGTGAAGTTGGAGAAGGCGTGATGACGACCCTATTTTATTACCCAGGAGCCAAATAAAAATGAAAAGCCCTGTTGTGAAAAAGACGCTTGCCCTGTGGGTGACCCTATTGTCGCTGGCGTTCGCCGGCCTGGCGTTTGCCGCCGGTGATGTCGATCTCAGTCAGTCACCGGAAGTGTCCGCCACCGTGGGTGGGCCAATTTCAATGCCGAAACAGCAGGAACGGATGGCACTGAACTATGTCAATCAGCCGCCGATGATCCCGCATAGCGTGGAGGGGTATCAGATCAGCAAGAATACCAACCGTTGCCTGCAGTGCCACGGAGTAGAGCATTACCGCACTACCGGTGCCCCGCGTATCAGCCCGACGCACTTTATGGATCGAGACGGCAAAGTATTGAGTGACGTCGCGCCGCGTCGCTATTTCTGCTTGCAGTGTCACGTACCGCAAACCGACGCGGCGCCTATTGTCGGCAATGATTTCCAACCCATGCCGGGCTTTGGGCATTAAGCGGGGAAGATATGAGCGAACGCAAACATACGACGACTGAAAAAAAGCCCGGGTTGTTACTGCGGCTATGGCGCTGGTGGCGCAGACCAAGCCGCCTGGCGCTGGGTACGCTGCTGCTGTTGGGTTTTGGCGCCGGGATTATCTTCTGGGGTGGTTTTAATACCGGCATGGAAGCGGCGAATACCGAGCAGTTTTGCATCGGCTGTCATGAAATGCGGGAAAACGTCTATGAGGAGTACATGGGGACGGTGCATTACAACAACCGCAGCGGTGTGCGTGCGACCTGCCCGGATTGTCACGTGCCGCATGAGTGGGCGCCCAAAATGCTGCGCAAGCTGAAAGCCAGCAAGGAGTTGTATGCCAAGGCATTCGGCTTGATCGACACGCCACAGAAATTTGACCAGCATCGGTTGGCGATGGCGAGTAACGAATGGGCGCGAATGAAGGCCAACGATTCGCAAGAATGCCGTAACTGCCATAATTTTGAATTTATGGACTTCACCGCGCAAAAAACGGTAGCGGCAAAGATGCACGACAAAGCGATCACCGAGGGGAAAACCTGTATCGATTGTCACAAAGGCATCGCCCACAAGCTGCCGGATATGCGCGACGTCCCTAACGGGTTCTAACGCAGGTAGCCGTAAAAACCCCGTCGCTCTGCATGAGCCGCGGGGTTTTTTGTTGCAAATCCGTTGTCACTTCGGGGCTTAATCGCGGTATCATTTTTGCGTTTCAGCTAACGGAAAAGAAGAAGGGTTCATGTCCGCGAAAATTGAGAATGTGAAGAAAGAGCTGTTATCAGATAACTGGTATGTGCTGCACAAATATACTTTTGATTTGAAGCGTAAGGATGGCGGTTCCGTTCAGCAGATGCGTGAAGTTTACGATCGTGGCAATGGCGCAACCATTTTGTTGTACAACCGTGCCAAGGGTACCGTAGTGCTGACGAATCAGTTCCGTATGCCGACCTACGTGAACGGTAACGAGAGCGGCATGCTGCTGGAAGCCTGTGCAGGCTTGCTGGATGCTGACTCGCCGGAGCAATGTGCGCGCCGTGAAGCCGTGGAGGAAACCGGTTTTCAGGTTGGCGACGTGAAGAAGATTTTCGAAGCCTATATGTCCCCGGGCGGCGTGACGGAGATCGTGCATTTCTTTATTGCTGAATACCATGACAACGAACGCAACACGTCCGGTGGCGGTATCGAAGACGAAGATATTGAAGTGGTGGAGTTGCCGTTCACCGACGCGGTGGCGATGATTGCCGATGGGCGGATTAAAGACGGCAAGACCATTATGTTATTGCAGTACCTGCAAATTCACCGAATCATGGATTAAAAAAATCAGCATCGCCGTCATGTTTGTCAGCGCGCGTTTTTTATAGCGCTAGTGAAGCTTTCGGTCGATAAAGGTCAGAGGCTTTGTTCCTGCGCTCAGCGTCTTCAAGGGCGATGAACCCCGAGCTCGTATCAGCTCCATCACCGTTGTTCAAAATACAACGCCAAGAAAAAGCCCGGCAATGTGCCGGGCTTAGGGTCACGCGACAGGGCAGGGCTTATTTCAGCAGTGCCTGCGCCTTGGCCACCACGTTTTCCACGGTGAAACCGAACTCTTTGAACAGCTGTTCTGCCGGCGCCGACTCACCAAAGGTGGTCATGCCCACGATAGCGCCGTTCAGGCCCACGTACTTGTACCAGTAATCCGCAATACCCGCTTCTACCGCCACGCGCGCAGTCACTGCGGCCGGCAGCACGGATTCACGGTACGCCGCGTCCTGCTTGTCGAACGCGTCGGTGGACGGCATGGAGACCACGCGCACCTTACGGCCCGCTGCGGTCAGCTGGTCTGCCGCGTCTACGGTGATGCCCACTTCCGAACCGGTGGCAATCAGGATGACGTCCGGGGTACCGGCGCAGTCCTTCAGCACATAGCCGCCGCGGTATACGTTGGCCAGTTGCTCCGCGGTACGTGGCTGCTGGGTCAGGTTCTGACGGGAGAAAATCAGCGTGGTCGGGCCGTCCTGACGTTCGATACCGTACTGCCACGCCACCGCCGATTCCACCTGGTCACACGGACGCCAGGTGCTCATGTTCGGGGTCACGCGCAGGCTGGCCATTTGCTCAACCGGCTGGTGCGTCGGGCCATCTTCGCCCAGACCGATGGAGTCATGGGTGTAGACGAACACGTTGCGGATTTTCATCAGCGCCGCCATACGCACCGCATTACGGGCGTATTCCACGAACATCAGGAAGGTCGCCGAGTACGGCAGGAAGCCGCCGTGCAGCGCGATACCGTTGGTGATGGCGGTCATGCCGAACTCGCGCACGCCGTAGTGGATGTAGTTACCCGCCAGGTCTTCGTTGAGGGGCTTGGAGCCGGACCACATGGTCAGGTTGCTCGGTGCCAGGTCAGCGGAGCCGCCGAGGAATTCAGGCAGCACCTTGCCGAAGGTTTCCAGCGCGTTCTGCGACGCCTTGCGGCTCGCGATGTTGGCCGGGTTAGCCTGCAGTTTTTCAACAAAGGCTTTGGCTTCGGCTTTCCAGTTGGCCGGCAGCTCACCGTTCACACGGCGTTTGAACTCGGCAGCCAGCTCTGGGAAGGCCTTGGCATAGGCGGCGAAACGGTCGTTCCAGGCCGCTTCTTTGGCCTTGCCGGCTTCTTTGGCGTCCCACTGGGCATAAATGTCCTGCGGGATGTCGAAGGCGGCGTATTTCCAGCCCAG
>NZ_JBXWKI010000007.1:0-289815 GCF_058190535.1 Serratia sp. CoH_134_PS_4
CCCCTAAATGCAAAAAACTTTTCAAGCGCGTTTTTTTTCAACAAAGCGCTGAACAAGTCAGCGTTTTCGTCACTTTTCATACTGAATTTGCCCAAACTCCTGAGCAAAACGGTCCACCATTTGCCAATCGGTATACTCAACTTCTTTACTGGTATCTGTTTCGCCGCCTGTCATACGCATAATAAGTTGGATCATGACGCGATCGAACCAGCGATAACGTGGATAGCGTAGTGCACCGGCAAACACGACACACTGTTTTGGCTGCCAGGGTGAGGACAACAGAAACTTGCGGGTATAAGCATTGGTCTGAGGCGAACGCTTGTCCGCCTTGCGCGCTGTCAGGTTGACACTAAAGAATGCACTTGGCATCTGGTTCAGCTGCTCGGCATGTTGCTTAACAAACTTAGCCAACGTCGGATGGAAATGGCCATAGCGTATTGAGGCACCAATCAACACCTGCTGATACTGGTTAAGGTCAACATCATCCGCTTGTTGCAAGTCAATCACGTCGCAGCGCAAGGTGTCCTGCAATTTGTTTGCTATATAAGAAGCGATAGAGCGTGTTTGCCCATCGCGGCTGGAATAAAGAATCAGTGCCTTCACGGCGTTACTCCTTCTATCAGGATCATTCGCGCCAGAACGTCGGCGTAAACAGAACCAGTAGTGTAAAGACTTCAAGGCGCCCGAACAGCATTGTCAGAACCAGGATCCACTTCGCCGGCGCAGGCATAGTCGTAAAGTTATCCGCCACCACCCCCAACCCCGGCCCCAGATTGTTCAACGTCGCGGTTACTGCAGCAAAAGCAGAGAAATCATCAACGCCGGTAGCAATGATTGCCAGCATGCTGACGATAAAGACCAACGCATAAGCCGAGAAGAAACCCCATACCGCTTCAAGGATACGTTCCGGCAACGCCCGGTTACCCAACTTGATGGTGTAAACAGCATTGGGATGCACCAACCTTTTGAGCTCACGTGAACCTTGTAGATACAGTAACAAAATACGGATCACTTTCAGCCCGCCACCTGTTGAACCGGCACAGCCACCAATAAATGCAGAGCACAGCAACAACATCGGCAGGAATAACGGCCATTTGGCAATGCTGTCCGTGGTGAAACCCGCCGTTGTCGCCATCGACACGACTTGGAAGAACGCCTGGTTGACCGTTTCCATACCGGTTTTGTATACACCATGCCCCCATAGCACCGCGGTGCACACCACCACCAACGTCAGTTGCACAGCAATAAACATACGGAACTCAGGATCGCGCCAATAGACTTTCAGGCTGCGGCCACTCAGTAAGGCAAAATGCAAACCGTAGTTACAACCAGAGATAAGCAGGAAAATAGCAATAATGGTGTTAATGGTTGGACTGGCGTAATAACCAATACTGGCATCATGGGTAGAAAAACCCCCAATGGCGATAGTCGAGAAACTGTGGCCGATGGCGTCGAATACCGACATACCCGCCCCCCACAACGCCAATGCGCAGGCGATAGTCAGTAACACGTAGATCAGCCACAGAGTTTTAGCTGTTTCTGCAATACGCGGACGCATCTTGTTGTCTTTCAGCGGGCCGGGCATTTCTGCACGGTATAACTGCATGCCGCCGACGCCAAGGATTGGCAGTATCGCGACTGCCAACACGATGATCCCCATCCCGCCCATCCACTGCAACATCTGGCGGTAGAACAAAATGGCTTTTGGCAGTGAGTCCAGCCCCACCAGCGTGGTGGCACCTGTCGTTGTTAAGCCGGAGAAGGATTCAAAGAAAGCGTCGGTCAACGACAGGTTAGGCCGTTCCGAGAATAAAAATGGTAATGCCCCCACGCTGCCCAGCACGGTCCAGAATAGCACCACGATCAAAAAGCCTTCGCGTGGCTTCAACTCATGCTTTTGTTTGCGATTGGGCCACCACAGCATCAACCCAATGGTCACCGCCACAAAGAAGGTCTGGCTGAATGCCCGCCCTGCCCCATCGCGGTAAATCAATGCCACCAGACCAGGAATAAACATCGTCCCGGAGAACAGGATGACCAACAGACCAACGATACGGGTTATAGCGCGAAAATGCATTTCAGCACGATCCTTAGCAATTCAGTTGGGGGAATTATTGCGAAATGGGGGTTAATTGCAAATTACCGCGACTGAGATCACGTAATTTATTCCCAAACGCTTCAACCACGGTTACCGGTAAGGTCAAATGCAACAGGACGGAAGCACCATACTCCCCCTGCACAATCCGCCCTTCAAATTGCTGCAACAGATTCTCTACCAATGCCAACTGCGCATAGTCGCATTGCAAAGTATATTCGGCCTGCGGGATCTTGTAACTGACGGCTAACTGCTTTAATGCTTGCTGCACACCACTGCCGTAGGCGCGTACCAACCCCCCCGTACCTAACTTGATACCGCCATAGTAACGTACTACCACAGCGGTGATTTCCCCTATACCACTGCCCATCAACTGCGCAAGAATAGGTTTACCCGCAGTACCGGAAGGTTCGCCGTCGTCGGAAAACCCTAACTGTTGTGAGTCAGTCGGAGGCCCGGCGACAAATGCCCAACAATGATGACGGGCTGTCGGGTGTTCATCACGAACCTGCTGGATAAACGCCTTGGCCTCATCAACCCCACCAGTCGGTGCCAGCAGGGTGATAAAACGGCTCTTCTTTATTTCCTCGCTGACGCTAACGGGGCCTGCAGGGATCGGATAAGGCTGCATCAGGCCAGGTTCAGATCACGTGTCATGTTCTCGATACGCTTTTCGTGGATCACGATATTGTCTTCAATACGGATACCACCATAAGGTTTCAGAGCATCGATGCGATCCCAGGCAAAGTGCTGGCTGAATTCGCCGCTACGCCATGGCGCTAACAGTGACTCAATAAAATACATGCCCGGTTCAATGGTCAATACCATGCCCGGTTGCAATACACGGGTGCAACGCAGGTACGGATATTTGGATGGTGCAGCCAAGTGAGTGCCCTGTTCATCCTGCATGAAACCCGCAGAGTCATGTACCTGCAGACCCAGTGGATGGCCCAAACCATGTGGCAAGAACGGCGTAGTCAGCCCCTGCTCTACCATCGCCTCTTCACTTATGCCACTCACCAGCTTGTGACTCTTGAGTAATTTGGCGATGCGTTGATGCATCTGAACATGGTAATCGGTGTAGCGTACGCCCGCTTTGATGGTATCCATCAACGCCAGTTGTTCGTGGTTGAGATCTTTTACCAGCTGAGCGAAGTCACTGCCGCTCTGGCCTGCGTAAGTTCGCGTCAGATCAGCGGCGTAGCCGTTATATTCCGCACCGGCGTCAATCAGGAAACTCAGCACGTCGGCCGGAGGCTGGTGATCCAGCGTGGTGTAATGCAGCACCGACGCATGTTCATTCAACGCGACAATGTTGTCATAAGGTACATCGGTGTCACGATGCCCAGTTGCCGTGAGGTAAGCCAGGTTGATATCAAACTCGCTCATACCCGAAAGGAAAGCTTCATGGGCAGCGCGGTGCCCCATCACTGCGGTTTTCTGCGCCTCACGCATGCAGGCCAGTTCATAACCGGTTTTGATTGAACGATGGAAGTCGAGGTAGTTCAACACGGCTTTCGGGTTGATGTTTTCCGCAGAGATGCCGAGATCGCGAGCACGCTGTTGTGCATAGCCAATATAACCCACACGTTCACGCTGGGCAGGCAGTTGCTGCCCGATGTCATCGGCATTGGCCAGCGGCATCAACTCAACGGATTTGGTCCAGAAACTCTCAGGCAATGGCTCAACACTGTGCCAATAATCGACCGGCGAATAGAACCACAGCTTCGGTTTGTTAACGCCGTCTACCCACAGCCAGCAGTTTGGAACTGAGGTAACCGGCACCCAGGCTTTAAAATGCGCATTCACTTTGAACGGGTAACTGCGGTCATCCTGGAAAATCCGTTGCAGTTCTCCAGAGTGGATCAGCAGCGCGTCCAGTTTATTGCGCGTTAACACTTCACGTGCCCGTTTTTGCAGCTCTGCCAGGTGGTCGTTATACAAAGAAGCCAATGTTTCCATCACAATACCCTTTTACATACCATTAGAACGGAATGCCTCATCTTAGCACACCGTTCCAACGCACCAACCTCATCACTTCGGGCATGCGGGGCGGTTCGCAAATCGTTGTAAACGTCGTTACATCCGTAGCTTAACAATTAGCCAGGCGATCAGACCAAGCAACGCGATCGCCATAGTCCACAGGCCGTGATGTTCGAGAAAAACCGCGCCGGCAGCAGCAATACCCGCCAGACACTGCTGTAGAAAACCACACAACGCCATGGCATAGGCACCCTGTTCTTTGGCATCGCTGACGGCCATCGCCATGCTATTAGGAAACAGCACCGCCTGGCCAAAAATCGTCAGGCAATACAGCGCGATGAAGATCGTCATACCGGAAAGCCCAATCAGCACACCGCTCCACCACAGCAGCATTATCGCGGCGGTCGTTACGGCGACGATGCTCGTCCCCACCTGCATCAGCCGTTTACCGCCAAAGCGTGCTACCGTCCGGTTTACTGCCATTGCTCCGGTAAAGTAAGCCACGCCGACCACCAACCCCAACGCGCCAAAAGCGGTAACGTTCAGACCAAACCCCTGCTGCATGATGAACGGGCTCACCTCCTGCAACGTTACCGTGGTAGCAAACCCCAATCCGCCGACAATGGCTGGCCACAAGAACCCTGGGCGACGCAGAATGTGCCAATAGGTTGCTGCCATCACCGGACGCTGGCCCCCAGAACGACCCGCTTCCAGCGGTAACGTCACCATCAGCAACAGGATCGCCAGCCCGGTCAGCCCCATCAAGATAAAGCCCATTTGCCAGTGTGAATACTCGCTTAGCAACCCGCCAATAAACTGCCCGCCACCCAACGCGACGATAAAGGCTATCGACAGTACCGAGAGGCGCCTTGCCAACTCATCACCACTCCAGTTATCACGAACAATAATGCGCGCAATGATCGCAGCACCACCGGCGGCAACCCCCTGCAGCGCCCGCAGCACCAATAACTGAGTGCCGTTACTGCAAAACGCCAGCAGTACGCTGCAACTGATAAATATCCCCAAAGACAATGTCAGCGGTAAACGGCGGCCAAAGCGATCGGCCGCAGCGCCCCAGAACAATACCGGCAGGGCAGCACCAAGCACGAATATGGATATCGAAAGCTCGGTGGCGCGGCGCGTCATCGCCAGTTCCTGCATCACCGTCGGTAATGAAGGCAAATACACCGTCGTCGCCATTTGCGCCATAAACACCAGCAGACAGGCCAGCGTCATGGTTCTGGCAGGAATACTCCAGAAACCACTGTGTTTTACACATACCGCTTTACTCATTTCTCACCTCTGCTTGGATAACACCCTGCACCGGCAAGTCTATGAGGGCTTTTACACTCCGACAAATCACCATAATGCATAAAATATAATTTATTTTTAAATCATCAACCTACCTCAGAGCCATGTGATCCGCCCTGCAAATATGCAATCTCTCATTTGCATATTGTTAACATAAAAACCACACTCCTCATCATCTGGTCATACCAGATCAAACGCTGATTCAGGAGATAGACATGCTCTACCAAGGCGAAACATTACAACTGCACTGGCTCGACAACGGCATCGCCGAGTTGGTGTTCAATGCCCCAGGTTCTGTAAACAAGCTTGATACTCGCACCGTTGCCAGCCTGGGCGAAGCGCTCGCGGTGCTGGAAAAGCAGACTGAGCTGAAAGGCCTGCTGCTGCGTTCCACAAAAGCCGCATTTATTGTCGGCGCCGATATCACCGAATTCCTTTCACTGTTTGCTGCCCCGGCTGAAAAGCTGCAGGAATGGTTGGTCTTTGCCAATAGCATCTTTAACCGGTTGGAAGATTTGCCGGTACCGACCCTTTCGGCCATTAACGGCTATGCGCTCGGCGGCGGCTGCGAATGCATTCTGGCTACGGACTTCCGCATCGCTTCACCGGATGCACGCATCGGCCTGCCAGAAACCAAACTGGGTATTATGCCGGGCTTCGGCGGCTCTGTTCGTCTGCCGCGCCTGTTGGGTAACGACAGCGCACTGGAAATCATCGCCGCGGGTAAAGATGTCAGTGCCAAAGACGCACTGAAAGTCGGCCTGGTGGATGCGGTGGTTGCACCGGAAAAGTTGGTCGACGCTGCCCTTAAAATGTTGCAGCAGGCGATTGACGGCAAACTGGACTGGCGCGCCTATCGTCAGCCTAAGCTTGAGCCGCTGAAACTCAGCCCAATCGAAGCTGCCATGAGCTTTACTACCGCCAAAGGCATGGTGATGCAAACTGCCGGTAAACATTATCCGGCCCCGATGACTGCGGTCAAAACCATTGAGGCTGCGGCCAAGCTGGGCCGCGATGAAGCGCTGAAACTGGAGACCGCCAGCTTTGTGCCATTGGCGCGTTCCAAAGAGGCTCGTGCGCTCGTCGGTATTTTCCTTAATGATCAGTTTGTAAAAAGTCAGGCGAAGAAGCTCGCGAAGAACGTTGAAGCACCGAAGCAAGCTGCGGTGTTGGGTGCCGGTATCATGGGTGGCGGTATCGCCTACCAGTCCGCGCTGAAAGGCGTACCGGTGATCATGAAAGACATCAGCGACAAATCCCTGACGCTCGGCATGAATGAAGCCGCCAAGCTGCTTAACAAGCAGTTGGAACGTGGCAAGCTGGACGGCATGAAGATGGCTCAGGTGCTGTCGACCATTCAACCGACGCTGGATTATGCGGGTATCGAACGTGCGCAGGTGATCGTCGAAGCCGTTGTCGAGAATCCGAAGGTTAAGGCTGCGGTACTGTCCGAAGTGGAAGGCCTGATCGGCGAAGATGCCGTCCTGGCGTCTAATACGTCGACCATTCCAATTAACCACTTAGCAAAATCCTTGAAGCGCCCGCAAAACTTCTGCGGTATGCACTTCTTTAACCCGGTACATCGCATGCCACTGGTAGAAATCATCCGTGGCGAGCAGACCAGTGACAGCACCATCGCTGCCGTAGTGGCTTACGCCAGCCGCATGGGCAAAACGCCAATTGTGGTTAACGACTGCCCAGGGTTCTTCGTCAACCGCGTGTTATTCCCGTATTTTGCCGGTTTCAGCATGCTGCTGCGCGACGGTGCGGACTTCCGTCAAATCGACAAAGTGATGGAAAAACAGTTTGGTTGGCCGATGGGCCCAGCTTATCTGCTCGACGTCGTCGGTATCGATACGGCACACCACGCTCAAGCGGTCATGGCCACAGGCTTCCCAGAGCGCATGAGTAAAGATTACCGCGACGCCATCGATGTAATGTTCGATAACCAGCGTTTCGGTCAGAAAAACCAGTTGGGCTTCTATCGCTACAGCCAGGACAACAAAGGCAAGCCGCGTAAAGACAACGATGAGCAAACTGATGCGTTGCTGGCGACCGTCAGCCAACCGCGCCAGACCATCAGCGACGAAGAAATTATCGCTCGGATGATGATCCCAATGATCAATGAAGTCGTGCGCTGCCTGGAAGAAAACATCATCGCCAGCCCGGCCGAGGCCGACATGGCATTGGTCTACGGTATCGGTTTCCCTCCATTCCACGGCGGGGCGTTCCGTTATCTGGATACGCTGGGCACCAGCAATTATGTAGAACTGGCGCAACGTTATGCACATCTTGGCGCCCTGTATCAGGTGCCTGCCGGCCTGCGCGCCAAAGCTGAACGCAATGAAAGCTACTACCCGGTGGCAGCGCCGCTGTCTGATGTCTCCACTGGCCAACCGGCATGAGGTCATAAAGATGGAAAACGTAGTTATTGTTGATGCCGTACGCACACCGATGGGCCGCTCTAAGGGCGGCGCCTTCCGCCAGGTACGTGCCGAAGATCTTTCCGCCCACCTGATGCGCGCGGTACTGAGCCGTAATCCGTCACTGGATGCGGCCGAAATTGACGATATTTATTGGGGTTGTGTACAGCAGACCCTGGAGCAAGGTTTTAACATCGCCCGTAACGCCTCATTGCTGGCCGAGATCCCGCATACTGTACCTGCGGTTACCGTTAACCGGCTGTGTGGTTCTTCCATGCAAGCGCTGCACGATGCAGCACGCGCCATTATGGTGGGCGACGCGCATGTCAGTTTGATTGGCGGCGTAGAGCATATGGGCCACGTACCCATGAACCACGGTGTGGATTTCCACCCAGGTTTGAGCCGCAGCGTGGCAAAAGCTGCCGGGATGATGGGCCTGACCGCCGAGATGCTGGCCAAGATACACAATATCAGCCGCCAGATGCAGGATGAGTTCGCCGCACGCTCGCACCAACGCGCGCATGCCGCCACCTTAGCCGGCTATTTCAAGAATGAAATCATCCCAACTACCGGGCATGATGCCGACGGTGTACTGACCCGTTATGACTTCGACGAAGTGATTCGTCCAGAAACGACCGTCGCCAGCCTTGCTGCATTGCGCCCGGCATTCGATCCCGTCAACGGTACAGTGACGGCCGGTACCTCTTCGGCATTGTCCGACGGTGCATCCGCCATGCTGTTGATGAGCGAATCACGTGCCAAAGCGCTCGGTCTGAAAGCCCGTGCCCGTATACGTTCGATGGCCGTCGTCGGCTGCGACCCATCCATCATGGGTTATGGGCCAGTGCCTGCCAGCAAACTGGCGCTGAAACGCGCTGGACTGACCGTGCAGGACATTGATTTGTTCGAACTGAATGAAGCCTTTGCCGCCCAGTCGCTGCCTTGCATCAAGGATCTGGGGTTATTGGACAGCATCGACGACAAGATTAACCTGAACGGCGGTGCCATTGCTTTAGGCCACCCGTTGGGCTGCTCAGGCTCACGCATCTCGACCACCCTGCTGAACAACATGGAACGCCGTGACGTGCAGTTTGGTCTGGCGACCATGTGTATTGGTTTGGGCCAGGGGATCGCTACCGTCTTTGAACGCGTTTAGCTGTGTCTACTTGGGATGACTGCGTCACTTTTTAAACCGCAGCATCCCACCACGTTTAGTTGCCGTACTTCCCGCCTGTCAGGGGCGGGTTTTTTTATGCCTGTTATTCACCGGCCCCCAAATAAAAACGGGGCGGCCACCGGCCACCCCGCTTTCCGCCTATCCCGCAGATCAGATAAACGAGAAAGCATCCCCGAACATGTGCGCTTCCAACGCGCCACGTTCGGCACAGAAACGCTCGCGAGCGATTTTTGCCATTTCGAAACGCCCGGCAATATAAATATCGTGCTCCGCCAGGGTACCGAAATCCTGCAATACCGCGCTGAGCACAGTGCCACTACGGCCACGCCAGTCTTCTTCCGGTTGCTCAACTACCGGGATCACTTTCAGATTAGGGTGTTGCACCGACAGTGCTTCCAGCTCACTCAAATCATACAGGTGCTTGAGCTCACGTCCGCCCCAATAGATAGAGATATCGCGATTCGGCTGTTGCTCCAACGCGGCCAACAGAATCGAGCGAGCATAGGAGAAACCTGTACCACCGGCAATCAACACCAGCGGACGGCTGCCTTCCTGACGCAACCACGCGTCACCGTGTGGCATATCAACGGTAATCGCCTGTTCTTTCAGAATGCGATCCATCACCGCCATGGCGTACAGATTCAGTTCCGAAGCGCCGATGTGCAGCTCAATATAGTCCTGCTCTGTCGGGGTCGATGCCAGTGAGAACGGACGCTTGTCACGCTCATCCATCACCACCATCAAATACTGCCCTGCCTTGAAAGAAAACGGCGCCTCTGGCACCAAACGTACCCGATAAACCGTATCGGTAATGGCCTCTACGGAGGTCACTTTACAGCTCAATATTGTCATGCGTTCCCTCTGTCGGGTCATCAATGCAAAACTGAGAACAAAGCCTGTCGCTATAGCGTCGGTTCTCTGTCACTGAAAATTGCAAGCTCATCCCAGATGTCATCGATACGCGCACGCACCTTTTCATCCATCTGAATCGGACGGCCCCATTCGCGCTGGGTTTCACCCGGCCATTTATTCGTGGCATCCAGCCCCATCTTCGATCCCAAACCGGAAACCGGCGAGGCGAAGTCCAAATAGTCGATCGGCGTATTTTCCACCATAACGGTATCCCTTGCCGGATCCATTCTGGTGGTAATTGCCCAGATCACATCATTCCAGTCGCGTGCATTGACGTCATCGTCACAGACGATAACGAACTTGGTGTACATAAACTGCCGTAGGAATGACCAGACCCCCATCATTACGCGTTTGGCATGACCGGCATACTGTTTCTTGATAGTCACCACCGCCAGGCGGTAAGAACAGCCTTCAGGCGGCAGATAGAAATCGACAATTTCCGGGAATTGCTTTTGCAATATAGGCACAAATACTTCGTTCAACGCCACGCCTAACACCGCTGGCTCATCCGGCGGACGGCCAGTGTAGGTCGAGTGATAAATAGCGTCGCGGCGTTGAGTGATGTGGGTGACGGTGAAGACTGGGAAGTGATCTATCTCGTTGTAGTAACCGGTATGATCGCCATAGGGACCTTCCGGTGCCATTTCACCCGGCTCAATATAACCTTCCAACACGATTTCCGCACTGGCAGGTACTTCCAGGTCGCAAGAGATACACTTGACCACTTCGGTCTTATTGCCGCGCAGCAGCCCCGCAAAGGCATATTCAGACAGGGTATCCGGCACTGGCGTCACTGCACCGAGAATAGTGGCAGGGTCCGCACCTAAGGCAACGGCAACCGGGAAACGCTCCCCGGGATGCGCCTGGCACCATTCAAGATAATCCAGCGCGCCGCCGCGATGCGACAACCAGCGCATGATGACTTTATTCTTGCTCAGTACCTGTTGGCGATAGATACCCAGGTTTTGCCGTTCTTTCTGCGGCCCGCGGGTAACGGTCAATCCCCATGTGATGAGCGGCGCAGCATCTTCCGGCCAGCAGTGCATCACCGGGATACGGCTGAGATCGACATCATCGCCCTGCCATACCTGTTCCTGGCAAGGTGCTGAACCCAATACCTTAGTCGGCATGTTCAACACTTGCTTGAACTTCGGCAGCTTATCAAACAGATCGCGAAAGCCCTTTGGTGGCTCTGGCTCTTTCAGGAACGCCAGCAATTTGCCGACTTCGCGCAACGAGCTGACATCCTCCTGCCCCATACCCATCGCAACGCGATTGGCGGTGCCGAACAGATTGCACAACACCGGCATGTCGTACCCCTTGGGGTTTTCGAATAGCAGCGCCGGGCCGCCCGCACGTAAAGTACGATCGGCAATTTCTGTCATTTCCAGATAGGGATCAATCGGCTGGCTGATGCGTTTTAGTTCCCCTCTCTTTTCCAGCAACGAGAGGAAATCGCGTAAGTCACGGTATTTCATGCTGATCATTATAACGGCCAGTGAGGAGGGCATTATAAGCCCTCTTCACGGTTGTTGCTGCACTTTTGTTAAACACCGGTAAAGACATCGCCGGTTCTCAGTGACACGTGAACGGCACCAACGGTTGTAACGCCTGCGTATCATGATGCTCCTGGGTCTCCACGCCGTGGCGGAACACCTTGAAACCTTGATTTCTGGCACTCAAGTAACGTAAATCATTCCCCTCAATGTGCAGCAGACTGCCTTCACGCAACGCCACGACAGACTCACTTGGATTGACCGCGCAAAACTCCGCCAGGCGCTCATCACGCGTTTCGCCCATGTGGCCACTGATATGGGCATCAATGTAGTGCGGGTTGATCTGCACCGGGAACAGGTTCAATGCCGGCAGCACGACGCTGTTGCGCACCGGCATGTCATTGGTGGTACGAATGCTCGGCGTAGCAACGTTGCAACCGGCGCTCCAGCCCACATAGGGTATGCTACGTTCACGCACAGCCCGTTGGATAGGGATGATCAAACCCTTCTCGTGCAACATCTGGTTTAACATCCAGGTATTGCCGCCGCTGACCAAAATGCACTCCGCCTGTTCAACCGCGGCAGCGGGAGACTCGGCATGGTGAATGCTGGTCACTTTGATACCCAACGTTTGCGACAGCTCCTGCGCACGCTGATCGTAATCACTGCGGATCATGGCATAAGGGATAAATACGGCAGACGTGATACCGCGACGTGCGATCATCGCCAAAAGGTGGTTCTTGGCATAGCCCAGCAGCTCATCCTCACCGGACAGCTTGCCGTTACTCAACAGAAACAACTCCATTTCTCCCCCTCAATCAAAAACGATGAATAGCGTCACATCTGGCAATCTCATGCCAAGGCATACTGCGACGGTAACAAATTTTTAGCCCTCTGTTATACCCGAGCCGTGCGAATAAGTGTGTGACTCTTCGCTAATTGCTAATGATTCATGTAGATAGCGGCAGTTACATGCTGAAACTTGCACCACTATGTATCCGTAATGGCTTTTGATATGCTTACCGGCTGGCAGAAAGGCATGTGAAATTATGGAATCTTGGTACTTACTGTATTGTAAACGCGGCCAACTTTTACGGGCGCAGGAACATCTGGAGCGGCAGGAAGTGAAGTGCCTGAGCCCAATCATTACGTTGGAAAAGATCGTACGCGGCAAACGCATTGCGGTCAGCGAACCCCTGTTCCCCAACTACCTGTTTGTGGAATTCAATCCGGAATGCATCCATACCACGACCATCAGCGCAACACGTGGTGTCAGCCACTTCGTGCGCTTTGGCTCAATGCCGGCCACCATCCCGAAGAAGGTCATCGAAGAGCTGCAGACGCATACCTGCGAAACCTACGTTGATCCGGAAACACCGCAACCGGGCGATAGCGTGTTGATCGTCGACGGCATGTTTGAAGGGCTCAAAGCCATTTACACTGAGCCTGACGGCGAGGCACGTTCAATGTTGCTACTGAACCTGATAAACAAGCAGGTTACCCAGAGTATCGATAACCGGCAGTTTCAAAAGTTGTAATGCAAAAAGGCGCCCAGGGCGCCTTTGTTTTTTGCTTACTGCTGTCTTAGCGTTGCATCGCGTCGTCATGCATCCACTGAGCGACTCGCTTGGCAAAGTAGGTCAGCACACCGTCAGCCCCAGCGCGTTTAAAGCACATCAGCGATTCCATCACCGCTGGCTGTTCCTGCAACCAACCATTCTGAATCGCTGCCATGTGCATCGCATATTCACCAGACACCTGATAGGCAAAAGTCGGCACACCAAAGGTATCCTTCACTCGGCGCACAACGTCCAGATAAGGCATACCCGGCTTAACCATGACCATATCTGCGCCTTCCTGCAGGTCTTGCGCAATTTCCTGTAACGCTTCGTCGCTGTTGGCAGGGTCCATCTGGTAGGTTTTCTTGTTGCCGCCTTTCAGATTGCCGCTTGAGCCCAGTGCATCGCGGAATGGGCCATAGTAGCAAGAGGCATATTTTGCAGAGTAAGCCATGATCTGAGTATTAATCAGGCCCTGATGCTCCAACCGATCGCGAATCGCACCAATACGGCCATCCATCATGTCGCTTGGCGCCACGATTTCTGCCCCGGCTTCCGCATGAGACAATGCCTGACGGACCAGAATTTCTTTGGTGATATCGTTGATGACATAACCCTGCTCATCAATGATGCCGTCCTGACCGTGAGTGGTGTAAGGATCAAGCGCTACGTCGGTCAAAATACCCAACTCAGGCACCGCGTCTTTCAACGCGCGCACCGTACGCTGCACCAAACCGTCTGGATTATAGGCTTCTTCCGCATGCAGTGACTTCAGGCCTGGCTCAATAACCGGGAACAGGGAGATCACTGGCACACCCAGCTTGGCGATGGTTTCCGCTTCCTTAATCAGCAGATCGATGCTCATGCGTGATACACCGGGCATGGATGATACGGCTTCCTGACGGTTATTGCCTTCCATGACAAATACCGGGTAGATCAGATCGTTAACCGTCAGTTGATTCTCCGCCACCAGGCGACGGCTGAAATCATGACGGCGCACGCGGCGCATACGACGACCTGGGAAGGTACCCGGAAATGCATAGCTCATAGTTTTCTCCTAACTCATTCCAGCCGGAACAGCCGGCGGGCGTTCTCATCAGTTTTCTGCCCCAGCCATTCGGGGTCTTCGTGTCGCCAGGTGGCCACCTGCCGGACGATATGAGGCAAAAAACAGGGTTCGTTGCGGCGAGATGCAGGTTTCGGATGTAAATCTCGGGGCAACAGATAGGGGGCGTCGGTTTCCAACAACAGACGCTCAGCCGGGATCTGCGGTAGCAGTGCACGCAATTCCAAGCCACGCCGTTCATCACAGACCCAACCGGTAATACCGATCGACAAGCCTAGCGACAAACAGCCTTCTAATTCTTCAGCAGTACCCGTAAAACAGTGCACCACTGCCGCGGGCAGTTTATCTAACCAGGGTGCCAACAGCGCGGCAAAACGTGCGTGCGCATCGCGGCAATGAAGAAATACCGGCATCGCCAGCTCTGCGGCCAACGCAAGTTGAGCGCTGAATGCCTTTTCTTGTTGCTCTGGCGTGGAAAAGTTACGGTTAAAATCCAAACCACATTCACCCACTGCCGCGACGTGCGGCCGAGAGGCCAATTCATGTATGTGTTCAGCAACCCGCTCGTCCCAACTGCTGGCATGATGTGGATGCACGCCCGCGGTGGACCAACAATAGCCGGTATGTAACAGGGCCAGCTCACTGGCGGCCTGACTCTCCGGCAGATCCGTACCGGTAATCAGCATCCCTTTCACGCCGGCGACGCGTGCGCGCTCCAGCACGGCTGAGCGGTCTTTGGCAAACTGTGAACTGGTGAGATTGACGCCGATATCAAACATGGTTTTCCCAAAGTAAAAGCCGCCCAGCGGGCGGCTTTAGACAAACAGAAATCAAGATGCAGGGGGCTCATCGCCCTCATCTTCTTCTTCCGGCTGCGGACGACGTTTACCCGTATAGAAACGGGCAAAGAACACACCCACTTCAAACAACAGATACATCGGTATCGCCAGCAGGGTTTGCGAGAACACATCCGGTGGCGTCAACAACATGCCAACCACGAAAGCCCCTACCAACACGTACGGACGTTTCTTTTTCAAATCTTCCGGTGAAGTGACGCCACTCCAACACAGCAGAATAATGGCAACAGGCACCTCAAACGCAACGCCAAACGCCATAAACAGCGCCATGACGAAATCAAGGTAGTTATTGATATCGGTCGCAATCATCACCCCGGCGGGTGCGGTCTTGGCAAAAAAACCAAACGCCAACGGGAACACGATAAAGTAGGCAAACGCCATGCCGAGATAAAACAGCAGGCTGCTCGACACCAACAAGGGCATCATCAATCGACGTTCATGCTTGTATAACGCCGGTGCGATAAATGACCAAACCTGATACAGAATCACAGGTGCAGCGACAAACACCGAAACGATCATGGTCAACTTGATCGGCGTGAAGAACGGTGAGGCCACGTCGGTGGCGATCATGCTCGCGCCGGCAGGTAGCTGCTTGATCAACGGTGCAGACACCAGTTGATAGATGTCATTGGCGAAAAACACCAGCACCAGGAAGATCGCCAGTATGCTGATAATTGAGTTTAACAACCGCTTACGCAGTTCTATCAGATGACTGATAAGGGGTTGGGTATCTTCAACAGCCATGTTTTAACGATCGCCACTAGGTTGGTGAGACGCGGGGGTTTTATCCGCAACAGGTTCTGGGTTTGCCTGAACGGCTGACGCTACCGGTTGTTTAGCGGGCGTGATTGCCGGCTGTTCAACCAGCGGCGTTGCCGTAACCGCCGGCTCCGGTACTGCAGCCGGAGACGACGCAACAGCCGCAGCCTCTGCCGGCGTCACGCCATCATGAATGGCTTCCGGGTCGGTGACCAGAGGGTTATGAATAGTGTGTGCTGGCTCGGTCTTGCTGTCGCCCTGATAAGAACGTTTCAGCGATTCCGCCGCGTCTTTCAGCTCATCCATTGACGCCTTTAACTCTGGCGACAAATTCTGCATGCCTGCCTTCTCTACCTTTTTCAGGCTGTCCTGCAGTTCCTGCAGTTTCAGTTCCTGAGTAAGTTCGTTCTGCACCGAAGCCGCCAACGAACGCAGCGCGCGGATCCAGCCCGAAACTGTTCTTACCGCTACCGGTAGCCGTTCCGGCCCGAGTACCACCAGGCCAATAACCAGAACCAGCAACAGTTCACTAAACCCAATGTCAAACACGGTTTATACCTGCTCTTTGTTCTTCGACTCTTCCGCTTTCACTTCCGGCTGCTTATCGGTAATAGGCTTGGCCGTGAAGTCAGCGTCATCCAGGCTGCTTTTCTCAGCCGTGTTGGTCGGCGGCGTGTTGTCATCGCCGATCGCCTTTTTGAAACCCTTGATTGATGCACCGAGATCGGACCCCAGGGTACGGAGCTTTTTGGTACCAAACAGCAGCACCACGATCACTGCGATGATCAACAATTGCGTAATACTAATACCGCCCATTGCAATTACCTCTATTTTTACAGGGTTTTTTCAAAATCCGTCGCATTATACGGCAGATTTTACCAGAGTTTCTAACCAATTCAGGCAGTTCGCTTCCAGCCTATCAGCCAGGAAACAATGCCGGCTGCTATCAGCCATGCGGGGAATACAGCAACCTCGCCCAATAGCAAAATCGTACCGCTGACTATCAGTGTAGCGCCAACGCCGAACAAATAACGCGATTGTCCCTGACGAACACGCTGGGCCTGCATCTGATTAGTCAGCTTATCAACACTTTGTTGCAACAGCTTATGCTGCTGCAGACTATCGTAAAATAATTCAGGCAGTTCAGGCAGTTTCTCTGCCCAAAACGGCGCTTTTTCTTTCAGGGCGCGGATCACTGCCGGTATACCGACCTGGTCACGCATCCAGCTTTCCAGGAACGGCTTGGCCGTCGTCCACAAATCCAACTGTGGGTAAAGCTGTCGGCCCAGACCTTCAACATACAGCAAGGTCTTCTGCAATAACACCAGTTGGGGTTGCACTTCCATATTGAATCGACGCGCGGTATTGAACAGGTTCAACAGCACGTTGCCAAACGAAATTTCCTCCAACGGCTTCTCGAAGATCGGCTCACACACGGTACGGATAGCGAACTCAAAATCCTCGACGTTGGTATCGCGCGGTACCCAGCCAGAATCAACATGCAACTCCGCAACCTTGCGGTAATCACGATTGAAGAAGGCAATAAAGTTTTCCGCCAGATAGCGTTTATCGTCCTTGTTCAACGAGCCAACAATACCGCAGTCGATGCCGATATAGCAGGGGTCTTCAGGATGTTCATAGCTGACGAAAATATTACCGGGATGCATGTCTGCATGGAAGAAGCTGTCACGGAAGACCTGGGTAAAGAATACCTGAACCCCACGTTCAGCCAACAGTTTCATGTTGGTGCCCTGCTTTTCCAGCGTCTCAATATCCGAAACAGGGATGCCGTAAATGCGTTCCATGACCAGCACGCTTTCGCGGCAGTAGTCCGAATACACTTCCGGCACGTACAACATAGGACTGCCGTCGAAATTGCGACGCAACTGGATGGCGTTAGCCGCTTCACGCAGCAGATTCAGCTCGTCCAGCAAAGTCTTTTCATACTCGCGCACCACTTCACGCGGACGCAGGCGTCGACCATCCGGCATCAGCTTGGGCACCCAAGCCGCTAAACGATACATCAGGCGCACATCGGCCTTGATGATTGGCCCGATATCCGGCCGAATCACCTTCAGCACCACTTCCTGCCCGGTCGTTTTTAGCCGCGCGGTATGCACCTGGGCTATCGATGCCGAGGCCAGCGCCTGTTGGTCAAAATCATCAAACCAAGTTTCCAGCGGGCCGCCCATCGCCAATTCAATATGCTTACGCGCTAGCGCACCGTCGAAAGGAGCAACCCGGTCCTGCAACAACGTCAGTTGATCGGCGATCTGTGGTGGGAACAGGTCGCGACGAGTAGACATCATCTGGCCAAACTTAATCCATACCGGCCCCAACTCCTGCAAAGCCAGACGTAGACGCTCACCCAAGGGTTTATCTGCATGGCGGTTTGGCATCCAGAAAAGCAGGCGGCGGCCAAATCGCAGTGGCCACGTCAAACGCATCTTGGGGATCAGTTCATCCAGGCCATAGCTGAGAAAAACGCGGACGATCAAATACAGGCGGCGTAGTTCGCCAGGGGTCATCGTTTACCCTCCAACTTGTCCATACGGGCAATCAGCGCATCGGCGTTGCGAACGGTGGCATCAACCTCTTCATTGAACCACACAACTTCCAATGGGCCCGGTGCCACACGCCACTCTTCCGTCAGTGTTTCAGCCACATAATGCTGCTGACGCTGTAAGCCTGCTTTCAGCAGGTTCGCGCCCTTGCCCAGAACCTGCGTGACACCCTGCGCGGCAATATCGCCAATGTAAGGTGCCAGCCATTCCGCCGGATCCCACTCTGCCAGATCAAGCAACCCAACCAGTTGTTGCACGACCTGAATGTCGCCTTCGACAATCAAGTCGCCGCTGCGCATCAATGGCGAAAGCTGTTGGCGATCCCGCAATTTAAGCAGCACCGAAATACGGCTGCGCACCGTGCAGTCGGCAGTGTCATCAGACTGACCAAGCACATCCACACGCTGTTCACTGAAGATCAACACCAGCGGAGAGGCAAGTTCCTGCAGCTCAATACGTAAAACCTTGCCGGCCAGCCGCTGACGAGCCGCCTTCATGCTGCGATCGCGGAACAGCAGACTGTTGAGGGATGTTTCCAGTACGCCGGTCAACAACGGGGTTAACAGCATCGGCATATCCATATCAGAACTTGAAGCCACGGTGCAGGGCCACAATACCGCCGGTCAGGTTAAAATAGGTCACGTTGTCAAAACCGGCGGCCCCCATCATGCCCTTCAGCGTTTCCTGATCGGGATGCATGCGGATCGACTCGGCGAGATAGCGGTAGCTTTCCGGATCCTTGACCACCAGCTCGCCGATTTTCGGCAGCACGTGGAACGAGTAGGCGTCATAGGCTTTGCTCAGTGGTGCCAGCAAGGGTTTGGAGAACTCCAACACCAACAGACGGCCACCTGGCTTGAGCACACGGAACATCGAGCGCAGCGCTTTGTCTTTGTCGGTGACGTTGCGCAGGCCAAAGGAAATGGTGATGCAGTCAAAATAGTTATCAGGGAACGGCAACGCTTCGGCATTGGCCTGTACGTAGCTGATGTTGCCGACAATGCCGCGATCGCGCAGTTTCTCGCGCCCCATCTTCAGCATGGAATCGTTAATGTCCGCCAGCACCACCTGCCCCTGTTCACCGACCATGCGAGAGAACTTGGCGGCCAGGTCACCGGTGCCACCGGCCAGATCCAACACCCGCTGCCCACGGCGCACGCCGCTGCAATCAATGGTAAAACGCTTCCAGATACGGTGGATGCCAAACGACATCAGGTCGTTCATCACGTCATACTTTGCGGCTACCGAATGAAAAACGTCTGCCACCATGGCCTGCTTTTCGTCTCGAGCTACGGTGCGAAAACCGAAATCGGTGGTTTCCTGCGGTTGATCTGCCATTGTCCTGCCTGCTATTCAGTCAATTTAGTGTGGTGGAGTGTACCAGAACCCCACGGAATACCCCACCTCGCAGCGGTTGTCATCCCTGCGATGCGGAGCGTGGCTCCTCGACGGCGTCGTCGCCTTCCGCCTCCGGCAGCGCGTCAACGTTATCGTCGTCCGCCGCCTCAAATTCTTCATCATGCTGCGCACTGGCCTGCTGAGCCAGCAGCGGATTGATCGGCCTTTTCACCTCAACCCCCAGTGCGCGGAACCCCTCGGTCTGCCCGATAAGATTACCACGGCCTTCGCTCAGTTTGTTCATCGCCAGACGATAACTCCCCTGGGCCTTGTCCAGGCTCTGTCCCAGCGACGACATATCATCAACGAACAGCCGCATTTTGTCATACAGCCGTGCCGCCCGGTCAGCAATGCGTTGTGCATTCTGGCTTTGATGCTCATAGCGCCAAAGATTGGTGATGGTGCGTAATGCCACCAATAGCGTGGTTGGGCTGACCAGCATGATGTTGTGTTTTAGTGCATCGCTAATCAGCTCCGGCTCACGGTCGATAGCCAACAGGAAGGCCGGCTCCACTGGAATAAACATCAGCACGTAGTCCAGCGAACGCAGGCCAGGCAATTGCTGGTAATCCTTGCGTCCAAGCAGGCGGATATGGCCGCGCAACGAAGCAATATGTTCATTCAACGCCGCCTCACGCTCTGCTTCATCTTCACTATTGAAGTAACGTTCGTAGGCCACCAACGACATTTTTGCATCGATCACCACGTCCTTGCCCTGAGGCAAACGTACGATCACATCGGGTTGCATGCGGCTCTGGTGATCCACCCGCACGTTAACCTGGGTTTCATACTCATGTCCCTCACGCAGGCCAGAGGCTTCGAGCACCCGGCTCAGTACCACCTCACCCCAGTTACCCTGAGTTTTATTATCCCCTTTCAAAGCCTTGGTGAGGTTGATGGCTTCGCGCGCCATCTGCGCATTGAGCTGCTGCAGATTACGTATTTCGTGGGTCAAAGTATGGCGTTCGCGTGCTTCCTGGCCGAAACTGTCCTGCACCTGACGGCGGAAACCGTCCAGTTGCTCACGCAGTGGCAGCAACAGGCGATCCAAGCTTTGCTTATTCTGTTCGTCCACCTTGCGCCCGCTATGTTCAAAAATGCGGTTGGCCAAATTTTCGAATTGGGTGGTGAGTCGTTGTTCGCTGTTAATCAATAGACGCTGTTTTTCCTCCGCCGCCATACGGGTTTCTTCCAGACGGATTGTCACCTCACGCAACTCGGCTTCCTGAGCGCTGTTCACTTCACGTTGGGCTCGCAGTTCCTGGTTCAACTGCTCACATTCGGTACGCCAGTGATTAAGCTGCTGAAGCTTTTCATGCCCGGCCGCCAACTGACTGTGCAGATTACGTAATTCCAGCTCAGTCTGGCGCATGTGTTGCTCATTACGCTGCAGTACTTCCTGTCGGGATGCGGTTTCCTGCTGCGCCTGTTGCAGCGATTGTTCCAGCAGTCGTAGCTCGGTTTCATGCTGTGCCTGTGTCTGTTGCACACGCAAGCTGGCAATAAGCCACCCCAATAGCAGACCGATAGCTACCCCACCTATACCGTAAATTAAACTGGTATCCACCCTGCCTCCTGTTACACCTGACTGTTCCGGCTTTTTATACGCCTATTGCCCGTCACGTTAAGGGGAGGCTGTATGGATGTCCAGCTTGATTGTGTCTCGATGGCGTAATATTGCGAAACGCTGCGCAACTCAGCTAAAGATTAGCTAAACCACTGGCTTAACCATTTAATGCCAAACGCACCCGGCGCGAGGATACCGAACGCCCAGATCATCGCCGACGTGACATTGGCCACCTGGAAATAACGCTGGGGCATGCCGCAAATGCCACCAACCAGCGGTACCACGGCACGCAATGGGCCGAAAAAGCGACCGATGAAAATACCCAGGACACCCCAACGTTCAAAAAACGCATGGCCCCGCGTCAATAATTGCGGATTGCGCGATAGCGGCCACATGTGCGCAACGCGATCCTGATAGTGGTAACCAATCCAGTAAGAAAGCCAATCGCCGAAGAATGCACCGGCAGCAGCAGCAGCCCAAATCGGCCAAAATGCGATGCCGCTTTCGCCAATCAGCGCCCCCAAGGCGAGCAAAATCACCGTAGCCGGTAACAACAGCGACAAGAAAGCCAGCGATTCGCCAAATGCCAAGAAGAAGATAATCGGGATGGCCCAGTTTTCGTGCTGGCGCACGGTTTCGCTGACCCAGTGGATAATGTCATTGAGGCTCAATACAGGCTCCTGATATGGGATTTATCCCCCAAGAATACTGAATGCCAGCCGGGGCAGATTAAACCCCGGTTAAACATCAGCACGGTTTACTCGAGGTAAAACGCCTGCAGCGCTTCACGCTGTTCCTGGCCCAAGCCGTATTCCGCTTCAAGCCAACGATCGGTAGAGCCATGTTGCTCACGAATACAACTCAGTGCAGTCATCAGGAACTCTTCACGGGCGCTGAGCACGTAAGCAAACTGTTTCAACGCAGAATCATTCAGGCGAATCGACAGTTGATCCAGCATGTGTTCACGGAACGTTGCCAGCGTGGTTTCAGTTAACAGGTAATCTTCCACAACCGTCGCTTCATCAGCTCCCAGTGCAAATAACACCAACGCCGATCCTATCCCCGTGCGATCCTTGCCGACCGCACAATGCTGGACGATCGCCCCGTGATCCGCCTTGCTCAGCAGTTGTGCCAACTGTTTATACGCCGCATTGCCGAACGGTAATCGGCGGTACAGTTCCAGCATAAACATTTGGGCATCGAAACCGGCGAGCGTTTCACTGTTTAGCTTTTCCAAATTGGCGTTGACTTCATTGCTCAGCGGGTTGGCCGGGAAATGATGATAATCGGCACCGCGCCACAGAACATCAGGCTTGGCCTGCACTTCATCGGCATCACGGTAATCCAGCACCGAACGAACAGGCACGCCGGCCAAGAAAGTGCAGTCATTTTCCGTCAGGCGCTCTAGCGAGCCGGAACGAAACAACAGGCCACGTTTGATACGGCGACCATCGGTGACGCTATTGCCCCCAAGATCACGAAAATTAATGCCGCCATCAAGCGGTGCCAATGAAGGATGAAGCAGGATCTGAGCGGTCATAGACGTCCTCGTTGTTACTGTCTGAAAAAACGCAACCTCTGATAGCATCGGTAGAACCGGGCTCAACGGATTAAAGAGGTGGCCAGGTCGGGCACCCTCAGGCGCTTACTCAGGTAAGTCACTGGGGTGACAAATCTGCCGGGAGCAGACTTGAACGCTGCTCGCAGCGGCCCCGTAAGGGGTTTGACCCAAGAACGGGCCACATAACTGACGGCAGCCAACAACGCTGCAACGTGAAAGACGATGGGTTATAACCGTAACAGATTACGACTGAATGACAAAACGGGCCGCGGGACGGCCCGTTGAATTGCAGAGGAATTACAGCAGGCGGCGTGCCGCATCAACCACGATCTGCACCGCTTTGCTTTCGGTGTTTTTCATGGTTTCCGCGTTCGGGATTTCTTGCTGGGTGCGGTTAACGATCACACCGGCAACCATACCCGCACGCAGACCTTGGCTTGCACACATGGTCAGCAGCGTGGCCGATTCCATTTCATAGTTCATTACACCCATCGACTGCCACTCTTCCATCGAGCCTTTGAAACGGCTAACAACCCGGCCGGAGTAGGTATCGTAACGTTCCTGACCTGGATAGAAGGTATCGGAAGACGCGGTAACGCCAATGTGCGTGGTCGCACCCGCAGCTTTAGCCGCTTCGACCAATGCCGTGGTACAGGTGAAATCGGCCACGGCCGGGAATTCCATCGGTGCAAAGTGCAAGCTTGCGCCATCAAGGCGAACTGCCGCAGTGGTCACCAGCACGTCACCGACATTGATGTTTGACTGGATCGCGCCCGTGGTGCCGATACGCAAGAAGGTCCGGATACCCAACTGCGCCAGCTCTTCAACGGCGATAGACGTAGACGGGCCACCGATACCGGTGGAGCAGACGATAACGGCCTTACCGTCCAGCTCTGCACGCCATGAGGTAAATTCACGATGGGAAGCCAGATGCACCGGATTTTCCATCAGCTTGGCAATTTTCTCTACGCGCTGTGGATCGCCAGGAACGATGGCAAGCTGGGCCCCTTGTAAATCGTTTTTAGTGAGGCCGAGATGAAAAACGTCAGATTGAGACATGCGAGACTCCTCATAGATCATGTTTATTGGGAGGAACAAAAAAGTACTCTACTGAAAATCGCCACTCAATTTAGTGACGACCATCACTTTGAATAAAGAAACAAAATGCAATCTACATAATTTTCGTGACTATGGTCACAAAAATAAGCCAAAAGGCCGATATATGCACCTCAGTTGCCACAAGTCTAGCTGACAAACTGTACGGCCGTTTCCCGCGGTGCGTCTCCGATCGCAAAGGCCTGTTCTCTAGCCCACTATTTACGCGACCTCAGAAAATACGCCCCGTTTATCGGCAACTTAGCCATATAAACGGCAGCTAACGCACCTTATGGCACTCCTAGGTGTCAACATGCGTAATAGCATGATAAAAAGACAACAAAAATGCAGTAAAGCCAGATAATTAACCGTTTTTTACAGACTTGACCGAAAATGCTCAACTCGATGCCAATAACGCGTAATCTTTCCTATAGTTAATCTCAGCGCTTTTCTCTATTGCACGGAGACCGCAATGAAAACCGATCATGTGATGACATTAAAACAGGCTCAGGGGGGATTCACCCCTGCCGTAACACCGTTGGCTGCCTCAACCATTCTTACCGATGAACAAGGCATTCATGCAGGGGAAACCACCATTCCTTCGCAGGGCGACAATCTGCCGGCCTATATCGCCAAACCGGCAGATCACAGTGGCCCATTCCCGGTTGTGCTGGTGGTACAGGAAATTTTTGGCGTCCATGAACATATCCAGGACGTGTGCCGTCGTTTGGCAAAGCAAGGCTATCTGGCGATTGCACCTGAGCTGTATTTCCGTCAGGGGGATGCCAAAGATTACACCGACATCGGTGAACTGTTTCAAAAGCTGGTGAACAAAGTGCCAGATCGCCAGGTATTGGCGGATTTGGATCATGCAGCACATTGGGCGACCCGTCACGGCGGGGACGCAGGC
This sequence comes from Serratia sp. CoH_134_PS_4, assembly GCF_058190535.1. Taxonomy (NCBI): domain Bacteria; kingdom Pseudomonadati; phylum Pseudomonadota; class Gammaproteobacteria; order Enterobacterales; family Yersiniaceae; genus Serratia; species Serratia sp. CoH_134_PS_4. The sequence goes on from NZ_JBXWKI010000007.1 coordinate 24,734, forward strand.
AAGTTGGCCATTACCGGTTTTTGCTGGGGCGGGCGTATTACCTGGCTGTATGCGGCCCATAACCCGCAGTTAAAGGCTGCCGTCGCTTGGTATGGCAAACTGGTGGGTGAAAAAACGCTTAACTCGCCAAAGTTTCCGGTCGATATCGCCACGCAGCTCTCCGCCCCCGTGCTTGGGCTGTACGGCGGTCAGGACAGCAGTATCCCACTGGATACCGTAGAGAGCATGCGACAGGCGATCCGTGCGGCTAACGCCAGCGCAGAAATCGTGGTTTACCCTGAAGCCGGCCACGCCTTCAATGCCGACTACCGTCCAAGTTATGACGCCGAAGCGGCAGAAGATGGCTGGCAGCGCATGCTGGCATGGTTTGCTCAGCATGGCGTACCTGGCATTAAATAACGCCCAGTCCCTCAGCAACGGCTGAGGGCATAAGAAAGGGCGCCGAGGCGCCCTGAATCATCACATCAAACCCTCACTCCATTTTTTGCGACGATTAATCCTGCAGCTCACGCAAGCGCTGTGCAGCCAACACCATGTTGGCCAATGATTGGCGGGTTTCCGGCCAACCGCGGGTTTTCAGGCCGCAGTCTGGGTTAACCCACAGGCGCTCTGCCGGGATGTTCTGCGCGGCCTTACGCAACAACGCTTCGATCCATTCCACGCTTGGCACGTTTGGCGAGTGAATGTCATACACGCCCGGCCCGATTTCGTTTGGATACTCAAACTCTTTGAAGGCTTCCAACAGGTCCATATCGGAACGCGAGGTTTCGATGGTGATCACGTCAGCATCCAACGCGGCAATCGAATCCATGATGTCGTTAAACTCGCAGTAACACATGTGGGTGTGGATCTGCGTGTCATCTTGCGCCACAGCGGCATTCAGTTTAAACGCATCTACCGCCCAGTTCAGGTAAGCTGCCCAGTCAGATTGACGCAGCGGCAGACCTTCACGCAGTGCAGGTTCATCAATCTGGATGATACCGATACCGGCCTTTTCCAGATCTTCCACTTCATCACGCAGCGCCAGAGCGATCTGTTTGGCAATCACTTCACGGGTCACGTCCTCACGCGGGAATGACCAGCAAAGAATGGTCACCGGACCGGTCAACATGCCTTTTACCGGCTTGTCTGTCAGCGACTGGGCATACTTCGCCCACTCAACGGTGATGGCTTGCGGTCGGCTGATATCTCCGATGATGACTGGCGGCTTCACGCAACGGGAACCGTAGCTTTGCACCCAGCCGTTTTGCGTGAAGACGAAGCCGTCGAGGTTCTCGCCGAAATATTCCACCATGTCATTACGCTCGGCTTCGCCGTGTACCAACACATCCAGACCCAGACGTTCTTGTTCAACGATCGCCTGTTTGATGTGTTCGCTGATGCTGGTGCGGTAGTTGCTGCCGTCCAGGCGCCCCTGCTTGAAGTCCAAACGCAGGCCACGAATTTCGGTAGTTTGTGGGAATGAACCAATAGTGGTTGTCGGCCAGGCCGGCAGATTGAAGCGCTCACGCTGTGCCTGAGCACGTTCGGCGTAAGGGCGCTGGCGTTCGCTGTCCTGTGCGGTAATCGCAGCCAGACGCTGGCCTACCTGCGCATTGTGCACGCGGCTGGACTGACGGCGAGCACGGATTGGCGCGCTGTAGGCGTCCAGCTCAGCCTGTTTGGCGGCGCCAGGCGCATTCAGTGCCGCGCTCAACAGAGCCACTTCGGCACATTTTTGCAGGGCGAAGGCAAACCAGCTTTTCACTTCTTCATCCAGGCGGGTTTCCACGCTGAGATCGATTGGGCTGTGCAGCAGTGAACAAGAGGTACCAATCCACAACGGGCGGCTGCCAACCAAGGGGTGCAGGCGTTCGAACCAGGTGCTCAGATCGGAGCGCCAAACGTTGCGCCCATTAATGACGCCCAGAGATAATAGCCACTCTTTTGGCAGAGCCTGGTTTAAGGCGGCGATATCATCGTGCCCGGCAACCAGATCAACATGCAGCCCCTGTACCGGCAGTTCACGGACGGTATCCAGGTTGTGACCAATGCTGTCGAAGTAGGTCGTCAGCAACAGTTTGACCTGGCCCTGCAGCGCGTCATAAGCCGGTTTGAAGGCATTTAGCCATTCTGGTGGCAGTTCAAGCACCAGCGCAGGTTCGTCGATCTGCACCCATTCAACGCCGCGTTTTGCCAGTTCCGCCAACACCTGCTGATAAACCGGCAGGATCTCTTTCAGCAGCGACAGGCGGTCAAACTGCTCGCCCTTCACTTTGCCCAACCACAGGTAGGTTACCGGGCCCAGCAGCACCGGTTTAATTTTGTGGCCCAAGGCCAAGGCTTCGTCAACTTCGTCCAGTAATTGAGTCCAACCCAATTTGAACTGCTGGCCTTTATGGAACTCAGGCACCATGTAGTGGTAGTTGGTATTAAACCATTTGGTCATTTCCGCCGCTGCTGCCGGTTCCCCGGTCGGCGCGCGACCACGGCCAAGACGGAACAAGGTATCGAGATCGATGGAACCGTCTTGATTCTGATGACGCGCCGGTACGTTCCCCAGCAGTAAACTGGTGGTTAATACATGGTCGTACCAAGCGAAATCGCCGACCGGCACCAAATCCACCCCGGCCTGCTGTTGCTGTTGCCAATGACGAGCACGCAGCTCGCGGCCAACTGCCAGCAGTTCTTCCTGCGTTGAGCTGCCTGCCCAGTAGCTTTCCTGTGCTTTTTTCAATTCACGTCGTAGCCCAACGCGAGGAAAACCCAGTGTGTGATTTAAAATTGCCATCGTCATATTCCCCATTTAGCCGTCCAGATGTTTACACATCCATAATCCGCAGGTACTGTATTCACCACAAGCGCAATTTATTCACTGTCACTGTGAAGGACTCTCATGATCGAACTGAAACACTTACGGACGCTGCAGGCTCTGCGCAATACCGGTTCGCTAGCGGCCGCCGCGGCCCAACTCCATCAGACACAGTCTGCACTGTCACATCAGTTCAGCGATCTGGAGCAACGTCTGGGCTTCAAACTGTTCGTTCGCAAGAGCCAACCGCTGCGCTTTACCGCGCAGGGAGAGATCCTGTTGCAGCTGGCAGAACAGGTGCTGCCGCAAATTCAGCAGGCGTTGCAGGCGTGTCACGAACCTCATCAGACAACGTTGCGTATCGCCATCGAGTGCCACAGTTGTATTCAGTGGCTAACGCCAGCGTTGGATAATTTCCGTCAGAGCTGGCCGCAGGTCGTGATGGACTTCAAGTCTGGCGTCACCTTTGATCCTCAACCCGCCTTGCAACAGGGTGAACTGGATCTGGTACTGACCTCCGATATTCTGCCGCGCAGCGGTCTGCACTATTCGCCGATGTTTGATTTCGAAGTGCGACTGGTGTTGGCACCGGATCATCCGCTGGCCAGCAAGTTGCACATTACGCCTGAGGATTTGAGCGACGAAACGTTGATGATTTATCCGGTACAGCGCCAACGGTTGGATATCTGGCGCCATTTCCTGCAACCGGCAGGCATTAACCCGGCATTGAAAAACGTGGATAACACCCTGTTGCTTATCCAGATGGTGTCAGCACGGATGGGGATTGCAGCGTTGCCGCACTGGGTGGTGGAAAGCTTTGAGCGCCAGGGATTGGTTGTGACCAAAACCCTGGGCGACGGTCTGTGGAGCCGCTTGTATGCCGCCGTGCGCGACGGGGAGCAACGGCAGGCAGTAACGGAAGCCTTTATCCGTTCGGCACGCCAGCACGCCTGTAATCATCTGCCTTTCGTGCGTGATGCCGAACGCCCAGGCGCCGGTGTCACCAGCGTTAAACCGCTGGCTTCACAACCTTGACGATAAGGGCTTCCTGCGCTTGAGGAGCCCTGTCTATTTACTGATTATTTTGGGCGCCACCCAACGGCGATGTACCCACAGGGAAGCAACAATCACTGCCCCACCGATAATAAAACTTGGCCAGTGTGGCTGTTGCTGCCAGATGGCTAGATTTACCAGCAACCCAGCAGGCACATGCATGTTATTCATGATACCCAGGGTTCCTGCATCCACCTGCGTTGCGCCGTAGTTCCACATGAAATAACCCAGCCCGGAGGCCACCACGCCCAGCCACACCAGAATGCCCCATTGCAGATTGGTCGTCGGTAACTGATTTGGGTTGCCCCACAAGCACCAGGCTACCACCGCCACCACTAACGCCCCCAGGTAGAACCAGGAAAACGCGGTATGCTGTGGCAACGGGTGCACTTCCATCAAGCGCTTGTAACCCACCATGCCGATGGCAAAGCTGATATTCGCCGCCTGCACCAGCAGTAATCCCCACCAGAAATGTTCACTCAGTTGATGGTAGCGGATGATCGCCGCCCCCAATACCGCCAGCAATGCACTGAGCACATAGCTCCAGCGCAAGCGTTGACCGCTGATCAGATCGTAAATCAGCGTGACATACAGCGGCGTCAGTACGGTAAACAGCAAGAATTCTGGCACAGTTAAATACATGTACGCACGGAAGCTGAACAGGTACATGATGCCAAGCTGACAGGCCCCCACCAGCATGTACATCAGAATTACTTTCGGTTTTATATTGCGCCAACGCAGGAAAGGCAGGAACACCAGTGCCGCAAGGCCAATGCGCATCAGCACCGAGAACCAGCTGTCGACATGGCCCGCCAGATATTCGCCAATGAGGCTGAAAGAGAACGCCCACAGGATGGTAGTAATTACCAGAAGCAGCACGATGGGTTCACCCTAGAAAGTCGGAAAGGGCGATTGTAACGGAAGGCGGGACAGGTCGCGACGAAAAGGCAGTTTACATCTGCGCAAAATACAAACTATCAGCAAGTTTTCACCAATAGGTTAGGCTTAATGAAAACGAAGTCGAGGTAAATGCCATGAAAAGCTATCACATGCTGTACAACCTGTTATTAGTGTCAGGATTGGCCACTGCGGCCAACGGTGTCACCGATCTCAGCTCGCAGCAGCAGTTTCTCAACCAACGTAATCAACACGTACAACAACAGCGTATGCTGAATAACCAGCAGTTGGATCAGCGCCGTTTGCAGCAACAGCGGCAATTTGACAACAACCAACAACAATTGCTGCGAAATTCGCCGAACGGTGGCCAACTGCTGCCAAATGGTAACCAACCGCGCAACCCGTTCGATCGCACCACACCTTCGGTACCCCAGGCGCCGCTGCCGACGCCTGTCAACAGAGGTTAACCGTTTGGAAAATCAGGCCCGATTAAATCGATCCGGTCAGTACAAATGCAATCAACGCCCCAGTTCAACAGCAGGCGCGCACGCGCCGGCTGGTTAACGGTATAAACCAGAATGCGCAAGCCTGCGGCTTTCAGTGCCGCAACGCGTTCGGCAGTCAGCTCTTTATGGTTGATGTGTAATGACACACAACCCAACCGTTGTGTCAGCGCTTGCCAGTTGTCATCCCACTCATCCAGCAACAAACCACGCGGCAATTCCGGTACGGTGCGTTGTGCCGCCTCAAGCGCTTCAACCGAGAACGAAGAGAGCAAAGGATCGGTCTGCCCCTGCCACAGCAGGCGTGCCGCCAGCGCCACCACCCGACCTGTTTCGTCGTCACTGCCAGTAGTGGGTTTGATTTCAATGTTCGCCATCATGCCATGCTGCAAACAGCGTTCAGCCACCTCAGACAACAAAGGCAAACGTTCGCCCTTGTAGGCGGAGTTATACCAGTTGCCGGCATCGAGTTGAACCAGCTTGTCCCAAGGTAACTCACCCGCCACACCCCAGCCGTTGCTGGTGCGATCCAGGGTATCGTCATGCAAGAGAAAAATTTGCCCGTCCTGCGCCAGCTTCGCGTCGAACTCAATCATTTTGTGGCCGTGACGCGCGCCAACGTCGATCGCCGCGAGGGTATTTTCCGGCGCCAGAGAACCGCCGCCGCGATGGGCGACAATATGTGGATAAGGCCAGGCTGTGGTCATTGTTCCATCCGTAATCCGCTATCGGTATCAAAAAAGTGCAGCGCCTGTGCAGGCAGATGCAAATATAGCGTGCTGCCCGCTGCCGGCATAGCCTCATGCGAAAGCCGGGCGATCACACTGTGCCCGCCCCACTGCCCATGAGCCAAATTGTCCGCCCCCAACAGCTCCAGCGTTTGCATCGTCAAGGGCACGCCACCCTGTTCATCAGGGGCCAGTTGAATATGCTCCGGGCGGATGCCGAGCGTCAACTGGCGTCCCCCCCACTGTGCTTTTGCCTGCGGTAATTTCAGCATCATGCCATCCGCCAACCGCAGCTGGCTGCCGTCAGCGCTCAACGTTCCGGTCAACAGGTTCATGGCCGGTGACCCAATAAAACTGGCGACAAACAACGATGCCGGGCGCTGATAAACCTCGCTCGGTGTACCAATTTGCTCCGCCACGCCTTTGTTCATCACAATCACCCGCTGCGCCAGCGTCATCGCTTCCACCTGATCGTGCGTCACGTACAGGCTGGTGGTTTTCAGTCGGCGGTGCAATTGCTGCAATTCCAGACGCATCTGCACGCGCAGTTTGGCATCCAGGTTAGACAATGGCTCATCAAACAGAAACACCGCGGGCTCACGCACGATAGCACGCCCCATGGCCACCCGTTGACGCTGGCCACCGGAAAGCTCACGCGGTTTGCGTTGCAACAGCGGCTCCAGCTCCAAAATACGTGCCGCGTCTTCGACCCGTTGTTGGATATGCTGTTTGCCAAAACCGCGAATTTTCAGGCCATAGGCCATGTTGTCATACACGCTCATGTGTGGATACAGCGCGTAGTTTTGGAACACCATCGCGATGCCGCGATCTTTGGGCTCCATATCCGTCACGCGCTGGCTGTCGATGTAAATATCGCCGCTGGTGGTACGTTCCAACCCGGCGACCATGCGCAATAGCGTCGATTTACCGCAGCCGGACGGACCGACCATCACGATAAATTCACCGTCCGCCACGTCGAGATCGATCTGCTTAATCACCGGCGTTTTTCCGTCGTAGGATTTGGTGACTGCCTGTAGTTTTAAACCTGCCATGTGAACATTTCTCTCATTACTTCTCGCTGTCGACGAGACCGCGCACAAACCAGCGCTGCATCAGAAGAACCACCGCCAACGGTGGGATTAAAGTCAGAATCATCGCCGCCATAACCTGATTCCACTGGGTCGGGGCACCAGAGGTGGAGATCATGCTTTTGATGCCCGCCACCGCAGTACCCATTGAGGCATCGCTGGTGATCAGGATCGGCCACAGGTACTGGTTCCAGCCGTAGATAAAGGTAATGACAAACAACGCCGCCAGGTTGGTCTTCGACAGAGGCAGTACGATGTCCCAAAAGAAGCGCATCGGCCCAGCGCCATCAATACGCGCGGCTTCCAGCAGCTCGTCCGGTAGCGTCATAAAGAATTGTCGCAGCAGGAAGGTGGCCGTCGCCGATGCCATCAGCGGCAGCGTCAGGCCGGTGTAGCTGTCCAACAGATTGAGGTTGGAGATCACCTCTACCGTTGGGAAAATGCGCACTTCCACCGGCAGCATCAGGGTGAGGAATATCAGCCAGAAAAACAGGCTGCGTAGCGGGAAACGGAAATACACGATGGCGTAGGCCGACAGCACCGACACCACAATTTTGCCGAAGGTGATGGCCAACGCCATGATCACGCTATTGAGCAACAGCAGCGAAAACGGCACCTTAAGGTTGCCCACACCGCCCTGCCAAATGTTGCTGATGTTTTCCCACAGATGCCCCCCCGGGATAAGGGTCATCGGCACTTGAAACACCTCTTTATCGTCCAACGTAGCGGCGACAAAGGCCACGTACAGCGGGAACAACACCACCAGCACGCCGATAATCAGCATTACGTGGCTGAAGATATCCAGCCCGCGTCGGTTCTCAATCATTGGTAACGCACCTTACGTTCGACAAAACGGAACTGGATCACCGTCAGACCAATCACCAACAGCATCAGGATCACCGACTGCGCCGCTGAGCTGGACAGATCCAGGCCCGCAAAGCCTTCGCGGTAGATCTTGTAGATCAACGTGGTCGTGGACTGTACAGGCCCGCCGCCAGTCGCGGCATCGATCACCGGGAAGGTATCGAAGAAGGCATACACCAGGTTCACGACCAGCAGGAAAAAGCTCACCGGCGTGATCAACGGCAATACCAGGTTGAAGAAACGACGTACCGGGCCAGCACCGTCAATGGCTGCCGCTTCGACCAGAGAGCGCGGAATGGACTGTAACGCCGCCAGGAAAAACAGAAAGTTATAGCTGATTTGCTGCCATACCGACGCCAGCACTACCAAGAACATCGCTTGTCCGCTGTTCTGCGCATGGTTCCAGTTGTAGCCCACCCCATTGAGGAAGTGGGTAATCAACCCCAGACCCGGGTTAAACAGGAAGATCCACAGCACCGCCGCCACCGCAGGGGCCACGGCATAAGGCAAAATCATCAGCGTCCGGTAAATCCGGCTACCGCGCAGCACATAATCCACCAACGCGGCGAAGAACAACGACACCACCAGCCCGATACCTGCGACCAGGAAACTGAAAATCAGCGTGGTATAAAACGAATCGAGGTAGTACGGGTCGTGGAACAACTGAGTAAAGTTATCCAGCCCGACAAACTGGCTGGACAGACCAAACGGATCGAGGCTTTGCACTGAATACCACAGCGCCTCACCGGCAGGCCACAGGAAGAAGATTGCGGTAATCAACAGCTGCGGCAGCACCAATACATAGGGCAACCAGCTACAGCCGAAACCGGGACGATGTGAGCTCATAATCAGGGACTCATGAAGACAAAAGACGGGCGACTCGGCCCATGGCGTCGCGAGCAAAGCCAGTCTGGGTACGGACAGCGCACGGCTTCCGGAGCGGACACAACGTCCACGAGGAAAGCGAGCACTGCCCAATCCCAGAATGGCGAAACGCAGTAGCCGTTATTACTTAGTCTGAGACTCGAAACGGCGCAGCAGGACATCACCACGCTGCACAGCGGCATCCAGCGCCTGTTGTGGCGTTTTCTTGCCGGTCCACACGCTTTCCAGCTCTTCATCCACGACGGTACGGATCTGCGGCATGTTACCCAGACGCAGGCCCTTGGTGAACGGCAATGGCGGCTTGTTCAGCATCTGACGCGTTGCTACATCAGCCCCAGGGTTCTTCTCATAGAAGCCCTGTTGCTTGGTCAGGTCGTACGCTGCGGTTGTGATCGGCAGATAACCGGTTTTCTGATGCCATTCGGCAGCGATTTCCGGTTGGGCCAGATACTGCAGGAATTCAGCGACACCCTTGTAAGTAGCGGCATCTTTGCCGTTCATCACCCACAAACTCGCGCCACCAATGATGGCGTTCTGTGGTGCATTTTTGGCATCAGCGTCATAAGGCATCATGCCTACACCGTAGTTAAATTTGGCGTAGTGCTTAATATCTGCCAGCGAACCGGAGGAGGCGGTAGTAATGGCGCAATCACCGCTGTAGAACTTCTCGGTAGATTCGTCTTTACGGCCAAAGTAGGTGAAATCACCCTTCTTGTTCATGTCTTCCAGCAGTTGGATATGCTTGACCTGAAGCGGTTTGTTGAACGTCAACTGAGCGCTGGTGCCACCGAACCCGTTATTTTCCGTGGCGAACGGCACACCGTGCCAGGCACTGAAGTTCTCGAGTTGGATCCAACCCTGCCAGCCACTCGCGTAGCCGCACTTCATACCGGCTTCACGCAGTTTAGCGGTATCCGCAGCCAGCTCTTGCCACGTTTTTGGTGGCTGGTCCGGGTTCAGGCCAGCCTTTTTGAAGGCATCTTTGTTGTAATACAGTACCGGGGTAGAGCTGTTGAACGGCTGAGACAGCAGGTGACCGCTCTTGTTGTCGGTGTAATAACCTGCCACCGTCGGCACGAACACCGACTCATCAAAATTGATACCGGCATCTTTAAACACTTCATACACTGGCTTGATCGCCTTACTGGCCATCATGGTTGCCGTGCCCACCTCATACACCTGCAAAATCGCCGGCGCTTTACCAGAGCGATAGGCTGCGATGCCCGCCGCCAGGTTCTGTTCGTAGTTACCTTTATAAACCGGAACAATTTTGACGTCGGGATGCGATTGGTTAAAGCGGTCCGCCAGGGAGTCCACTTCTTTACCCAGTTCGCCTTCCATCGAATGCCAGAACGGGATTTCGGTCGCCGCCAGTGCATGAGTGCTGACCGCCAGGGTCAACGCGACGCACAGCGTAGTTTTGCGAATAGCGTAGGTGAGCATGCCTAACTCCTGAAAAAAGCTGGTGTATCCCCTGCATCTTTCCAGTTGCCGCTGCGTTGGCTTCCCTTCATCACTCCTGTCACTTACCTCTGTAAGCTCCAGGGAATTATGGCGGTTGCCGCCTTGCTGCAACGTGAAATCTATTGGGGCAATAAGCGCGTGAGCGAAAAGAATCAGTTTTTTGTTCGGAAGCTAACATGCCATGTTCGAATGACAGAAAAATAACCGTGAGATGACAGTAATGTGACGAGAGGGTGAAGTGCAGGTTGCGGTTTGATGTCAGCGGCAGGGAATACTCCCCCGCCGCCGCGGGAATTACAGTGAGCGACGCAGGCGGGCTACAGCTTCTTGCATCTGCTGTTCAGTGGCCGTGGCAAACGACAGGCGGAAAGTCGAACGGTCCGGGTTGTCAGAGAAGAAGTATTCTCCTGGCACAAATACCACGCCCTGTTGCAGAGTGGTTTTCAGCCATTCGGTGGCGTTGAACGGCTGACGGAAACGCGCCCACAGAAACATTCCGCCTTTCGGCATATCGAAGCTGATATGCTCGCCCAACTCTTTCTCCACCAGGCCAGCCAGGATCTCACCTTTTTGCTTGTACGCCGCACGGATCTTTTCTATCTGCGCCGGTAAACGATCCAGTCCCAGATAACATTCTACAATGCTCTGTGACAACGCACTGGCATGCAGATCTGCCGCCTGCTTGATGATCGCCACTTTATGCAGCAAAAACGGCGGCAAAATCGCCCAACCCAAACGCAAGCCCGGTGCCAGGATCTTGGAGAAGGTCGAGGTGTAGATAATATTATCGGTATGGCCCAGCAGCTGTTGGGAAATCTGGTGCAAGGTGGCGTTACGCTCGTCGGTGAAACGCAGCTCACCGTACGGGTCATCCTCAATAATCAGGAAGTTGTGCTCGGCCGCCAGCTTCACTAACAGCTCGCGGCGCGGTGCACTCAGCGTAATGCCGCTTGGGTTGCCGAAATTAGGCACAACGTACACACCTTTAATGCGCTGTGTCTTGAGCAGTTCTGCCAGTTCTTCAACCACCATGCCATCACTGTCGGATGACACCGACATGATGTTGGCCTCTGCCAGTTCCAGCGTCTGTAATGCCGCCAGATACGTCGGGCGCTCCACCACAAACACGTCGCCTGGGTTAACGATGGCACGCATCACCAGATCCAGCGCCTGCTGGGAACCCGCAGTCACCATCACTTCGTCGGCGGTAGCAGAAACACCGCGCTGGGCGCACAGCGCACAGATACGCTCGCGCAGCACTGGGCTACCTTCGGTCAAGCCATACTGGAAGGCACTCTTCGGTTGCTCAGTGATTGCCTGATGGGTTGCGATACTCAACCCTTCGAAATCAAACAGGGCATCAGAGGGGATGCCGCCCGCCAGCGAAATGACATTTTCCATCTTACTGTGCTTGAGCAATTCACGAATTGCCGAGCTTTTTACTTTTACGATGCGCTGCGCGAGTAACCCTTCTGTGTTCATTTCTTCTTCTCGTAATCGTTAAAAACTTTGTAGGGGCGCTGTATATTGCGCCCGAATCACTCGGGACGAATATATTCGTCCCCTACGGCTTTGACGGGTATTTCAACCGCCCAGATACGCCGACCTAACTGCTTCGTTTGCTAACAATGCGGCTCCCGTATCTTCCAACACCACGCGCCCGTTTTCCAGTACATAACCACGATCGGCCAATTTCAGCGCCTGATTGGCGTTTTGCTCCACCAGGAAGATCGTCATACCCTCTTCGCGCAGTTGCTGAATAATGTCAAAAATCTGCTGAATGATGATCGGCGCCAACCCCAGAGACGGTTCATCGAGCAACAGTAACTTCGGCTGGCTCATCAGCGCACGACCAATCGCCAACATCTGCTGTTCACCGCCAGACATGGTGCCAGAGCGCTGAGTACGGCGCTCCAACAGGCGCGGGAACAGGCTGAATACCCGTTCAATTCGCTGCTGATACTGATGACGATCGGCAAAGAAACCGCCCATCGCCAGATTCTCTTCCACGGTCATGCGCGAAAACACCCGCCGCCCTTCAGGCACAATCGCCACGGCCTCACGCATGATGCGCGACGTTTGCCACTGGGTAATGTCCTGATCGAGAAAAGTGATACTCCCCTCGCTGGCACGCGGTTCACCGCACAGCGTGCCGAGTAACGTGGTTTTACCGGCACCGTTCGCGCCAATCAGGGTGACAATCTCACCCTGATTGATGTTCAGGCTAACCTGATGCAACGCCTGGATTTTGCCGTAATGGGCGGACACCTGATTAAATGACAACATTAAGCTTCCCCCAAATACGCCCGGATCACGTCCGGGTTGTTACGAATTTCTGCCGGAGTGCCCTGTGCCAGCGGCGTACCCTGGTTTACCACGTAGATGCGATCGGAAATGCCCATCACCAACTTCATATCGTGTTCAATCAGCAACACCGAGACCTTATGCTGATGACGCAGTTCGATAATCAGGTGATCCAGTTCGTCGGTTTCCTTCGGGTTCAGACCCGCCGCCGGCTCATCCAGCATCAGCAACTCCGGCCGTGTAACCATGCAGCGCGCAATCTCCAAGCGACGTTGTTGGCCGTACGCCAGGTTACCTGCAGACCGGTTAGCCATCTCTAACAGGCCAACCCGTTGCAGCCACACCGAGGCACGTTCCAGCGCGTCGGCTTCGGCGCGGCGAAAGGCCGGGGTTTTCAACAGCCCGGCGAAAACGCCGCTTTTCAGATGTTGATGCTGTGCAACTAACAGGTTTTCAATCACGGTCATTTCACGGAACAGCCGCACGTGCTGGAAAGTTCGCACTACGCCCATACGGGCAATCGTCTGGCCAGGTAACCCTTCCAGATGGCGTTCGCGCAGTTTGATGGTGCCGCCGGTCGGGCGGTAGAAACCGGTCAGGCAGTTAAACACCGTGGTTTTACCCGCGCCATTCGGGCCGATGAGCGAAACAATCTCGCCTTCATTGAGCTCCAGCGCCACGTTATTGACCGCCAATAAGCCGCCGAAACGCATCGACAACCCTTCGACCTTCAGTAAAGGTTGCATGCTCATGCTTGCTCCCCCTTACCTGCGTGGATATCCGCCGTCTTCAGTTTTAACTGTGGCCGCTTCATCGGCAGCAGCCCCTGCGGCCGCCAAATCATCATCAACACCATCAGGGCACCCAGCAGCAACATGCTGTATTCGTTAAGATCCCGCATCAATTCGCGCGACACAACCAGCAGAATCGCCGCCAGGATCACGGCAAACTGCGACCCCATGCCGCCCAATACCACGATCGCCAAAACAAAGGCCGACTCGACGAAGGTAAAGGATTCCGGGCTGACAAAGCCCTGACGCGCGGCAAACAGCGTACCGGCAAAACCGGCGAAGGCGGCGCTGATGGTAAAGGCGGTCAGCTTGATTTTGGTCGGGCTGAGGCCCAATGAGCGGCAAGCGATTTCGTCTTCACGCAGGGCTTCCCAGGCGCGCCCAAGCGGCATGCGCAGCAGCCGGTTAATCACAAACAGCGTCAGCACCACCAGCAGCAGTGCCACCAGATACAGGAACACGATGCGATCGCTCGGATCGTATTTCAGGCCAAAGAAGTTGTGGAAGGTATCCCAACCGCCATCACGCACGCTGCGGTTGAACTCCAGCCCAAAGAAGGTCGGTTTCGGGATCTGACTGATGCCGTTAGGCCCGCCGGTGATCTCGGTGTTGTTCAACAACAGGATACGCACGATTTCACCGAAGCCCAGCGTCACAATCGCCAGGTAGTCTCCACGCAAACGCAGCACCGGGAAGCCGAGCAGGAAACCAAAGATAGCGGTAACAATGCCCGCCAGCGGCAGGCTTTCCCAAAAGCCGAGGCCATAGTAATGGTTCAACAGCGCATAGGTGTAGGCGCCTATGGCGTAGAAACCACCGTAGCCCAGCACCAGCAAGCCGGATAGCCCAACCACCACATTCAGCCCCAACCCCAGCATCACGTAGATCAGCGTCAGCGTGGCAATATCCACCGTGCCGCGCGACACCAAAAACGGCCAAGCAACCGCAGCGACAATAATCGCTGCCGCCAGCAGTTTCTGGCGTGCCGTCGTACCGTCAAAGCTCGGTAATACGAATGACGGGCCAGAGATTTTTTTCAGCCCGTGCTGCATCAGCGGGCGCAGCAACTGGAAGAAAAACACGATGACGCAGCCGATACCGATCCACATCCAGCGGACTTCCGCCGCGCCATGCACCACCAGTTTGGTACCCTCGAGGCTCAGCTGCATCCCCATCAGGAATGAAGCCATTACAAACAGCACCAGAGTGGCGATCAACGCATTGAGCAGATTGAGTTTCATACCTTCTCAACCTCCGGACGTCCAAGGATGCCGGTTGGCATGATCAACAACACGACAATCAGCAGCGCAAATGACACCACGTCTTTATATTCAGTGCTCAGGTAAGCCGAAGTCAGCGCTTCCGCCACGCCCAGAACCAAACCCCCAATCATCGCGCCGGGGATGCTGCCGATACCGCCCAGCACTGCCGCGGTAAAGGCTTTCATACCGGCCATAAAGCCGATATAGGGGTTAATCACCCCGTAGAATTGCCCGAGCAGTACACCGGCGACCGCTGCCATTACCGCACCGATAACGAAGGTCAGTGAGATCACCCGGTCGGTGTTGATGCCCAGCAAGCTGGCCATCTTCAAATCCTCGGCGCAGGCACGACAGGCGCGGCCCATACGTGAATAGCGAATAAACATCGTCAGCGCCAGCATCGCCAGGAAGGTCACGCCCCAGATAATCAACTGCATGGTGCTGATAGTGGCCGCGAAACCGTTGCTTTCACCCAGTACCCATTGGCCGGTGACCAGGCTTGGTAACGCCAGATCGCGCGATCCCTGTGTCAGGCTGACGTAGTTTTGCAGGAATATCGACATCCCGATGGCGGAAATCAGTGCGATCAGCCGCTTGGAATTACGCACCGGCTTATAGGCCACTCGTTCGATGCTCCAGCCATAGGCGCTGGCAATGACGATCGACACCAGGAAAGCGGCACCAATCAGCAACCAGCCGACGTCGATACCGAGCATCATCAGGGCGGCGATCACAATAAAGGAGACATAGCTGCCGATCATATACACCTCGCCATGGGCGAAGTTGATCATGCCGATGATGCCGTAGACCATGGTGTAACCGATGGCGATCAATGCATAGGTGCTGCCCAACGTGACGCCGTTGAACATCTGCTGCAGAAAATAGAGAACCTGCTCTGACATACTCTGACCCTTGGCTTCGCTTTTATACCCATCATACTTGAAGCTGCATCTGTGTTGGCTGCACTCACTCACCCGAATCACTTACTTAAGTAAGCTCATCGGGACTCAGTCCCTTGCCGCCTTGATGCAACTCCAATTATTTTGGGTAAAGCAAACCTGAAATGACAATCATTAAAAACGCTTATACCCAATGGATTTCGCGTTGCAGCTAGGCGGCAAGCGGGTAAATCCCTAGGAGCTTAGTAAGCTAAGTGACTGGGGTGCGCCCGTGAAGCCAACAACGCTGCAACGTGAAAGACGACGGGTATATTATTTAATCGGCGTTGATGTGCCGTCGGCATGCCATTCAAACACGCCAAATTCAAAGCCTTTCAGGTCGCCTTTTTCATCCCAGCTCAACGGCCCCATCACGGTATCCACCGGCTTACCGGTTTTCAGATCCTTGACGATATCAGCCGGTTCCTGGCTGCCACTGCGTTCCATTCCGGTGGTCAGAGATTGCAGTGCGGCGTAGGTAGTCCAGACAAACGGACCGGTCGGATCCAACTTCTTGGCTTTCAGCGCATCAACAACAGGTTTGTTGGCTGGCACCTGATCGTAGCGTTTAGGTAAGGTCACCAGCATGCCTTCAGAAGCCGCGCCGGCAATGTTAGACAGTGAAGAGTTACCCACACCTTCAGGCCCCATAAAGCGGGTCGTCAGGCCGGCTTGTTTTGCCTGGCGCAGGATTTGGCCCATTTCTGGGTAGTAGCCACCGAAGTAAACGAAATCGACGTTTTCTTTCTTCAGACGCGCCACCAGAGTGGAGAAGTCTTTATCGCCGGCCGTGATACCTTCAAACATCACCACGTCGGTACCCTGCTTTTTCAGGCTATCACGCACCGAGCGTGCCAGACCTTCACCATACTGTTGCTTGTCGTGAACCACGGCAATGCGCTTAGGCTTGATCTCACTGAGGATGTATTTCGCCGCCGTCGGGCCCTGATCGGAGTCCAGGCCGGTCGTACGCATGATCATCTTGTAACCACGGGTGGTCAGATCGGCGTTGGTGGCCGCCGGGGTAATCATGATCACGCCTTCATCTTCATAAATATCGGAAGCCGGCTGCGTCGAAGACGAGCACAGGTGGCCAATCACATAGCGAATACCGTCGTTGATCACCTTGTTAGCGACCGCGACCGCCTGTTTCGGATCACAGGCATCATCGTATTCCACACCCACCAGCTTATCGCCCTTGATACCGCCCTTGGCATTGATATCGGCAATGGCCTGACGAGCACCGGTGAACTCCATGTCGCCATATTGTGCGACTGGGCCTGACATCGCCCCAACAATGGCCACTTTAATGTCTTTCGCCATTGCCGTATGACCGATAGCCATCGCAATACAACCCGCCAACAGCGCCTTACCTTTTGTTAATTTCATCCGCAAATCCCCATCTGTCGTTGTGAACGTACCTGTTGTATTTACCCGCACCTGACCCTTATTTACTGCTTTTATTCATAAGTAATAATGATTTAGGTATTTTACAGGCAATATTTTCTAATAAGACTTTATTTTTCATATCATTAAACAGGAATTTTCTTCTGCAAATCAACTTCATTGCTCAGAAACAAGCGGTGTAAACAGGATAAAATTCGGATTAAATCCGCGCCATTTAGCCCGTGGCGTAGCGCATCGTGCTGGTTAACAATCCATTTACTAACTATTTACTCGGAAAATGGTCCGTGCAAAAAACATTTTGCGCAGTAATCGTACAGAAAAACTTACACAACGCTCTGCACAAGATCTATTACACTGTCGGCATCATTTAACTGCGCGGAAATTCTGCATGAAACTGACCATTGAGCGCCTGACCGCGCTGTCCCCGCAAGATCTTATCGACCTCGGCAAAATCTGGCCGCATCAGCAGCCGGAAGAGTGGCAGAGCTGGCTGAACGACGGCAAAGCGCTGTTCGCCGCCCGTTTTAACGAGCGACTGTTAGGCGCAGTGAAAATTGCGATAGAGGGTGAAAAGGCCGAGTTACGGGATCTGCTGGTGCGCGAAGTCACACGCCGCCGTGGGGTTGGCCTCTATCTGGTGCAGGACGCGCAGCGCCAATTGCCGCAGATAACGCACTGGCAGCTTTCAACTGCAGGCCTGACGCCCCGCGAACGCGGTGAGGTGGATAACTTTATGCGCGCCTGCGGTTTCACTCAGCAAGGCGAACTCTGGCAGCAATGAAGCGGGGGCTAATAACGCTATTCGTACTGGCGCTGGCGTTAACCTCATGGTTCGGTGGCCGTCATCAGGCGCTAGGGTTATCACAACCTTGGGATAACCAGGTTTATGTCTGGCAACGGGTCTGGACCCCACAGCATGCCGCCGCATTGGCGCAAAGCCGTGATTTGTTCCCCGTGTTGCGGGTGCTGGGAATGCAGGCCCACCCGCGTGAAGGCTGGCGGGAAATCCCGGTTAACCTCCCGTTACTGAAACAAGATGGCCGCCCGTTGTGGCTGGTGGTCCGTCTGGACGGGCAGTTGGCGCAACTGGATGAGTCTGCCATTCGCCAGCGTCTACTCGAAACAGTGCAGCAGTGGCAACGCGCCGGGCTGCGGGTCATCGGCGTTGAAATAGATCATGACGCCGCAACCGCTCGACTGCCCGCGTATCAACATTTCTTGCAGCAACTGCGTCAGCAATTGCCCCATACCTTAGCGCTAGGCATCACGGCATTACCGACCTGGATCGGCTCAGCCGCGTTGCCAGGTGTATTGCAACAAGTCGACAGTTCGGTACTGCAAGTGCATGCGGTGCTGTCGCCTCAGCAAGGGCTCTTCGTCAGCCCGCTGGCACTGCGTTGGGTAAATCAATACGCGAAAATCACGCCAAAACCTTTCCGGGTGGCATTACCAGCCTACGGTATGGGTCTGATGGGGATCGATGCTCAGGGTGCCCAGGTTGAAAGCGAAGCATCATTGCGCGTTGCGGGCACATCGCGTGAGTTAACCGTTGCACCGCAACAGGTGGCTGATTTTCTGCATCAACTGAATTCGCGGACCACGCCGCGCTTGCGTGGGATTATCTGGTTCCGACTGCCCTTGGCTGACGATCGCCGCGCCTGGTCGCTGGCTACGCTGCGGGCGGTAATAGAAAAGCAACCGCTCGACGCCAGCTGGCAGGTAAAATTTAGCCCTCAACCACAGCAAAATGGGCTAAATGATCTGATAATTCACAATAACGGCCCTGTTGACGCCCCATTGCCACATGAAATCATCATCACCGCGGGTGAGTGCCTGGCGGCGGACGCGGCAGGCAACTACCGGCTGGAAAGCGAGCCTCAACGGCAACGCTTTGTGCTCATTCACAGCGACCAGCTTCGCGCCGGACAATCCCGGCCGCTGGGCTGGCTGCGATGCCAACAACTGATGCCAGGAGGCACCCTTGTCATACCTTAATGCGCACGCCGGACGGAGTCTCTGCGGACGTTCTCTCTCTCTGGCAGCCCTGATCGGTTCTGCGTTGGCGATGCCGATTAACAGCTATGCTTGCGGGCCGGACTTCCCTAATCGCCTGCTGGTCGATCGCAACGGCACACTGCTGTACATGCCGGAAGGTAACTTCGCTTTTGAAGCAGGCCGTCTGGTCGCCGTGGATAAGCAGCTACCGCTGTGGAAAGCGCCACCGCCGGCCATGCCGCCGAAACCTATGCCACTGTCACCGGAAACCCTCATCATCGATAAAATGCGGGCGGCCAAGACCGTTGAAGAGGCCGATGCCGTCAATACTCAAGGGTTATCTGACGCCGCCCGTCTTTATCAACTGGGCGCAGTGGCTTTTGCCGGTGAAGACCCACGCGCGGGTGAGTATTTCCAGCAGGTACTGGCGCTACCCGCCGCAGGCCAGGGCGACTGGGGACTGCGGGCACAATATTCACTCGGCCGGTTGCTAATGGGTGATCACGGCACGCCAGAGAATGAAACTGGCGCATCGGCCGTGGCGGTCAAACACCCTGGTAATCCGCAGCTCGAGCAAGCGTTAGCCGCATTCCAGCAGGTGATTGAGCGGGTGAAAAGCGGCACGACTGACCCTGATCAACTGGCGCTAAGCAGCCTTGGCCAGCAAGCACGTATCCACCTGTGGTTGGGTGAGGTCGCTCAAGCGGCTCATCTGTATGCGCAGCAGGCGGCACAAGGCGACCAAGACGGTGGGTTGTCGTTGCAGTACGTCTCCAGCTATCTGGTCAACCCTGACCACTTCGATGTGCTTAAACAGACCATTACCGATCCGTTGATCCAACAGTTGGTGACCATTGAACTGTTTGCCCGCAGCAGTAATTTGCAAATGGCAGACACTGACGGCACCGGCAGCCGTTCCACACAGATTGTCAGCCAAATTCTGACGCTGTTGGATGCCTCGGTGAAAAGCGGTTTCAGCGGCAGCGATCGACTGGCGGCACTCGCGTACCGCGCAGGGCAATATCCGATGGCAGCCAGCCTGCTGAAACACGCCGGAGACAGCGGCCTGGCCTGGTGGCTCCGTGCCAAGATGGCGTTGCGGGACGGGGATGTTAAAACCGCTACCGCAGACTACGCCAAAGCAGCAGCCGCTTTCCCATCCAGTGAAAGCTGGGGTGAACAGCGCAATGCGGACTTTACGCCAGAAACCCTCGTACCCGAGTGCCGGGTTGCGGGGGAACAGGCCATTCTGGCCCTGGATCGCGGTGACTATCTGCAAGCCATGGACTTCTTGTATCGCGGCAAAGATATTTACTGGGCGGACGTCGCCGACGTGGCGGAGCGCGTGCTTACCGTCGACGAACTTAAAGGCTTTGTCGATAAGCATGTGCCGGCACCTGCTACACCGCTGAAACCTGTTAATCCGGACGAGTATAACGGCCAAACGCTTACACCGGACGTGCAACTACGCGAACTGCTGGCGCGGCGGCTGATGCGTGCCCAACGCCCCCAAGAGGCAATGGGCTATTTTGACATCCCTAACTACCGTCAGGTTGCCCAACAGTACGCAGATACGCTGAAAACAGCCCAGGACAAAACTGCCGACAAACTGGTGCGGGCCAAAGCCTATTATCAAGCCGCAACGCTGCTGCGCACCCAAGGGCTGGTGTTTACCGGTTATGAAATGACACCGGATTACGCCATTTATGACGCAGGTTATTCCTATCTGGGCGATGCCTTTGATACCCGAGCGCTGAAGCATAAAAGTTGGATCAGCAGCGCAGAAGCCGCGCGAGCTAAAGCAGCATTGCCGTCGCAAGACAATCGCTTCCTGCACTACCGTTGGCAAGCGGTCGATCTGGCTCAACAGGCGGCCGACTTGCTGCCACCGGCGAGCCAAGCCTATGCCGCCGTGCTGTGTAATGCTGCCGGGTGGGTGATCAAACGTGATGCCAAAACGGGTCGGGCGTTGTATCAGCGCTATATCACTACCGGGACCCGGTATAGCTGGGCCAACAAATTTGGTTATGACTGCCCTGCACCGGACTTCTCCGCCGTAACGCGATAACGCCGAATTTCAGGCACAAAAAAGCCCGGCTAGCCGGGCTTTTTAACGCTTATGCGGAATTAGGCTTCGATCGCCATTTTCAGTTTCTTCATGGCGTTCTTTTCTAGCTGACGCACACGTTCAGCGGAAACGCCGTACTGATCGGCCAGCTCTTGCAGCGTAGACTTGTTGTCGTCATCCAACCAACGGGCGCGGATGATATGCTGGCTACGCTCGTCCAGACCTTCCAGCGCATAGGCCAGTTTGTCTGCTGCGTTGCTTTCCCAGTTATCTTCCTCGATACCCTCGGCGAAGTCCGAGCTTTTATCCTGCAGGTACAGCACAGGTGCCATCGATTGACCATCACGGGCTTCATCATCCGGTGTTGGATCGAAAGTCATATCCTGCGCCGCCATGCGGGATTCCATCTCACGCACGTCTTTACTGGTCACACCCAATTCACGGGCCACCAGTTCCACTTCATCCTGATTGAACCAGCCCAAACGCTGCTTGGTTTTACGCAGGTTAAAGAACAGCTTACGCTGAGCCTTAGTCGTGGCAACTTTGACGATACGCCAGTTACGCAGTACGTACTCGTGAATTTCTGCCTTGATCCAGTGCACAGCAAAGGAAACCAAACGCACCCCAACCTCTGGGTTGAAGCGGCGAACAGCTTTCATCAGGCCGATATTACCTTCCTGGATCAAGTCCGCCTGCGGCAAGCCATAACCAGAATAATTCCGGGCAATATGAGCGACAAAGCGCAGGTGAGACAGGATCAGCTGCTTAGCGGCTTCCAGATCGCCCTGATAATGCAGCCGTTCAGCCAGCTCCCGCTCTTCCTCTGCCGTCAGCATAGGATAGGTGTTGGCGGCCCGAATATAGGCTTCCAAACTGCCCTGGGGCACTAAAGCTAAAGTTTGCATTTCTTTGGTCATTCAAACCCTCTCTTGAAAAAACAGGTCATGCAGGTGATTATCACGGCGGGGAAATGATTGATTCTACGGCAGTTGCTATTGCAAAAGCGGTCCACACGCCGGGCACCATAACATTTTGCTGCAGATTTTGACCGCGTTCCGCCCTATTAGTTCACAGTTTTTCGATCACGCTGTGCATGACAATACGTGACGAAGACTTAAGCCGATAGGGAATTTGTGCGCAAAGAAGAGACTGGATGATGCTTAAGTTATTGTCGGTAACTCTTCTCCCGCAACACGCTCAGAGCAGCAGAAGAAGAGTATACCAAAAAAACGTTATTGTGGTGTAAATCGACGTAAATGTTGCACGGTGGCTAACCAGGCGGCGATCCAGCCGATCATCGCAGAGACAATCAGCAGCAACAAGGCTTCATCCCAACCTAAACCGTGTAACGTAAAGGTGGTACCAAAGACCTTGGCCACGCCGGTCACTACCGACTCCAACCGCCACACCATCGCACCGGACAAGAACAGCGACAGCAATGCGCCGAAGAAACCCAGCATCGCACCGCCATTCAGGAACGGCCGCAGAATAAAGCCGTCGGTCGCGCCGATCAGTTTCATCACGTTTATGGTGTCGCGACGGCTGAAGATGCTCAACCGCACGCTGTTGCCGATCACCAGGAAGACCGCCACAATCATCAGCACGCCGATCATCGCGGCCACTTGCCCCACCAGCCCGGTCAGTGCGGCCAGACGGGCAAACCAGCTGTCATCCATCCGCACTTCATCCACACCCTGTACCACTGCCACGCGATCGCGCAGGGTATTAAGGGTATCTGAACTTTGGAAGCTCATTTTCGGCGTGATAATCGCGACCGCCGGCAATGGGTTCTCTTCCAGCATATCCAGTGCGCCGCCAAAGCCGGACCAGTTGCGGAATTCGCCCCGGGCCTCTTCACGCGACAGGTAATTCACTTTCTCTACGCCGGCTTCCGCCTTGATGGCGTCGAGCACTTTCACCGCCGCGTCGTCATCGAGGGATTTATCCAGATACACCGTCAACTGCGGCGTTGGGTACCACTGGGTCGCCGCGGTGCTGACGTTTTTCCACACGATGTAGCACACACTCGGTAACGTCAGGGAAATGGCGATCACCATTACCGTCAGCAACGTCGCCAACGGCTGACGCAGCATATCCTTGATGGCGTTCATCCACGCGTAGCGCCATTGTTCACGCCAGCCGCCGCGCAGCGCTTTGCTCTTGGCGGTTTTTGCATTATTCGCCATGATGCGCTCCTCCAGCCATGCGGCCCTGACTCAGACGCAGAATACGGTAATTGCGACGAGCAATCAGCCCGGTATCGTGGGTGGCCATCAGTACGGTAACGCCGACACGGTTAAATTCCTCAAACAGACGCAGAATGCCTTCAGACAGCGCATCGTCCAGGTTACCGGTTGGCTCATCCGCCAACAGCACGGCAGGCTTGTTCACCACCGCACGGGCGATGCCCACACGTTGTTGTTCACCACCCGAAAGTTGAATGGGGAAGTTTTTCGCCTTATCCAACAGCCCAACCTTATCCAACGCAGCGGAAACGCGGCGGCGAATGTCTTCGGTGCTGGCACCCGCGATGATCAGTGGCATTGCCACGTTGTCATACACCGTGCGATCCAGCAGCAGATGGTGATCCTGGAAAATCATGCCGATCTGGCGGCGCAGGAACGGCACCTCACGGTTTTTTAACCGACTGATGTCGTGCCCACCAAACCAGATATGGCCGGCGCTTGGCCTTTCGATACCACAAATCAGTTTAAGCAGGGTACTTTTACCCGCGCCGGAATGGCCGGTCAGAAACGCCATCTCTGCCGGGCGCAGATGGAAATCTACCCCCTGCAGTGCCTGCCGTCCGCCCAGATAAGCTTTACTGACCTGTTCAAAGCGAATCATCCGTATTAATCCTCTCGGGCAAAAAGTGCCTCAATAAAATCGTCAGCCTTAAACGGCCGCAAATCTTCGATGCCTTCCCCAACGCCGATGTAACGAATCGGGATAGAGAATTGATCGGCAATGGCGAAGATCACCCCGCCCTTGGCGGTACCGTCCAATTTAGTCAGTGTGATACCGGTTAAGCCCACGGCTTCATTAAATAATTTCGCCTGGCTGACAGCATTCTGTCCGGTGCTGGCATCTAGAGTCAGCATAACCTCATGGGGGGCCTGGTCGTCCAGTTTTTTCATGACGCGGACGATCTTCTTCAGCTCTTCCATCAGGTGCGCTTTGTTCTGCAAACGCCCCGCCGTATCGGCAAGCAGTACGTCGATACCACGGGCTTTGGCGGCCTGCACAGCATCGTAAATCACCGAGGCAGAGTCCGCGCCAGTATGCTGCGCCACAACCGGAATACGGTTACGTTCACCCCACACCTGAAGTTGCTCCACGGCCGCCGCACGGAAGGTATCCCCTGCCGCCAGCATCACCGATTTGCCTTCAGCCTGGAATTGGCGAGCCAGTTTACCGATAGTGGTGGTTTTACCGACGCCGTTCACCCCAACCATCAGAATGACATACGGGTTTTTACCGCCAACATCCAGTGGCTGATCAACTTTAGCCAGAATTTCAGACATTTCCTCCTTCAACTTACCGTACAACGCCTCGGCGTCTTTCAGTTGCTTGCGGCTGGCATGTTGAGTCAGGGATGTAATGATTTTACGCGTGGTTTCCACGCCAACGTCGGCAACCAACAATTGCTCTTCCAATTCTTCAAAGAGATCGTCGTCGATTTTCTTGCCGCGGAACAGGCCGATGAAGCCTGAACCCAAATTTTGCTTGGTTTTTACCAGGCTGCGTTTCAGGCGGGCAAAGAAGCCTTCTTTGGTCGGGCGCTCTTGCTCCTGAGTCACTACAGGTGCCTGCAGCTCAGGTTCTTTTTCTTCTTCAACGTCTTCTGCAACGACCGGGGCGGCGATAATCGGCTCCAAAGCCACCTTAGCCGGTAAAGGCTCTGGCTCCGATGCAGTCACTTCCGGCTTAACCTCAACAACGGGCTCCGGTTCAACCACGTCCGGCGCAATCTCGATAACCGGCTCAGGCTCGACCACGTCCGGCGCAATCTCGATAACCGGCTCAGGCTCAACCACGTCCGGCGAAATCTCGATAACCGGTTCAGGCTCGACCACGTCCGGCGCAACCTCGATAACCGGCTCAGGCTCAACCACTTCGGGTTCAGGCACAATCACCGGCTCAGCTACAACCACTGCAACCGGTTCTGGCTCAACGTCAGTAATCTGCTCTGCGGTCTCTTCTACTGCTACCGGCTTCTGTTCCAAGGCCACCTGTTCAGTAACGGTAACAATGTCTTCCGCCAGCGTGTCTGCCGGTGCAGGGTGCTCGGCAACAACCGGCACGCTTTCTGCTATATGTTCACCGGTCAGGCTACCGTCCCATTCTCCTGGGGTATCTACGGAAGCGGCAGGTTCAGATTCCTGGGCGGGGAGCTGGTCATCCAGCTTGGGGGCAACCGGTTCAGCCGGCGTCTCCACGGCCTGATTATCCGCCGGTTCTACCGACGTCTCAGGTTGCTGTTGCTCTTCTTCCTTCTGGCCAAAGCCCAGCCAGGAGAAAAATCCGCGTTTCTTATCTTTTGCCATGTTATGACTCTACTCCGTACCGAAGGCTTGCTTATACTGATAATTATTCCGCCGAGTCTATCACTTTCCCTCGCGCAGCAACACGCATCCGGTATGCTTTCCGCTGTGAAATCAGGCAACAAAGTTTTACCGTTTCCCCCGGCGCGTCTCACCGGTAGAATAGAGACAACTTTTCGTTAAATCATGCGGCCTCACGGCCATAGAAAGAAATAAAGCAAACCTATGACAAGAATATCGCCACGGGCATCGGCAAAAAAACCGTCCCAGGCTGCGGCCGGGCAGATCCGTATTATCGGTGGCCAATGGCGCGGACGAAAACTGCCCGTACCGAACAGCCCGGGGCTGCGCCCGACGACCGATCGCGTTCGTGAAACCCTGTTCAACTGGCTGGCACCGGTGATCCAGGGCGCACGCTGCCTGGATTGTTTTGCCGGTAGCGGTGCACTCGGGCTGGAAGCCTTATCACGCTATGCCGGCAGCGTCACCTTGTTGGAGTTCGAACGCCCAGTGGCACAACAACTGGAGAAAAATCTGGCGCTGCTGCAAGGGAAAGGCGATGTGGTCAACACTAACGCCCTGACCTGGCTGGCACGCAATGCCCAACCCTTTGACGTGGTGTTCCTCGATCCGCCGTTTCGCAAAGGGCTGTTGGCTGAAACTATTGCGCTGCTGGAGCACCAAGGCTGGCTGGCCGATGAGGCCTGGATTTACGTAGAAGCCGAAGCCGAAAGCGCCGCAACTGACGTCCCGGCCAATTGGCAGCTACACCGTGAAAAAGTCGCCGGTCAGGTGGCTTACCGTCTTTATATCCGTTCGCAAGAGAAAACCGACAATGCTGATTAATTTGGGTCGCCTGCTGATGCTGTGCGTGTGGGGCTTTCTGCTCTCCAATCTGTTCCACCCTTTTCCCAAGCCGCTGAAGTACTTCATCGACGTGGCGCTGTTCTTTATGGTGGTGATGCACGGGCTGCAATTAGTTTTGTTGAAGTCCACTCAACCGAAAGATCAACCGATAAGCTACTGGCAGGAAGCCAAGATCTTCATCTTTGGCGTTTTCGAGCTTCTGGCCTGGCAGAAAAAACAGCCCCCCATCAAAAGAAAATAGTTATTGCGGCGCAGGCTGGGCGGTAAAGGAGAGGTAACGCGTTCCTTGCATGCTCAGCATGCCCTGAGCGCCCTTTTCGATCGGATTGTATTGCCACTGTTTCAACCGTAGCCGAATCGCCTCACCGCCATCCAATGGGCTGAACACAACCTCATAGTGCATTGGTTCGTTGACCATGGTTTCACGCTGTGGCGAGCGGGTCTTGGCGACGGGAAATTCGTGCTTATCGCTCACGATGACCTGCAGATTGCGCACCGACGCGCGATCGTTCTCCGCTTCCAGCCGGCGCTGATGAAAATAGCGCTGTGTCGCCAGCACAGCGATCAATGCAATCACAGCAATAAAAAACAGTGGCGGTTTGCTCATCGTTATTCCCATTCCTTTCACAGTGAAATCGGCGTAAACATAGCATTCGCAAGAAAGCATTGTCGATTGCAGCCGTGCTGCCTACACTGCAATCAGGAAGTGACACTGGTGACAATTTAGAGCCGGATGCTGCGGCTCCCATAATGAATAAGGAAGACATAATGAGTTGGCCGTTCCTTGCCGTATTCTTTTCCGGTTGGCTGTTCGTCGATGCCTCCTACCGCGGGCCACGCTGGCAACGCTGGGTGTTTAAACCGGTTACCCTGCTATTACTGCTGCTTTTGGCCTGGCAAGCGCCAGTACTGGGTGCCGCAGGCTATCTGATTGTCCTGGGTCTGGTGGCAACACTGATCGGCGACGCCCTGTTGTTGTTGCCGCGAGAGCGCGTGCTCTACGCCATCGGGGCTTTTTTCCTGTCTAGCTTACTCTA
Organism: Serratia sp. CoH_134_PS_4; assembly: GCF_058190535.1. NCBI lineage: Bacteria > Pseudomonadati > Pseudomonadota > Gammaproteobacteria > Enterobacterales > Yersiniaceae > Serratia > Serratia sp. CoH_134_PS_4. The sequence goes on from NZ_JBXWKI010000007.1 coordinate 52,220, forward strand.
TACCCTGAGTTTCGCTAGTCAGATGACCTTCAGTCTGTTTTGGCCGCTGCCGTTGGCATTGCTGGTAATCGGCATGCTGTTATTGGCGACCATCTGGACCCGGCTGGAAGAAATGCGCTGGCCTATCGCCACGTTGGTCGCAATGACGCTGCTGATGGTGTGGTTGGCAGGTGAACAATACTTTATGCGCAGCACAGATTTCGGTTTCTCTCTGCTGGCCGGCACCTCTCTCCTGCTGCTTGCCAACATCGTGTGGTTGATTAATCGCTATCGCTTTACCTTCCGTGCAGCGGATGCGCTCGTGGCGTTCTGCTACTTTTCCGGCCATTTCCTGATCGTACGTTCGTTGTACCTGTAATGCTCAGGGCGGGTTCGGCTATCGAACCCGCTGTATTATGCCAACGCCTTCAGCGTCAAACCGTCATCTGCACCGAGTTGATTGCGATAAATATCCCCGTCTCGCGAGAAGAAGAGCAATGTGCTGCCGTCCGCCTGCAGCAAAGCGATACCATCGGGCGCAGGGCGCCAACCTACAACCTCAGCCGTAAGCACCTTTTTCAAACACCCCTGCCGATCCACCAATTGGTAGCCGTTGGTTTCACTCTGCTCGCTGGCTAAAAACGCGATCTGACACTGGTGTTCAGCATCGGCGACTTGCCACTGCCCCGCCAGAGACTGCGCGGTGGGAAGAACTAAACTGCTGGCCATAACGGTCCCCGTAACAATCATGCCCCCCGCCATCGCGGCGGCACAGGCTACGCTGCCTTTCATATCGACTCCTGCATAACGCCCGGCCAGAGTGCACCGGGCGCTATTATCTTCACTGTTACACGATAAAGTCAGTGGCAACGTCTACCTGGCCCACGATCTTCACCAGGAAGTCCGGTGCCTGATGGCCACCGATGTTCAATGCCAGATCGCTGACGTTATTTGACGCATTGTAGGACAGTAAAGCTTCCCCCGCTGCGCCGCTGAAATGATCAACAAAGTGGATCTGATCGCTGCTCGATACACCCTGATTGAAGAATGACAGATCGATCTTATCGATGCCTTTCTGGAAGTCCTTGATCCAGTCAGACGCACCTGGCGTAGAGTCGCTGACCGCAGAGAAGACAAAAATATCCTTGCCCGCACCGCCCCACAGCTCATCGGCCCCACCACCGCCGAACAGAATGTCGTTGCCCGCGCCGCCTTTCAGCACGTTGTTGGCCGCATTGCCGACGATCACATCATTGCCCGAACCACCAATCGCATTTTCAATCGTCACGCCGGCGGCGATAGACACGTTACCTTTCAGCCCGCCCACGTCGGAGAAGGACTTTTCGTTCAGGTTAATGCGCTGATTAGCGGTGTAACCGGAGAAATCGAAGGTGTCATTGCCACCCGCATCCCAGGCCGCAAAGATCACTTTTTGCGAATTGCTGGTCGTACTGAGGAAATCACGGCCGGTATTGGAGTTGAAGCCATACACCGTGTCACCGGTACGGGTCGACAGGTTAGCGCCATACAGGTGCTGAATGGCTGAAATGTCATCCAGCAACGGTGCCGCAGCGTAGTGACCGCCGTTATCACCGCCGGTATTGGTTTCACTCCAGTAGCTCATCAGACTGAACCCGCGAGTATCCTCGGCATAACTGGCGTTGTTATAGGTTGGATTGCCTTCTCCGGCGTTGTAATCACCCGGATGGCTCAGGCCCAATGCATGGCCAATCTCGTGAGTAAACGTCTGGCGGCCATAATCTTCGCTGGCGGGATGCTTAACGTTGGACTGGTTGACGTTGTACCAAGTCTGACCACCCAGATCCTGCCCTTGGTAGATCGTGTTCGGCAAGAACGCATACGCCTGCGTGCCGTAGTCGTAATGACCAGGGCGATCCTGGCTGTAGTTGCCAAACGTGATATTGGCCTTTTGGCCGGCGGCAACTTCAGTAAAAGTGATATTGGCCACGTCAGACCACGACTGCAGCGACAGTTTGGCCTGCTGCTGCTGTTCCGCGCTGAACTTGCTCAGCCCGGTATCGCCGGCAACGTTGGTGGAAGAGAATTTATAGTCCGGGAAAGAGAAAGTTAATTTAACCGACTGGTCAAAAACTTTATAACCGTTCCAGGTTTGGTTGGTGCGGGTAATAAACAGCCCAGCTTGTTCGGTAGAAAATGAGTCCTTGCCATTAACCTGAATCCCGTTGCCACGTTCGTGGTAATGCAACAGATCGTCTACAGCATTATAGCCGGAGCCGGTCGCCGCGAGAGCCGATTCAGTAACTTCAATTGCCTTTTTAGTAGATTGCATTGGTTCGATTCCACTCATTAGCTGATCGTTATCAATCAGACAGATAGACATAACCTGCCCGTCAGCGACGGAGAACGATCCGGCAACTAGCGGGAAGGGACTTATGCGCCGTTACCGGCAGTGTGTTAGACAGAATTAATGCATATATATCAGCAAATAAGATTACCGCCATAAATGGTAATCGATTCCAATTATAGGCAGGGGTTGGAAACTGAACATAAAATAATCAGCTATATATTCATGTAACGAAGGAGAGTTATGCTGGTTTTTACCGTTATTTACAATGTAAATGAAACTTAAACTTCATAAGTTGGCAACAAACTTCAACAAAAATGCGGCCTGTAGGTTCAAGCGGATCGTGCTGGCATTTAAGTGACATAAAGTTAAATTTAGCTAAAGAGTTATAGATTAATAACTCTTTATTATTAGCCGACGGGACTTTTTAGTTTGTATAGGAATAACATTTTCTTATTTTGACTAACGGCCGTGTTTCACCAGACCGAAATGTGCTTATTAAGCCAGTCAATACGTTGAAACGTACGTCACTGACGTAAAAACCCCCTCCGTCTCACAGTTAGCAATAATTCTCATCCCCTGCTTGACTCTGGAGTTGGCTCCAGGGTGTAGAGTCTGCCCAATGAACTTCATTAACGGCCCGGAGGGGGACGCTATGACTCACCATGAAAACCATAATCATCAAGAACACCATCATGCGGAAGGCGGTTGTGGGTGCAATCACAGCCACAGTAAAACCCAGCACGGTTGCAGCAGTGAAAAACAGAGTGGCGACAGCCACAGCGGACATACGCACGCACATGATCATGGCGCTGGAAGTTGCAGCACGGAAGATCATGAGGATCCGGATGAGGAAAGTGACAGGCTAGCTGCCGCCCCTCTCTCCGGAAGTCAGCGCTATAGCTGGAAAGTCACAGGTATGGACTGCCCAAGCTGCGCCAAAAAAATTGAAAACGCGGTGACCGCCATCCCCGGCGTCGACAACGCTCGCGTGCTGTTCGCCACAGAAAAATTGGTTGTCGACGCGCAATCCGATATTAGCCTGCGTATTCAGGACGCGGTAAAACAAGCCGGATTTACCCTGCTCGGGGCGCAAACAGCCCAAGCCGAACAGCCAAAATCGTCGCGCCTTGGCGAGTTCGGTCCGCTACTGCTGCTTACCACGCTGATGATCGTCAGTTGGGCGCTCAGCATGGTCAACCCTGAACTGAGCCGCATTGCTTTTATCGCCACCACATTGGTAGGTCTGGCACCGGTCGCGACCAAAGCGGTTCGACTGATCCGCTCCGGTACGCCATTTGCCATTGAAACGCTGATGAGCGTGGCCGCCATCGGAGCACTGTTTATCGGTGCAACGGCCGAAGCGGCGATGGTGCTGCTGCTGTTTATGGTCGGTGAAATGCTGGAGTCCTATGCCGCTAACCGCGCGCGCCGCGGCGTGAAAGCACTGATGGAATTGGTACCGGAAGACGCCCTGCTGCTTCAAGGCACGCAGCGCAAACGGGTACCGGTATCCAGCCTACGCCCTGGCGATGTGATTGAAATTGCCCCCGGTGGCCGCCTGCCGGCAGATGCCGAACTGATCAATGCGTTCGCCAGCTTCGACGAAAGCGCCCTGACCGGCGAGTCGGTGCCCGTCGAACGCCAGCAGGGTCAAAAAGTCGCTGCGGGCAGTTTGTCGGTCGATCAGGCCGCGCAGATGAAAGTGGTTTCTGAACCTGGCAAAAACGCCATCGACCGCATTCTGCAACTGATTGAAGAAGCTGAAGAACGCCGAGCACCGATCGAGCGTTTCCTCGATCGTTTCAGCCGGTACTACACCCCAGCTATCATGCTGCTGGCTATCGCAGTGATCCTGGTACCACCGTTAATGTATTCACAACCCTGGGATACCTGGATTTATCGTGGCCTGACCCTGCTGCTGATCGGTTGTCCTTGTGCACTGGTGATCTCCACCCCGGCGGCGATCACATCCGGGCTGGCCGCCGCCACCCGCCGTGGTGCGCTGATTAAAGGCGGTGCGGCGTTGGAACAATTGGGCCAGGTACAAACCATTGCTTTCGATAAAACCGGCACGCTGACTGAAGGCAAACCCACAGTCACCGATGTACTCCCGCTCAACGGCATCAGTGAACAACAATTACTGACCCTTGCCGCTGCGGTTGAAGCAGGTTCCCATCACCCGTTGGCGCAAGCAATTATCAAACGCGCCGAGCAATACGGTGCGCCTCTGCCACTGGCACAAGGCCGTCGAGCATTGGCTGGCGTAGGGGTAGAAGGTATTGTCGACGGTAAAACCCTGCTGATCAGCGCACCTGCCAAGCTGGCCGCAGGTTTGCTGCAACAACAGGGTATCCAGCAGGTGGAGCGGCTGGAAAATGCCGGTAAGACAGCGGTGGTGGTACTGGAAGAGGGTGTCCCTATCGGCCTGTTGGCGCTACGCGACACCTTGCGCAGCGACGCCAAACAGGCGATTGCCGAACTGAATGCATTGGGGATCAACGGGGTCATGTTAACCGGCGATAATCCACGTGCGGCGGCGGCAATTGCCTCTGAGCTTGGGCTGGATTACCGGGCTGGATTGTTGCCGGAAGATAAAGTGAAGGCAGTGACGGAACTGAGCGAATTGCGTCCAACAGCGATGATCGGCGACGGCATCAACGATGCCCCGGCGATGAAAGCCTCCAGCATTGGCATCGCGATGGGCAGCGGTACCGATGTGGCCCTGGAAACAGCCGATGCCGCGCTGACTCATAATCGCCTGCTGGGTGTGGCGGAAATGATCCGCATCTCACGCGCCACGCATGCCAATATCCGGCAGAACATCACCATTGCATTGGGGCTGAAAGGGGTATTTCTGATCACCACGCTGCTGGGCCTGACCGGGCTGTGGCTGGCCGTACTGGCAGACTCTGGCGCCACCGCGCTGGTCACCGCCAACGCGCTGCGGCTACTGAAGAAACGCGACTAGGCAATAACACACTGTAACCACGTGGCCCAGGAATGGGCCACGCCATCTATTCCCCGGGCAGAGGTTAGACGCCCTTACGTAACAGGTAGCGGTACGGTGCCTTATCGGTTTCCTGCGCCACCAGCGTATGTTCCATAAAACGGCAGAACCCCGGAATGTCGCGGGTTGTCGCCGGATCGTCAGCAATAATCAACAAGGTTTCACCGTTATCCATATGGCGCACGGTTTTGCGCACCATCATTACCGGTTCTGGACAGCGCAATCCCAGCGCATCAAGCGTCTGGTCAGCCTGGGAAAATAAGTCAGTCATGCATTTTTTCTCGTTCAAAAACGATCGGCGAACGCTCGCCGCATCTCATTAGCGCCTAGTTTACGCCGGTAGTTTTTCTGCGCAAGATGCGTTAACGTTTGCGTTAAAGAGGCTGCGTCTCCCGATGAAATGTGGTGCCGTCACTGCCCCCAACTGCCGTTATCACGGCGGAGGGTGCAGCCCATAGTGGGCACCTGACAACACAGAGAACGGTTGTTGGAGGCGTGACCTTTCAGGCTGGGGCCAAATCACAGTGCTGCTGCATTATTCGCCGCTTATTTGGCCCACTAACCGTTGCATTGGTTGCGCAAACGCGTATCATGCGCCCGCGCAGCTTATTTCGTTGCACAGACAAGACATTTTTGGGTTCCCTCACCCCATTATTAAAAAGGCTACAACATGTATTCGTTTACTGCTCAGCAGCGCTTTACCGCGTTGGTCTGGCTATCGCTGTTCCATATTGTCATCATTACCTCCAGCAACTACCTGGTGCAGTTGCCGATGTCCATTTTCGGCTTTCATACCACCTGGGGTGCATTCACCTTCCCGTTTATTTTCCTGGCTACCGATCTGACAGTACGTATTTTTGGCGCATCACTGGCGCGGCGTATCATTCTTTCGGTGATGGTGCCGGCGCTGTTTATTTCGTACGTGATCTCCACGGTGACCTATCAGGGCGAGTGGCAGGGTTTTGCCGCGTTGGGCAGCTTTAATCTGTTTGTTGCGCGTATCGCCGTCGCCAGCTTTATGGCTTACGTACTCGGTCAGATCCTTGACGTCCACGTATTCAACCGCCTGCGTCAACGCAGCGCCTGGTGGGTTGCTCCCGCTGCGGCCATGTTCCTCGGCAATATCAGTGATACCCTGTCGTTCTTCTTTATTGCTTTCTACAAGAGCAGCGACGCCTTTATGGCCAATAACTGGGTTGAAATTGCCCTGGTGGATTACAGCTTCAAAGTGCTGATCTGCATGCTGTTCTTCCTGCCAATGTACGGCGTATTGTTGAACATGCTGCTTAAGCGCATCGCTGCACGTCAAAACGACGGTAGCCTGCAACCGAGTTAACCCGTGTTATCATTGGCGGCCTGCACTTACCCGGAGGCCGCCAATGACAGTGACCACCCGCTACGCCACCCTCGAAGAAATTCATCGCCTGTACCAAGGCATCCCTGAGTTCGGTAACTTACACAGTCTGGCTGATTTGCAGCAACGTATTGGATCTGCCTCGGCTAACGCACTGATCGCCGAGATCGACGGCCAACCCGCAGGGTTCAAACTCGGTTATCAACAGCAGGAAAAGGTGTTCTACAGCTGGCTGGGCGGCGTATTGCCGAGGTTTCGCCGTTATGGTGTCGCACAGGCTTTACTCGTGGAGCAAGAGCAGTGGGCACGGGCTCGGGGTTATCGACTGTTGGTGGTAAAAACGCGCAATCAGTTCCGTGCAATGCTGATGATGCTCATCAGTCATCACTATCAGATTGTTCAGCTGGAAAAGAAAGGCGAAGTGGCTGATTATCGGCTATTACTTGAGAAAACCTTGTGACAACATCTGCCTTGCATTTCACCCTGGAATAGGGTGCGATAAGGCAGTGAAACCCTACCTGAAAGGAAAAAGGAAGCCCAATGCGTAAAGTAGCAAAATTGATGGGTATCAGCCTGTTAGTGCTTGGCCTGGCGGCCTGTGACGGCGACACCAAAGACACCAAGGCATCAGCGGCTGATGCTGCTGCCAGCGCCCCGGCGGGGCAACAGGTAAGCTTGCTGGAGGGTACGCTGGCCTTCACCCTGCCCGTTGGCATGGCGGACCAAAGTGGCAAACTGGGCAATCAGGCAAACAACATGCATGTCTACGCCGACAGCACCGGTCAACGTGCGCTGATCGTGATCCTCGGCGACAAAACCCCCGACAGCCTGGAAACGCTGAGCAAACGTCTGGAAGATACCCAACGTGCGCGTGATGCCAACCTGCAGGTGGTCACCAACAAAGCCATCGACGTTGACGGCGTGCCACTGCGTCAGTTAGACAGCATCATCACCAGCAGCGGCGAGAAAGCCTACTCTTCTATATTGATTGGCACGCTGAACAACAACATGCTGACTATTCAGGTGACCCTGCCGGCGGATAACCAACAGCAGGCTCAGGCTGAAGCCGAAGGCATCATCAAAACGCTGAAGCTGAAAAAATAAATACGCGACTGTGTCCCTCCATTGAACCTGGAGGGACACAGCCTGCGGTGCCTTACGCCAATGCCTGCGCCAGCAGAGTGATCGGATGTTCGCAGCGCTTGCTGGTCGACATTTCGATTTGCCATTTGCAGGTTTCGCAGTCGGTGACCACGACATCCACGCCACTTTCCTCTATCTGGCGGAACAGCGATGCACCGATCCCCTGTGAGGTCGCATAGTTTTCCGATTTAAAACCGTAGGTGCCGGCAATCCCACAGCACTGCGAGTCCAGCACGATCAGCTCCAGCCCCGGGATTTGCCGCAACAATTCCAGCGTATAAGCAGTCCAGCCCATTTTCTCCATATGGCAAGGTGTATGGTAAGCCACCCGTAATGGCATGTTTTTCAATGGCAACTGACGTCCTTGATTGATCAGGCGATACAGATAACGTGTCGCCAGCTCTACCCGTTCACGCACTGCCGAGGTATCCACCTCCAGCAAATGCGGATATTCATCGCGCAGAGTAAAAGTACAGCTCGACGACGTTGCCACGACAGGAATACCGCGCTCCAGCACCGCTTCATGCAGCGACTCTGCATTCACCTTGGCCTGCTTTTTGGCCTGGGCGATAAAGCCGTTGGCGATTAGCGGCACGCCGCAGCATTTTTCACGCTTTAGCAGCTGCACGCCGATATCCATCGCATTAAAGACCTTGATCAGATCCTTACCCAGTTGCGGATGGTTGTAATTGACGAAGCAGCCGTGGAAAAACGCCACCTGCTCAGCGTAACGCTGCTGGACCTGCGCTTGCTGGCGGTACCAGCGACGGAAGGTGCCAAACGAATATTTAGGCAGTTCGCGACGATGGTCAATTTTTAACGCTTTATCCAGTAAAGCGCGTACCGGTTTCAACCCGGTAGCTGCATTAACGATCGGTGCAAACGGCGTCGATAGCGAGCCCATAATATCGGTGTGGCTCAGGATGGCATCGCGCAACGTAGGTTTGCTTTGGGCATAGTCGGCGCGAGCCCGTTGAATGATATCGCCGATTTTGACGTCTGACGGGCAAGCCACCTCACAGCGTTTGCAGTTAGTGCAATACTTAAGCGCTTCGTCGTACAACGCCGGATCCTTGAGCCTCAGACGTTCACCGTCAGGCCCCGCCTGCTTTGGCCCCGGATAGAGTGGGTTGACTTTGGCCACGGGACAATAGGTGGTGCACACCGTACACTTGATGCAGTTCTCAAAACTATTGTCTTTCTGTAGGCTCATGGTTGCTCCTCCTGCGCTGCAATCTGTTGCGCAACATGCAGCGCTCCAATCAGCGAAACACCCGCGCCGCAACCCTGCTGCAGCGGATCGTAGCCACCAGTCACCGCACCAATCGCGAACAGGTTGCTCACTGGCTCCCCGTGTCTTATTGCCCGTAACTGGCTATCGGTACGTACCCCAAATTGCAGATAGGGTTGCGGAGCAAACAGATCGCTATGGCACCAATCTGCGCGATCGGTTCGGCTGTCGACATCCAACCCCAATACCGGTTCACGTATACCGTCGAAGTCCGCCACCAGCCCATTACTGAAAAAGCTGCCGCTGGCCAGCACCACGTGTTGCGCAATGAGCGGAATATCGGTGTGGTTGCGGGTATAGAGACCCGTCACACGCCCAGCGTCGATATCTGCCCGCAGTACGCTGTCACCTGGCATAAAAACGCCGCCCAGCTGCTGTAAACGCGATCGCAGAGCCTGGTGCAAGCGCATGCCCAACACCGAAGGGGGGAGCGTCGGCAACACGCGGATAGGTTTCCCCACCGCCGCCTGCAGCGCCGCCAGCGGCTTATCGTCTTCCAACCCCAAGCAGGCGGGCAAGAAAATCGCCTCGGCATCCCCGGCAAGTCGACGCACTTCATCCGCCATCAATGTCAGGTTCTCAGCAAGATCCAGCACTCTGGCAATATTCACCGCCCGAAACTCACTGGGGTTGTTACGCAACCGGTCCAGCACAGGCAGGTGCATATGAGCCACTTCGGCCTTGATCGCCAACGCCTGCGTCAAGGAACTGGCAACCAGCTGAGGCTGAAAATCTAAAAATCCTTCGATACCAATTACCGCGATGTTTTGCCATGGAAGCTCCCCTTCCAGCGGCGTGACGGGTATCGCCTGCGGGCTTAGCCAAGTGGCTCGGCGCGTGCCAAGCGGCGTAACGCGCAGATGATTACGTTCGCTGCCCCCCTGCAAACTGAGGCCACAGCGATGCAGCAACCGTGCTGCTTCGTCAGACAACGTGGCTACCCGTTCCGCCCCCATCAGTGAATAGGGGTGCTGAGGGGCTTGTATGGCAAGCGCAGGCAACGCTGCCAGGGGAGCCTCTACCGGCGTGCCGTCGGGTAACTGTGCCAGCAGATCAAGCGAGCCGGAGGAGAAATAGAGGGCACTCTGGCCTGAACTGACGACGGCACAACGCTTGCCTTGCTCCGACAAGCGAATCGCACAGGTCATGCCCGCCAACCCGCCGCCAATCACCACTACGTCAAATCGCATCATCGGCCTCCTGTTCCTCCCGGGCATCAAGCCCGCACAATCCTTGGTAAACCCAACTGGTAAATTCGCTTTCACGTAGCGCATCCCCCCAAGCGATAGGTCGTACCCCTTTCCAACGCTCATTGAGGAAATGTGATAACTGATCGATAGACTGCTGCGGGGTGGTGACGTTAAAACGCGTGAGTAGCCCAGCGGCACGACAGGCGCAAAGCTCACCTTGGCAGGTGCCCATACCAACGCGGGTACGACGGCGCAGATCGACCAGATTATTGACGGTGAGCGTGTTCACCGCATAACGCACCTCGCCAGCGGTAACGGCTTCACATTCGCACACCAGGCTGTTATCCAGCCGATCGCCAGCCGGTACCCGACTGGCACGGTCACCGTGACGATAAACCGCCGAACCGCGAATGCTGGCGGGGAGAGAAACCACGCTGCGTACGGTTTCTTCCGCCGACTGGCGGGAACCCGGTAGGGCCTCTTGCGCAGTGGTGCAGGGGCTAGTTAACCCGAGCTTTTCGCATACTTTATCGGTGGCCCACTGTGCCATCAGCCGGTAGGTCATCAGTTTGCCGCCGGTGATGGTGATAAACCCTTCCAACCCGTCACGGCTGGCATGATCTAGCAGCACAATGCCACGGCTGACGTTACGGCCACTCGGATCATCATCACTGGCCACCAGTGGACGCACGCCGGCATAAGCTCGCAGAATACGGGTCTGCGCCAGCTCCGGTGCCAATAACGCGCCTTCACGTATCAGGATGTCCACTTCTTGTGGTGTCACCTGCATGTTGTCAATCTGGTCATAGTCAATGTGGGTGGACGTTGTGCCAATCAACGAAATGGTGTCACCCGGAACCAGAATGTCGGCATCTGCGGGCTTGCGGCAACGGTTGATCACCATGTTATTGATGCGATGCCCGAGGATCAGCAAAGCACCTTTCGCCGGGAACATACGAATACGCAAATCGGCATATTCCGCAATCTGCTGGCCCCAAATGCCGGCGGCGTTAACCACCATTTCGGCATGAATATCGTAGCGGCGCGCAGATTTATGGTCGAAAACGCGCACGCCTGTCACGCGATCGCCCACACGAATCAAACCAACCACCTGATGATAGGTCAGAATTTGCGCCCCGTGCTCACGGGCATCGAGCATATTCGCGGCGGTTAGTCGGAACGGATCAACAGTGCCATCGGGTACGCGCACCGCACCTATCAATGTTGGATTCGCCGCGGGCTCCAGGCGCAGTGCCAACTGTGGGTCAATCGCTTCGGCGTTGATGCCGGCACTGTGACAGGCGGCAATAAACTCTTGTTGGTAGGCCAACGAATCCTGCGGCAACGTAATAAACAGCCCATCGGTACGCTCAATGCAGTGATGTGCAATGCGTTTGAGGATACGGTTTTCTTCTATACACTCGCGTGCCGACTCGCCGTCGGTCACCGCATAACGCGCACCACTGTGCAGCAGGCCATGGTTGCGGCCCGTCGCGCCAGTCGCGATGTCGTGGCGCTCAAGCAGTATGCAACGCAGTCCACGGCGCGCACAGTCACGCGCAATGCCCGCGCCGGTCGCGCCACCGCCGATGATGATCACATCCGTTTCGTTAGCCGGTGAATGGCTGCTCATGACACTCCCTCATGATCCGTGGTTATGCGTCTATTGAGCCACAGTCACTGGGGTCTTTGTTTGATAAGGAACAATAACGAACCTGAAACGAAAACATAATGTCCACAAAAAACCATGAATGTGATCATAATCACGATTTTTGGGTGTTTTTCTATTTCATAACGTTAACGAATCGCTCAAAATTCGCCGGTGCTTCATAAAAGTGTAACAATTGCGCCATTCATCACAGCGACACCAGGCTGATTTGACTAGGATGGCGCTCGTTATGGAACATAAAAACACCACATTCGATATCCGCTCAATCATCAAATGAACGTACAAGATCATATTGATGTGATAACTAGATAAAGCCATCGGAGGCGCTCATGTTGAGTATTTTTAAGCCGGCAGCACACATTTCCCGTGTGCCGGTCGACAAAGTCGACCCGCTGTACCGTAAATTGCGCTGGCAAATTTTTATGGGGATTTTCTTCGGTTATGCCGCCTATTACCTGGTGCGCAAGAACTTCACCCTGGCCATGCCTTATTTGATTGACCAAGGTTTCAGCCGCGGTGACCTCGGTTTCGCGCTGTCCGGTATTTCTATCGCCTACGGTTTTTCCAAATTCATCATGGGGTCGGTGTCTGACCGCTCCAACCCTCGCGTATTCCTGCCCGCCGGCTTGATTTTGGCCGCAGCAGTGATGTTGTTCATGGGCTTCGTGCCTTGGGCAACGTCTAGCATCGCTGTCATGTTCGTGCTGCTGTTCCTGTGCGGTTGGTTCCAGGGAATGGGCTGGCCGCCGTGTGGCCGAACCATGGTGCACTGGTGGTCGCAGAAAGAACGCGGCGGTATTGTTTCGGTCTGGAACTGTGCCCACAACGTAGGTGGTGGTCTGCCGCCACTGCTGTTCCTGCTCGGTATGGCATGGTTCAACGACTGGCATGCTGCGCTGTATATGCCGGCCTTCGGTGCCATCCTGGTCGCCCTGATCGCCTTTGCCCTAATGCGTGACACCCCACAATCTTGTGGCCTGCCACCGATCGAAGAATACAAAAACGATTACCCGGACGATTACAGCGATAAAGCGGAAGAAGAGCTGACTGCCAAGCAAATCTTCATGCAATACATTCTGCCGAACAAGCTGTTGTGGTACATCGCCGTGGCCAACGTGTTCGTCTACCTGTTGCGTTACGGCATCCTGGACTGGTCACCGACCTACCTGAAAGAAGTGAAGCATTTTGCGCTGGACAAGTCTTCCTGGGCTTACTTCCTGTACGAATATGCCGGTATTCCGGGCACCCTGCTGTGCGGCTGGATGTCGGACAAGGTGTTCAAAGGTAACCGCGGTGCAACGGGCGTGTTCTTTATGACCCTGGTGACCATCGCCACCGTGGTTTACTGGCTGAACCCGGTCGGTAATCCTGGCATCGATATGGCCTGTATGATCACCATCGGCTTCCTGATTTATGGCCCGGTGATGTTGATCGGTCTGCACGCATTGGAGCTGGCGCCGAAGAAAGCAGCCGGTACCGCTGCGGGCTTCACCGGTCTGTTCGGTTACCTGGGGGGTTCCGTCGCAGCCAGCGCCATCGTCGGCTATACCGTTGACTACTTCGGTTGGGACGGCGGCTTCATGGTGATGATTGGCGGCAGCATCGGTGCGGTAGTCCTGTTGTTGCTGACCATGATGAGCGAGAAAAAGCACCACGCAGAAATCGCTGCCAATAAACGCGGTTAAGTTTCATATCACTGTCGCATTATTTAAAGGCCGCATTGCGGCCTTACACTGCTGACAAAGCCTGTTATTAGGGAAAGGGTGCCGATGGGGTCGTAGCGGCTTGTCCGCCGGAGCGCCCCTCGGCGCGCTAAGCCCGGGCATCTCGGGTTCAAAAACCACTTTGTCATCAAACTCAGGCCGCATTGCGGCCTTTTTACTCCCCTCTGCCCCTACAACACGGAGAACAACAACATGCGGACTCAAGTCAAAGCCCTGCTGACAGGGATCATCCTGGCGACCTCAATGGTCAGCGCGGCGCACGCCGCCGACAAGGTAGTCATTGCCCACCGTGGCGCCAGCGGTTATCTGCCGGAACACACGCTGCCCGCGAAGGCCATGGCCTATGCGCAGGGGGCAGACTTCCTCGAGCAGGATCTGGTGATGACCAAAGACAACGAGTTGGTGGTGTTGCATGACCACTATCTCGATCGCGTCACCGATGTGGCAGAACGTTTCCCAGACCGTGCGCGCAAAGATGGTCGCTATTACGCCATCGACTTCACGTTACCGGAAATTAAATCGCTGAAGTTTACCGAAGGCTTTGAGATAGAAAACGGCAAGAAGGTACAGGGATACCCAGGCCGTTTCCCGATGGGCAAATCCGACTTCCGTGTTCATACCTTCCAGGAAGAGATCGAGTTTGTTCAGGGCCTGAACCATTCAACCGGTAAAAACATCGGTATCTACCCGGAAATCAAAGCACCCTGGTTCCACAAGCAGGAAGGCAAAGACATCTCCAGCAAGGTGCTGTCAGTCCTGAAGCAGTATGGTTATACCGGCAAAGGCGATAACGTCTATCTGCAATGCTTCGACGCCAACGAACTGAAGCGAATTAAAACCGAGCTTGAACCGAAGATGGGTATGGATCTGAAACTGATCCAACTGATTGCCTATAACAAGTGGCAGGAAACCTATGAGCAAAAGGCCGATGGCAAGTGGGTGGAATACGACTATGACTGGATGTTCAAACCAGGCGCGATGAAGCAAATTGCTCAGTACGCCGACGGTATCGGACCGGACTACCACATGCTGGTGGTAGCGGAGAAATCCAAGCCCGGCAAGGTGGTATTGACCGACATGGTGAAGGAAGCCCATGCCAATAAACTGGCGGTGCACCCATTCACCATCCGTGCAGATGCGCTACCGAACTACGTCACCGACGTGAACCAACTGTATGACGTGATTTACAACCAAGCAGGCGTTGACGGCGTATTCACCGACTTCCCTGACAAGGGCGTGCAATTCCTGCAAAAGCAGGGCCAGCACAAGTAACCATCAGGGCGCCGCAAGGCGCCCCATGATAAGTCACAACCCAATGGATTTCGCGTCCCGGCGAGGCTGACAAGTAAACGCATCCCCGGGAGCTTACTCAAGTCAGTGACTGGGGTAAGTGCGCGTAGCCAACAATGCTAAACGAAGGGTTATCAGGCCAGGAACATCTTACGCAGATAGTGCGGTACCGCGTCGTCGACGTTGGAGCCAATCACTTCCAGCTCAGGCAGCTTGTCTTTCAGACGCTGGTGCGCGTCGCGCATGATGCAGCCTTTACCGGCCATCGACAGCATTTCCAGATCATTCATACCGTCGCCAAAGGCAATGCACTCTTTCAGCGTATAGCCGATGATCTTGGCCACTTCTTCCAGCGCATGCCCTTTTGACACACCGCCCGCCATCACTTCCAGACAGGTTGGAAACGAGAAACTGACGTTAACCCGATCGCCCCAACGCGCATTGATGGCATCTTCCAGCGGCAGCAGTTTTTCGTGATCGTCACAGGTGAAGTACACCTTGCACACACCGTCGGTTTCCAGCAGGCCTGGCTCGAACAGCTGGTAGGTGAAGATCGACTCGCGGAAGAATTCCTCCTGCTCCGGGCTTTCGCGGTTGATGTACCAGTCGTCGTTACGGTAGACGTTGGTGGTGATGTCCGCATCGTCATGCAGCATGCCGTAGAGATCACGGGCAATGTCTTCGGCCAGATTATGGCTGAAAATCAGCTCGCCGTCGGTATTGTGCACTCGAGCGCCGTTAGAGGTGATCATAAAGGCATTGATATCGAGGCTATCGCGGATCTGCGCAACGTCGATATGGTGGCGGCCGGTAGCAAAAACAAAATGCACGCCACGCTGGGTCAGCAGCTTCAAGGTCTCTTTGGCGTAAGGTGACAGCGTATGGTCAGGTGATAGCAGCGTGCCATCTAAATCGGAAGCAACGACGTGATACATAGCGGTATGTTCTAACCTCTGATGGAGTGGTCGGCGGTAGGTGCACCACCTAAGTGTTGAGCAAAGAAACGCAGGATTGCGCTCAATGCTTCGGCGCGCATCGCGTCCCGCTCAAACAGGATCTCATGCCGTGCGCCTTCGATAACCTGCGGTTTACCCCCTTCACAGGGATGACCCGCGTCTGACAATGCCTGACAAAAAGCCTGGTGGGAACGGTTGTCGACCACCCGTTCTTCCCCGGCCTGTAATAATAATAGCGGCGTGGTTATTTTAGCCGCTTGAGCAATAATCTCTCGCCCAGCCTGCAGGCTTTCCCTTACCCAATGGTAAGTCGGCCCGCCCACTTGTAACTCGGGATAATCGGCGTAATAACGCAAACAGCGCCGATAGCGTTCCCGGCTGTGGGTCAATACATTGACGACATAGGGCAGTGGCCGCCACTGGCCAGTGCCTATTGCATAGTAGTCGCGTACTACGGGGTATTTCTCCGCCCAATTCAGGATACGGTTTGCCATCCAGTCGGGCATTGGCAAATAAATACCGAACATGGGCGCACAAAACGCAGCTGCGTCAAAGCTCTGAGGCTGGCGTACCAGAAACTGCGCCAGGATCGCTCCCCCCATCGAATGGGCCAACGCAAAACGTTGCCGGTAGCCACCTGGTGCCACTTCTTGCTGATAGAATTGCGCGAAATCGTCAACGTAATCGGCAAAGTTTATCACATGACCCCGGTGCGTATCTGCCAGCAAACGGCCTGAACGGCCTTGCCCGCGGTGATCCAGAATCATTACGTCATAGCCGCAATGAAACAGATCGTAAGCAACCTCAGGATATTTAACGTAACTTTCGATGCGGCCGGGGCTGATCACCACCACCCGCTGGTGACGTGCAGAGCGGAAACGTACGAAACGGATTGGCACACCGCCAACCCCGCTGAACTCGCCTTCTTCACGCAGCCGCCAAAAATCCAGCAGCGGTCCGGTGGCGAAGGCAGCGAACTGCGTTTCACGCGTTAACCAGTCATCAGTGCTGAGAGTAAACGACGTCATCAAGAGCTTTTCCCTGAGCCGCCAGCGGCAAAAATGTGACTTCTGGCACAAGAAATAATACTAGCGTATTGTGATTCAATTCTTACAAAAACCGAACCATTTTGGCACAAATTGGCGCTTTCAGGGAGCACTGCGATGACCTTAGACTGGTGGTTAACCTATCTGCTAACAACCCTTATCCTCAGCCTGTCACCCGGTTCAGGGGCGATCAACACCATGAGCACCGGCATCAGCCACGGTTATCGTGGCGCGGCAGCATCGATCGCCGGCCTGCAGGTTGGGCTGAGTTTGCATATCGTTCTGGTCGGCATTGGCCTGGGCGCGTTGGTGTCACAATCGCTGATGGCGTTTGAATTGCTGAAATGGCTGGGTGCTGCTTATCTCGTGTGGCTCGGTATTCAGCAGTGGCGCGCCGCCGGTGCCCTGGACCTGCATACGCTGGCGGGTACGATGCCGCGCCGCCGCCTGTTCCGCCGTGCGGTGCTGGTAAATCTGACCAACCCAAAAAGCATCGTGTTTCTGGCCGCGCTGTTCCCACAGTTTATTTTGCCCAACCAGCCGCAGGCCGAACAGTACCTGGTGCTGGGTGTCACCACCGTGGTAGTGGATATCATCGTGATGATTGGCTACGCCACGCTGGCAACCCGCATTGCAGGTTGGCTAAAAACGCCGCGCCAAATGCAGCTGCTGAACCGCATCTTCGGTTCGCTGTTTATTCTGGTGGCCGGGTTGCTCGCCACGGCAAGAAAAGCCTGATAGCGCATTCTACGCCTAATTATCGCAAACAGGTTGGAGAGGATCAGCGCATAAGACCCGGAGCCTACACGGAGTACGTGAGGCTCCTGAGCACTGCTCGGGCCCAACCTGGCAAGTAAAATAGCCTAGCGGGTAAAAATCAGGTGCAAGCCGAAGCCGGTGAACAATACGCCCGCCAGCCCGTCGATCCACTTAGCCAGCCGCTGATAGCCGCGGCGCATCGCTGGCAGCGCAAACACCACCGCAACCAGGCTGAACCAAACAAACGTCTCAGCGATGATCAACAAAAACAGGCCCCAGCGCGCACCGGCCCCCACATCGTCACCCACAAACAGTGAAAACACGCTGCCGAAATAGATAACCGCCTTCGGATTAGACAGGTTAGTCAGGAAACCACGAATAAAGCTGCGTCCCGGCTTGGGCAAGGCGACTTTCACTTCCGGTGCCAGCGCAGATTGCGCGTTTTGGGCGCGAGCGGAACGCAGCAGCTGCCAGCCCATCCAGCACAGGTAAATCCCACCGCCGACCATAATAATCTGATGCAGCCAGGCCATTTTTTGCAGGATCAAGTGCAGGCCCATCAGCGCCACCCCCGCCCACACCACGATGCCGAGCGAAATGCCCACCACGCCCATCATCGCCTCACGGCGCGAACGGCTGGCGGCGGTTTGCGACACAAAAAAGAAGTCTGGGCCCGGGCTCATCAGCGCAATCAGGTGCACCAGAGCCACGGTTAGAAATAGCATCAACATGATTTATTGCCCTTAATCTTCGTCATTATCGAGGTGATCGCGGATCATCGCCATAAACGGGGCGCCAAAACGCTCCAGCTTGCGCTGACCGACACCGTTAACACTCAACAGGTCACCGGCCTTAATTGGCATCTGTTCCGCCATTTCCAGCAGCGTAGCATCGTTGAATACCACGTAAGGGGGGATATTTTCTTCGTCGGCAATCGACTTACGCAGCTTGCGCAGTTTAGCGAACAATTTGCGATCGTAATTACCACCGTAGGATTTTTGGTTAGCGCTACTGCGGACCTTCAGGCTCTGGATGCGCGGTACCGCCAGTTGCAGCTCCAGCTCACCACGCAGTACCGGGCGTGCGGCCTCGGTCAGTTGCAGCGCCGAATGCATAGCGATGTTCTGAGTGATAAAACCCAGGTGGATCAACTGACGCAGTACGCTCGTCCAATGCTCGGTGGTTTGATCGCGACCAATGCCGTATACCGGCAACTTTTCATGCCCGTATTCACGGATACGCTGGTTATTGGAGCCGCGCAACACTTCGACAATATAGCCCAGCCCGAAACGCTGGCCGACACGATACACGCAGGACAACGCCTTGCGGGCATCTTCCAGTCCGTCATAGCGCTTGGGCGGATCCAGGCAGATATCGCAGTTGCCGCAGTTCTGGTGTTTACCTTCACCAAAATAGTTGAGTAACACCAATCGGCGACAGGTTTGCGCTTCAGCAAACGCGCCCATGGCATTGAGCTTATGTCGTTCAATATCCAGCTGCTGCCCGGCCGGTTTTTCTTCCAGACAGCGACGCAGCCAGGCCATGTCCGCCGGGTCATACAACAAAATGGCTTCAGCCGGCAGGCCGTCGCGACCGGCGCGACCGGTTTCCTGGTAATAAGATTCGATATTGCGTGGAATATCAAAGTGAACCACGAAACGCACGTTGGGTTTGTTGATGCCCATGCCGAAGGCAACGGTAGCCACCACCACCTGCAAATCGTCACGTTGGAAGGCTTCCTGCACCTGTGCGCGGCGCTCATTATCCAGCCCTGCGTGGTAGGCTCCCACGCTTAGGCCACGGCTTTGCAGGCGCGCGGTGGTGTCTTCAACCTTGGCGCGGCTGTTGCAGTAAATAATACCGCTCTTACCCCGTTGGTCCTGCACAAAGCGCCACAGCTGATCGAGCGGTTTGAACTTCTCCACCAGCGTGTAACGAATATTCGGTCTGTCAAAGCTGCTGACCTGGACGAGCGGATCCTGCAGCGCCAACAGACGCACGATATCGCCACGCGTCGACTCATCTGCGGTCGCGGTCAGGGCAATCACCGGCATATCTGGGAAGCGTTGCTTCAGCAGCCCCAGCGCGCGGTATTCTGGACGGAAATCGTGACCCCACTGAGAAATACAATGCGCTTCATCCACCGCCAACAGGGCCGGTGGATAGCCCCCGAGCTGATCGAGGAAACTGTCCATCATCAATCTTTCAGGGGCGATATACAGCATTTTGATCTGGCCATTGCGGCAACCCGCCATCACTTCAAGCTGTTGCTCGCGTGTCTGAGTCGAGTTATAGCAAGCGGCAGAGACGCCATAGGCCAGCAGTTGATCAACCTGATCTTTCATCAATGAGATCAATGGGGAAACCACTAATGTCAGGCCGTCCATCACCAGCGCCGGGATTTGATAGCACAACGATTTACCGCCACCGGTCGGCATAACAACCAGGCAATCCTGCCCAGCGATCGCCGTATTGATAATCGTTTGTTGACCCGGTCGGAATTGCTGGTAGCCGAAGGTATCGCGTAATACCTGCTCTGCCAGCAACTCTTTGTTTATCACTGCTGCGGTTGACACACACTTCCCCACTTTGAACGGTATTCCCAAAGTCATTGGAGCTGCGGCAAGGCGGCCAGTAGGTGAATCCCCGGGAGCTTGGCCAACCAAGTGAGCGGGGGTGAGTCTACGCAGCCAACACAGCAGCAGCTTCAAGTACGCAGGGTATGATTACATAATATCGTTTAGCATGACACCAACGCCAACCCGTGTCTGCCGGAAGTTGTAATCAATCAAGGATTCGCCGTAGCCGCTGAACACCTGAGTGTAGAAACGCACGTGCTTGCCGATCGGGTAGCTCCAGCCCATTTCCGCGCCGCCGTAGCCGCTGTTCCAGTTATAATGGCTGTCGACGCTGAATATGCTGTCACCCCAGGCATAACCGACTTTCAGGCGGTAGTAACCCATGTATTTGGTGATATCCGGGTTGTCGTCGCTGCTGTCGCTTTCCGAGAAACGGAACCAGGGTTTGAGATCCACCTGCCAGTTGCCATTTTGCGCCATAAAGCGCGCGTAACCGCGGTTCCAACTGCGAGAAGTGGGATCAGAGCGGCCGTTGGATTGGTGGTTAAGACCAACTTCAACGTCACGCAGTGTCCAACCGGCAAAGCTGTAATCCGTCGCCCAGCCCAAGAATACCTGTGGTTCATAGTTGGTCTCACGGAAGGGCGATGACTCACTGTGGTTGGAAAGCTGCCACCATGAGCGTTGCGTGTAAGAAGCGCCCAGCACAGAGTTGTCGCCGGCAATACCGCGCCACAGTGGAAACGCCAGGCTGAGCTGGTATTTCACTTCATCCTTGCGTGCATTTTCGGCCCAGTTATAGGACTTGATGGCTTCTTTGTTGATATTGCTGGTATCGGTGTACAACACGTAGTTGGTATCGTACGGGTACAGCGTAAATGGGTTGTCGTGATCCTGCAGCATGTTGGCAATAATGCTGCCGCGCACCGCCGGTTTATCATGAATTTGCTGCTCTTTGGCCTCTTCCGCCTGAACCACCAGCGGCACCGCCAGCGTGGCTAAAACGATCCCTGACAAAATGCGCATAACGTTCCTCACCCCAACAAAAAATGACAAACTCTGAAATAAAAACAGGCCATTTTACACACAAAGGCGGCTTTACAGCAGCGTGACGTGTATTTATTGGATTAGTCTGGAAAGCAACAAAATATAGGCATAATATCAACAAACAGTTAACCTGGACTGACCAGTTACCTTCCCTACTACACAGAACAAGCATAGGTATTTATGTCTACCACACCACTGACTCTCGAAGCCGCACGCCAGAAAATTGGCGAAATCTTTGTTTATCACATGCCGTTTAACCGCGAGCTGGGCCTTGAGCTCCGCCGCTTTGACGACGACTACGTGGAGCTGAGTTTCACCAACCAGCCCAAGTTGGTGGGCAACGCTGCCCAGAAGATCCTGCACGGTGGCGTAATCGCGTCGGTACTGGACGTCGCCGCAGGGTTGGCGTGCGCCGGCAGTGTGTTGATGCGTCTGGATCCTCTGCTCGAAGAAGAAGTCGCTACTCGCCTGTCACGCATGGGGACTATCGATCTGCGCGTTGACTATCTACGCCCGGGTCGCGGTGAGCACTTCGTGGCTGCGGCCAGCGTCTTGCGCAGCGGCAACAAAGTTGCTGTCGCCCGCGTTGAACTGCATAACCACGATGGCCTGCATATTGCCAGTGCCACCGCCACCTACCTGGTCGGGTGATTGTATGCGGTGAGCGTCTTCAGTACACTCACCGCACCTCCGTTTTACCCATCTGAGTATCGTCATGGACGCACAGCAAACGCGGCAGGGCATCTTCTTTGCTCTTGCTGCCTATTTTATTTGGGGCATTGCTCCGGCCTATTTCAAACTGATCCAACAGGTCCCTGCCGATGAGATCCTCACTCACAGGGTCATTTGGTCATTCTTCTTTATGCTGGCGCTGATCTCACTGGGCCGCAATTGGCCACAGGTGCGTGCCGCCTGCCACAACCGCAAACGGCTGTTGCTGCTGGCGGTGACAGCACTGCTGATCGGCGGCAACTGGTTGCTGTTTATCTGGGCGGTGAATAACCACCATATGCTGGAGGCCAGCCTGGGGTATTTCATTAACCCGCTGGTGAACGTGCTGTTGGGGATGTTGTTCCTGGGGGAGCGTTTCCGCCGAATGCAGTGGCTGGCGGTGGTATTGGCGTTCGCCGGCGTACTGATTCAGCTATGGCAATTTGGCTCTCTGCCAATTATTGGCCTGGGGCTGGCGTTCAGCTTTGCGTTCTACGGCTTGCTTCGCAAGAAAATTGCCATAGACGCACAGACCGGTATGTTGATTGAAACCCTGTGGCTACTGCCCGTGGCGGCGGCGTATCTGTTCCTGTTTGCCGACAGCCCGACCAGCCACCTGGGCGCTAACCCTGGGTCGTTAAACCTGCTGCTGGTGGCTGCCGGTATCGTCACCACCGTGCCGCTGCTGTTCTTTACTGCCGCAGCGACCCGCCTACGCCTGTCGACACTTGGCTTTTTCCAGTACCTCGGCCCCACGCTGATGTTTCTGCTGGCCGTCACCTTCTACGGTGAAACTGTGGGTCAGGACAAACTGGTGACCTTCGGCTTTATCTGGGCAGCGTTGATTCTGTTTATCATGGATGCGCTTTACACCCAACGCAAACTACGCTGAAACAAACGTCAGGTTGATGCCGGCGCGGCGCGGTTGGAAATAAACCGCGCCATCGCCGGCCCCGTCAGCAAAATGGTGAAAAGCCGCAGTGTCTGCATCGCCATCACAAAAGACATATCTACCCGGCTGCCTGCGGCAATGATCGCCACGGTATCCAACCCGCCAGGGCTGGTTGCCAGATAGGCCGTCATCATATCCACCGGCAGGAAATGCGTCAGCATCCATGCCAGCAGGCCGCAAATCAGCATCAGCGCGACGATCGACACCACCATTTGCGGCAAGGTACGCAGCGCCAACAAAAATATCGGCCGGGTGAAACGTAGCCCAACACTCCAGCCAATCAGAGTATAGGCCAACGCCAGTAGCCATTCCGGCACCTGCAGGGCCATCGTCCCGCTGGAATGCAGCGCCGCACCGACGATCATCGGCAACAGCAATGCACCAGAGGGAATACGCAGCCGGGGCCCCAACCACGCGCCGATCATAGCCACTCCCAACGTCGCCAGAAAGCGCCAATCCAGCGACGGGAACCATTCCAATGCTGCGCTACCCTGGCCCGCTTCATCCCCCAAACCAATACGGGCCACTAACGCTGCCGCCGTCGCGACAAACAGCACCCGCAAGTACTGCATGAATGCCACCAGCCGGACATCTGCACCAAAATCTCCGGCCATCGCCACCATCGCCGACGCACCGCCGGGCGATGAGCCCCAGGCCCCCGTAGGCCCCGGCAAACCGCTAAAGCGCACCAGGCACCAACCGGAAATACCACTCGCCAACAGCGTCGCGATCAGTACCAACAGCACCAGAGGCCAATCATCGAGTAACGGCGTGAGAATCGCAGGGGAAAGGCTTTGCGCAATCATGCAGCCCAGTACCGCCTGCGCAGCGATAAAAAGGGCGCTGGGAATACGTACCGTGGCACCCAATAGCCCCATCGCCACACCGACAATCATCGGCCCCAGCAACAGCGCAGCGGGAATATGAAAGGTTTGCAGGCCAAACCCCAGCACCAGCGAGGCCAGCAGCAGGATTGACCATTGAATCAAACGGGGGGACTTCTCCATCAAAACTCACGCCTTACAGACAGATAAGCTGAGGGAGCATTCTACCCCTTTTTTGCAGGCTAAGACTGGGGTTAGGCAGAAATATCGGGCGAACAAGTTCGCCCCTCAGGTTAAAGCCAGTTCTTGCGCTTGAAGTACAGATAGGGGGCTAACCCTGCCAGGATCATCAGGCTGATAGCACCAGGGTAGCCAAACGACCACTTCAGCTCTGGCATAAACTCAAAGTTCATCCCGTAGCTTGAGGCCACCAGCGTTGGCGGCAGGAACACCACGGACACCACCGAGAAGATCTTGATGATGCGGTTCTGCTCAATATTGATAAAGCCCATCGCTGCCTGCATCAGGAAGTTCACTTTCTGGAACAGCGATTCGTTGTGCGGCAGCAGGGATTCGATATCACGCAGCACTTCACGCGCCTGTTCCAACTGACCGGTCGGTAACCGCGCCTTACGCACCAGGAAGTTCAGAGCACGTTGGGTATCCATCAAACACAGGCGCACTTTCCAGCCGATATCTTCCAGCTCTGCCAGCGTTGACAGCGCTTCGTCGTATTCGTCACCCTGATGGCCTTCCATGATCACCCGGCTGAGTTTTTCCAGATCGCTGTAGACGTTTTCGATCTCGTCGGCTAACTGTTCGATCTTGGTTTCGAACAGATCCAGCAATAGCTCGTAGGCATTGCCGTCGACCATCGTCAGGTTACGGGCACGCATACGATACAGGCGAAACGCCGGCAGCTCGCGCTCACGCAGGGTATACAAGCGGCCATCACGAATGGTGAAGGCCACCGTGGAGTTACCGGCATGATCTTCCGCATCTTCAAAATAGAAGAAGGAGTGGATATGCAAACCGTCTTCGTCTTCGAAAAAACGCGCGGAGGCTTCGATATCGTCTAGCTCCGGGCGTGTCGCCAGGCTTTGGCCCAGCTCGCTTTGAACGCGCTCACGCTCGCCTTCTTCCGGCTCAACCAGATCAACCCACAATGATGTGGTCAGATCATCGGATTCATCCAACTCCAGACGGGACAGGCGGCTGTTATCTAATTTAAACGCGCTTAGCATGTGCCAAACTCCCTTAGGGTGACAGGGGTAAACAACGCGTGGAAGCACAGAAACAGAGGGGGTGTTGCATCACCAGCTTGTTTCAGACCATGAAGGATCTGACTCGTAGCGACACTTAAGAGGTCGCCGACAACCACGAAGGCTATCAGCTCAATAGGATAGCCTTAGAAGTTGTACCTGTTGTTGTCCAGGTCAGTGAGCCAGTATCTACTGGGTGTGTCCAAGGCGTATGTCCTCATTGATAATAGTGCGCGCATGTTACGCCGAGAAGAAAAAGTCTGTCAACACGTTAGGCACGATAATTGCGCAACAATTCATCGCTATGACGAATAGGATAAATTCGGCTTAATCCGCGATAAACGGTAACGAAAAAGTCGCGGCGATCTCTGACCACGCCCAAGAATGTTGCTAAGATTACGCCACGATAAGCTTGCGGACTTTACGAATGAAACAGATTACTGCCCACGACCTGACCACCATGAGTGAACAGGCCGCCAAAGTGGCACGCCTGCGCGCGCACCGCACGTTACACGACGAGTTGAGCGATCCGGTACAACGATTGGCGATTGCCATGGAACCCGGCACCTATATCCGCCCACACCGTCATCCGCAAACCTGGGAACTGTTAACCCCGCTGCGCGGACGCTTTGTAGTACTGCAATTTAACGAAGAGGGCGTCGTCACCCAGCGAACCCTGCTCGGTGAAGAAACCAAAGTGCTGGAAATGCCGGCATATACCTGGCATGCCGTGCTGTCGGTTGATCCAGGTGGTGTGGTTTTTGAGGTGAAACAAGGGCCTTATCAGGCGCTGTCTGAAGAAGACTGCATGCAGTGGGCACCGCAAGAAGGGGCTGAAGGCACCGAAGCGGTGATGCGTTGGTATGCCACTGCGCAAGTGGGTGACCGTTTCGCTCACTGAGGCGGTTCTTCAAACCGCCGCAATATGCTCGGCTTAATTCGAGTCGCATGAAGGCCGCGAGACCCTGAATCCCCAGGCGTTGAGTGAACCACGTGCCTGGGGTAAAACAGGTGCAGCCAGCAGTATAACGAGTATAAGTTACACCGTTTCCAGGCGGGCGTAGGCGGCGACAAGCCA
This sequence comes from Serratia sp. CoH_134_PS_4, assembly GCF_058190535.1. Lineage (NCBI taxonomy): Bacteria > Pseudomonadati > Pseudomonadota > Gammaproteobacteria > Enterobacterales > Yersiniaceae > Serratia > Serratia sp. CoH_134_PS_4. The sequence goes on from NZ_JBXWKI010000007.1 coordinate 78,410, forward strand.
CTTAATCCCTTCCCCTGGAAACGCAATCTGCAGCCGGCTGTGTTCACCACTGCCTTCCAGATTGACGATGGTCCCTTCACCAAACTTGGGGTGACGCACTCGCTGGCCCAGCTTATAACCGGTGTCGTTTTCACTGATCGGCGTACCCATACGGCGATGACTCACCGGCCGCGAGACACTGGCGCGCAAACGCACTTCTTCCACACAATCTTCCGGCAGTTCACCGATGAAACGTGAAGGGCGGTGATAAACCTCTTTGCCGTACAGGCGGCGTGTTTCGGCGTAGGTCAGCGTCAATTTCTGCATGGCACGCGTCAAGCCAACGTAGGCCAGACGGCGTTCTTCTTCCAAGCGCCCACCTTCATCCAGCGACATTTGGCTTGGGAACATCCCCTCTTCCATACCGACGATAAACACCAGCGGAAACTCCAGCCCCTTGGCCGAGTGCAGGGTCATCAACTGCACCGCATCCTGATAAGCATCGGCCTGCCCCTCACCCGCTTCAAGTGCCGCATGTGAAAGAAATGCCTGCAGCGGCATCAGATCCTGATCTTCATCCTGATAGCTGTACTGGCGCGTTGCGGTTACCAGTTCCTCGAGGTTTTCGATACGCGCCTGGCCTTTTTCGCCCTTCTCCTGTTCATACATAATGAACAGGCCCGAATCACGGATCACCCGGTCAGTCTGAACGTGCAGCGGCATATCGGCGGTTTCGTGCGCCAGTGCGTCCACCAGTTCGGTAAAACGTTGCAACGCAGATGCCGCGCGCCCAGCCAGCACTTTGTCCTGCAACAGCGCACGGGTGGCCTGCCACAACGTCAGTTGGCGATCGCGTGCTGTACGACGCACTTCGTCCAGCGTCCGGTCACCAATGCCACGCGTTGGGGTATTTACCACACGTTCAAACGCCGCATCGTCGTTACGATTGGCGATCAACCGCAGGTAGGCCAATGCGTCCTTGATCTCCTGACGCTCGAAGAAGCGTTGTCCGCCGTAAATGCGGTACGGCATTGCCGTTTGCAATAACGCTTCTTCCAATACACGTGACTGGGCATTGCTGCGGTAAAGAATGGCACAGTCATTCAGTGCGCCACCGTTCTCCTGCCAGGCCTTGATGCGGCCAACCACAAAGCGCGACTCGTCGAGTTCGTTGAAGGCACAATAGATGGAAATGGGTTCACCATCCCCGCCTTCGGTCCACAGGTTTTTACCCATGCGCCCGCCGTTATTGGCGATCAGGGTGTTGGCTGCTTTCAGAATATTGCTGGTCGAACGGTAGTTTTGCTCCAGAAGGACGCTCTGGGCACCAGGGAAATCCTTCAAGAAACGTTGGATGTTCTCCACCTGAGCGCCACGCCATCCATAGATGGACTGGTCGTCATCACCCACGATCATCACGTTGCTGTTATTGCCGGCCAGCAAGCGGATCCAGGCATATTGGATACTGTTGGTGTCCTGGAACTCGTCCACCAATATGTTGGTGAAGCGTTCGCGGTAATGATTGAGGATATGCGGCTTGTTCAGCCACAGCTCATGGGCACGCAACAGCAGTTCGGCAAAGTCCACCAGCCCGGCACGGTCACAGGCTTCCTGATACGCCTGATAGATACGTAGCCAGGTTGCCTCTACGGGGTTGTTATAGGTTTCAACATGCTGTGGGCGCAGGCCTTCATCTTTTTTGCCGTTGATGTACCACATCGCCTGACGCGGCGGCCACTGCTTTTCATCGATATTCAACGCTTTGACGATACGTTTGAGCAGGCGGAGTTGGTCGTCGCTGTCGAGGATTTGGAAGTCTTGTGGCAGGTTGGCGTCCAAATGATGAGCACGCAGCAGACGATGAGCCAAGCCGTGGAAAGTGCCGATCCACATCCCCCCCTGGCTGGTCCCAATCAGGTGTTCGATACGGTGGCGCATTTCCGCCGCCGCCTTGTTGGTGAAGGTCACCGCCATAATGGAATACGGCGAACAGTTCTCTACCGACAACAGCCAGGCGATGCGATGCACCAGCACTCGGGTTTTACCGCTGCCTGCGCCGGCCAGTACCAACAGGTTGCCACGTGGCGCCGCCACGGCTTCGCGTTGTTTTTCATTCAGGCTGTCGAGCAGATCGGAAACGTCCATAGGCACCATTAATTGGTAAGGGAAAGCGCGTCAAAAATGCGATTCCACTGTGAATTTATACAGAGTCAATTTGGGATTATACCCGAAATAATTGAAGTTGCAGCAAGGCGGCCAGTGTGCGAGCCCCAGGAACTGACTCCAGTCAGTGGCTGGGGTGCTGCGGTTTCAAGCATGAAGGGCTATAACAATGCTGTCAGCGATGCCAACTGAGCGATCTCAATGTGTGGCAGCAGGCGACTGTCAGCGGCCTGCATCAGGCTGCGTTGACGGTCGTTGATCCAACAGGCTTGTAAGCCGGAACGTAACGCCCCGGCGACGTCAGTGGTCAAGTCATCACCAACGTGGAGAATATATTGAGGCGCGATCCCTAACCGTTCGGCGGCCAGCTGGTACATGTCCTGATAAGGTTTGGCGCGGCCATCCGGCCCCGAACGCAACACAAACTGAAAGTAACCATCCAGCCCGCAGAGCGCAGGATCGGCATTGCCATTGGTGATCGCCACCAGCGGAAAACGTTCACCCAAGGCTTTCAACGTCGCATGGGTTGCTTCAGGCACATCAATGCGGCTACGCCACAGCGCAAAGTTCTGCATTGCCGCATCCGCCCCATCGGCGGCTTCAGCATCACGCAGCCCCTGACGGCTCAGCGCCAGGTGGATCGCCCGCCAACGCCATTGGGTGACGTCATGATAAATTTCCGGGTCCTGTTCACGCAGTTCCTGACGCAGGCGGTGAAAATCCGCCGACTGGAAGTGGTTCAATCCAGGATGGTAATTCTGCAAAAAGGCCACAGACTGCAGCTCAGTCTGTTTGATCACCGGACGGTTGTCGTACAGCGTGTCGTCCAGATCAAAGGTCAACGCCGCCAACGGCCGCAGCGGACGATAAAAATGCATCAGGATTTCCCCCGTTTGGCACGTGGATGCGCTGCATCGTACACGGTCGCCAGATGTTGAAAGTCGAGGTGGGTATAGATTTGAGTGGTGGTCAGGTTGGCGTGGCCCAGCAGTTCCTGTACCGCACGCAGATCGCCGCTCGATTCCAGCATATGGGTTGCAAACGAGTGGCGCAGTTTGTGCGGATGAATATGGCTGTTAACGCCCTGCTTGATGCCCCACTCGGCAAAACGCTTTTGCACGTTGCGGGTCGAGATACGCTTACCTTGATTAGACAGGAACATCGCATCGTCTGACGGCCCAAATAAATCGCGCATCGCCAACCAGTGTTCAAGCCAAGTCACCGCGGTGCGACCTACCGGCAGCTTGCGTTCCTTGCTGCCCTTACCCAGCACCCAAATTTCACCCGCACCCAGATCGACATGGCGGCAATCCAGCCCAACCAGTTCCGAAAGACGCAGACCGGCACCGTACATGACCTCAAGCATGGTCCGATCGCGTACCGCTAGCGGATCGTTAAGATCGATATCCAGCAACTGATTCATTTCATCGACGTCGATGTTTTTCGGCAGATGCCGACCGCTACGTGGCGTTCGGATACCTTTCGCAGGGTTAGCAATCAGCATACCCTGGCTGACCTGCCAGTCGAGAAAACTGCGTAACGCCGACAGGCGCAACGCGAGGCTAGAAGACTGTAACCCGGCACGTTTACTGCGCGCTGCCAGCATACGGACTTTGGCAGCATCCAAAGCCGGCCATTCCGTCACGCCCATCTCTTGCGTCAAGACCATCAGCGCCTGCAACTGGCGCGAATAGCTTAACTGTGTCAATGGACTGAGCTGGCGTTCCACCTTCAGATAACGCAAGAAAGCGTCCACCGGCTGTTGCAGGCTGGCCGCCAACGGGATCATGCGCGTTCGATCCAGCGTTCCAGCAGTTCAGGCAACATACGCGCCAGCTGATTGAGCATCACCGTACCCATGCCCTGCTGATAGTGTTGGGTATCACGGCTACTGAAAATCACCATGCCAAGCTCACCATTATCACCCAGCATCGACAGCGCTACCGAACCGACCAGCTTGGCCTGTGGCAGTAACAGCAACAACTCAGGACCGTTAAGGCTCCCAAGGAAATGTTGCTGATCGCCCAAGCGCTGAATACGCAACGGCTCAAATGACGAACGCGTCAGGCCAAGATGCGTAAAGTCGGAAGGCGCGCCAATTTTCCAGCTTTCTGAAAACAGACGGATATTGGCACCGGCCAGACCGAATCCGCGTGCCCAGCGTTGCAGGCGGTTGAGCATATCCTGCAAGCTACTGGCCGTGGCCAGATTGGCCTGCAAATGCAACAGGCTGGCAAACAGCGTTTCGTTCGCACTGGCCTGCTCCATCAGCAGCGTGATTTCTTCTTCCAACTGATTGATATGATTACGCTGGCGGGCCAGATGCCACTCGACCAACGACACAGTGCCGCGAACGGGATGGGGAACGCGCATCTGTTCCACCAAACGCGCATTGCGGATAAAGAAATCTGGGTTTTGCAGTAAAAACTGCATTACGGCGTCATCGTCAAGCTCAATGCCCGCGACAGCCTGGTCCTCAACGCTCTTCATAGATGAATAAATCCGTCATATACATGGGTTGCCGGACCGGTCATAAACAGCGGGCTGCCCGGTCCTTTCCAGCGAATATGCAGGCTGCCACCCGGCAGTTCTACATGCACCTCTTCTGACAGCAATTCTTGTTGAATCCCCACCGCCACTGCAGCACAAGCGCCGCTGCCGCAAGCTTGCGTTTCGCCAGCGCCACGTTCATAGACGCGCAGTTTGATATGCTCACGGCTGACAATTTGCATGAAACCGATATTGGCCCGTTCCGGGAAGCGCTCGTGCCCCTCCAGTACCGGTCCAAGCAACTCCACCTTGGCGGTTTTTACATCATCCACCTGTAAAACACAATGCGGATTGCCCATCGACACCACGCCACACAACACTGTATGTTCGGCCGCACGCATGATGTACGTCTTTTCTTCTTTGGTCGCACGAAAAGGGACGGCCTGAGGATCGAAGTTTGGCTCGCCCATATTCACACAAACCAGATCGTCATCGGTGACGCTCAGCACCATACGCCCCGTTTGGGTACTGACGCGAATATCACGCTTATTGGTCAGCCCTTTCAATCGCACAAAACGGGCGAAACAGCGGGCACCGTTACCACACTGCGCCACTTCGCTGCCGTCAGCGTTAAAAATACGGTAGTGAAAATCCAGTTCAGGATCGTAAGGCGGTTCTACCACCAGCATCTGGTCAAAGCCAACGCCCAAGTGCCGATCGGCCAAACGGCGGATCAGCTCGGGTGAAAAATAGACATTCTGTGTAACGGCATCGACCACCATAAAGTCGTTGCCCAGACCGTGCATTTTGGAGAACTGCATATCATACTCCGCTATCCGTCTTGAGTTTGCGATGGCCCACGCCGCCGCAAACAAGATGTTACTGGTCGCTCATCGACGGTTTTTGCTGAGACCCAGAAAGCTCCTGCTGATTTTTCTGTACTTGATCGCCAGTCTGAACCTGAGGTTTCTTGCTGGCCGGATCGGCTGGAGGGAAGTACAGCGGGCCTTTCAGACCGCAGCCAGAGAGCCCGGTAAACAGCACTGCCATCAGCGCATAGCGTAGTTGTTTTTTCATTTGCATTAATGCCTGTAATTCATGCGTCCAAGGTCTCTATAATCGCAGGTGGATCATGAAAAGCAATAGGAATTGAATATGAACGACAGTGAGTTTCACCAGTTGGCTGACCAACTGATGCTTAATATTGAAGAGACACTGGACGATTTTGACGGCGATGCAGACATCGATTACGAAACTAACGGCGGAGTAATGACGTTAAGCTTCGAAAATGGCACCAAAATTGTGATCAATCGCCAGGAGCCGCTGCATCAGGTTTGGCTGGCGACCAAAACCGGCGGCTACCACTTTAACTACCGTGACGGCGTGTGGGTCTGCGATCGCAGCGGTCGCGCCTTCTACCCGTTACTGAGTGAAGCGGCCAGCGCACAGGCCGGCGAAGATGTGGCATTTGCCTAAGTATGGTGGCGTTCACGGGGGCTCAGCACGTTGAGCCCCTGTGAAATCAATGCAATTGAAACTGCTGCTTCAGCGGCAGCGTTGCACCCTCGGTCAGGGGAACGCACAGGCTCGACAATACATTGCTGCGGAACGGGATGACCTGAGTGCGGCCATCGAGCTGCACGATCTGATAAAACTGGGGCAGGTTGAAGTTGATAAAGCTTGAACCGTACGTGAAGCGGTCATGTGAGGAAGAGTAGAAACGGCTGACATCGCGCACCAGCTCCTCTTTACTGCCTTCACAATGGTGGTACACCTCAACCCGGTTAGACTCATCCAGAATATAGATGTTAAAGCCTTTATCGTCCGACGTGTCTTCGAAGAAGAACTGGATGATCCCTTCACTGGCAAAGCCATCCACTACCGGAGGCAAATGCACCTGATCGGTTTCAACTTTGATCGACAGACCATGCAATTTGTTGTTCGAAATGGCGCCGTAGAATTCCACCGCATTTTCCAACTTCTGCACCGACACGCTCAGGCGCTCGAAGAACAAGCCCCATGTTTGTCCGGCAACGCGAACCGCTTTGAAACGACCCGGTTCCAGGCGTGTGCTGGACAAGCGCAGCTCAATGCATTCAGAAACCAGCTGCTGTATACGCGTACGGATGAGGCCGCGCAAATGCTGGCTATAGCAGAACACCTCGACCGACTCCGGCGGAGCGGCATCCTGATGCATTTTGCCAAGAATAGTCTTCAACGCTTCCAACACCGATTGCTCACCGCTGAAATGCAAAGTACGCACTTCGTTCCACGAATTGCGGTACAGCAGATCGATACTGCCTACCAAACATTGCTGCTGCTGGCCAAAACTGAACACATCGAGCTTACGGAAATCGAAATGCACCACCTGATTACGGAAGGCTGCGGTCGGATCGTTTTCCAGATTGACGATAATCGCCAAATGGCGGATTTCACACGGGCTGTACAGCGCTTTTGGCGTAGGCGCTGCCAGCCGCAGCGGGAAGTGGTGCGACACGTCGGCCACCAGCTCCTGCAGTTTGGCCGTGTCGCACAGGTTACCGCTTTTGATGTGCAGCCGGGTCTTCGGCGTCAGCAGGCCGTTGAAATAGGCCCAGGCCACCAATTTATTCAGATAGCGGTTATATTCGAGCGGCTGATGGCTGACGATAGAGTCCATGGCCGGAGCTTGATTGTACAGATACCAGCCGGTACGGTTGGCGCGGCCAACCGGGACATGAATGAAGGTTAAGTCGTCTTCCGACAGATCTGGCGAAATCTGCGGGTTCACCAGCGTTACCTTGCCAGGCAGGGCTTCAAACGCGGCATACAGCTTACGGGTCAGCACGCCAATATCCTGCGGGCTGGCGCTGACGCTAAGATTGTTACGACGGGCGAAACGGATCAGGTTGCGATAGCTTTGCATCATCGCGTCCAACAGTTCGTTGTGCGCTTCACGTACCCGTTCGATTTTCCAGCCGGCGCGATTATCCAGGATCGCCAGGCGCTCTTCGTCCCAGCCCCATTCGCTAACCAGCTGGCTGAGAATTTCACGACGCCAGCCAACGCAAGCATTGGCACGCGACAATTTTTCACAGACTTTGAGATAGAAGCAGCGGCGGACCAGATCGAGGCGGGTAGTGTCGTTGATTTCAGTCAGATAATGCGTGACGCGTTCAAGCATCATACAGTAAGCGTCGAGACCAAAGCAGACGATCTCGCCCTGATGCAGACGCTGCTTGATGCCCATCGCCAACAGCTGCGTATTGGGGTATTCCCAGGAATAGGCTTCCAGCAGCAGGGTTTTCAGTACCGCTTTGTACGGCGAGTCGATACTTTTATACAGTTGCCACAGGCTGGCACCAAAGTATTCCTCTGCCGACAGCGTACTCAGGCCGCCGAGATCCAGCCATTCGTTCGGCGTTAACGCCCCTTGCGAGTACAGCGACAGCACATATTCATCGTAATGCGCTTCTTCTTCGCCCGGCACCATATTCCATAAAATGCGTTTGCCGGCCAGCCGCACCGCGGTGCGATAAAACTCGTCCAACAGCAAAATATGCTGGGTAGAGCCACAGTCTTCACCACCCAGACTGCCGCTTTCGTTGTGACGGAAGCGGTTTTCGTCGATCAGGAAGAAGCTAACCTCAACCCCCATCGACGCAGCCCATTTTTCCAATAGGCTGCATTTCTGTTGCAGACGATTGCGTTCTTCGTTGTCCAGCCAAGACTGGTGGCATACCCAGATGTCGAGATCCGAACTGCAACTTTGACCGATCGACGAGGTGCTGCCCATGGAGTAAACCCCGGTAATCGGCAGTTCACCGCTGGCCAGCTTATCAAACGGGCTGCCCCATTTGTCTTCTAAATCATTGAGGTATTCTTGCTGGGTTTCATCAGGCGTGTAGAGGCAAACGCCATGGGGAACGTTACCGTTCAGATAACCTGGCATCAGTGGGTGGTGGTGGTGCAATAAGGTAGGCAGCAGACTGTATACCCGTTGGAACGCGGGCTTCATGGCCGCTAGGGCGCGATCGATTCGTAATTGATTGATCGCATCCAGTCTCTGCTTCAGTGTCTCGATGTAGAGGTACAAGACGTCTCGCCTGATTATCCCGGTGTTTAGAAAAAAACCCGTATTCCATAAGCGCCGTTAGTGTTGGAAGAATATTTGGCAACTTATTGCTGGAAACGTGATCAATTTAACACCTTGCTGATTGACCGTAAAGGAAGTAACGCTTCACTATTATTGTAGCGCCACTCTAAACGATTTACCCGCAGTGTTAACTGCCCCAAAATACATCACACGTCCCGTTGATTCCGTTGTCCTTTATCCGCCTGTGGCTTCTTGCACTGACACTTTTCGTACTCAGTGGTAGGATGAATAGCGAATTATAAAAACGGTAACAACCATGTTAGACAAAATTATTCGAATTGCCACCCGCCAAAGCCCACTCGCTCTCTGGCAAGCACATTATGTGCAGCAGCGACTGATGGCCAGCCACCCGGGCCTACAGGTCGAACTGGTGCCAATGGTTACGCGGGGCGACATTATTCTGGATACACCACTGGCGAAAGTCGGTGGTAAAGGGCTGTTTGTTAAGGAACTTGAATTGGCGTTATTGGATGGCCGTGCGGATATCGCCGTCCATTCGATGAAAGACGTCCCGGTCGATTTTCCCGAGGGTCTGGATTTGGTGACCATTTGTGAGCGTGACGATCCGCGCGACGCATTTGTTTCCAACCGTTTCGACTCGCTCGATCAACTGCCGCACGGCAGCGTAGTCGGCACGTCCAGCCTACGCCGTCAGTGCCAATTGCGTGAGCGCCGCCCGGATCTGATCGTGCGCGATCTACGCGGTAATGTCGGAACACGCCTGGCAAAACTGGATAACGGCGATTACGACGCCATTATTCTGGCCGTCGCGGGGCTGAATCGCCTGGGGCTGGAACAGCGTATCCGCAGCCCGCTGACCCCGGAAGAATGCCTTCCGGCTGTCGGTCAGGGTGCTGTCGGCATTGAGTGCCGCCTCGACGATGAAACTACCCGCGCCTTGTTGGCGCCGCTCAATCACGCGGCAACCGAAATCCGTGTGCGCGCAGAACGTGCGATGAACACCCGTTTGGAAGGCGGTTGTCAGGTACCCATCGGCAGCTATGCCGAGCTGGATGGCAATAGCCTGTGGCTACGGGCGCTGGTCGGCTCCCCCGATGGCAGCCAGATGGTACGCGGCGAGCGTCGCGGCCCGGCAGCACAAGCTGAACAGATGGGCGTTGAGCTGGCAGAAGAGCTGCTGGCGAAAGGCGCACGTGAAATTTTGCAGGATGTTTATCAGGGAAATCCCCCGGCATGACGATACTGGTGACCCGCCCCTCTCCGTCAGGAGAAGAACTGGTAAGCCGACTGCGCGCGCTCGGCCGGGTTGCCTATCATGCACCGCTGATCGATTTCGCCCCCGGCGGCGATCTGCCAAAATTGCCACAGGCATTGCAGCAGCTTAACGATGGCGATCTGGTGTTTATCCTGTCTCAGCACTCGGTGAGCTACGCCAACTCGGTGATGGGCCGCGTCGGGCTGTCATGGCCCGCCAGACTGACCTATTATGCTATCGGCCGCACCACCGCGCTGGCGATGCACCGGATCACCAGCCTGCCGGTGGAGTACCCACGTGAGCAGGAGATCAGCGAAACCTTGTTGCTACTGCCTGCCTTACAGAAACTCGACGGCAAACAGGCACTGATCCTACGCGGCAACGGTGGACGCGAGCTGCTCGGCAATACCTTGAGCGAGCGTGGCGCTGCCGTCAGCTATTATGAATGTTATCAACGTAGCCCGGTGCATTATGATGGTAGCGAACAAAGCGCCCACTGGCAGCGCGCCGGTGTTGATACACTGGTCGTCACCAGCGGTGAAATGTTACAACAGCTCTATACTTTAGTTCCTGATTACTACTGTTCTTCGTGGCTATTACGTTGCCGCCTGGTCGTCGTCAGTGAACGTTTGGCTACCCTCGCCCAGGAATTGGGCTGGAGCACAATTCGGGTAGCTGATAATGCCGATAATGACGCGCTGATCCGCGCGCTACAATAAACCTGACTATGGGATGTGCCACTATGACGGAACAAAATACCCCATCCGCACCGGTTGAAGAGCCAACCACAGCGGTTGAGAGCCCCCAGCAGCCAGACGCTGACAAGCGCAAAGGTAAAAATACCGGCCCGGTATTAGGCGCAATTGCCATCGTGCTGGTTATTGCTTTGGCCGCCGGCGGTTATTACCACACACATCGACAAGCACAGCAGCTCATTGCCGCCAATCAAACCTTGCAGCAGCAGCTTGAAGCCCTGAAACAGAGCCAACAGCAAGAAAGAGGGGCGCTGGAAGGGCTGCTGCAGCAACAGGGTAAAACGCTGGATGCTGCCGATCGTGAGCAAGCGACCCTGGCACGCCAGCTTAATGAGCTGCAAGAAAAAGTCGCCATTATTTCCGGCAGCGACGCCAAAACCTGGTTGCTGGCGCAGGCCGACTTCTTGGTGAAAATGGCCGGGCGTAAACTGTGGAGCGATCAGGACGTCACGACCGCCGCAGCCTTGCTAAAAAGCGCCGACGCCAGCCTGGCTGACATGAACGACCCAAGCCTGCTCGAGGTTCGTCGCGCCATCACCGAAGATATCAGCACGCTATCTACCCTTACCCAGGTAGATTTCGATGGCATCATTCTCAAAACCAATCAGCTCTCCAACCAGGTTGATAATCTGCGCCTGGCGGATAACGACCGTGACGAAGCGCCAATGGACCAAGACAGCACCGAGCTGTCCAGTTCTATCGGCGAATGGCGGCAAAACCTGGCGAAAAGCTGGCATAACTTTATGGCCGACTTTATTACGGTCCGCCGCCGTGATAGCAGTGCAGAGCCCTTGCTGGCACCGAATCAGGACATTTACCTGCGCGAAAATATTCGCTCACGCCTGTTAGTTGCCGCCCAGGCAATCCCACGCCATCAAAATGAAGTGTATAAACAGTCGCTGGAAACCATTTCTACGTGGGTCCGCGCGTACTTCGATACCACCGATCCCGCCACGAAAGCGTTCCTGGAAGAGTTGGATGCGCTGAGCCAGCAGTCGATCACAATGGACGTGCCGGACCACCTGAAAAGCCAGCCACTGCTGGAAAAACTGATGCAGACCCGGGTGCGTAATCTGATGGCCCAGTCCCCTGCAGCCCACCAGGAGGGATAAGCCATGTTACGCGTGCTATTTCTGTTCCTGGTGTTAATTGCCAGTGTGGTGGTTGGGCCGATGTTGGCCGGCCATCAGGGCTATGTGCTGATTCAGACCGATAACTACAACATTGAAACCAGTGTCACCGGTCTGGTGATCATGGGCGTCTTGTTGTTTGTGGTGCTGTTGGTGATCGAATGGATCCTGCGCCGCCTCTTCCGTACAGGAGCCCGTACCCGTGGCTGGTTTATCGGCCGTAAGCGCACCCGTGCTCGCAAGCAAACCAAGGCTGCACTGATCAAACTGGCCGAAGGTGATTACAAACAAGTTGAGAAACTGCTGACGCGCAACGCGGATCACGCGGAGCAGCCGGTCGTAAACTACCTCTTGGCCGCCGAAGCTGCACAGCAACGCGGCGACGACTTCCGCACCAATCAATATCTGGAACGCGCCGCCGAAGCCGCCGACACCGATCAGTTGCCGGTAGACATTACTCGCGTACGCATTCAACTCGCACAGGGTGAAAACCATGCTGCGCGTCACGGTGTCGATCGCCTGCTAAACCAAGCGCCCCGTCACCCAGAAGTGTTAAGACTGGCGGAAATGGCTTATCTGCGTACCGGTGCCTTTGCCTCATTGCTTGAGATCTTGCCATCGATGAGCAAGATCAATCTGCATACCGAAGCTGAACTGCAAGCATTGCAGCAACAGGCTTATATTGGCCTGATGAATCAGGCAATGGCAGATGAAGGCAGCGACGGCCTGAAGCGTTGGTGGAAAGATCAAAGCCGTAAAACCCGCCATGAAGTTCCGTTGCAAATTGCGATGGTAGAACATCTGATCGAATGCAATGATCACGAATTAGCACAGGAAATCGTGCTCGACAGCCTGAAACGTCAATATGACGAGCGACTGGTGTTGCTGATCCCTCGTTTGAAGTCAGGGAATCCACAGCAGCTGGAGAAAGCGTTGCGTCAGCAAGTGAAACAACACGGTGCCACACCGCTGCTAAACAGCACGCTGGGGCAGTTGTTGATGAAACACGGTGAATGGCAACAGGCCGCCGATGCATTGCGGGAAGCATTGAAACAACGCCCGGATGCCTACGATTATGCCTGGCTGGCTGACGTGCTGGATAAGCTGCACCGTTCAGATGAGGCAGCTCAGATGCGACGTGAAGGTCTAATGTTGACTCTGAAGCAAAACGGCGACTAACGCGACAATGCTTTGTCTTCAAGGCGCGCCACTCGGCGCGCTTTTTTTTATTCTCTTTATCCTATGTCTGAGGCGCACAAACGCAGCGACACAGATGCAGCTTCAAATATGAAGGGTATGGGCAAAAAAAAACACTTGCCGCGGTGGCAAGTGTATAAAAAAGCAATCAGGTCTAGGACAACAGGGGCGGTGCCTCACTCAACGTTATGCCCGGAGTGTGATGTCAGTGGCTGTAAGCAACGCTGACATCGTTCTGGTGGGCAATAGGCACCCTAAATCGGCTCTGCGTCATTCCCAGGGTTTATGAAGCCTAAGGCGAACATAAGAAGTGGAATGAGCATCTACGAGGTAGATATTGCACTTGGCGTGCCAACTTTTTCAAACAGCATCAATGTTTATAAACATTTCATCTATCACACTGAATTAAAACAGATTTAATCACACTAACATGCATCGTGCTTTCAGCCACCTGTTATCCGCTCCATCACCCTATGCCAGAAGATATGTCGCCTTATAACGACGACTTAAGCTAAAGCAATTTTTATATATATAAATCAATGTATTATATGTCTCATCCTGGCGACAATGCACCATGCGATTGTCGTGGAAAACCAACACGCCTGCGAGAGTGCGGCGAAAACATTAAACAGCGCTGGGGAAAGGGGCATACTGTTGGCCGAATGGCAGAAAGCGAAAAGCCCGCTCATTGCTGAACGGGCTTTTCTGAATATGGTCGCCGAGAGAGAATTACGCGCATCTTCGATGCTTGCCCTACGGGCCAACGCTAAAGCGCTGTTCAAAACTGTTCCAGACAGTTTTGCCTCATCCCATAAACTCCAGGCGTAAAAAAACCGACTTTCGTCGGTTTCTTTGAATGTGGTCGGCGAGAGAGGATTCGAACCTCCGACCCACTGGTCCCAAACCAGTTGCGCTACCAAGCTGCGCTACTCGCCGATTTCTTGTTGCAGATACTACTAAATTTTATCGCTTATGTCTATGTAAATATTAAATTTATTAGACATTTTGTGTGTGGTGCGAAGAGAGGGACTTGAACCCTCACGTCCGTAAGAACACTAACACCTGAAGCTAGCGCGTCTACCAATTCCGCCACCTTCGCACAGTCACAAAACAGCTTAAAATTCTTCACTTCTCTTAGGAAGTGGGGTGGCTAATGGGACTCGAACCCACGACAACTGGAATCACAATCCAGGGCTCTACCAACTGAGCTATAGCCACCATTTCTACTTCTTACTACTTCACGCGGTAATACTACCACCGCAGCTCTTGCACACAAACTTAATGGTGCGCCCGACAGGATTCGAACCTGAGACCTCTGCCTCCGGAGGGCAGCGCTCTATCCAGCTGAGCTACGGGCGCATAGCGCCGTTGCGGGAGGGGATACTACGGTTTTAACCTAATCCTGTCTAGTGCTTTTTCGCAGAAATGTTGCGTTTGATTACGCTTTGCTCACTCCTGCGCAGGAAAGGGCTATCCGTAGCCCCTTTTCACCGCTTATTGCTGGGTTTCTGTCCGTTTTTCAGCCGGATGATGTTTCTTGTGCATACCGAAAGCAAAGTAGCACAGGCTGACTGCCGCTAAGAATATCGCACCAACCAGCAGAGAAATGCGGGTATCCGGGTTAATTCCCATGCCGATCAGCACGCAGACCAGGAAAGCGATGGTCAAATAGTTCACATAGGGGAACATAATCGACTTAAAGCTGTGGGTTTTGATCGCTTCCTTATGAGCACGACGGAAATACAGTTGGCTAATCAACACCACAAACCACGGCACCATACCCGGCAGTACGCTGGCGCTATAGACATAAACGAACACCGCCTGCGGATTGGGAATCAAATAATTCAGGCCAGAGCCGACCAACAGACAGGCGATGGTCACAGCAATACAGTTCACCGGCACGCCGCTGGCAGACAACTTGGTCAGTGAGGCCGGCAGTTGACGGTTCTTGGCCAATGCGTACAGCATGCGCCCCCCGCTATACATACCGCTATTGCAGCCAGAAAGCGCAGCGGTCAACACCACGAAGTTAATGATACCCGCGGCAGCAACGATACCGATTTTGGCAAAGGTCAGTACAAACGGGCTGCCGGTGGTGCCGATACCGTTCCATGGGAAGATGGTGACAATGACGAAAATGGCACCGACGTAAAAAATCAGGATGCGCCACAGGATGTTGTTAATCGCGCGTTTTAACGTCACCTGCGGGTTCTTGGCCTCACCGGCGGTGATGCCAACCAGCTCAACCCCCTGATAGGACGCCACGACAATACAGAGCGCAAACAGGAAGCCCTTCCAGCCACCGGCAAAGAAACCGCCGTGCTCTGTCAGGTTGGCAAAGCCGATAGGCTGCCCCCCATTGCCGAAGCCAAACAAGATCACCCCCAGCCCGACCAGAATCATCACAATGATGGTGGTCACCTTAATCATGGCAAACCAAAACTCCAGCTCGCCGTACAGGCGCACCGCCGCCACGTTAGCCAGCGCGACCATCGCCACGGCAATCAGCGCGGGTATCCATTGCGGGATCTCAGGGAACCAGAACTGCACGTAGACCCCAATGGCGGTGATTTCTGAGATACCAACGGCAATCCACATAAACCAATAGCCCCAGGCCGTCAGGTAGCCAAAATACGGGCTCATGTATTTATGCGCATAAACGGCAAAAGAGCCCGCGACCGGCTCAAGGAACAGCATTTCGCCCATCGAACGCATAATAAAGAACACGAACAACCCGGCGATGATATAAGCCAATAATACCGACGGCCCGGCCCATTTCAGCGTGCTGGCGGAGCCCATAAACAGACCGACGCCAATGGTGCCACCCAGCGCAATCAGCTCGATATGCCGGGCTTCCAGCCCCCGATGTAGACCTTGCGGTTTTTCTTTGTGTGCCATAAATCCTCAGTATTATTTTTTTGATTGTGTTTGCATGCCGGCCGTTACCGGTCGTTATTGTTTTAATTAAAAATAGCGTAAATCATCTCCCGTCGCGGTGACGGACATCAACTGGCGATCGAGGCAATCTTACGGCGGAGTAAAACGTCGTTCAGTGCGGCCATATCTGGCGCCAACAGCTGGGGATAATTTCAGGGCGGTATCGTTTCGCATTTTGCCGCTATAAGCAAACCGCAATTTAAAACTTTATGGAATAAATGCAGGGGAGTTTAGGAACTGAGGTTATAGAGACGCTGGATAAACAGCCATAAAGCAGGTTATTTGAACAATTTGTTGCATCAGGGCGGAATAATCCGCCCCAACGTCGTGATTACATCTTACCGCGATAGTAGTAGCCAACAAACTTGAGCAATTTCAGCTGGCGGCCAAGGCGGCTCGGTTGGCTCAACAGCCGATACAGCCACTCCAGACCGAGGTTTTGCCAGATCTTTGGTGCACGTTTTACGTGCCCAGTAAACACGTCGTAGGTCCCGCCAACCCCCATATAGAGCGCTTTTGGATGGATCTTGCGACAGTCTCGCATCAAAATTTCCTGTTTCGGCGATCCCATGGCAACCGTCACAATGGCGGCGCCGCTGGCGCGAATCCGCTCAAACAGCGCTTCACGTTGTTCAGGTTTGAAGTAACCATCTTGGCTACCGACCAGATTAACGTTCCACTGGCTACGCAGCTTCTGTTCCGTTTCCGCCAATACCGACGGCTTGCCGCCAATCAGGAACACTGGCGTACCCTCACGCCCCGCGCGTTGCATCAATGCTTCCCATAAGTCGGCTCCCGCGACGCGAGACACATCGGCACCCGGATATTTACGACGGATAGACCGAACCATGCTGATGCCGTCGGCGTACTTATATTCCGCCTCGTCCAGCAGAGCATGGAGTTCTGCATCCTGTTCGGCCGTCAGAATCTTTTCGGCATTCATGGCAACTAACGTGCCCTGTTTTACCCGGCCACCGTCAAAGAGAAAATCCATGCACTGTGCCATATCGCGAAATCCCCAGAGGCTGAAACCGCGCAGCTCATATTTGGGGACCGAGATTTTTACTTCCATCTTATTATTACCCTTACCTTACAAAAGGCTGTCGGCCTGAACGGATGACGCGGGCGCTGTCAGCGTGCGCGAACGCAGTACACGCGCCTTAATCAAGCCGGCAGTGTCAAACAACCAGTACAGCAATTTTGCCATCAGCAAACAGGCACCAAAAATAAGGCAGAAGAACACCACGCGTGAGACAAACGAATCCACGCCCTCGCGAGCCAACACGATGATGTTGAATACCGCGCCGAAGCAGAAACTCTGCAATATGGCAGCCTTATAACGGTTCGGCTCGCTTTTGCCCATCTCATACAGCCAGTCGAACCATTTGATAATCATACCCACCAAGACCGCGCCAACCGGAATGAACAGCGCGCCCCCCATGACCACCAACGAACCGATCAGCGTCGGTGAGATTGCCAGGCCTGAATGGTTATTCAACACTTCCCAGGTGAAGTAGTTGGCGGTATTTAGCACGGTATCCGGTCGCCCCGGCCAGAGCCACGCCGGAATAAAGACGTAGAAATCACGCACTATAGGTGCCAGGCCCTGGAAATCAATCTTGTCGTAATTTTGCAGCAGTAACGCCAGGTTTTCCCACGGCGAGAACGTATCACGCGTCAGATAGAGGAACGTATAAAACGCCTCGGGGCCGCTGACGTCCAGGCTGTAGCGCTTCAACGCCAACCAGAACATACCAACGATACCAAACACCCCGGCGGCTACCAGCATCCACAACGAGATCCATCCCCGCACAATGCCGATGAACAGAAATAGCGAGAAGGCAATAATGATATTGGCGCGAGTCCCACCGACAATCACGTAGGTCAAAATGCCAAAAGCGACCGTTGCCGCCAGGAAAAAGAACCAGGCACGCAAATCTTGTTTCAGGAAGTAGACCACCAGCATAGCCGGGATAAAGAAATAGAAGAACCGCTTGAGCGCCACGCCAGAGACATCACTGGAGAAAATCTGGCTGTAGGAATTGAGCTTGAACAGCAAGAAACCGTTTTGCATAAAGAAAATGCCAACAGTGACAATGGCGACTAACGCCAGCAATACCCACGTCAGGTTGGTTTCCACCCGGTTCATGGTAAATACCGGCTTACGCGGCTGCACGCTACGCTTTCGCAACCGGGTTTTATAGCTGACGTAGTAAATCGCATAAAACGCAGTGGCGGAGAGAATGGCGTACAGCAGGAACTCCACAGGCACCACCTCAACGTCGAACTGAAACACCAGCAAGCACGTCAGTGGGAAGCCGAAGTAAAACGTCAGCAGATACAGCAGCGAAAAAAACACGTTGAAGTTAAAGCGGACGCGCCGGAACTCCTGATAGGTCAATGTCAGAACAAACAACACGCCTATCAGGTAGACAACAAATAACCCGCCAAATTGCGCCAGCGTCATGACTGCTCCCCTGCTGCCAGGGTTAATGCCTGCTGCCAGCCATCAACGTAGTTAGGATTGAAGAAGGCGATCGCCTGCTTATCCACCGATGCCAATTGGCGTTGTGCTTCTCGTACCACCGCCTCATCCAGTGAGTCGCCATAAAACAGCACCGGCAGATGCTGCTCGGCCAGATCCTGCCAGAATGGGTTCTGTCGACTCAGGACGAACGGCACACCGAACTGGATCAGCAGACACAGGGTCCCAATACCCTGCTGACGGTTAAAGATGAAGTAACCGAGATCGCACTCACGCAGGATATTCAGGTAATCGTCAAATGCCACCTGCTGCGTCAGTATCTGCAGGTTCCTGGCGCTAAATAACGCCAATCCGGCGGCGCGTACTTGCTCAATGTAAGCCTCGTTATTGGCCGGATACCCCATCGGCAAGATCACTCGAACATCGGCACCAAACTGCTGATGAATCGCTTTCAGCGCCTCCACGTGCCGGTTGGTACGATCGCCCGAATTTCCCACCAGAATGGTCATTGGGCCAGCCAGGTTTTTCTCTACGTTAATGCCGGTTAACGCCGGATCCATCCGTGTCGGGAAATACAGCAGAGAAGCAGGCACACGCGCATGGCGCTGCTGATAGTGGATGACGTCACCACGGGTGGCGAACACGTGCCCCACCCGGCCCTGCGCAATACGGCGCAGTAAATAGAACAGACGGAATTTCCAACTGGTGGCGTCTTCATAAAGATCGGCCCCCCAGATGTGCCAACTCACCTGATGCGCTTTGATCTTCCCACTTAACAATGCCAGCCACAGCGTAGGGTTAAATTGGCCATGCAGGAAGAAACGCTGGTTGCGATCGGCCTGAGCACGGGCAATGACCGCCATCGCCAGACTTTTTTTGTCCGGATAGCCTTCAATGTTCAGATCGGGGAACGACCCTAGCGCAGCGGCGTCTTTCGCCGCTACCATGAAATGGCGCGTCTGATCGGACGGCAGGCGCTTCGCCAACACGTCGTTGAAGAAACGCAGCACCGTCTGATTGTGATGCGGGATATCAGATCCCAATACGTGAATCAGTGTGGTCATACTCGTCTACGATAAAGAATAAATACGCAGCTACAGAGCGCGAAATACACGATGTAGGTTGCCATGTAAGCCTGCGTCGCGCCCAACGCACCGTGCAAGGGTATCAACCAATGCGAGAACAGCGTCAACAGCAGGAACTGACTGACTTCGGTCAGGATATAAAAACGCAGCGACGCTTTGGCAATAACCAGGTAGCCAAACACATAAGCGCCAACTTTCAATACGTCCCCCACCAGCTGCCAGGCAAACAGATCGCGCATCGCGATGAACTTGTCCGTAAACAGTAACCAGATGGCGAAATCACGTAACAGCCAGACGGTGAAACTTACCGCGGCCACCGCAGGCAGCACAAATTTAAGTGAACGCACGATCTCCTGCGAGATGGCGCTTTTTTCCTTCAACCGTGACAACGTGGGTAACAGATAAACGGTAAATGAAGCGGTGATAAACTGGAGGTAAGCATCGGAGATACTGCTCACCCCCTGCCAAATCCCCACTTCATCCCAGCTGTAATGGCTCGCCAGCAAGTTACGCATCATCACGTAGGCCACTGGCAGCGTCACCGACGTGATCAACGCCATAATAGTGAACTTGCCAAGATGGCTGGCTAATGCCTTGTCCCATGCCAGCGCCAAATAGCGCAGCGGCAGGGTTTTGCGTCGCCACAACATAAAGCCTGCGGGCAACACCACGAGTGCAGGCACCAGCGCCAACCCTGCCAGTGCGCCTTCATAACCCCCGAGCGTAAAGCACAGGTAGTACGCCACGACACCAATCAAGCTGCCGGCAATCACCGCCAGTGCGTTGCCCATCGCATCACGATAGCCCTTCAGCACCGCCATAAACAGGTTGGCGTAGGCAATGCCCATCTGTATAAACGCCACCGCCCGCACCACGTTCACATACTCAGCATGGCCGAACAACCCGATACTGATGGGTTCAGCCGCGAACAGAAACACCAGTGCCAACAGCGTGGAAAAACCCAGAACGATAGTCGATGCCGTGCCAACAGCCAGCCGCAGCCGTTGTGGATCCTGATGATATTCGGCAACGTATTTAGTGATACCGTTAAAAATCCCGGCGCCCGACAACACGCCCAACACGGTAATCAACTGGCGGAAGTTACCCGCTTGCCCAACCCCGCTGGGACCAAACGCCACTGCCAGCAGTTTCACCACCAACAGCCCTACGCCAATCTTGATTAGCGTAGAGCCGGCAGTCCAAATCGACGCTTTTGCCAGTGACATATCAAGCGCAGAAGTTAAGAATGGTATTGATCACCGTGCGTTGAGTGACATCAGACATATTGTAGAACAATGGCAAACGGACCAGACGTGCACTCTCTTGGCTGGTGAAGCGATCTTCACCGGCAAAACGACCGAAGCGATCGCCCGCTGGGCACGCGTGTAGCGGAATATAATGGAATACCGCCATGATTTCGGCTTCTTTCAAATAATTGATAAACGCCGTGCGGTCCTCAATATCGCGCAATTTGATATAGAACATATGCGCATTTTGTACGCAGCCCGTCGGGATAGTCGGCAGAACGATCCGACCCGCTTTGGCTAATGGCAGGAGGCTGTCGTGATACTGTTGCCACAACGCCAGGCGACGGTGGTTGATGCGATCGGCCGCTTCAAGTTGCCCCCAGAGATAGGCCGCTTGCAGGTCTGACATCAGGTAGCTCGAGCCAATATCACGCCAGGTGTACTTATCCACTTGACCACGGAAGAACTGGCTGCGGTTGGTGCCTTTCTCACGGATGACCTCCGCCCGGTCGATCAGCGCCGGATCGTTAATCAGCGTGGCACCGCCTTCCCCACCCGCAGTGTAATTTTTGGTTTCGTGGAAGCTAAAGCAGCCAATATGGCCGATGGTGCCAAGCGCCTTCCCTTTGTAGGTAGACATCACGCCTTGCGCGGCATCTTCCACCACGAACAGGTTATACTTTTTCGCCAGCGCCATGATGGTGTCCATTTCGCAGGCCACGCCAGCATAATGTACCGGCACAATAGCGCGGGTCTTGTCGGTGATCGCGGCTTCGATTTTAGTTTCATCGATGTTCATGGTGTCTGGACGCAGATCGACAAACACCACGGTGGCGCCTCGAAGCACAAAAGCGTTAGCCGTTGAAACAAAGGTGAAACTCGGCATGATCACTTCATCGCCCGGCTGGATATCCAGCAGGATTGCCGCCATTTCCAGCGACGCGGTGCAAGATGGCGTCAACAACACCTTCGGGCTACCAAACCGCTGTTCCATCCATTGCTGGCAGCGGCGGGTAAATCCACCGTCACCACACAGCTTGCCACTGCCCATCGCAGCCTGCATATAGTCAAGTTCGGTACCAACAACCGGTGGTGCGTTAAATGGGATCATGTTTTCCTCTGTATAACCAATACGAGGTGCTTTCAATCACAGCACCCTGTCGTTGATAGAGCCGTAATGCGGCAATGTTTCCGAGCTGGGTCGCAACCCGCAGACGCTTTAGCGACCGGCATTCAGCAATGGCCGCAGCCATCAATCGCGCGCCAATCCCTTTACCAGACGCGCCGGGGAATGCCGCCAGTAAACCGATTCGCATTTCTTGGTTGCCAATATCGCGCAGGCTGACAAACCCCTCGGGCTGTCCGGTAGCATCCAGCGCCAATAGACATTGATGGTCAAATGTCCCCAAGACCGCTTTTTCGATCCAGGCGGCATAGAAACGACCGCTGTCTTGAACATCATACCAAGGGGCACGGAAACGGCTGGCAGTGAACACGCGGGCCGCGGCAGCACGCAGCGCCGGAATATCGGTAGGCACAGCCAGGCGGATGCGCTGCGGAGACATATTTATCGATGAAGCACATTCCGTGCCGACATTCAGCACCAGGTCAACTTCACCCTCAACCAATTGAAAACCTAGCTGAGCCAGTCCGTCAGCCCACGCTGTTTGATGCGCCGGGATTTTAGCCTGTACCAAAGCCCAGCCAGCCAGATCGGCCTCGGTTAGCACTGGAGCCGTCTCGGAAAAGTTGAGTTTTGCGCTAGTAAGGGCGAAAAACTCAGATTCCCATGCTAATGGTTCAATACTGGCGTGGGCGTGCATGCAACAAATCCAGTAAGTACTTACCGTAACCGGTTTTGAGCAACGACTGTGCGGCACGTTTCACGCCCTCATCGTCCAGCCAACCGTTACGCCAGGCAATCTCTTCCAGGCAGGCGATTTTGAAGCCCTGACGTTTTTCTACCGTCTGCACAAAGCTACTGGCCTCCAGCAGGCTGTCATGAGTACCGGTATCCAGCCAGGCAAAACCACGGCCTAGCAGTTCAACGGTCAGTTCACCCCGCTCCAGATACATCTGGTTAATACTGGTGATTTCCAGTTCACCGCGCTCAGAGGGTTTTACCCGTTTGGCGAACTCCACGACTTGGTTGTCGTAAAAATACAGGCCGGTTACCGCCCAGTTGGATTTAGGGACTTTCGGTTTTTCTTCGATCGACAGCGCGCGGAAATTATCGTCAAACTCTACCACCCCGAAACGCTCAGGATCCATCACCTGATAACCGAACACAGTAGCACCTTGCGTACGCGCAGCAACGGTCTTCAGTTTTGGGCTAAAACCCTGGCCAAAATAAATATTATCGCCCAAGACCAAGCAGCTCGGCTCACCTGCCAGAAATTCTTCACCAATGATAAACGCCTGTGCCAATCCATCGGGACTCGGTTGCTCGGCATAGCTGAGATTAATGCCAAACTCTTCACCATTCCCCAACAGGCGCCTGAATGAAGGTAGATCATCGGGAGTAGAAATAATCAAAATGTCGCGGATGCCAGCCAACATCAGTACCGATAACGGATAGTAAATCATCGGTTTATCGTAAATGGGCAACAGCTGCTTAGACAAGCCACGGGTTATCGGATGTAAGCGCGTGCCAGAACCGCCAGCCAGAATAATGCCTTTCATACTCGCTCCAGACTCCACAGGGTCGCTTTGTTATCAGCGACCCCGCTATATTTAGTCGGATAAACCTAAACGTTCACCCGTATAGGAACCGTCCTGAACACGACGCCACCAGGTTTCATTGTTCAGATACCAGGAAACCGTTTTGCGGATGCCGCTTTCAAAGGTTTCCTGTGGGCGCCAGCCCAGCTCCCGATCAATTTTTCCGGCATCGATCGCATAACGCATATCGTGGCCCGGACGATCCTTGACGTAAGTAATCAGGTCACGGTATTTGTCCACGCCCTGTGGTTTATTCGGCGCCAACTCTTCCAGCAGATCGCAAATGGTATGCACGACTTCAATATTCTTGCGCTCATTGTGGCCACCGATATTGTAGGTCTCACCGACCACGCCTTCGGTAACCACCTGGTACAGTGCACGCGCATGATCTTCAACATACAGCCAATCACGCACCTGTGCGCCATCGCCATACACCGGTAAGGGTTTGCCGGCCACGGCATTGAGGATCACCAGCGGGATCAGCTTCTCCGGGAAGTGATACGGGCCGTAATTATTGGAACAGTTGGTGACCAGCGTCGGCAAGCCATAGGTACGCAACCAGGCGCGGACCAGATGATCGCTGGACGCCTTGGAGGCCGAATAGGGGCTGCTCGGCGAGTAAGGCGTGGTTTCAGTGAACAAATCGTCCGTACCGTGCAGATCGCCATACACTTCATCGGTGGAGATGTGATGAAAACGGAAACTCTGCTTCTTCTCTGCATCCAGCGGTTGCCAATAATGGCGGGCCGCCTCCAACATGGTGTAGGTACCCACCACGTTGGTTTCAATAAATGCCGCCGGGCCATCGATAGAACGGTCAACATGGCTTTCCGCCGCCAGGTGCATGATCACGTCCGGCTGATACTGGGCAAATACCCGATCCAATGCCGAACGATCGCAAATATCCACCTGTTCAAACGAATAGCGTTCGTTATCGGCAACCACCGAGAGCGACTCCAGGTTGCCCGCGTAAGTGAGTTTATCTACCACCAGAACGCTGTCCTGCGTAGCTTCAATGATATGCCTCACAACCGCGGAGCCAATAAAGCCAGCGCCACCAGTGACTAAAATACGTTTCAACGCCATACCCCTTTGGTATCCACTACCCAGGATTGCGTGATTTCTTCCGGCTTAATGGCCTTGAACTGCTTGTGATCGACCAACATCACGATCACATCTGCCTGTTGCAATGCGTCAGGCAGCGTTTTCAGCGTCACATGGCCCGCCAGTGATTTCGGCAACTGCTCAACGTTAGGCTCAACGACCAGCGTTTCACCAACGTGCCAATCGGCAATCAGGTGTGCCACTTCAACCGCAGGGCTTTCGCGCAGATCGTCGATATTTGGCTTAAAGGCTAAACCAAAGCAGGCAATTTTCACTTCGGATGCACGCTTGTCGGTCGCCGCCAGGCAGTCAGCAACCGCCGCCTTAACGCGATCCACCACCCACAGCGGTTTTCCGTCATTCACCAGGCGCGCAGTATGGATCAAACGCGCCTGCTGCGGATTTTGCGAGACAATGAACCACGGATCGACCGCGATACAATGGCCTCCAACACCAGGGCCTGGTTGCAGAATATTTACCCGCGGATGGCGATTCGCCAGCCGGATAAGCTCCCACACGTTGATGCCCTGTTCCGCGCAAATCAGCGACAGTTCATTGGCAAACGCGATGTTCACATCGCGGAAGCTGTTTTCAGTCAGCTTGCACATCTCAGCGGTGCGCGAATTGGTAATGACGCACTCACCTTCGAGGAAAATTTTATAAAGCGTGCTGGCACGCTCTGAGCATTTTGGCGTCATGCCACCAATAACGCGGTCGTTCTGAATCAGCTCAACCATCACCTGCCCTGGCAACACACGCTCTGGGCAGTAAGCGATGTTCACATCGGCAGACTCACCTGCCTGCTGAGGGAAGCTGAGATCGCTACGCGCCTCGGCCAGCCACTGGGCCATCTGTTCGGTGGCGCCGACCGGAGAGGTCGACTCCAAAATAACCAGATCGCCCTTTTTCAGCACCGGAGCCAGGGATTTTGCCGCAGCTTCGACATAAGCCAGATCCGGCTCATGATCGCCTTTAAACGGCGTTGGCACCGCGATCAAGAAAGCATCTGCGGCAAGAGGTTGAGTTACGGCTTGCAGATAACCGCCATCGACCGCGTCTTTCACCACTTTATCCAGGTCGGGTTCCACGATATGGATCGCGCCGCGATTGATGGTATCTACCGCATGTTGGTTAACATCTACGCCCACCACTTTTTTCTTACGGGAGGCGAACGCCGCCGCTGTTGGCAGGCCGATATAACCCAGGCCGATAACTGAAATAGTGTTAAAACTCATAGTGTCACCTGATGGTTCTTCAAAGCTTCAAGAATACGCTGGCAGGCATGCCCGTCACCGTAAGGGTTATGCGCCCGGCTCATGGCGTGATATTCACTTTCATCCGTCAGCAAGCGGGTTACGGCGTCGACAATTTTTGCCACGTCGGTGCCCACCAGACGCACCGTGCCCGAATCTACCGCTTCCGGCCGCTCGGTGGTGTCACGCATTACCAGCACAGGTTTGCCCAATGACGGCGCCTCTTCCTGAATGCCGCCAGAATCGGTCAGGATCAAATAGGACTTGGCCATCAGGTACACGAAGGGCAAATAATCTTGCGGATCGATCAGGATAATATTATCGATCCCTTTCAAAATGCGGTTGACCGGCTCGCTGACATTTGGATTGAGATGCACCGGATACACCACCTGCACATCGGGATGCGTGCGTGCAATTTCTGCAAGCGCGCTGCAGATCCGCTCAAAACCTCCACCAAAGCTTTCGCGGCGGTGGCCTGTTACCAGAATCAACTTCTTATTGGCATCCAGGAACGGGTAACGCTGTGCCAGGCTGTCATGCAATGCGGTATCACCCATCACCCGATCGCGTACCCAGAACAGCGCGTCTATCACCGTGTTACCGGTGACGAAAATATGATCGTCCGGCAGCAGTTCCCGCAACAGATTCTGACGCGAATTTTCCGTCGGAGCGAAGTGATACATCGCCAGATGGCCGGTCAGCTTACGGTTAGCTTCTTCTGGCCACGGCGAATAAAGGTTGCCGGTGCGCAGACCTGCCTCAACGTGCCCTACGGGAATACGCTGATAAAACGCCGCCAGACTCGTCGCTAGCGTCGTGGTAGTGTCACCATGAACCAGCACTACGTCCGGTTTGAACTCCTCGAGAACGCCTTTCAGACCTTCCAGAATACGGCAGGTAATCTCACTCAATCCCTGACCGGGCTTCATGATATTCAAGTCGTAATCAGGCACTATTTCAAATAACCGCAATACCTGATCCAACATCTCACGATGCTGTGCCGTCACGCAGACTCTTGATTCAAAGGCTTCATCCTGAGCCAGGGCATGTACCAGCGGTGCCATTTTGATGGCTTCAGGTCTGGTGCCGAAAACAGTCAACACTTTCACAGCGAATCTCTTTTGGTCGGTTAACCGCAGGCGTACCTGCGAATTGGGCGCTTACGCGCCCATCAGCGAATTATTATATTATTTTTAATTACGCGGCCGACGCACCAGGGCAACACCTGCGCCAACCAAAGCACCCATCGCGCCCCACATGATCAGCCAGAATATCCGCCGCGGGCTATCACGTTTTACCGGCTCTTCAGGCGTCCGCAAATAGCGGTAAGTCTGAAACTTTTCGTCCAACGTCGGGCCAACGTTCAATGTCGACAGCATCGCACGATTTTGATCGTAATCCAGATCGAATGTAGGCCCCGAAGCCTGTAACCCCTCCAGGCGTGCCTGCAGCATAGGTTTGCCCAGCAGGAACAGATCGGAGTCTGGCAGCTGTTCTGCCGGTGTATCGGTTTGAGTCCGGCTGATGCCCTGCGTTTCGGCAATTTTCAACGCCTGTTGAATGGTATTCAACTCGCGCTTATACACCGCCTCTGCGACCGCTTCCTGGCGCTTGACCTGCGCTTTCATCGAGGTGGTACGGGCAGCCCAAGCCCCCTGGATCTCTTCGTTCAAGTGCTGTGCTGCACGGTGGCTGGCAAAGGCGA
This sequence comes from Serratia sp. CoH_134_PS_4, assembly GCF_058190535.1. Classification (NCBI taxonomy): domain Bacteria; kingdom Pseudomonadati; phylum Pseudomonadota; class Gammaproteobacteria; order Enterobacterales; family Yersiniaceae; genus Serratia; species Serratia sp. CoH_134_PS_4. The sequence continues at coordinate 106,012 of NZ_JBXWKI010000007.1, forward strand.
CGTACTGGCGCAGCAGACGGTTAGCATCTGCCGCCGTTTCCGCCGTCAATTTCACACCGTCGTTCGGCACTTTTTTATCATCACGCGCAGTAAACTGTATGTTGTTAATCAGTTCGTCGAGCAATGCCGCATCAGCGCCCGCATCGCCTTCCTGACGCTGCTTGTAATAATCGCTCTGCAGCCAAAAATCACGACGTGTATCGTAAGCGGCCAACTGCATAATGAATTCATTATACGCTTCGTCAGCAATGCCTGGCTGCTCACTGGCAGCGGCTGGCATGGTTCTTACATCCAGATTGCGCAGGAATTGTTGTTGGGAGTAATAACCGCCCAATGCATTTACGGTTGGCCTGTCAGTAATCGCCGTTGCACTCCATTCCTGTTTCACCAGGTAGGAAACGACCAGCGCAACCACGGCAAACAATGCCGCAATACCAATAATCCATGGTTTACCGCGCCACAGGGTACAACACAGGCCACGGATATCGAGTTCGTTATCCACTGCCGGGGCGTTCTTGTTAGACATTGTTTCTGGATTCATCACTGCCCAAAAGCCTCTGATTAAGATACTTGCTTATTGCTGTTCGAACGCCGCAGACGACGTTTGATACGCTTAATGTAACGTGCAACACGCCAGGCGCGTTTAATGCAGTAACCGTATAAGAAGAAAGCAAGCAAGAATAATGCCAACATTACCCATTCAGGGATGAAAGTAAGGCGTTCACCCAACACACCGATGGCAGCCAACAGCGCAGCTGCCAGCGTAATCAGCACAAAAGCCTGCCGCGGCGTGAAGCCCGCACGCATGATCAAATGGTGAATATGTTGACGGTCTGGGGAAAAGGGACTCATCCCCTTACGTAAGCGACGGTACATGATGGCAATCATGTCCATCAGCGGAATAGCGATAATCCACAACGCAGTGACAGGGTTAATAGAATGAGCTTTACCCTGCGAGCTTTGCAGCAGCAGCCAAATGGCGGTGAAACCGATCAACGTACTGCCGGCATCGCCCATAAACACCTTATACCGCCGACCAAGAATGCCGAGGTTAAGCAGGATATAAGGCACGATGGCGGCAATCATCGCGAAACACCAGAAGGCCAGATCAGAATGACCGCTCAGATATAACAATACGCCCAGCGCACCGAAAGAGACGCATGACAGCCCTCCCAGCAGGCCGTCAATGCCATCTACCATGTTAAAAGCATTGATGGCCGCCCAAACGGCGAACAGCGTCACCAGGTAGCCGAACGGCCCCAGCTGCATTTCCCAGTCACCCAGCACATGGCCAAAACTGCGCAAGTAGAGCCCAGCAAAGGCCATCATCGCAATGCCAACCAGTGCCTGAACCAGCGCACGAATTTTAACGCTGATGTCGAAACGATCGTCAAGCGCACCAACGAACACTAATATCCCCGCACAAGCGAGGTAGAGTTTGCCATGCGCAATCGTTTGGTCAGAAATAAGGAAGGCAAAGCACAATCCGGCATAAACAGAAATACCCCCGACCAGAGGAATGAGCCCCTGATGCCGTTTACGGTAATTCGGTTTATCAACCAGACCAATACGTTTTGCTGCTTTACGGGCAACAAAGAGAAAAGCCAAAGAAAACAGGAAAACAAATAGAATTTCAGTACTCATAGTGAGTAAGTTCACAGTTAACAAGATCTCTGTAGAAGATAAGGCAGCTTAACACGGGCGACAGGTTGCGCCATGGGATCCCGCTACCTTTCAGTCATTTCCTATGACAACAGCCACTCATTCTTATTTCACCTTGCCTGCTTGCTGTTTCGACAGTAACAAAGCGCGAACGACGAAACATCGACCGCAAATAAGATGAATTCTCAGTAAGTCACGAAAATGACTTACGTTTCCATTTCTGTTACTTATCGTATCTGCCAAAAGCAAAAAACGCCACGACTAGGCGTGGCGTTCTCTGAATTTTTTACTCAATTATGAGCGCATCGTCATTATGAGCGCTTCATCATATCGAAGAATTCATCATTGGTCTTGGTCATGGCCAACTTGTTAATGAGGAACTCCATCGCATCAATCTCACCCATTGGGTGAATGATTTTACGCAGGATCCACATTTTCTGCAGTTCTTCAGACGTGGTAAGTAATTCTTCTTTACGTGTACCAGAGCGGTTGTAGTCGATCGCAGGGAATACACGCTTCTCGGCGATTTTACGCGCCAGGTGTAATTCCATGTTGCCGGTACCTTTAAACTCTTCGTAGATAACTTCGTCCATTTTCGACCCGGTATCGACCAGCGCGGTAGCGATGATGGTCAGGCTGCCGCCTTCCTCAACGTTACGTGCCGCACCGAAGAAACGCTTAGGACGATGCAGGGCGTTGGCATCCACACCACCGGTCAACACTTTACCGGAAGCCGGTACTACGGTGTTGTAGGCACGCGCCAGACGAGTAATGGAGTCAAGCAAGATGATGACGTCTTTTTTGTGCTCGACCAGGCGCTTGGCCTTCTCGATCACCATTTCTGCAACCTGAACGTGGCGCGAGGCTGGTTCATCAAAGGTAGAAGCAATAACTTCGCCCTTAACCAGACGCTGCATCTCGGTCACTTCTTCCGGACGTTCGTCGATCAGCAGAACCATCAGCACGCAGTCTGGATGGTTGTAGGCGATGCTCTGCGCAATGTTCTGCAGCAGCATGGTTTTACCGGCTTTCGGCGGAGCAACAATCAGACCACGCTGACCACGACCAATCGGTGAAGCCAGATCCAGCACGCGTGCGGTCAAGTCTTCGGTTGAGCCGTTACCGCGTTCCATCCGCAGACGGGAGTTGGCATGCAGTGGCGTTAAGTTCTCGAACAGGATCTTGCTGCGGGCGTTTTCCGGTTTGTCGTAGTTAACTTCATTAACTTTCAACAGGGCAAAGTAACGCTCGCCTTCTTTTGGCGGACGAATCTTACCGGAAATGGTGTCACCTGTACGGAGGTTGAAACGGCGGATTTGGCTAGGGGATACGTAGATGTCGTCGGGGCCTGCAAGGTAGGAGCTGTCTCCAGAGCGGAGGAAACCAAATCCATCTTGCAATATCTCCAACACGCCATCGCCGAAGATATCTTCTCCACTTTTCGCATGCTGCTTAAGGATAGAGAAGATAATGTCCTGCTTGCGCATACGGGCAAGGTTTTCCAGCCCCATATTTTCGCCGAGAGTAATCAGCTCAGAAACCGGCGTATTCTTTAATTCGGTAAGATTCATAGTGGTGGGTTCTTAAACTCGGGGTATGTCTCGAACTTATATCGTGAATGGTATGGCAGCGGGATATATCTTTCGGCTTTCTGGTGGTTGCGTTGGCTTCCCGTGTTAACCCCAGCCACTTAGCGGACTAAGCTACGGAGATTCGTTCGGTTGCCGACTGGCCACACCCTGAAATCCATTGGATATTCGTGCCTGTTTACTGGACGTTCGATCACCGGGCGCTGAGCTGTCACGGTAAGAAATGGCTTACAGAGGACGCGCGCATTGACGGTTTAAGATCGAAGGTACCTTAAAATTGATTTTGCAAAACCGTTTGATTGTTAAAACACGGGCTGAGTTCATTTTTCTTTCAACGCCAGCGGTTCAACACAGAGTAACGCTTTAGATTTAGACTCTTTAGATTTAAAACTTCGGGCAAGTTCTATATGCAGTATGGTTAAACTTAACACGCTTCTTGGCAGGCGTCTAGCGGTGAATTGAACATCCCCGCCAGACGCCTGTATATCCCCGTTGCCTCTCACACTGCGACGTTGTGAACCGCAGTGTCAAATCCATTGGGCATACGGCTTCTCGCCCAATTACAGATTCGCGTTAAGGAAATCTTTGAGCTGGCCTTTGGACAACGCACCAACCTTGGTCGCAGCCACTTCACCGTTCTTGAACAACAACAGCGTAGGGATACCACGGATACCGTACTTAGGTGCGGTTGCCGGGTTTTGGTCGATATTCAGCTTGGTGATGGTCAGCTTGCCTTCGAACTCCTCGGCAATCTCATCCAGAATCGGAGCAATCATCTTGCACGGCCCACACCATTCAGCCCAGAAATCGACCAGGATTGGCCCTTCAGCTTTCAGCACGTCGGTGTCGAAGCTGCTGTCAGTCAGGTGAATAATTTTATCGCTCATGTTCTACTCCAAAGGATTGTGTCTACCTTGTTGGTGTAGCATTAACCAACCTAAGGTGACTTTATTTCACCGGATACGCTTTCGTAAAGCAATAGTTAGCTGATATTCTACCACACTATGAGCAAAACACACTTGACCGAACAGAAGTTTTCCGACTTCGCCCTGCACCCGTTAGTCCTTGAAGCCCTTGAAAAGAAAGGGTTTCAACATTGCACGCCTATCCAGGCGTTAGCATTGCCGCTCACGCTCTCTGGGCGTGACGTTGCAGGTCAGGCGCAAACCGGTACCGGAAAGACGCTGGCATTTTTAGCGTCTACTTTTCACTATTTGCTTTCTCACCCGGCGAAACAGGATCGCCAGACCAATCAGCCGCGCGCCTTGATCATGGCGCCAACGCGTGAGCTGGCGGTACAGATCCACTCCGACGCAGAAGCCCTGTCCAAATCTACCGGCCTGAAACTTGGCCTGGCATACGGTGGCGACGGCTACGACAAACAGCTGAAAGTGCTGGAAAGCGGCGTGGATATCCTGGTCGGTACTACCGGTCGTTTGATCGATTACGCCAAACAAAACTATATTGACCTGAGCGCAATCCAGGTTGTGGTATTGGATGAGGCCGATCGTATGTACGATCTGGGCTTTATCAAAGATATCCGCTGGTTGTTCCGTCGTATGCCTCCGGTCGATCAACGCCTGAACATGCTGTTCTCTGCCACGTTGTCTTATCGCGTACGCGAGCTGGCTTTCGAACAAATGAACAACGCTGAATATGTTGAAGTGGAACCGGAACAGAAAACCGGCCACCGCATTAAAGAAGAGTTGTTCTACCCGTCCAACGAAGAAAAAATGCGCCTGTTACAGACGCTGATCGAAGAAGAATGGCCTGACCGCTGCATCATCTTCGCCAACACCAAGCATCGCTGTGAAGACATTTGGGGCCATCTGGCCGCCGATGGTCACCGTGTAGGCCTGTTGACCGGCGATGTCGCGCAGAAGAAGCGTCTACGTATTCTGGACGATTTCACCAAGGGTAACCTGGATATTCTGGTTGCCACCGACGTCGCCGCCCGCGGTCTTCACATCCCGCTGGTTACGCACGTATTCAACTACGATCTGCCTGACGACTGCGAGGACTATGTCCACCGTATTGGTCGTACCGGTCGTGCCGGCGAAAGCGGTCACTCCATCAGTCTGGCCTGTGAAGAGTATGCGCTCAACCTGCCGGCGATCGAAACCTATACCGGCCACAGCATTCCAGTGAGCAAGTACAACAGCGATGCCTTAATGAGTGACCTGCCTGCGCCTAAGCGCCTGGCTCGCCCACGCGGTGGCAACGGCCCGCGTCGTAACTCTTCGCCACGTCGTGGCGGTGCACCGCGCAACAACCGTAAACGTTCAGGCTGATAGACAATGCTCAGTTCCAGCGCACTTTATGCCGCGATCGACCTTGGCTCCAATAGCTTCCACATGTTGGTGGTGCGCGAGGTAGCCGGCAGTATTCAAACACTGGCGCGCATTAAGCGCAAAGTGCGCCTGGCAGCCGGGCTGGATCAGAACAACCACCTGTCGCAAGAAGCCATGCAGCGCGGTTGGCAATGTTTGAAGCTGTTCTCTGAACGCCTGCAGGACATTCCCCGTGAACAGATTCGCGTAGTCGCCACGGCTACGCTGCGTCTGGCGTGCAATGCTGATGAATTCCTACAGACTGCCGAGCAGATCCTTGGTTGCCCGATCCAGGTGATCAGCGGCGAGGAAGAAGCCCGCCTGATCTACCACGGTGTTGCCCATACTACCGGTGGACCAGACCAACGTTTAGTGGTCGATATCGGTGGCGGCAGTACCGAATTAGTCACAGGTACCGGCGCACAGGCAGCCCAGCTGTATAGCCTGTCGATGGGGTGTGTCACCTGGCTGGAGCGTTTTTTCAGCGATCGCAATCTGGGGCAGGAGAATTTCGAACGGGCTGAACAGGCTGCGCGTGAAATGGTGCGCCCTATTGCGCCACAGCTGCGTCAACACGGTTGGCAGATCTGCGTCGGCGCTTCCGGCACCGTCCAGGCACTGCAGGAAATCATGGTTGCGCAGGGTATGGATGAACGAATCACCCTGTCCAAACTGCGTCAGTTGAAACAACGTGCCATTCAGTGCGGTAAGTTGGAAGAGCTGGAAATTGAAGGGCTGACGCTGGAACGCGCGCTGGTATTTCCCAGTGGGCTATCCATCCTGCTGGCGATATTCCAGGAACTGGGTATTGAAAGCATGATGCTGGCTGGCGGCGCACTGCGCGAAGGCTTGGTCTACGGCATGCTGCACCTGCCAGTGGAACAGGATATTCGCAGCCGCACGATTCGCAACCTGCAACGTCGCTATCTGTTGGACACCGAGCAGGCCGAACGCGTCAGCCAATTGGCTGCCAACTTTTCGCAGCAGGTCAGTAATGAATGGCAATTGGATGCGCGATGTCGCGAGTTATTGCACAGCGCCTGCCTGATCCACGAAATTGGCCTCAGTGTTGATTTCAAGCAAGCGCCGCAACACGCCGCTTATCTGATCCGCCATCTGGATTTACCCGGTTTTACCCCGGCGCAAAAAAAGCTGCTCGCCACCCTGCTGCAAAACCAAAGCAACACCATCGATCTGCCGCTGCTCAGCCAGCAAAACGCACTGCCACCGCGTATGGCGCAACGTTTATGCCGGATTCTGCGCTTGGCCATCATCTTTGCCAGCCGTCGTCGCGACGACACGCTGCCTGCGGTACGCCTGCGTGCCAATAATGATGACGAACTGACAGTGATCCTGCCACCGGGCTGGCTTGAACAGCATCCATTACGCGCAGAAGCGCTGGATCAGGAAAGCCATTGGCAAAGCTATGTGCACTGGCCGCTCATCCTGGAAGAACAACGTTGATATGACAAGGGCGCTTACCGCGCCCATTCTTTTAGTTTCCGCCTTTGGCCTTGGCCAACTGGGCACGAATATTGGCCAAATGGCTCTGCCCTTTTTGCATTCGCTCTTGTGGACTAACCACCTTACGTTCACTTTCCCACGCCAGATCATCCTGCGGCAGTTCTAGCAAGAAACGGCTCGGTTCCGGTCGCACCAGCTCGCCATACTGGCGACGCTCACGGCACAGCGTGAAAATCAGCTCTTTTTGGGCTCGCGTGATCCCCACATAAGCCAGGCGACGCTCTTCATCAACGTTATCCTCGTCAATGCTGCTCTGATGTGGCAACAGCCCCTCTTCCATCCCCACCAGGAAGACATAAGGGAACTCCAACCCTTTGGAGGCATGCAGTGTCATTAACTGAACCTGATCCAGCTCCTCATCACTTTCACCGCGTTCCATCATGTCCCGCAGCGTAAAGCGCGTCACCACCTGCGTCAGCGTCATGGGTTCATCCAGCTCGCTGCCTTCCAGCATTTCCGTCATCCAACCAAACAGGGTATTAACGTTTTTCATGCGCATTTCGGCGGCTTTCGGGCTGGGCGAGGTTTCAAACAGCCAGCTTTCATAGTCTACGCCATGAATTAAATCGCGTACCGCGGCTACCGGCTCGCGCTCCGCCAACTGGGCAATGCCGTCCAGCCAACGGGTGAAGCGCTGCAAAGACTCCAGCCCACGGCCGGTCAGATGCTGACTCAACCCGAGATCAAAACTGGCACGGAAAAGGCTTTTGTTACGTTGGTTAGCCCACTCTCCCAGCTTTTGCAGCGTTGCCGGGCCAATTTCACGCTTCGGCGTATTGACGATACGCAGAAACGCGCTGTCATCATCCGGGTTAGTCAGGACGCGCAGGTAGGCCAGCAGATCCTTGATTTCTGGTCGTGAGAAAAACGAGGTACCGCCGGAAATTTTGTAAGGGATACGGTTTTGCATCAGCATTTTTTCAAACAGCCGCGACTGATGGTTGCCGCGATAAAGAATCGCATAATCACCGTAATTGGTTCGTTTCACAAAGTGATGGGCAATCAGTTCCCCCACTACGCGCTCAGCCTCATGATCCTCGTTATTGGCGGTCACTACCTTCAGTTCTTCGCCATAGCCCAGCTCGGAAAATAGCCTTTTTTCAAACACGTGTGGATTGTTGGCGATCAAAATATTCGCCGCCTTCAGAATGCGCTCGCTCGAACGGTAGTTCTGTTCCAGTTTGATCACCTGCAACGCCGGGAAGTCTTCCTTCAACAGCACCAGGTTCTGCGGACGTGCACCGCGCCAGGAGTAGATCGACTGATCATCGTCCCCCACCACGGTAAAACGCGCACGGTTGCCCACCAACAGTTTCACCAGCTCGTACTGACTGGTGTTGGTATCCTGATATTCATCCACCAGCAGGTAACGAATACGGTTCTGCCAGCGTTCGCGGACCTCTTCATTACGCTGCAACAGCAAGGTTGGCAGCAGGATCAAATCGTCAAAATCCAGCACGTTACAGGCACGCATGTGCGCGTGATACAGGCCATAGCAATGCGCAAAAAGTTTGTCGCGTTCCGAACGCGCCAGTTCCATAGCCTTTTTGGGATCGACCAGGTCATTTTTCCAATTGGAGATAGTCGAGATCAGCTGCGCCACCAGCGTTTTGTCATTCTCCAGCCATTTCTCGGTCAGGTCTTTCAGCAATGCCAGCTGATCCTGATCGTCGAACAGCGAAAAGTTAGACTTCATCTGCAACGCGGCATATTCACGTTTAATGATTTCCAGGCCCAACGTGTGGAAGGTGGATATCATCAGCCCGCGCGCTTCTTTGCGCCCCATGGTTTGCGCCACACGCTCTTTCATCTCACGTGCGGCCTTATTGGTAAAGGTCACGGCGGCGATGTGCCGCGCCTGATAACCACAGTTGTGGATCAGGTGAGCGATTTTGTTGGTGATGACGCGCGTCTTGCCGGAACCTGCACCGGCCAGCACCAGGCAGGGCCCGGTAACGAATTCGACGGCTTGTTGTTGGCTGGGGTTTAATCGCATGGCGCTTTATTGCTCGACTTTATAACGTGGAAAGGGATTGTAGCAGAAAGCCCCGATGAGATTTAACGGGTATACCCGTCATACTTGAAGCTGCGCCTGTGCTGGTTGCATCCACTCCCCCGAATCACTGACCTGAGAGCGCCCTTACCGCCTTGATACACCTCCAATTATTTAGGGTATATAATCAGCGCAATTTCTGTATCGATAAAGGCAATACCATGGCAAAGACGGCGTGCGCCCTGCACATTCTGGTAGACAATGAAAAACTGGCCGATGAACTGCTGGCCAAGCTTAAACGTGGTGTCAGCTTTGACACGCTGGCGCGCAAATACTCGACCTGCCCGTCAAAACGCAACGGTGGCTCTTTGGGTGAATTCAACAAGGGCACCATGGTGGCCGCCTTTGATAAAGCGGTGTTCAGCATTCCATTGTTGAAGCCCTACGGCCCGGTGAAAACCCAGTTCGGCTACCACATCATCAAAGTGCTGTACCGTAACTAAGGGGGCAAACGCCCCCTCTGTCGTTACTGTGCGCTGGTCTCTGGTGCGGGCGCGGTGTCGGTCGGCTTGACCTCTTCCGACACCACGGCAGGGGCCGGAGACATAATGCCGCTATAGGTTTCCTGTAGCTGCTTCATGCTCATCTCTGGCTCGCCCTTCGGCTGCATCAACACCAACGTCGCATCTTGCGAAAGCTGTAGTTTCAATTCCTGATTCAGCGCCTCAAGCGTTAACCCGCTCAAGAACTCCTGACGCAGTTTCTGATACTGCTCCGGTGCGATATCCACAACGCCACTCTGCTGCGAGCGCAGGCGCTGGCTCATCAGCACGTCCGTATCGGTACGGGCATAGGTGGCGAACAGCTTGCTCAGTTGATCGGTTTTCTGCGCCAGCAGGGCGTTAAACTCATCCTGCGACAGGCCATTGTCACGCACGTTAGCCAGCTCTCGTGCAATAAAGCTCAGGCTGTTGTTCAGGTTGTTATTCGGCGTGTCGAGATGAATAGCACATTGGGCACGCTGGTATTGCACGCGGCAATCAAAGCCCAAATGCAGGTTTTTCTGGTCGCTTTTTTCCAGCACCTGTTGGAGATGCCAGAACAATGCCTCACGCGCCATATCACCACGCCAATAACGGCTCAGGTTTTGCGAATCGCGGATCGGGTGCCATGGCGCATCCCACATAATCGACAACGTATCCTGCTTAACCTGTTCACTGATCAGGCTAACCGGCTGCGGTGGCAGCGGCGTCAACGTCGGCATCAGAGCGGGAGTTTCACGCTTGCCTTTCAGTGGTGAGAAAGCTTTGTTGATTTGCTCACCCAAGCTGCGGCTGTCCACCTTGCCCACAACGTATAACGTCATCGCGTCGGGGGTGTACCATTGCTGGTAGAATTTCTTCAATTGGTCGACATTCACAGGCCGTTTCGGCGGTTGAGCCGGATCGTGCGCCAACAGCGTTGAGCCTTTTAGGCGATAGCGCCACCAGGCATCTTTTGGGTTTGGCGGGAACGTGCCAACCGGATCGACACTAGAGTTCATCACCGCGTGCAACGTATGTTCGTCAATCGCCAGTTTGCCGGTGGTGTCGGAAAGCCACGTCAGCGCCTCTTTCAGCAAGTCTGGGCGGTTATTCGGCAAGCTGAGATTATAAATGGTGAAGTCATAAGAGCTGATGGCCGGAGGCAAAGGTCGCTCGCTGTCCACGCTCTGTTGCCACAGTGAACGTAACTGCGGTGGGGTAAAGCTTTCGCTGCGCGCCAATGACAGGCGCGGCAGCAGATGGGCAAAGCCAATCTGCTGCGAAGACTCGACGAGCGAGCCAGTGTTGACCATCAACCGCAACTCGACGCGATCGCTCGGCCGTTGCGGCGTATCGAGTATCTGCCATGAAAACCCGTTGGCCAACGCCCCCTGCTGCCAGGCAGGATCGGGTTGTAGTGCTTCAGCCTGCACGCTGCTGTTGGCTGCAGCCAACAGCAGCCCACCTACTATGAGATGAATTCTGGTGCCCTGCATGTGAACCCCTACTTAATTACTATCCAATTTCTTTATGCAAATGCGGATATTCCATTCACCGGAATATTAGGCTGCGACAAACAACCTACAAATACGCCCTGAGTTTCACAGTGGGGCGGAAAGCAGAAAGTGTACCATCGAGTTAGACCGCGCGCCTTTGCGGATGTCACTCATTAGTGTGAAAAATAATGGATAACCGATTTTTTAATGCAAGAATTCATTACGCGGGGGGATAAAACGTCACCGGTTGCGGCTGCAACCGGTGATTTGAGGAGTCAATCAGGCTGAAGGCAGCGTTTTATCGGCACCTGTTACCTGCTTGTTGGACAGGGTGTCTTGCAACTGCTTTTCATCCAACTGTTTACACCATTTAGCCACGACGACCGTTGCCACACCATTACCGACCAGGTTAGTCAACGCACGGGCTTCAGACATGAAGCGGTCAATGCCCAGAATTAACGCCAGACCGGCCAGCGGCAAGTGGCCGACAGCAGAAATAGTGGCAGCCAGCACGATAAAGCCGCTGCCGGTCACCCCTGCAGCCCCTTTAGAGGACAGCAACAACACCACCAACAGCGTTACCTGATGCACGATGTCCATATGGGTGTTGGTCGCCTGCGCGATAAACACAGCCGCCATAGTCAGGTAGATAGAGGTCCCGTCCAGGTTAAACGAGTAGCCGGTCGGAATCACCAAGCCCACCACCGATTTCTTACAGCCCAGCTTCTCCATTTTATCGAGCATCCGCGGCAGCACCGACTCGGAAGAAGAAGTCCCCAGCACGATCAGCAGTTCTTCTTTTATATAACGAACGAATTTGAAGATGCTGAAACCGTTGGCGCGGGCAATGGAGCCCAGCACCACCACCACAAACAGAATGCAGGTAATGTAGAAACAGGCGATCAGCTGACCCAGTTGCAACAGCGTACCCACGCCATATTTACCGATAGTAAACGCCATCGCCCCGAAGGCACCCAGTGGCGCCAGGCGCATAATCATATTGATAATGCCGAAAATCACGCGGGAGAAGCTGTCGATAACGTTGAAGATCAGCTGGCCTTTATCACCCAGACGATGCAGGGCAAAACCGAACAGTACGGCAAACAGCAACACCTGAAGAATGTTGCCACTGGCGAAGGCACCGATGACGCTACCAGGGATGATATCCAGCAAGAACGGAATAATGCCCTGTTGTTGGGCCTGTTCAGCATAAACGGCCACCGCCTTGGCATCCAAAGTCCCTGGATCGATGTTCATCCCGGCGCCCGGTTGGGCCAGGTTAACAATCAGCAGGCCAATCAACAGTGCAATGGTACTGACGATTTCAAAATAGAGCAGTGCGATCGCACCGGTACGGCCGACGGCTTTCATGCTTTCCATACCCGCGATACCCGTCACCACGGTACAGAAGATCACCGGCGCGATGATCATTTTAATCAGTTTAACGAATCCATCGCCCAGAGGTTTCATCTGTGCGCCAATGTCAGGATAGAAATGACCAAGCAGGATGCCCAGCGTAATCGCCGTCAACACCTGAAAATAGAGGCTCTTAAAAATAGTGAATTTCATATGAACATCCTTTGGGGGGGAAGACACGCACCAGGCGGTATTCTCGTTATCTCGCCTGTTCATCGCTTGCGCGGAAAATAACACCCACCTAACAACATGGAAATAATTTGTTGCACCAATAGATACATGTTGATACGAATTTAAGAGCTGAAACGCGCCAGCCCAAATGCAAGGCTGTGAATTGCGTAAGCATTTCTTTGCATTAACTCAAAAGCGGTAGTAAAGACAGGCATTCTCGGACGAGGCAGCGGGCGGGCGACACAGGAATCGCCCGAGAGATCAGAAAGGTAAAATCAGGCGGGTGGCTGGCAGAATTCGGCTTCAAACTCACTGCGCGGCAACGGGCGGGCAAACAGGAAGCCTTGCCCGCTATGAATACCGTGTCGTAGCAGCCAATCGCGTTGTTCGGCATTTTCGACACCTTCAGCCATCACCGGCAGCGCCAATACCTCAGAAATAGAACTGACGATACGCACCATGGCGTCATCTGTCGGCAGGCCCTGAATAAAGCTCTTGTCGATTTTAATCAAATCGATCGGCAGGCATTTCAATCGGTTCAGATAATTCAGGCTGGAATATCCCATACCAAAGTCATCCAATGCGATGGACAGCCCCAGGTCGTGCAATTCACGTAGCAAGGCCAGTGCACGATCGAGATCGTCAATACGTACCGTTTCGGTAATTTCCAGCAGCAACTTACGCGGATCAATGTGGTGCTGCGCAAGCACACTTTTCAGATGCGGGACAAAATCTTCATGCTGCATCTGGATGGGAGACACATTGACCGCCAGCGGCATGCTGATACCACGGCTCTGCCAATCAGCCAAAATACGGCATGCCTCCTCCAGCACCCAGTTACCGAGTGGCACAATCACCCCAAGCTCTTCAGCTAACGGGATTACATCTGCCGGAAGGGTATAGCTGCCGTCATACTGCTGCCAACGCAGCAGCGCTTCTGCGCCTATCACCGCATTGGACTGCATATCTATCTGTGGCTGCAAAAATAGCGTAAATCGACGCTGTTCAATGGCCTGCAGAATTTCACTTTCCTGCGTCAGCCGCTTTTGGGTACGCTCCGTCAGGCTCGGCTCGAAAAATAGCACCTGATTTTTACCTTCACGATGTGCTGACATCATGGCCGAAGTCGCGCTACGCAGCAGTTGTTCCGCACTCTCTCCCGAATTAAGGTAATGCGCGATACCGATGCTGGCACTTGGCCTCAACGGCATTTCCTGCAAGCTCAGCGGCGCATTGATCTGCGCCATGATGCGGCGTGCCAGCTGCATCGCATGGAAGGGGCGCTCAACGCCTTTGGCCAGAATGGCAAACTCGGTGTTGCTCAACTGCGCCAATACGCCGTTTTCATCGATACACGCACGCAGCTTTTTGGCCAGCGTCAGTAACAGTGACTCTCTCATCGCCGGATTGAGCACACCCGATGCTTCGTGCAAGGTTTCAATGCCAATCACCAGCAGATTAAAACGCTCGGGCCGCAGACTGGAGGCAATATGCTGTTCCAGCAACGCGGTAAACAGCGCCTGGTTCGGCAACTCTGTCACCGGATGGCGAGTGCTCATGCGGCTCATCTCCGCATAGGCTCTTGCCAACCGCTGCTGATTGCGGTTGTAGTTACGCACCAACAACCCCAACTCATCGTCCTGATGCAACGCTGGCAGCATCAGCTGGTGGTAGGGTGCTTCTTCCTGCGAAATATTTTCCAGCTCTTTGGCCATTGCGCGCAGCGGGTGCACCATCAGTCGGTTCATACACCAGCTAATGGCAATCGACAGGATTAACGCCAACAGTAAGTAAGTCGACAGCATGGTCGACAATATGCTGAGAATAAATTGGTACATGCGGAACGAATCGGCCTGCAGTACCAAATAAGCCAACGGCTGTGGGTTAGCCGGCACGCGCTCCAGTGAATAGAGCGGAACAGAAATCTGAATTGGCAACTCAAACAGGCGAGCGATCAGCGTGGGTACTGGCCGTTCCGGTGGGAAATTGGCGTGTAACGCCTGAAATTCATTCGGCAGCACGATATCTGCACGCGTCAGAATCCCTACCGGCAACAATGTGTTCAGCACACGTTTGGTTTCGGGTATATCCATGCGCAGCACCGCCTCCGCCAGAGGCTGGCGCACGGAGTGAGCAATATTTTCCAGTTGCTGGGCATAGTCATCCCTGCGCTGCTGCACAAAATGGAATAACTGGATCACGATAAAGATGCAGATCGTCACCAGCGCCACACCGGACACCGTTGCCATCTGTTTAATCGTTAATGAACGCCTGACCCGCAAACCTGCTCTCCGCTAATTCGGGCTGAAATAAAAAAGGGATGAATAATACCCATCCCTTGAACCGGTCTGAGTATACTCGATTGTCTAACGCTTTTACCCTGCCAAACCGCTGGCTCCCTAAGAAAACCGCGGGTTTCAGTCTTTTCCTAATGAAAGGCCGCGCCCCGCCATTGTCCGTGAACGTCGTTGGCGGGACGCAACCTGAACTCAGGGTAACAAAACTACCTCGAGTTCAGGCTGCTGACAAAGTCCGTTATTAGGGAGAGCGTGCCGAAGGGGCCGTCGCGGCTTGTCCGCCGAAGCACCTCCGGGGCGCTAGACCCGGGAATCTCGGGTTCAAAGACAACGTCGCCTTCAAACTCACACAGGGTAGCAAAACTCCCCTGTGTTCGACACTCCGAATCCACCTGAGGAGGGTTACTTAAAATCAGCGTACGGCGTCAGCGGTTGAGGCGGTAAATCCAGGTCGCCCTGCCAACCGGCCATCGAATAGCGTAAATAGAGCAATGCATGGCTCGGCGTATAGTCTTTCGCCTGTTGAATATCGATCCCGGCGCCCAGTGTCCAGTGTGAACTGAGGCGACGCTCAACAATGGCCCGCAGGGTATAACCGAAACCGGAAGAGGAACTGCCATCCTCCACGGCAAACTTGTCCGGCAACGAGTCCGGAATCAGCCCCTGCAACGGATAACGCGCCTGGCTGTTGGTTTTCGAATGGGACAAGGACACCGATCCACCCAGCTCCCACGACCAGTTCTCGGTACGCTGGCGATAATTGACCGGCACCGCCAGCGACATATATTGCTGCGGACTGTAGTAACCGCCCTGGCCGAGAGAGTAACCGCTCAAATCCTTCTGATAATGCCACAGCATGGTGTTCAACCCGACGGTCACTCTGCGGTTATCTTCGTTGATCAATTTGTAGTAATAACCCGCCATAAAACGCTCGCGCTGGTTATCTTCGACATTTTTACCGGTCAGTTGATGCGCACTGAGGTCGGCCCAAACGCCGTGTGCCTCGCCGCGATCGTAACTGGCGCTCAGACTGACCCCAGTGGCGCGTACTCCACCCCAGGTCGTGCCGGTGTTCGGATCTTTGGTACCGCCAAATGCCAGCAGCGAGCTGGATATCGGCCGGCGCGAGGCCGCCAATGTCCAACCAATGTGGTTCCAGTCGTTGCTGTAAGCCAGTCCGCCCACCCAATCGACGACATCAAAACCCATAGGTGTAGTGCCGACATCACTTTCCCAGCGATCGTTCTTCCAGCCAACCGCCACGCTCGTTCCGGTAGCTTTCTGATGTTCGTCGCCGCTACAGCCCTGAGTATTACAGGTGCCAAAGGTCTCATAATATTTGCCGTTGCTGTCGGTGGAGAATCTGCCGGCATCCAACTGAACGGTATCCGAACGGAAAAATGCCCGTCCGTCGTACAATGGCATGTCCACCTGCAACATGGTGTCGTGGGCTTTGTAATCAGAGATACCACCGGTACCGCTGGACCCCCAGTAGTCATAATCGAGCGTGACATTAACATCTTGCTGACGGTAGAGCTCCGCCGCATCCGAACGGATACCGCGTTTGAGCCAGTCATCACCCGGGTTGTTACGCGTCAGATAGGTATAGCTGTCGTTATCCGACGGAAGCTTCGGTGCAATGCCACTGGCCACCATCGCTTGTTTATAGTCCTGTTGCGCCAATGCTGGCTGCAATTGGTCGCCTTCGAGCCGTGCCGCATCGCGATAAATCAGCGCTTTTGCCTGGCTTGGCGGCGCTTGCTGTGCCGTCGTTTTCAGCCGGGTAAAGATATCCGTCGCTTTTTGTGGCTCACCAACGGCGTACCAAGCGTTAGCCACCCGTCGCTCAGTGTTGCTGGATGGATTGGGCACCGTCGTTTCTGTTTGTAGCCGCTGGCGCGCCTCGCTCAGTTTACCTTGCGCCACATACGCCTCGATTTCACCCAGTTGCACATCCGGGTTATTCGGTTCGCGCGCCCGCACCCGTTGATAGTCCGCCAGGGCTGCATCATAGTCACCACGTGCCAGCGCCCAATCTGCCAACTGGAGATCGATACGGGTATCTGTGGGTTGCCGACGCAGATAAGCGATCGCACCCGGTTCGTCGCCTGCGGCACGCAGTTGCTCGGCATGATCCAACGTCTGCTGCATTTTCAGTCGCTGCGCCAATTCCCGCATATTGTCGTTCCACTGTGCGCCAGGCAATGTATTCAACTCTGCCAGCGCTTGCCGATCGCGATCGCTACCGGAAAGATACAGCGCGTAGGCATACGCCAGCTGCGGGTTACCCTGCTGCTTTTGCGCCAGTCGCCTGAACAGGGCATCCGCCTGCCCAGGTTGCCCTGCCTGACGCAAAGTCTGCGCATAGTGATACGTCAGCCACACATCATCAGGATCCATCTGCTGGGCACGGCGATATTTCTCTGCCGCCTGGTGCCACTGTTTTTGCTCTGCAAGCCGATCGGCCTGTTCTTTGAGCATGTCGAGCTGCAAACCCTCTAAGGTGCTACGCAATTTATTTTGCTGGCTACGCGGCAGACTATTGAGATAAGCCAACGCCTTTTCAGGCGATTGGCGCTGGTAGATATTGACTAAACCGCGTACCGCGCTGCCGCTGCTCGGATCCAGCCGAAGTGCCTGCTGATAAAAACGCTCGGCCGCGGCGTCATCTTTACGCGCCACGGCAACGTCACCCAGACCGATCGCTGCGCTGCTATCACTGTTGTCTATCTGCCGTGCCTGTTGATATTTCTGCTGTGCCAACGTCAAATTGCCGGCTTTCAACGCCTTGTCACCTTCATCGACCGCCAACCAATAGCTGTTGCTCTTGATCAGGCTCTGCCATTTACTGCTGCCGTAACCGCTTTTATCAGCCTGTAATGCCTGACGGAACAAGCTTAATGCTTGCGGACGATTGCCGGCACGGGAATAGGCCTGCCCGAGTGCGCCAAGGACTTCAGCATCGTTGGGGGAAGCTGCCAGCGCTTTTCTCAGTTCAGGAATGGCAGCGCGGCTTCCTCCTTTTTCCACCTGAGCCAACCCGCGCACCCGTGCCAGATAGGCCGGATCCGACAGCAGTGCCTGTTGCCTCGCCAGCTCCTGCTGGGCACTGACGGCCTGATCGCCGGTTTCAAATACCCCGAGGAAACGGTTAAGGGCCGCAACACTTTGCGGGCTGACCGGCATCGCTTTCACTTTTTCCAACCACAGATCCGCAGCATCACCGCGCCCTGCGGGATCGGCCGCCACTTTCTGCAATAAATCGTAAGCCTGTGCGTCACGGTCCTGACTAAATAACATCCGTGCCAACGACATCCGCAGCGGCACGTTGCCGGAATATTGCTGATCCAGCGCCTGCAGTTGTTTCAGTGCTGCGGCTTCTTGCCCCGGTAACCGCGCAACCAGTCGCCAATATTCCACCGCCAGTTCAAGCGTCGGCGGATCACCGTGGAACAGGTCGTCATACTGGGCCTTCGCCTCCGGCAGGCGGCCGGCTGTCGCCATTAAGCGCGCCTGTTGCAGTTTCTGTCGGGTTTCGGGTTGCGTCAGCAGCATATTCATTTCTGCCTGACGATAAGCGCTGGACTGCGGTGCAATCTTTTTCAGCTTATCTAACTGCTGCTGCGCCAACGCCTGATTCCCCTGCCGCAACGCCAAACGCATACGAGCCGAAATCACGTCTGGGTTGTTTGGGTCCATTAACTCGAGCCGGTAAAGCGACTGACGGACCAATTCATCCTTATTGCTGGCCTCCCCAACCCGTACCTGTTCCAACAACCATTGCTCCGGCGCAACGGTTTCCGCTCCCTGCGCCTGCGGCAGCATTGCCAGACTTAAAGGCACCAGGCCTAGCCAGTTTATTCTGAAGTTACGCATTGGCTGCCCCAGGAGGGTTCAAGTTCACCCTGCCGATTAAAACGATAACGTTGTTGATCCCATCCCTGACCGAACAGCACCAGCGAGGCACTGAAATAGGCATCATCACCCGGTGGATTTTGCTTAATGCGTTGGCGCTGTACCTGCAACGCCTCGGGTAGGTTCGCCAGCATCGGCAACAAAGCAGCAGAGAAGCCCACCGGGCCGTCACCGCTGGTTTTGCCACTGGCCGTATCCGTTTTCTCCGGGGGGACGCCCTGTGTCAGTGTGGCTTGCGCTATTGGCTGCAATTGCTTGAGTAGCGCTGCCTTGTGTTTATCGTCATCCGCCAGCATGCCGGCCCACAGATAAACCCGGATAGCGTCATAACTGCCCATGTTCGGCTTGACGGTATCCGGTTGCCAACCTTTGCCGACCTGCCACACGACCCAGTCGGGTGAGAAGCCGTGTGGCGCGGTTTCCAGCCACAGTCGCAGATAGGTTTGCTCCATCGCCCGCCACGGGCCATTCAAGGCGGCAAAGCGGGCCAGCAGTTGGGGTGGCAGGTAGCTCGGGTTGAGTCGCCAACGGTCTTCAGCCACAAACCCTACCTTTCCCGGCAACAGCATCAGGCCCAGACCGGGAATATCTGCCACCTCTTCGCGGGCAATTCGCTGCAACAGCAACGTGCCAAGGGTTTGATAACGGCGACTGTTCCATAAGCGCCCCGCTTCCAGCAGATTGTAGGCAATCCATAAATCCGCGTCGGATGCAGAATTACTGTCCAGTACCGTCCACTGTTTTTTATCATTCTCGCCCCACAGCCAGGCGGGTAAATGGGCACTGAGATCGCCCGCGGCCAAATTGTTTTCCGTCCACGTCAGCAATTGGTCGAACGCAGGCCGATCGTTCGCTACCAGGGCGAAGAACATGCCATAGCTCTGCCCTTCCGAGGTGGTGATACGGTTCGGACTACTCGGGTCGATCACCCGCCCCTGCTCGCTGATATAAAATTGTTTGTACTGTTGCCAGGCCGGCCATTCGCAGGCCGCCGCCGCGCTGAAAGCGCACAGCAGCAGCATGCCGAATGTCAGACGTTTCAATGCCACAGGCATCGCGGTTAATCCCGATCTTCAGGCGACAGGCGACGGCGGCTAAAGATCCTCAAGCCACGCCACAGCATCAGCGCCAGAATGACCACCACCACGACCGCGATCACTGCAAGCCACACCGGATGGGTCGACAAGGCATGCCAGATGCGCTCCCACCACGGCAAGTGGCCGACATAATAAACGTCGCCTACGCGTAAGCTGTTTACGCCAGATTCACGAATCACCGCCACAGACCCAAACACGGCCGCACGCTTGCCGCTGTCCAACAAGGCGTTGTTCAGCAGATCGTAGCCACGCGGGCTGTCAGCCAGTAACGCGACTATGCTGCGTTGATCGTTAAACGGTGATTGCACCCCGATAATCGCCGACATCGCCCCTTCCGAACTGATGGTGGTTTTGCTGTCTGGCTTGGTGTCCTCCGCCAGTACGTCCATCGTCGGTAACGGCAACTGGCGTGTGGGCTGCTTCACCCAGCTTTGGGTGGCATCCACGAGCAGGTTGATTTTTTTGTCGTCCCGCAGCTCTGGCGGAATGGTGCCGATCATCAGAATATCGGCATCCCGATCCTTCGCCTGGGACCAATCGTCACTCACCGTCACCGCCAGGGTCGGATAACCGGTCTGTGCACCAATAACCCCCAGTGCGTTCAGCAACGCGCTGACCTGCGGCGGTTGCGGCTGCTTGTTCACCAAGACCAGCGTCTGCGACAAATCAGCTAAACGGCTGAAAGGGAAACCGGCATTCGCGAAGGCTCGTAGATCCGGCATCGCCATAAAGTGGCGGTAACCGGAGAAATCGATCGTTGATGCACCATCGATTACCGCATGGTTAGCGGTAAAGGAGTAAGTTTCACAACGCCCTTCCGCCCCGCTGGCCAGCAGCGTGGTGTAGTCAAAGTCGAAACGCAGTTGATTAGTCGCGCCCAGCCGCAGCGCCGGAATATTGACGTTTTTGTCCGAGTCGATCAGCCCTTGGGTCAGTGGCAAACGCAGCAACTGGGTACCCTGCTCGTGCTCAGGGACCAAAGAGTACGCCTGCACAAACTGGTTATTTAGGCTGACACTCAGACGCGAACCATCCTGAATACGGGGTGCGGTGTAGCGGTACTTCAAATGCATATCAATGCCGGTACTGCGAATCAGGAACAGGTCCGGCGGCAAGTTCATGGTTAGCGAGATCGGACCCGGTTCGATGCCACTGGTCTGCAGTTGTTCCGCATACTGCTGCAGCTCGGCAAAAGTCATAGGGCGATCGGTACGTACCCAGTTAGGTGCATCGTAAGGTTGACGGGGTGCCAATTGTTCGACTTTATCGACCGTGACGTTCTGCCCACGGAACAGAATGTTGCCCTGTGCAATACCTTTCACCGCAGTGATCAAATCGTTGTCATCACGCCCCTGCACCAGCAGCAGTTTGATGTACGGGTTGTCTGGATGGCTGATCATTTCCACCGTAGGGCCATTGACCGGCGGATAATCGCGCAAGAAGTCCGGGCGTTGCTTATTGGTGGCAAAGACGATGGCATGCTGTTTCGGCAGCTGGTTATAGAACACCGGGAACGATTGGCCACGCCACTGGGCTTTGCTGCCAAACCACGACGCCAGAATGCCCGCAGCACGTTGTTGGGTAACATCAGGCTGACCCGCAAACACCACTGGCAACGTCAACGGCCGATTGTCGCGGCTATCGAAGAAGGGTTCAGGGAAATGCGATAACTCGTTTTTCACCGGCAAGGTCTGGTAACGCAAGTTCAGTGAGCTGGATTTACTGATTTCAAGCCACAGCGTTGTACTGGCCGGGTTTTCACAAATATTCTGATAATGTCCGACGAAAACTAACCTTACACGGTTAAAATCGGTGATATAGCGGGGATCAATCGCCATCTGGATGCGATTCGGCTTGCCGAGTTGCTCTTTGGCAATGGTCGTCACGCCCATCAGTTCATCGTTGAGGTACACCTTGACGTGCGATTCCACCGGAATCAACGAAGGCGACGGGGTGAACTCCAAATCGAGCATCGCCTGCGACACCACTTCATCGCTGCGCACACCAAATTCAACCTGACCATCAGGCCGAGTACCACGCAGGGTAAAGGTTCCGGGCGGTGGGGCAATAGTGGCAAACGGCAGTTGTACGTCACGTACCGGTGCATTCGGATCCTGCGGTGCACCCGCGCCCATCGGTGTCGTCACCGACGCGTCGACGGGCACCGTCACCGGCGGTTGTGCCGCAACGGTCGGTGCGGTGGCAGTTTCAGCCTGAGACAAGGTGCTGATGCCTAAGGCCAGGGCGGTAAACCAGGTTATTTTTCTCGTCATCGTATCATCATCAATGTTAGAGCCTGATCACCAGGCAAGTGAACGGGCGATTTGCCTATACCACTGTCTCTTTTTGGCTGAAGATCGGAGCCCTACCGACACCGTGCGGGATAAATGACACTATCCACGCAATCAACGTCGTGAACCCGACCAGCAGGCGGCGCACCATCGGCGGTGCGTAATCCGCCATACGTACGTAACCCCGGAAGCCCAACGCCAGAACGTCGCGCAGGCTTTCGATCGGTTTATCTTCAGGGAACCCGTCCTGCCACAGCGCCCAGGTATCGGCACGGGCAAAGGTACACTGAATAAAATCAATATGTTCGCGGGTGCTTAGGTTAACCATGCGGACCCCGACCTTGCTGCCGAAGGCGCGGGTCACAACACATGGGAAACTGTATTCTTGCTGGCCACGCTTGAGTAACAGCGACACCTTGTCACCGTCTTTCAGCACATCCGCGACGCGCATCTCAATCCCTACACCACCGTCGGAATAATCGCGTAACGTGCAGGGGAACAGGTGCCCATCGGCCCGCGCGATCGCGGCCGGCATGGCAATCTCCACCCTATGTGCTTGGCGTACCTGCTTGGCCTCGACCGCCACCGCCACCGCACCCCCGAGGATCGTCATGTTGTACAGCACCCATACCAGGCTGATGATCACCGTCATGACCTCGTCCGCCGGGCCGTAACCCAAGCGCCAAATACCGAAAGCCAACCCGGCCAGATTTAATATCACCAGGAACATGTAGGGCCGGGTGATCACCCAGTCGACATGTTCTTCCTCCACCAATCCGCCTTTCGCTGTAACGTTGAATTTCCCCTTGTGCGGATTGAACAACGCCACCGTGGTCGGTCGGGCGATGTACCAAGCCAATACCGTTTCGTAGATCTCACTCCAGAAGGAGTGGCGGTATTTCCCTTGAATACGTGAGTTAGTCAGGCTGGCGTGGATCATATGCGGCAACACATACAACGCGATCGCCAGCGCCGGGGCAAAGATGATATAGGCGTGCAGTAACAGGAAGGCCAAAGGCGCGGTAAGGAAAATCAGTCGAGGAATGCCGGACAAGAAGTGCAACATGGCGTTGGCATAGCACAGGCGCTGCGCCAGCTTCAGCCCTTTGCCGAGCAGGGGGTTATCCAGCCGGAAGATTTGCACCATTCCACGCGCCCAACGAATACGCTGGCCAATGTGTGCCGACAGACTTTCTGTCGCCAACCCCGCCGCCTGCGGAATGCGGATATAGGCCGAAGTGTGTCCGCGGCGATGCAAACGCAGTGACGTGTGGGCGTCTTCAGTGACGGTTTCCACCGCAATACCGCCGATTTCATCCAGCGCACTCCGGCGCAAAATGGCACAAGAGCCGCAGAAGAACGTCGCGTCCCACATATCGTTGCCGTCTTGGACCAAGCCATAGAACAGCGTGCCTTCATTAGGTGTTTGACGAAAACGCCCGAGGTTACGTTCAAACGGATCCGGCGAGAAGAAATGATGCGGAGTCTGCAGCATCGCCAGTTTCTTGTCTTTGAAGAACCACCCCATTGTCAGTTGCAGGAACGAGCGTGTCGGCACGTGGTCACAGTCAAAAATCGCCACAAACTCGCCGGTTGCCTGCTTTAACGCGTTATTGATATTACCGGCCTTGGCGTGTTCATGGGTGGGTCTGGCGATATACTTCACGCCCACCTCTTCGGCAAACGCCTTAAACTCTGGCCGGTTGCCGTCATCGAGGATGTAGATAGTGACTTTCTCTTTCGGCCAATCGATGCCCAGCGCAGCGTAAATGGTGGGTTTCACCACCCCGAGATCTTCGTTATAGGTGGGCACCAGCAGATCGATTGTTGGCCAGGTTGCGCTATCTGCGGGCATAGGCACCGGCTGACGGTTGAGCGGCCAGACCGTCTGAAAATAGCCCAATACCAGCACCACCCAGGCATAGGTTTCCGCCACCAGCAGCAGCAAACCGCAGGTCAGACTGAGCGGGTCGTCCCAGTTCAGCGTGGCGGTATAGCGCCACCATAAATAGCGGCAAGAGACAGTCAGCGACAGCACAATCAGCATCAGCCCAGGCAAACGCCCCGGCACCCGGCGCACCACCATGGCAATCGCCCACAGGAGCAGCACAAACACAAACTGCGCCGGCAGGTCGAATGGCTGCGAAATGCACAAAATAGCGAGGGCCGCCGCCAAGACGCCGACAATGATAAAGAGTACGCGGCGCAGGCGCCGGTTCATCCGACCCAAACGTGCCACCGAGCGCTGCTCCAACCCGGCGCTTTCTAACCGTTGTGGGATAGTTTTCAACCAATTGGCATAGCGTAGCTGCAAGCGCTGCCAACCGCCGAAGCGAGTGTTTTCTCTCGGCGCGCGCTCAGTGCGGAATACCAGCAACCACAGGCCTTGTACCAGATAACGCAACGCATCCGCCGGGCGTGGGCGGTTAGGCGACAGATGCGGGAACCAATAGGTCCGTCCTGCCCGTAAACGCTGCCAACCGGGGGATTCCAAACGCAGAAAAATCCAGCTCAACGCCACCAGTAACGTGGTGAAAAAAGCGGTAAACGCCGAGGCCCCATGACGGCGGTAGGCACGATAACGCGCCTGTACCGCATGGTGAACAGGCGGTACCAATAGCAGGCTCATCACCCGGCTCATGGCGCCTTATCCTTCAGGTTGATCAAACACCAGTTAGCCAGCGTCAGTACCTCATCGGCAGCCAAGCTTTCCGGGCGATACTCGCCCAATGGCTGCTTCACGGCCATGGCTTCAGCCATCGCCTCATCGCGGTGAAGCACCACCGGCAACAGGCCGCCCAAGGTTTGCAACCACAGTTGGTGCAAATCCTGCTGCAGCTGACTGCCGGCAACGTAGTGATTAATCAGGAAATGGCAGCCGTCCGGCAATGCCTGCTGATGCAGACGCACCTGACAGTTGGCGTCTGGGGCAATCAGCATAAAGACACAATCTGCCAGCGGCAGCGCCTGCCGTGACAGCGCCTCATCATCGGCTGGCAGATCCAACAAGATCCAGTTGTACTGAGCACCGGCAGTTAGCTGTGCCAGATTGTCCTGCCAGCGGGTGGGGCGTTGCCGACACGATTGTTGTACATTCAACCGTTCCGTTAGGGTGAGTTGGCCAAAGGGCAAAAAATCGAGGTTTTCGCAGTAGTGCATCGCGCCCTGCCGCCAATCCCCGCCATCCTGCTCGGCACGTGCCCAACCGCGCGGCAGCTCAAACGGCATATTAAACTGCAGGCGCAGCAGGTTGTCCGGCGCAAAATCTATCGCCAATACCGACTCGCCCAGCTGTTGTAATGCCCAAGCGAGCGCTGCGGTGACCGACGTCGTCCCCATGCCGCCTCGCAAACCCTGCAGTGCAATCACTGGCATAAACTAGCGGCTCCCCGTTGTTTGCATTAATTCAGCAAGCAAGGGCCAGCGCGTCATCATTTGCGTTAAACGCTCCTGACGCGAAATATCAACATAACTTAATTTTGGTAAAGAAAAGGCGCGGCTGAGAGCCAGCAGATCATCCTGAGTTTCCGGCGGTGCCACTGCATGAAAGCGCGTTAATTGATTATTCATTCTTCCGCCTTTAAAAAATAGGCTAATGTTAATTAACTATAGCAACGTAAAAAAAAGACATGGCCAATAAGATGATTCCTAACAGATATTATTACACAGTTTGTTAGATTTGTTATTATGATCCCAACGACACTATAACTGAATAGCGGCACTCAGTTAGCCACTGACGACACTTTCAACGAAAGTAGAAACATATCCTATGGCGCAATCTTTCTCGTTAGGTATTCGGCAGATTTGGGAAGAACTGTCCGTTATGCAGGCCCCGGGGTTTTATTGGGTGAATGTCGATCGTCAAACCGACGCCAGTTTGCTCTGCCAACAAATCTTAGCCGCCCAGGCTGCAACCAGCCAGGTAGCATTGATTTGCAGCGGAGACAAACCCGACGGGCTTTTGGCTGAGCTGGCCTCCCCCGCCCTGAAAAAAATTCCGCTGTACCAATTACCAGAAAAAAAAGCCGCGCTGACGCATTTCAGCGACGACCTGATGCGCGCCTTAAAACCGCAAAATCGCTTATTAATCCTGTTGGCCCATGCCAGCCTGTGGCAAACCTTCACCAGCGAAGAGTTGCGCAGCTGGACGCGCGCCACCGCCATTTGGCTGCGGCAGCAGGGCTGCACACTGCTCATCCTCAGCCACGGCGGGGGCGTCAACAAGCTCAAAGGGCAGCTCAGCGCACAACACCGTATTCTCAACGGCCTGTCCAACCTGCAGTGGCAACAGGATAGCGCACAGTATCTGGTGAATTGGTGGAGTACCGAAAACGGCATCAATGCCAACCAACTGCTGACTCTCTATGCCGGTGAACACGGCTGGCAGGGCGATGATGACAGCAACAAACCTTCACCAACCTCTATCCGCAGCGATGAGGGCCGTTATCTTGCTCAGCAGAGTATCCTTGAAGGTGCCCCCCCGCTGTCCGCCAACTGGCAACTGCTGGAAAGCAACGCCCTGCTGGCACAACACGGCATGCTGACCCTTTCGGCCACACTGATCTTTGCGCTCTACCAGAGTGATGAAATCGATGCGCTCGCGCATCAAATTCACAGCCTGCGCCGTCAACGAGGCAACGGCTTGAAAATTGTGGTGCGCGAGATGAGTGCCAGCCTGCGTTACAGCGACGAGCGCCTGCTGCTGGCCTGTGGTGCAAACCTGATTGTACCGCACGTGGCGCCGCTGTCGCGCTTTTTAACCATGCTTGAAGGTATCCAGGGTCAACGCTTTTCTCGCCACGTTCCGGCAGATATTGATGCCCTGTTGGCCGGTTTGCGCCCATTGCAACTGAAAGGCTATATGCGGCCAAATGACTTTAGCCAAGCGGTGGTTTCGCTGATGGGTAACACGTTACTGCCAGAAGACGGCAAAGGCGTGATGGTTGCACTCCGTCCGGCACCAGGGCTACGCGCCGAACAGGCGATGACCCTCTGTCATCTGCGCCGTTTCGGTGACGTCATGACGGTGGTACAGGGCCGGCTGGTGCTGTTTCTCTCCACCTGTCGGATTAACGATCTGGATACTGCGATGAAGTTTATCTTCCGGCTGCCGGTGGACGAGGCGTTCAGTAATCGGGTCGTGTGGCATCAGGATGTAGATATTCTTTCAGAAATCAAACGGATGGCGCACAACGCCACTATACCGTTAGCCACCATGGCCGCACCTGCAACGCCGCGCCACGCTACCGCTGTCGCAGACAGCCCACAGGAGCGTCGTCAACCGGTGCCCTTCACGTTGGCTAGCGGTACACAGGAGAATAAACATGTTGAATCTTAACGATATTATTCAGTTGATTATTCTGTGTGCGATCGTTTTTATTCCGCTGGGTTATGCCTTTCACCGACGCTTCCCTCACTGGCGTCAATACTGGCAAAACCTGTTGTTATCACCGCGCTATTTAAAATCCGTCGGGTTATGGGTGCGCGAAGGTTCTTCATCTCAGATTAAGCGTAAGAAACAGCCATGAAGCCAACAAACAACCCGCTTTCCGATAATTCCCTGTGGCGCTACTGGCGTGGGCTGGGCGGCTGGAACTACTACTTTCTGGCCAAGTTTGGCCTGCTGTGGTTCGGTTACCTGAACTTCCATGCGCTACCGAATCTGGTGTTCATGGCATTCCTGCTGATGCCGATACCGGCGCTTCGCCTGCACCGCTGGCGTCATTACATTGCCATCCCGATAGGCATCGCGCTGTTCTACCACGATACCTGGCTCCCCGGCATCAACAGCATTATGAGTCAGGGTTCGCAGTTGACCGGCTTCAGTGCCCAATATCTGCTAGAACTGACAAACCGCTTTATCAACTGGCAGATGGTCGGCGCCGCCTTTGTGATGCTGATTGCCTATCTGTTCCTGGCCCAATGGGTGCGCGTCACCGTATTCACTGTCGCTGCACTGGTGTGGCTCAACCTGGTTAACATCGCCGGGCCGGCAGTATCGCTGCTGCCAACCAGCGTCACCACCGCGTCCACCAACAGCACACCGGCGACGACAACCCCGGCGGCCGGGGGAAATAACGCACCGGCAGACAGTGCGCCGCCAACCAGCGCGAATCTGACGGCCTACCTGAACCAGTTCTACGACAAGGAAAAAGCCCGCGCCACCGCGTTCCCGGCGACCTTGCCTGCCGATGCCCAACCGTTTGACCTGTTGGTCATCAATATCTGTTCGCTGGCCTGGGCCGATATGGATGCGGTGAATCTGCAAAACCATCCGCTGTGGTCGAAGATGGACATCATGTTCGACAACTTCAACTCCGCGACCGCCTACAGCGGCCCGGCCGCGATACGCCTGCTGCGCGCCAGTTGCGGACAGCTCTCGCACCACGACCTGTATCAGCCGGTCAATCAGCAATGTTATCTATTTGATAATCTTGCCAAGCTGGGCTTTAAAGAACAGCTGATGCTGGATCACTCCGGCGTGTTTGGTAACTTCCTGAAAGAACTGCGTGAGCAGGGTGATATGCAGGCACCCTTGATGTCACAGGCCGGTATCAGCAATGAGCTTGCCTCATTCGACGGTGAACCGATATACAACGATCTGGACTTGCTCAACCGTTGGCTGGATCAGCAGCAAAAGGCCGGTGACGCTCGCACCGCCACCTTCTTCAACGTCATTCCATTGCATGATGGCAACCGCTTCGTTGGCGCAAACAAAAGTGCAGACTATCAGCCACGCGCGCAAAAGCTGTTTGATCAGCTAAACACTTTCCTCGAACAGCTGGAGAAATCCGGTCGCAAAGTGATGGTGGTGATTGTGCCGGAACACGGCGCAGCGCTGGTCGGTGACAAGATGCAGATGTCCGGTTTGCGTGATATCCCAAGCCCGAACATTACCCACACGCCCGTGGGTATCAAGCTGGTTGGGATGAAAGCTCCACATCAGGGGAGCCCTCTAGAGATCAAAACACCAAGCAGCTATTTGGCTCTGTCAGAGCTGGTCTCTCGTTTGGTCGATGGCAAAGCATTCACGGCACCGAGTGTGGACTGGCAGGCGCTGACGCAAAACTTGCCGCAGACTGCGGTTATTTCGGAGAATGACAACGCTATTGTGATGCAATACCAAGGCAAGCCGTATATCCGGTTGAACGGCGGCGATTGGGTGCCTTATCCACAGTGACTCAATGCAAGACACTCAGGCACGCCTTCGGGCGTGCTTTTTTTATAGGGGTATTAATTCAGGGAGGAACAATGAGTAGCCTCACATTAACATCGGGCATTTTCTTTCATCCCTGACAAACAAAAAACACGAAAAGAAATCGCACTCTCTCGTTAATTATGACCCTGCGAAGATTCCTAATAGTGGCAATTATTCGTAAGGAAATCGTTAAGGGAAATAAGCGAAATTAATAAAGATAAAATATCCAATCAATAATCTAATTCATCGACTGACTCCCTAAATAAAAAAATGCCGGCATAAATGCCGGCATTTAAATGAATGCTCTGTAATAACAATACTATGCCGCAGGATTTTCATCCTGATCGACCGCAAAGCAGGCCACCATCTGTTCGCCGTATTGCTTCAACTGAGGTTGTAACTGGGTGCAGGGCCCAAACGCACGACGGCACCGGGCATTGAAAGCGCAACCTGGCGGCGGGTTCATCGGGCTAGGCAGCTCGCCGGTCAACTTGATGCGCTCGCGACGCATATCCGGGTTCAGACGCGGTGTCGCAGAGAGCAGCGCCTGGGTATACGGATGTCGTGGGTTGTTGAAAATGGCGTCTTTACTGCCTTTCTCCACGCAACGACCGAGATACATCACCATGACTTCGTCGGCAATGTGTTCCACCACCGATAAATCATGTGAGATGAACACATAGGACAGCCCCAGATCCTGTTGCAGGTCCATCATCAGGTTCAGCACCTGCGCACGCACCGACACATCCAGAGCGGAAACAGGTTCATCGGCAATTACCACGTCAGGGTTAAGCATCAACCCGCGCGCGATTGCAATACGCTGCCGTTGACCGCCAGAAAACATGTGTGGATAGCGATCGTAATGCTCGATTTTCAGTCCAACCTTGGCCATCATTTCCAGCGCTTTCTCACGACGCTCCGCACTGCTCAGCCCGGTATTGATCTGCAACGGCTCCTCGAGGATCTGCCCAACCTTTTTGCGCGGGTTGAGCGATCCATAAGGATTCTGGAACACGATCTGGATCTTCTGTCGGCGCAGTTTCTCGGCGGTCACATCCGGCTTCAGCAAATCCTGCCCCTGGTAGTACAGCTCACCCCCCGTCGGCACTTCAATCATCGTCAGCAGGCGTCCCAGGGTCGATTTGCCGCACCCGGACTCACCCACCACTGCCAGCGTTTTTCCACGCTCAAGCGTGAAAGAGACACCGTCCAGCGCTTTAACCAGCCGTTCCGGGGCAAATATCCCCTTCTTGACCGGGTAGTGTTTCTTCAGGTCAATCGCCTGCAATAAGGGTTGGTTCTGGCTCATACGGTCGGCCTCCCCGCATCATCCAGCGGTGTGTGACATTTAACCTGGCGGCCGGGAATGCTACGCAATTCCGGCTCCTCAGTGCGGCAACGCTCAGTGGCATAGGGGCAACGTGGGTTGAGCAAACAGCCGCTTGGACGGTCATATTTCCCCGGCACCACACCCGGCAACGAAGCCAGACGCGCCTTGTCGGCAGCGAATTCCGGCAGCGCACGCAACAGTGCTTGAGTGTAAGGATGACGCGGCGCGCGGAAGATTTCTGCCGCCTTGCCGGACTCCACCACCTGACCGGCATACATCACGATAATGTGATGCGCGGCCTCGGACACCAGCGCCAAATCATGAGTGATCAGCAACAGCGCCATATTTTCACGCTGCTGCAACTCCAGCAGCAGTTCGATAATTTGCGCCTGAATGGTCACGTCGAGTGCCGTGGTCGGCTCATCGGCAATCAGCAATTTCGGCCGACAGGCAATCGCCATGGCGATCATCACGCGTTGGCTCATCCCACCAGAAAGCTGATGCGGGTACACGTCCAAGCGCGAGGCCGGATCGGGGATGCCCACCTGCGTGAGCAGATCAATAGCCCGTTGGCGACGGGTACGACGATTGCCGCCCTGATGCACCTTCAGCGCTTCCATAATCTGGAAACCGACGGTGTAACACGGGTTAAGGCTGGTCATCGGATCCTGGAAAATCATCGCCACTTCCGAGCCCACCAGTTGGCGGCGCTCTTTTTCGGAAATTTTGCGCAGATCTTGGCCGTTAAACTCCAGCTTTTCGGCCATAACCTTACCGGGAAAATCGATCAGCCCCATAATCGCCAGCGAACTGACCGACTTGCCGGAGCCGGATTCACCGACAATACCCACCACCTGACCCTGCTCCACGCTATAACTGATACGGTCTACCGCACGGAAGGGTGTACCTTCGTCACCGAAGTGCACCGAAAGCTTGTCTACATTTAATAACGCCATCTCTCTCGTCCTCTGTTACTGCTTGAGTTTGGGGTCGAGAGCGTCACGCAAACCGTCCCCCATCAGGTTAAATGCAAGCACCGTCAGCAGAATCGCCACACCGGGGAAGGTCACCACCCACCAGGCGCTTTGGGCAAACTGCAGCACGTCGGAGAGCATGGTGCCCCACTCCGGCGTTGGCGGTTGCGCACCCATACCCAGAAAGCCGAGAGCAGCCATATCCAGAATGGCGTTTGAGAAACCAAGAGAAGCCTGGACGATCAGCGGTGCCAGGCAGTTTGGCAAGATATTGATAAACATTTGGCGCAGCGCACCGGCCCCCGCCACGCGCGAAGCGGTGACGTAGTCGCGGTTCACTTCCACCAGTACCGCCGCCCGTGTCAGTCGTACGTAATGCGGCAAGGCGACGAAGGTTAACGCCAGCGAAGCATTGACGATCGACGGGCCGAAAATCGCTACCAGCACCAACGCCAGCAACAGGCTCGGCAACGCCAACATGATGTCGACGATACGCATGATGATAGCATCCACCACGCCGCCGAAATAACCGGCCAGCAGGCCCAACACCACGCCCATGATCAGCGAAAGCACCACCACCAGACAGCCGACCAGCAGCGACAGTCGTGCGCCGTACATCAGGCGTGACAGCACATCGCGGCCCACATCATCGGTACCAAGAAGATATTGCCAGCTGCCGCCTTCCTGCCAGACCGGGGGCTTAAGCAACGCATCACGGAACTGATCCGCCGGTGCATGCGGTGCCAGTACCCCGGCGCCAATGGCAATTACGAACATCAAAATGATGTAAACCAGGCCAACGACGGCCCCTTTATTGCGCTTGAAATAGTGCCAGAACTCTTGAAACGGGCTCATTGGCTTCGGCGCACCTTTAACTACAGACTCAGTGATTTGAGACATCAGAGCGCCCCTTATTTCTTGTGGCGAATACGCGGATTGACCACGCCGTAGAGAACATCTACCAGCAGGTTAACCAGAATAATCATACAGGCGACCAGCAATACGCCGCCCTGAACGACCGGATAGTCGCGACGTTGCAGCGCATCCATCAGCCAACGCCCTAGCCCCGGCCAGGAGAAGATGGTCTCCGTCAGAATCGCACCGGCGAGCATCGTACCGACCTGCAGACCGATCACCGTCACTACCGGCAACAAGGCATTACGGAGCGCATGCACCACAATCACTCGCATGCGGCTCACACCCTTCGCACGCGCGGTACGGATGTAGTCTTCGCCGAGCACTTCCAGCATTGAGGAGCGGGTCATACGCACGATAACGGCCAGAGGAATGGTACCCAATACGATTGCTGGCAGAATCATGTGCATCACAGCATCAATGAAGTCTCCAGGCTGGCCCCAGATCAGGGTGTCGATCAGCATAAAACCGGTTAACGGCAAGGTATCGTCCAGGAACACCGTGTCACTGACCCGTCCCGAGACCGGCGTCAGGTTTAACTGCACCGACACCAGCATGATCAGCATCATGCCCCACCAGAAAATCGGCATCGAATAGCCGGTCAGTGAAATGCCCACTGCGGTATGATCGAATATCGAGCCTCGCCTGACCGCCGCCAGTACCCCCACCGGAATCCCGACCAGCACGGCGAAAAGCATCGCGCAGACGCCGAGTTCCAACGTCGCTTTAAAACGCGGGACAAACTCTTCCCATACGGAAATACGGCTTTTGAGGGACGTACCCAGGTCACCATGCAATACGTTGGATACGTAAGTGAAATACTGTTGATAGAGCGGTTTATCCAGCCCCATTTCCGCCATCAGCTGTGCATGGCGTTCTGCGGAGATCCCGCGTTCCCCGGCCATGATGGTCACCGGGTCACCCGGGATCATATGGACGAATGCAAAAGTCAGCAAAGTTATGCCGATAAACGTTGGGATAACTAACCCCAAACGTCGGAGTATGAACTGCAACATATCCCGAACTCTCTGTATCAATGCCCGGCAGCTCATCGTCCGCCAGGCTTATTAAAGCTCACACACTTTGAAAAACCCTGATGCCGTACGCCGGAGACTGCTCAGCAGGAGCGCAACCTGTTGCGCCCCTGCCAAGTCCATTCGTGTGTCGCCGACTGAACGGTCAGAATTAATCTAGAGAGACATTCTCAAAGTGATGCTTACCAAGCGGATCCACGACGTAGCCCTTCACTTCCTTACGCACTGGCTCGTACACGGTGGAGTGGGCGACAATCAGTGCCGGAGCCTGATCGTGCATCACTACCTGAGCTTGCTTGTAAAGTTCTACACGTTTTTCGTGGTTCGATTCGGCGCGCGCCGGTTGGATCAGATCTTCAAACGGCTTGTAGCACCAGCGAGAATAGTTGGAGCCGTCTTTCGCTGCGGCGCAGCTAAACAGCGTGGCGAAGAAGTTGTCCGGATCCCCATTGTCGCCGGTCCAGCCCATCATCACCGTCTGATGTTCGCCCGCTTTAGCGCGCTTGAGGTATTCACCCCACTCATAGGTCACGATTTTGGCTTTCACGCCGATTTTCGCCCAGTCGTTCTGGATCATTTCTGCCATGCGACGTGCGTTCGGGTTGTACGGACGTTGTACCGGCATCGCCCACAGATCGATGGAGAAACCGTCTGCCATGCCCGCTTCTTTCAACAGCTCTTTGGCCTTGACCGGATCGTAGGTGTAATCTTTCACCGCGTCGTTATAGCCCCACATGGTCGGTGGGATCAGGTTTTTAGCCGCCTGGCCTGCACCCTGATACACCGCATCGATGATCGCCTGCTTGTTGACGGCCAGGGTCAGCGCCTGACGCACTTTCAGGTTATCCAGGGGTTTTTTCTCAACGTTGAACGACAGGTAGCCCACGTTCAGCCCCGGTTGTTCCATCAGGTTGATGGTTTTGTCCTGCTTCATGCGTGCGATATCCGCCGGATTCGGGAACGGCATGACCTGGCATTCGTTTTTCTGCAGCTTGGCGTAACGCACTGAAGCGTCAGGCGTGATGGAGAACACTAAACGATCGATTTTCGGCTTGGTGCCCCAGAAACCGTCGAAGGCCTTATACAGAATTTTGGAGTCTTTCTGGTATTGCAGCAGTTGGAACGGACCGGTGCCGATAGGGTTCAGGTCGACTTTCTCTGGCGTGCCGGCCTTCATCATCACATCGGCGTATTCGGCAGACAGAATGGAAGCGAAGTCCATGCCCAGATCAGCCAGGAACGGTGCTTCCGGACGGTTCAGCACGAAGCGCACGGTGGAATCATCCACTTTTTCAATTTTGGCGATCAGCTTCGGCATGTCCATGCCTTCAAAGTACTCATAGCTGCCGCCGGAGACTTTGTGATAGGCATTATTCGCGTCCAACTGGCGTTCGAAGGAGAACACCACGTCGTCGGCGTTGAAGTCACGGGTCGGCTTGAAGTCTTTGCTGCTCTGCCACTTCACGCCTTTACGCAGGTGGAAGGTGTAGACTTTGCCGTCTTCGCTAACGTCCCATTTTTCAGCCAGGCCCGGCTGCAGTTCGGTGGTACCGATTTTGAATTCGACCAGACGGTTGTAAATTGGCACCGAGCTGGCGTCATAGGTGGTACCCGAGGTGAACAACTGCGGGTTAAACCCTTCCGGGGAACCTTCAGAACAGTAAACCAACGTCTTGGCTTGCACGCTGGCCGCAACGGTCAGCGCAATCAGCCCGATACCGAATTTCAGAATCCCTGTTTTTCCCAAGGAACTTGTCATCGCGAGTGCTCCATTATGTGATGTGATGTGTGTATACCCTGCATCTTTCAAACTGCTGCGGCGTTGTCTGCGCTCTCTCACCCCAGTCAACTAAGCTCCCGGGGATTCATTCGATTGCCGCCTTGCTGCAGCTCGAAAGCTATTGGGTAATTACCGCCAGAGCCTGTATTTTTTATTGCGCGGCCTGTGCAGTCAGTGCCCGAAGGCTGGAAGGGATAATTGCTCGAGAGAGCCGGGTGGAACGTATCCCGGTGGGGGCGTCTGAGCGCGTGGAATTCACTCAAACAACTCTCGCTCTTACCCCTGAGGCTACCAAATTGCCAACTGTTTGGGGTGTCGTCAATATAACCAGTAGGGATTTACACAGACTGTGAGAAACAGCAAACAAACATAAAAAAAACCTTTCTTTAACAGTTACAGCATTAAAAATTATGCTATGCGGTTATTTTTAGTTCGATAGGCTACATGCCTGAAAGTTACTGGTGTTTAACTCCGATAAAAAACGGAAAAAGTTTGTTGCTGAATGATGAATATCTGAACGGTTATTTTTGTGATCGGCGTTAAAGACAGGATGAAATGCTGATTCCTTACCCGAAAGGGTGAGGCATTCCCGCACTTTTTAATCGAAGAGACGCCACAATCACTGCGCCGTAAAAAAACTTTCCTCTACCAAAAAGCCGGGGGCAAAGAAATATCCCCCGGCAACGTCGTACAATCGATTTATGGCGTGCCGGCACTGTTGCCCAGGCTGCTATTCATGTTGTTCAGAATGTCGCCGTTGTCAGCGTCAATCTCCCAAGAGAACAACCCACCCAACTGCTTATCCAACACATACTTGCCCTTTGCCTGCACCGAGCGTGCATCGTCGAACGTGATCAAATCGCCCGTTGAAGGTTTGAACACGTAAGGCGCTTCGGCGGTGGCGTCGTAGCTGTACTGCCATTCACCGCTCATGAACTGATTGGCGATTTGGCGATAATCCACGATGCCATTTTCCCAGGTCCCTTTTACCGGACCGGTCGCGGTGCCAGTGAACGGAATGTTGTTCTGGTAGCCATTCACACCGGTCCAGCCACGGCCATACATGGCCGTACCCACGACGATTTTGCCCGGCTTCACACCCTGCGTCAGCAGCGCATTAACGCCATTCACCGTGGTATATGCCGTATCCGGTTTCCAGGATGGTGCTTTCAGTGCCGTCTGGTGGCCCAGGTTTTTCAGATCGAACGCGCCATAGAAGTCGTAGCTCATCAGGAAGATGTGGTCCATCGAGTTCTGTGCGGTGTTGTAATCTACCTTGTCGATCTTGTCCTTGCCGGCGCTGATGGCAGAGGTCAGTTCATACTTGCGACCGGTTTCTGCCGAAAGCTGGTCCAGCATGGCCCGCAGCTCTTTCATCAATTGCACATAGGTCGCCCCATCCTGCGCATTGCCCAGTTTCGGGTTAGCACCCTGTCCGCCCGGGAATTCCCAGTCGATATCCACACCGTCAAAGAACTTCCAGGTTTGCAGGAACTCCTTCACCGAGCCGACGAAACGATCGCGCTTCACCTTGTCGCCCATGAAGAAGAATGGGTCAGACAGTGTCCAGCCGCCGATCGATGGCAGGATTTTCAGGTCTGGACGCGCCTGCTTCAGCGCCATCAACTGACCAAAGTTCCCTTTGTAGGGGTCATCCCAGGCGGTAACGCCCTTTTGACCTTTCTGCAGCGCCGCGAACGGATCGTGGATCGACACTTTAAAGTCTTCACGGCCTTGGCAGGAACGCTGCAACGCCTGGAAACTGCCTTCGATCTCTTTCAGACTGTCGTTAATGCCATCACCGCCACAGATCGGGATAAACCCATACAGCAAATGCGTCAGGTTTTGCGCCGGCAATTTATCGACGGTGAAATTACGGCCGTAAACGCCCCATTCAACAAAATAAGAACCGACCACTTTCCCGGAGTCTTGCTTATAAGGCTTATTTTTTTCCAACAGCGGTTCTTTTAAGGGAGCCAAATGACTGCCGTCGGTATCGGCCACAACAATTTCGGTTGCGTCACTGGCGGTACAACCATCGGCATTGCATAAGGCTACCTGCATTTGATAACGGCCACCTTTATTCACCTTAAAGTTTGCCGTACCTGAAGCGCCGGTTGAGGCACCGCTCCAAACTTCTTTGCCATTTAATAAGACTTTTGCCGTAGTGCCGGTATCGCCATTCCATAAATTCCATGAAACAGAAACATCGGCGGCATTTTTTACCTTCACCAGATTATTATAAGCCGTCGCAGCCTGATCGACCTCGACAATGGCGAACTTGGTATTGCCCCAGGCCAACGTCGGTTTGCCCGGTGCGGCGGCCTGGGCAGCAGAGCAGAGCGTGCTGCCGATCAACAGTGCCAACAGAGGTTTATTAAATTTGCGCATAACTGATTCCTTTATTCCGAGAGGATAAACGTAAACTATTTAATGACGGCCGCCCATTATCGGAGCAAAACAATCCCGCAATAATCCTGGCCGATTAAAGTAAATAAAAACGCATCTTTTCACGCAGCGGGAATTATCATTCTCGCGTTGTGCATTCAGACTATAGATAAAATAATCGTTAAAACAAGATGGCTATCAACCGGGTTTTATTAATCAGCGATGAATTTATTTAACAATGAATAACTGCTGTCAATAGGAATAAGGAATGTGAATTAATTACAGGGAAAGGACAACTATTTTTCATAGCAATGATGTCATCATTGACATCAAATTTAACTTGATGGTAGCGTAAACATCAACAAGGAATGTTCAATGCCTGCGACACTCGTAATGAACAGACGCATTTGGTTGGATGCAAACAGTTTGCTCAGCCTGGTTGTCTGGGATGTCACTCCCTCAGTGAGAGGCAGCAATCACAAGTACAAATACCGTTTGGCCTATGTGGTAGAGGGTAAATGCGTATTACGCTATGACAATGAAGCGGGTAAAGGTGATCATAAGCACCAGGGTGCAGCCGAGATCCCGATAGAGTTTATTGATATTAACAGGCTGGTTGATGATTTTGTTGTGGAAGTAAACCAGCTCAGGAGGCCAAAATGCGCACTCTGATGGTAAGTGTAATGCCTGTCCAACAGGCGATTGACGGGCTTAAAACGGATTTTTCCAAAGCCTTATCCGGTACTGATGTAGGCAACAGGCTAATATTCCCTGATGTCAAAACGCTGACCTATGTATTACTGAACACGAATCGAATGACGCTGCTAGAAACAATGACCGGCGTGGAAGCCATGTCAATTCGAGAGCTATCCAGACGACTCAATCGGGATTTCAAAGCCGTGCATACGGATGTTCAGGCTTTGCTTAATGCCGGTGTCTTAGATAAGAAAGGCACGAAGATAATCTTTTCTTATGACGAAATCCATTTTGACTTCGTCACAGGCAAAGCGGCCTGAAGAACAAATAACAGGCGAAAAAAAACCTGCTTTAAAAAGCAGGTTTTTCGAATGTGGTCGGCGAGAGAGGATTCGAACCTCCGACCCACTGGTCCCAAACCAGTTGCGCTACCAAGCTGCGCTACTCGCCGATGCGGGGCGCATCTTACTGCTGACGATAATACGCGTCAATCACTTTCTTGCCCCGGCCAATCAAGTGGTGATAAAAGCGGCATAAAGCGCAGTACAGAGCCCTGTACCGCGCTTTGACGTTACGCCTGCGCGGTTTTCAACGCCGGTGATTGGGCGCGCAAGAACGGCAGCAGGAACAGCGCTGACAAACAGGCGGCGATTGAGATCACCACGAAGAAACCGTTCCAGTGCCAAATTTCCATGATCCGGGCAATCGGATAACCGGACAACGCCGCACCCAGATAGGCAAACAGGCCAACAAAGCCGGTTGCCGCGCCAGCAGCGTCCTTGTGCGAACATTCCGCCGCCGCCATACCGATCAGCATCTGCGGGCCAAAGATGAAGAAGCCGATGGCAAAGAAGCAGGCAGCCTGCAGCAGGAAGGTCACACCCGGCATGAGCCACAACGCGGCGACTGACAGGAAGATACCGATAGCGAAAATCAGGTTCATTGGCCCACGGTTACCGCGGAACAGTTTGTCAGACCCCCAGCCCGCCACCAGCGAGCCAATAAAGCCGCCCACTTCAAACAGAGAGATGGCCGAGTTGGCGGTCATCAGCGAATAGCCTTTTTCCTGCGTCAGGTACAGGTTACCCCAGTCGTTGATGGCGGTACGCACGATGTACACCAGGACGTAAGAGACCGCCAGCAGCCAGATGTATTTGTTGGTCAACACGTAACGCTTGACGATTTCCCGGTTGCTCAGCCCCTGGCCTTCCGATTCTTGCACCAGCTCCATGGCGTCGTTACGCCACTTACCGACGCTAGGCAACCCCATGGTGGACGGCTTGTCGCGCAGACGCCAGCACATCAACAGCCCCAACACCACACCGATGATGCCCGGAATAATCATGCCGTAGCGCCAGCTGAAGTGCAGCGAGATAAAGCCGACCAGCAGGGGGATCAGTGCGCCACCAAAGTTGTGCGAGGTGTTCCAAATCGCCCACCAGCCGCCGCGCTCGGAGCGGGAGTACCAGCTGGTAAGAATTTTGGAGCATGGCGGCCAGCCCCAGCCCTGGAAGAAGGCGTTGAGGATCCACAGCGTACCCAGCATCAGCAACGAAGAGCTAAGTCCGAAGAAAATATTGAGTATGCCGGTCATGATCAGGCCCAACCCCATAAAATAACGCGGGTTGGAACGATCGCTGATCATGCCTGAGATAAATTTCGAACAGCCGTAGGTGATGTAAAACAGCGTGCCAAGGATGCCGACATCGGACATCGTCAGGCCAAGATCGCTCAGCATCGCCGGCATGATGAAGTTGAAGCTTTTGCGCGTAAAGTAAAACGCGGCATAACCGATGTACATCGTCCACATCAGTTGGATACGCCAGTATTTATAGCTGGCATCGATCTGTTTTTGATCGGTAACCGGCGGCACATCCTGGCGGCTTTTAAGGAAAGACCACATGTGAAACCTCAGAGAATAGGAAAAGTGCCGCTATCATGCTGCGCGCGCGCGTAAATGACGTACGCCGGATTCCCGACGCGGCTAAGAGTATTTCCTAGTTTTGCCCTTCTGCCGCTGAAACTGTGGGTAAGATCACATTCAAACAGGTGCCGCTCCCCGACGTCAGTCGCAGGCTGCCACCCAGTGCGCTGATACGCTCTTGCATACCGCGCAGACCATAGCCCGGCTCATGATTGGCCAAATCGATACCGATGCCGTTATCGCGAATGGTCAGCAAGATTTGCGGTGGTTGCCCTTTACGATGGCGAAGATGTGCATCCAGCTCAATGCGGCTGGCGGCGGCATGGCGGCAGACGTTAGTCACCCCCTCTTGGCAGACCCGATACAGGGTAATTTTCAGCGTTTCATCCAGCAACGCATCCGGTACCTGCCACTGCATCGTACTCACCAACGACGTATCTTGCGGCAACGACTCACGCAGCATTGCCGCGACCGCCGCCGACAGCGGCAGATTATTCAGCGCAGCGGGCCACAATTGCGTCAGTACGTCGTGGACGCCGTCATACACCCGCAGCGCCAACGTATCTATCGCCTCGGCACAGCCAATGACCTGCGGCTGCGGCGCCAGACGCTTGATAATACTGGCTTGGGTACGGATCACGGTGATAGTTTGCCCGACTTCGTCGTGTAGCTCCCGCGCAACCTCACGCCGAGTCTGCTCTTCCGCTGTCACCAACGCGCGTGCCAGTTGACGGTTCTCTGCCAAGCGCAAACGGAGTTGTTGATTTAGCTCTCGTTGGCGCTGAATCCCCGCGCCGAGCAGCAAACCGGTGAGACTCTGGGCCAATAGCGACAGCAACAGATCGCGATGCGATTCCGGTTGAGGCGGCTCGTTGGCCACCAGCACCACACCGTTGAGCAGCGTCGCCAGCAGCGCCCCCTGCCAGCCATAGCGATAGGACATAAAAACGATCGGGATGGCCAGACAAAACGGCGCGAATCGGCGCAGTTCGGCGGCGTTCACCTGCTGTTGCAGCCAGATACTGAGTGCGAACAACAGCAAATAGCTGGCCAGATGGCGCAGCCGCAAGGTCACAGGTTTATGAATCAGGCCCGGCTCGAGCGGCACCCAGATCTGCCGCGCCAGATAATGCCACAGCAACAGACAGGTCGGGGCGATAGTGAAACCGCCCGCCAACCCAAGCAACAGCGCACGGGCACCTTCACCGTTAACCACCTGCCACACCAACGCCTGCAGCAATGCGGCAGCCGCTACCACCGCCCCCTGCATCAGCGGCCATTGCCATTCGCTGTCACTTTGTTGATGCCGCAGCAACCAAGGGGAAGCCACCAGGCTGAGCAGTACCGTCAACACCAGTACCACGACCGAGGCCCACAGCGCCGGCCCGTAACCGAATTGATCCGCCAACAACACCATCAGCAGTAAGTCAGCCAGCAAAATACCCGGCCAGAAGCGGTAAGGGCTTTGCAGCAGAATGCCCATGCGCAGGCCAAACGGGAATAACAACAGCGCCTGCCACGGCGGATCGATTAGCGCCGTGCCGATACCCCACAGGCAAAATGCACTGGTGGCATAGATAAAAAACAGCGCCAGTTGGGTAATCAGGCGCTGCATCACAGGT
Source organism: Serratia sp. CoH_134_PS_4 (assembly GCF_058190535.1). Taxonomy (NCBI): domain Bacteria; kingdom Pseudomonadati; phylum Pseudomonadota; class Gammaproteobacteria; order Enterobacterales; family Yersiniaceae; genus Serratia; species Serratia sp. CoH_134_PS_4. Next base: position 148,178 of record NZ_JBXWKI010000007.1, read on the forward strand.
TTAGCATCCGCTTCGCCAGTTCGACATTATTGTTAATGCCCAACTTGGCAAACAGATTGGCGCGGTGCACGTGTACCGTTTTCGGCGATAATCCCAACGCCGCAGCAATTTCCCGCACCTCTTGTCCCTGCGCCAGCAACAGCGCGATTTCACGTTCGCGACGCGTCAGGGGATCGACCTTGACTCGCGCCAACTGCTGGGCAATTTCAGGCATCAGGTATACGCCCCCACTGGCGACGGTGCGCACCGCGGTGATCAGGTCTTCTGGCTTACAGCGCTTGGACAAAAAACCACAGGCACCGCGTTCCAGGGCCATTTCCACCAGCGCCGGGTTATCATGCATCGACAGCATCACCACGCGAATACCGGAGGGAATATCCGCCAATAAATCCAGCCCGCTGCCGTCCGGCATCGAAATGTCACAAATGCAAATCTCCGCCTCCAAACCCGGCAAACCGGCACGTGCCTGCGTCGCGCTGCTGAATTCCCCGACCACTTGAATGTCCGCCTCCAGCGACAACAGTTGCACAAAGCCCGATCGCACAATGTCATGATCGTCAATAAACGCCACGCGCAAGGTCATGGAAATCTCCAGTTCGAGGGGGAAAGTGCCCAAGTATACCCTATAGCTTTCAAGTTGCAGCTAGGCGCACAGCTCGTTCATCCCCAGGTATTGTAGGGGCGCCGCATGCTGCGCCCGCATTAATCGGGGCGAATTTATTCGCCTCCTACAGTAACTGGGGTGAACGACAAATCTGTCGGGAATAGATTTGAACGCTGCTTGCAGCAGCCCCAAAGGGGCAAGACCCACGGACGGGTCTTGTAAGCAGGTAACAACGCTGCAACGTGAAAGATGACGGGTATATACCGCAAGCCTGAGCCGGATTAATTGATGAAGGAAAGGTATTAACAGCTTTTACCGGGCGCTATGCGCGCCCGGTATTGTAGAGATTACAGCGGTGTTGCCGGCGTTTTGTCCTGAGGAATATTACACCAGTTGTTTTTCGCCACGATGCCGCCGTTTGGCGAGGTGTAACCGAGGCAGCCGAGAATGGTATCGAACAGCTCGACATGGCGATGTGTCTTGCCAACACGCTGTTGAGCCTGCAATTGCTCAAATGCACTGCGATGCTGCGGGTCTTCCAGGAACTTGTCAGACGCCCACACCATCATTGGCACGCGGAACTGCTCCGGTGGGGCCATTTCACGCGGCGTGCCATGCAGGTGCGAGTTCTCGCCAATCGATTCACCGTGATCGGACGAATAGAACACAATCGCCTTCTTCTCCCGCACCTGATCAATCACGTTAGCGATAAAGCTGTCGGTATACAGCACCGAGTTATCGAAGGCGTTGATCAATTGATCCTTGGAACAGAAGTCATCGACGCCGATACACTCAGGCTGATAGCGCGCATAGCTACGTGGATAACGTTGGGAATAGAGATAATGTGAGCCTTTGGTATGCAGGATCACCATGTGTTTGCCCTTTGGATAGCGGGCCAGAGACTCCTTCATTTCATCCACCAGCAACATATCGTCAACCGATTTACCGTCGTTACGTTTCTCGGAGGCAATCATCTCGCGGAACGAATAGTTGTTAACTTCGGTATTGTTGTAGAACCAAACCTCGCTCTGCATGGCGAACAACTCTGAAGTGAAACCCAGCTCCTTCAGTACCGCAAACACGTTTTGTTCTTTCAGGGTACGTTGCGGATTATCGGCCGCCCCACCTTCCCGCACGAACATACAGCGCAGAGAAAGCTTGGTGGCGGTATCACAGGACTCACCGCGGAACGCCGCCAGATTTTTCTCTTTGGACAACCGTGGGGTGGTATCACGATCGTAACCAAGAATACCCATGTGATCCCAACGCGTGGTTTCGCCAATGATAAACACGACATAGGTGTCATCAATATCGGCTGGCGGCACATAGGTAAAATTTTTGGCCGGGTCGAACAGCGTCGCCTGATCCTGGCTCTCGTCGTAACGGGTATAGGCAAACAACCCCAGCGCCGACAGCCAGTTGGATGGCAAATAGGAATGCGCCACGACGCCGCCGTAACTTGGCAGGTCTACATTGGTGATTTTTTCCTGAGCACTTTGTTCGTCGTCCAGCATACGCAGCGGTAGCCACACGAGTGCCACCACGGCCACCAGCACCACCAAGGGCTTCACTCGGTGCCCAGGCGTTTTTAGCTGTTCAATCAGCGTGTAACGCAGATTGTTTTTCCAAATACACAGCAGCGGCAATGCACTGAGCACCACCATCCACAATACAAAGTGCATCCCAACCACTTCTTTAGACAGATCGATATCCGTGGTCATCACCGAAACGACAATGCCGTAACCAATCACCACGTTAAAAAACGTCATGTAATAACTGGCCGCAACGGAGATCAGAACCAACAACGAAGCGGTGATGCGGTAGAACAGCCGGCCGCCAAGCGACACCAGCCGCATAATAAAGAAGGTGAATAGAACGATGGCGATAACCTCAGTTACCGCGGAAATAACCTTAATCCCCTGAATGCCGTGTGAAAACGAATCAAAGCGACGATAAAAAACGGAAAGGTTTAAAAATATGCCGATATAGATCGCTAACAATAACGATAAATTCTGCTGTGATAGCGATTTAACTTTGTTCATTTAACGCGGTGGCTCCGGGGACTGTAACAGTTCTGAATCAATCAGACATTCAATGTGGCCTCAGGTTCAGCCGCTCGGCAATAAGCGCTATTTTGGGGGTAATAATCAAGCGAATTCTCAAATGGCAGGCATTTTTTGCTGCTTTTTGTGAGACGAAACCGGCGTGGGCAAAACAAAAAATGGAGAGATTAAACCCTCCATTTTTTAATGGTATCGGTAAGAGACTTATTTAATGTTCAGCGTGACATCAATATTGCCGCGGGTAGCGTTGGAATAGGGGCAAACGACATGGGCTTTTTTCACCAGGTCTTCCGCCACACTGCGCTCGATACCCGGCAGAGTAATATCCAGTTGTACTTCGATACCGAACCCATTGGGGATTTCACCAATGCCAACGGTGCCGTCAATTTTGGCATCGGCCGGGATTTTCACTTTTTCTTTCGCCGCGACAAACTTCAGCGCCCCCAGGAAGCAAGCCGAATAGCCGGCGGCAAACAGCTGTTCCGGGTTGGTGACGTCACCGCCTGCACCGCCCATTTCCTTCGGCACGCCCAGTTTGACATCCAACACGCCGTCGGATGAGGTCGCACGGCCATCGCGGCCACCGGTTGCTGTGGCATGAGCGCGGTAAACAACTTTTTCAATCGACATAAATCATTCCTTCTTTTGGGTTGGAGGCATGACATCGGATCCCATTGTCTGAATCCGGTCACAGGTATATCTTTTGCGATTAAATCGCACACTACTTATATTGACCACGTATTCTCAGTGTAGCGCAGGATCGTCGATCCTGCGTCTGGCACCGGTCGTCAAATCTGATCGATCAACTTGCCACGCAGCTTTTCCAGCTGCTGCTTGATATTCACGATTTCATCGAGGCTGCAATCGGTGGCACACATCACCGCTTCCGGCACCGCCTGCGCTTTCTCACGCAGCGCGCGCCCGGCATCAGTTAACGCGATAATCACCTGCCGCTCGTCGGCAGTGGCACGGTAACGCACCAACAACCCTGCGCTCTCGAGCCGTTTCAGCAATGGCGTTAACGTTGCCGAATCGAGAAACAGCCGCTCGCCAATGTCCGTGACTCTGACTTCGTCCCGTTCCCACAGCACCAGCATCACCAAATATTGCGGATAGGTGAGCTCAAGCTGGCTCAGCAGTTTGCGATACACCTTGTGCAGCGCCAGATTGGCGGAGTACAGGGCAAAACACAGCTGCTGATCGAGCAGCAGCAGGTTTTTCGCAAGGGGTTGTTCGGCGTCTTTGATTTTCATATTGTGAATATAGGTAGCGCACGATGTAATCGCAAGCTATTTTTAAACCCTGTGCTACGTTTTTAAAACAGAGGATGTCACAGCAGAGTGCTGTGTGGAGGGAATGGACATGACAAACACATTGGCAGAGCGTGCACGCCGTTACGCCACTAAAGCGCATGCGGCGATTGATCAGCGCCGAAAATATACTAATGACGCTTATATTGTTCACCCGCAGGCAGTGATGGAAATTGTCAGTAGCGTGCCGCACAGTGAAGAAATGCTGGCCGCGGCCTGGCTGCACGACACGGTAGAAGATACCCCCACAACGCTCAGCGATATCGAAAGCCATTTTGGGCCGCAGGTCGCCGCCCTGGTTGCGATGCTGACCAACGTCAGCAGCACCGGCAGCGGTAACCGCTTCGAACGCAAAAATCGCGATCGACGCCACAGCGCCACGGCTTCTCCAGAGGCCAAAACCATCAAACTGGCAGATATGATCGACAACACCCGCTCACTGCTTGAATACGATAGCCATTTTGCACGGACCTACCTGATCGAAAAACAGCGGTTGCTGGACGTGCTGACCGAAGGCGATCCGACGCTGTGGCAGCAAGCGCACCACATTGTCGAACAGGGGCTGCAAAAGCTGCAATTACCGCCGCATAACGTCCCGGCAAGCTGGTTCGAACATACGCGCCAGCGCTACCGGGAAAGTGACGCGGCGTAACCGTCAGAAAGTCACCACCGTTTTAAGCGCCGTCACCCAGGCATCTTGCGTTTCGTTGACGCCCGCCGGATGGTGCCAATATTGCACCCCCGGTTGTAACTGCAGCCACGGAGTGACGTTGAAGCGGTAATAGAGTTCCGCCGTCACCGAGTGCCCCGGTACCGGGTGATAGTTGGGATCGTTATAGTCGGTAGCCTTGTTGATTTGATTCAAATAGCGCTGGTTATCCTGATAATGGTTGCTCAGCTTGACCATCGATATGCCCAAGCCCAGCCAATCATCCGGGCGCGCATCAAACAGCCCGCGATAACGAATGCCGGTCGAAGTGGAGTAATGCATATAGTTGGAGCGTTGATCCGCCAGCCCCAGGCTGTAGAACAGACTAAGACCGCGATTAGCGTCATCCGGGTGGCGCGTTACCTGCTGGTTAAAGCCGGTGTACAGGAACCAGGTGCGATCATGGCTGCGATAGCCGTTCGGATCGCTCGCCCCTGGGCCACCAGAGACCCCCTCATACAAATCCTGCTGGCTGGCATTGGTAAATAACACGCCAATATTGTAGACCCCCGGCAACTGATTGACCGCGTTGGTTTTCAATTCCAGTTCCATCGGCAGCAACACGCCCTTGCTGCCCTTGGTCGACCAACTCCAGGCATGGCTGCGGCTTGGGGCACTCGGGTTTTGCTCCAGCACACCGGTTTTAAAGGTCAGCCCATCGGTCAGTTTATATTGCAAGGTGGTGCCCCAGTAGTGGACGTTCCAGTTATACCAAGTCAACGAGTTGGCCGATTTGCCGCCGCACAGGGTCAACGTTTGGAAATCGCAGGGAATGATCTGATCGAAATCCTGCACCTTGTTCATCATGCCAATGCGCCATTGCAGCCGGCGATCGAGAAAACTGCGGCTAAAGGTCAGCCAACCCAACCGGGTGATCGACTGGCCGCCATAGCTTTCCTGCGACAGATCGGTCGGGTTGACGCGGGGATCCTGCAGGCGATCGCGTGTCAGGTTGTTATCATGGTTGCGGTTAACGATATTGCCTTCAATTACCGCATCCGGAATACCCGTCAGCGCCTGCAGATCCTGACTGAAGGTCAGCGAGAACTGATCGATATAAGAAGCCTGCTTGTCGTGGTTATATCCACCGCCAGCGTTATAAGAAAGCTGGCTGAGGTAACCCAGATTATAGTGAAAACCATGATCTTCCAGGATCGGTCTGATCCCTAACATATCCCCCAACAGCCCTGCCTGCGGCGGTTCAAAGCCAAGTGCGACACCTTGCCATTTGGCGGTGGGTGCCTCCACGTCTTTGGCTGACTGCAAGGTTTCGGCCTGTGCGCCGGCGCAGGCCAGCAATAACCCGGCGAGGGTAACAAAGTGAGGTAATGGGTATTTCATTATTATATTTCTCCAACATATTGATACCCGACGGATTTCGAATTGCAGCAAGGCGGCAAGCGTGGGAGTCCCCTGGAGCTTACTGAAGTAAGTGAAAGGGGTGAGCACGCGTCGCCAACAATGCGGCGGTTTGAAATACGGGGGTAGCTGCGGGCAACAGCATTCCCTGGGGGTAATTCCCCAAACATTGGCAGCAGTAGATAAAGGTAATAACCCGGTGGTTGCCACCGGGGGATGGATAAAACTTAGGCTTTGTCTTTCAGGCTGTTACCGTTGCTTTGGATCACATCACGATACCAGTAGAAACTCTTTTTGCGGCGGCGTTCCAGGCTGCCGTTACCGGCATCGTCACGGTCGACATAAATAAAGCCGTAGCGCTTGGACATTTCGGCTTTCGAGGCACTGACCAGATCGATCGGCCCCCAACTGGTGTAGCCCATCACTTCTACGCCGTCGTCGATCGCTTCCGCCACCTGTACCAGATGGTCGTTAAGATAATTGATACGGTAGTCGTCGTTGATGCTGCCATCAGCTTCAATGCGGTCCTTCGCCCCCAGTCCGTTTTCCACGATAAACAGCGGTTTTTGGTAGCGGTCATACAACACATTCAGCAAATAGCGCAGACCAACGGGATCGATCTGCCAACCCCATTCTGAACTGGCTAAGTGCGGATTCGGCACCATATTGAGAATGTTGGCGCGGGCGGCGTTGTTTTGCTGTTCGTCGGTAGTGACGCAGCCGCTCATGTAATAGCTGAAGGAGATAAAATCGATGGTTTCGCGCAGCGCGTGGCGGTCTTCGGCGGTGATCTCGACCTGAATGCCGTTTTCGCGGAAATAACGCCGCATATAGGCCGGATAATCGCCGCGTGCCTGTACGTCGCCAAAGAACAACCAGTCACGGTTTTGGCGCTGGGTTTCCAGCACATCCTCCGGTCTGCAGCTCAGCGGATAGACAATGCCGCCCAGCAACATATTGCCAATTTGGCCGCCCGGCACAATGTCATGGCAGGCTTTTACCGCTTTTGCGCTGGCCACTAACTGGTGGTGGATCGCCTGATAAATCTCGCTCTTGCTGCTGTCTTCCTTCAGCCCGACACCGGTAAAGGGCGCGTGCAACGACATATTGATCTCGTTAAAGGTCAACCAATGCTTGACCTTATGCTTATAGCGTTCGAACACAGTGCGCGCGTAGTGCTCGAAAAATCCGATGGTCTTGCGGTTACCCCACCCGCCGTAGTTCTTCACCAAGCCATACGGCATTTCGTAGTGTGACAGGGTGATCAATGGCTGAATGCCGTACTTTGCCATTTCATCGAACAGCCGGTCATAGAACGCCAAGCCGGCTTCATTCGGGACATCCTCATCGCCCTGCGGGAAAATACGCGTCCAGGCGATAGAGGTGCGCAGGCACTTAAAGCCCATTTCAGCGAACAGCGCGATATCCTGGGGATAACGATGATAAAAATCGATCGCCACGTCCTTGATACCGCTGTCGCCCTCGACCCGCGGTGTTATCGCGCCGAAGATGCCGTGCGGCTGCAAATCAGAGGTCGACAGCCCTTTGCCGTCGGTCTGATAGGCTCCTTCCACCTGATTGGCCGCGACCGCACCGCCCCACAGAAAATGGTCTGGGAATTTGCTGCTCATCGTTTTCTCCTCGGTTAACGTAATAAAGTCAGCAGTGGCGCCTGTTCCTGCACCCTGCTCTCGCCGCTGGCCAAGACCTCGACGTAGTCATCGCTGTTGCTGATGATGATCGGTGTCGTCGTGTCGAAGCCGGCGGCATGGATCGCCGCCTGGTCAAACTCAATCAGTAGATCGCCTGGTTGCACCCGGTCCCCCTCTTGCACATGAGCGCTGAAATGCAGACCGTCGAGCTTGACCGTATCTATGCCGACGTGGATTAAAATCTCCGCGCCATCGTCCGACTCAATGCCGATGGCGTGCCGGGTTTTAAACAATGAGGCCACACGCCCGGCGACCGGCGACACCACCCGGCCTTGCTGCGGGGCAATCGCTACCCCCTTGCCCAACAGACCGCTGGCAAAAGTGGCATCATTGACCTGTTCCAGCGGCATCACGTCACCGGCAATCGGGCTAACAACGCACTCTTTGCGGTTAAGGGGGGCAGGAGGTGTCGGTTCCTCGTGAGTTTCGGCAGGTGCAACACCGAACAGATAGCTGGCCACCGCCGCGAAACAAAACGACAGTAAACTACCGGCGATTGCGCCCCACACCGTGGCGTCAAAGCCAGCGGAAGGAATGATCTGCGCAAAGGTGAAGATGTTCACCAGGCCAAAGGAGTAGGTAGCGGTATGGAAATAACCGATCACCGCCCCACCAAGCGCACCGCCAATACAACCAAAGATAAACGGCCGTTTGTTCGGCAAGGTCACGCCATACACCGCCGGCTCGGTGATACCAAAGATCCCGGCGCCAATCGCGGAACCTGCCAACGCCCGCAATTTGGCATCACGGGTACGCAACATCACACCCAGCGTCGCCCCTACTTGCCCCATCACGGCCGGCAACAGCAGCGGTACCATGGTGTCGCGGCCAAACACGCTCAGGTTGTTGATCATCAACGGCACCAGCCCCCAATGCAGACCGAAGATCACGCACACCTGCCACATCGCTCCCATAAAGGCGCCTGCAATGATGGGATTGAACGCGTAGATGCCCTGATAACCGTTGGCCAACAGGTGGCTAAGCCAGGTTGCCGCGGGGCCAATCAGCAGGAATGTCAGCGGAACGGTAATCACCAGGCACAACAAGGGCGTGACAAAATTGCGCAACGCGCTGTGGATCACCCGGTTAAACAGCGGCTCCAACCGGCATGAAACCCAGGCGGCGAAAATAATCGGAATCACCGACGAGCTGTAGTTGATAAAGGTCAGCGGAATGCCGAAGAAATATTCACGCACCGCGTCAGGCTGCTGTGCGGCATTGAATGCCGCCATCATCAGCGGATGGGTCAATGCACCGCCGATTGCCATGGTAATAAAGGGATTACCGCCGAACTTTTTACCGGCGGTATAACCCAGCATAATCGGCAGGAAATAGAACAGGGCATCGCTGGCGGCAAACAACATTTTATAGGTACCGCTGCTCTCCAGCAGCCAGCCACAAGCCAGGCTCAACGCCAGGAAACCTTTCAGGATCCCCGAAGCCGCCATCACCCCCAACAGCGGTGTAAAAATGCCGGACACCACGTCAATGAATCGGCTAAACAGGTTTTCCTTTTTTCCGTCATCATCCGCCGACACGCCATCACCCAAGCTACCGACCTGATTGACTGCGTTATAAACTTCCGCAACGTGATTACCCACAACCACCTGAAACTGCCCGCCACTTTCCACCACCATGATCACACCGGGATTTTTTTTCAGCGCAGCGGCATCGGCACGCTGGTTGTCGCGCAGTTTGAACCGCAGGCGGGTAGCACAGTGCACCAAACTTCTCACGTTGTCGCGGCCACCGACGCCGGCCAAAATCTCACGGGCTAATGTTTCATATTTCATCGCGTTACCCTTAAAATCCACGTTCTGCCGACCTCCGTAGCGCGATGGCCCATCGCCGTTACGGAATTCAGCGCAAAAAAAAACCTAAACCTCATGGTCTCTGCGCCCAGACGGGAACAGAAACACGAGGTTTAGGTTTTGCCTGCCGAAGCAGTGACAACCCTAAATCGGTTGAGCTAAGACGTTAACACTCCCTATTTTGCTGGAGCAAGACCCTACGGCGCCAAATTATTGAACTGTGACCCAGCAGACAAAACCACGTCAGTGGGCGAAATAGTGCATACCGCCGTCTACCGGGATAACCGCACCCGTGATATATCGCGCGAGCGGGGAACACAGAAACGCCGCCAGATTGGCCACATCTTCCGGCTCGCCAAAGTAACCGATCGGGATGTTCTGAGCGATAAACGCCAGGCGTGCCGCCTCGGTCGGGTGCAGCTTTTCACGTACCTGTTCGCTGTTAATCCGCCCGGGTTGCAGTGTATTGACGGTAATGCCTTGTGCCGCTACTTCCCCCGCTAACCCTTTGGCCCACAAATGTATTGCCCCCTTGGCAGCCGTCGCAGCATTCAGACTGCGTGGTTCCATCGAGCCGCTGATGTTGATGACCCGCCCCCATCCCTGCGCCTGCATGCCGGGCAACAGTGCGTGAGTCACCCGACGCGCCGGCGTGAAGTTCAGGGCAAACGCCTCTTCCCAACCCGCATCGCCTTCACTCAATGCGGTCGGGCGGGCACCGCCGACGGCATTAATCACAATATCAATGGTTCCAAACCGGCCCATAGCTTGCGTAAGCATGCGGTCGAGCGCTCCCGCATCGGTAATATCCGCCGCAATCACCCAGGGCCGTACGCCACCCGCTTGTTCTACCTCATCAGCCAGAGCCAGTAAGCGATCTTCACGGCGGGCGGTCGCCACCACGGATACCCCCTGCGCAGCCAGCACCCGGACCATACCCGCACCGATCCCCTCACTCGCACCGGTCACCAGCGCGACACGCCCCTTCAGCCGCAAATACATAAGATTACCTTATTGAATAATTCAATCTGGTTACAACGATAATGCCATTGAATCACACCCCACTCTGTGTGAATATTCCATAAATTTGCAACGATACTGTGCAGGAATTCACTGATGTTCGACTGGCAGGATTTAAAACACTTTGTGGTGCTGACACGCACCGGCTCATTGTCGGCAGCGGCGCGGGAGTTGGGCTGCGATCACGCGACGGTTGGCCGGAGAGTGGCGGCACTGGAGAAATCGCTTGGGCTACGGCTGATTCACCGCCTGCCGCGCAGCACGCCGTTGACCGAGGACGGAAAAATGATTGCCGGGCTGGCAGCCGACGTTGAAAATCAAAGCCATGCCATTGTGCGTCATGCACGCAGCGCCGGGGACACACCGCAAACCCAGGTGCGCATCAGTGCCCCGCCGTCGGTCGCCGCCCGGGTTATCGCTCCGCATATTGCGCAATTTCATCAGGCTTTTCCGCATATTACGTTGGTGCTCTCTGGCGAGTCGGCGATCGCCGAACTGGATCGCGGCGACGCCGAAGTGGCAGTGCGCATGGTGCGGCCACAGCAGCCGGACCTGTTGATAAAACGCATCGGCATTATGCGCTACGCGCTGTACGCCACGCGGCAGCACGCCGCCTTACCAGAGGCCGCCCGGGCTTTTATCGCCTACGACCATCACTACCAACACCAGCCCCATCAACAATGGCTGCAGCAGCTGTTGCAGGGTCGCCCGGTGGTCTTTGAGGCCAGCGATCTTTTCTCTCTGCAAGAAGCCGCACGTTCGGGGCTAGGGGCCGTAGTATTGCCGACGTTTGTTGCCGATAGCGACCCAGAACTCGTGACACTGCCCACGTCAATTGCCGCGCCAACACGCGAGCTATGGCTGGTCACTTATCCCGATCTGGCGCGCTCCCCAGCCATTCGCGCAGTGATGACGTTCCTGACTGAAATCATCGAAAAAAAATGTCCGCCCACGCCATAAAGCATCAGCACTGCTAATTGAATGCTGGACAAAACTCACGCAGGGGATTATTACTGATCGCGGCATAATGGACTTTAGGACTGGCTGAGATCATGACTTTACGTACAGAGTTTGGACGAATTTTGATTACCGGCGCAGGTGGCCGGGTCGCGACGGCATTCCGTCAATCGGTGGGAAATCGCTATCAGCTGCGGCTGGCGGAAAAAGAGCTCGGTCTGCTGACCGATCTGCAACCGGGCGATGAGGTGATCAGTTTCGACATTGCCGATATCGCAGCCTGCCGTGAGGCCTGCGCCAATATCGATACGGTGCTGCACCTGGCGGCCGATCCCTCGCCCGATGCGGACTTTTGTCACTCGCTGATGGATAACAATATCCTCGGCACCTTCAATATTTTTCGGGCAGCCAAAGACGCAGGCTGCAAACGCGTGGTCTTCGCCAGCAGTGCGCAAGCGGTGGAAGGTTACGCACTGGATTACCAAATTCGGCCACAAGATGCCCCCAAACCGAAAAACCTCTACGGGGTAAGCAAAGCATTCGGCGAAGGTATCGCCGCCTATTTTGCCCATCAAGAGGGGCTGTCTGCCTTGTCGGTACGCATCGCCAATTTCACCACGCTAGAATATGGCGAACAGCTCAGTGCTCGTGATATGAGCGCTTTCCTGAGCCACCGCGACGCGGCCGATCTGCTGGAACGTTGCCTGCGTATCGAAGGTGTACACCATGCCGTGGTGCACGGCGTTTCCAACAACCGCTATAAGCGGCTGTCGCTGGAGGAAACCAGCCGCTTGCTCGGCTACTACCCGCAGGATGATGCGTTCAGCATTCTCGGTTTTGCCTAAAGCTTGTTATCAATCCGCTGGAGCACGTAAGGGAAAAATGGGTTGGAGGCAATGCGCATCAGCGAGTCGAGATCGACCACCAACACCGACCGTTCGCCGCGCGCAGCGATGGTGCCAAGGCTGATGCCGAACTCATTGCGCTGCTCGGGGAACCGGCCATACAGTGAATCATTCACCGGGAAGGGCAACGCCACGTGCGACAGCGAATAAATATCCGTCGGGTAGGTCATACCTAGCGGTAGATCGCTTTCGGTGGTCGCTCCAGCCGGTGTAACACGGGCGATCGCCTCACTGCTTTCTGGTGAGGCATTAGCGATCACCGTGGTCTGGTAACGACGTGGCGGTGGTGGCAGCAGCTGACTGACCGCAGCCGCCGCATTTGGCCGCAGCAGTGGCCCAAAATTTATCGTACGATTAACGTCAAATAGCACCAGTTCGCTGCCGTTAGCCGGTAGTTCGTTATATAACGCCCGGATCACCGCCCGGGTGCTCACGGTGGAGTCCATGACAGACTGGAAGGTCAGCACAGGGGCTAATTTCTCCAGCTTTCCGTCACGCGCCGCCAGGGCAATTTGCTGTTGCAGCCCGTTACTGAGCAGATAAGACTGGCGTGCACCATTGACTGGGAATGAATTGTATTTAAAGGGATTAAACTCCGGCAGCACACCGAGCCACGCCGCTTTGGCAAAGGCAGGGAACACGGCAGGCCAGCCGGCAATGCCAGCGAAACGAGCAAAGCTGGTGACGCCGATCATCGGTGAAATCAACACCAACCGCTGCGGCACCGCCAACTGCGGATCATCCAGTGCATCCAACGCATACTTCATCGCCAGCGCCCCGCCGTTGGAAAAGCCTACGATATGCAACGGTTTATCACCACCGGCCTTACTCCGCGCCTCACGCACGGCCAATCGCGTCGCCGCCAACCAGTCGCGCCATTCAATATTGGTCAATGCGCCCGGCACCGTGCCGTGTGCCGGCAGACGAATACCGACCGCCACATAACCGTGTTGCCGATAGTTCTCAGCGATGTGTCGCAGGCTGTAAGGGGAATCGGTCAAACCGTGCAGCAACACCACAGCGCCACGTGGCTCGCCTTGCGGCATCAGTTCGTAAGAACGGTTCCAGTCCCGGACAAAGTGCTCTGGATACACCGGGCTGCCGTCAAAATAGCGGTTAAGGGGGATACGTTCGCTGGCGGAGAGTTTGTCCGTGACGTTAGCCTTCACGTCATCAAATACCCGGCTTTCGGCAGCCAGATAACCCTGCCAATTGGTCTTATCCATCTCGGCGGCAGACAGCTCATGCGGCACAAAAGTATGCCACGGCTCCAGCGCCGGACCGCTTTGGGTGTCGTAAATACGTACCGCAAACAGTGTGAGTAACACGGTAACAACCACGATTGTCAGCCGTTTAGTCCATTTGATTATCGCCCTGGAAGGCATACCCACTCCTGAATTCACGGTTATCCTGCAGCGATTATAGGTGCTAAATGCCATCAGCGGCAGCAGCCGCTCGCACTTTCCAAAACCGGTTGGAACCAGCAGGCCGGGCGAATAACACTATTCACAGCAAGCCACTATCCGTAGTAAGTGTGTTTTTCCTTGGTCCAGTTGGTTTTGGCACCATTCCACCATTGCAAATGTACGTGATGAAGAAAGCTGTCGGCGCGCCAATTCTGGCCTCTGCGGCCAATATCTCAGCGTGCAATCTGGGTGCCTCTGGCGGTGTTTGGCTTGGGGGGATCGCTATTAATGCTGGTTATGGTTTTACTTCACCCAACTGGGTGGGTGAAGTAAAACCATAACCAGCCTTGGTCTGCTAATCGCTGTCTATGCGTTACGGTGAAAACAGGATCTGCCGTCGGAAAATCACGGCTGAATCCCTGGATAAAGGGGGGCCATGAGCGCCCCCTCTTTCGACACATAGTTGATGTTAGTGACTTAATTACGGTTTTTCGGAGATTTTGCGCAGGTATTCGTTATTTTTAAACGCAATGATGATCATTTCGAAGCAAACGCGAGTGAACACGCCGCCGATAATGATAGCAAACAGACCACGGAAGAACTCACCGTAGAACATAGAACCGATCCCGCCGAGAAGAATGCCCAGCAGGCAAAGCCAGTAAACGCCGGTGATGATTTTCGGTGTCAGCATCGCGTCAAAAAAGAAAATGTTTTTCATTGTAAATCCTTCCTTAGGCCAGTATTTAATTATCCCAGAGGCGCCGCATCGGTGCGACACGCCCTTTTTTGTCACACCGGTTATGATAACGAGTAACGCGACGAAAAGCGCACTGAAATCAACAAGCCATTACATAAGGGTTGAGGATGCTTAACAAAACGGGCAAGAAAATACTCGGCGGTTTGGCGGCGTTGTTGCTGTTCAGCCAAAGCGCACTGGCACAGGAAACGCTGATCTTCGTACGCCACGGTGAAAAACCCGCCGACAACAGCGGCCAGTTAACCTGCAAAGGGCTGAACCGCGCGCTGGCGCTGCCAGACGTGCTACTGAACCGTTATGGCAAGCCGGACTTTATCTTTGCCGCCGGGCCGAAAGAGAATAAAACCGGCAGTTCGCTGCGGGCGCTGTCGACCATTATGCCCACCGCCGTACGCGTGGGGTTACCGATCGGCCTTCAGTTCCACGCCAATGATATCGCCGGGTTGCAGCAAGAGCTGCTCAGCGATAAATACCAGAACTCGCGTATCTTCATCGCTTGGGAGCATAAGAATCTCGATAAGGCGGTGAAGAACATCGTTGCCGCACGCGGTGGCGACGCCAGTCTAGTGCCCGAATGGCCAGGCAGCGACTTCGACAGCATCTTTGTGGTTACGCTGGATCAGGGCAAGGTATCATTCAGGCAGGAAAGCGAGGGTTTGACCCAGTTGTCAGAAAATTGCCCTTCTGCAGGATAAGTAAGATTGCAGGCAACTGCTCTGAGAGCTTGATCGTGGGGTCTATTTATAATGGCACCCCCTCTAGAAATAAAAGGGTTATTATCCGTTTAAAATCATTTTGAACAACTCAGGTGGATGGCTTATTGATTTGGCATAGCCAAATAATTATTAACCTGCGGCCCTCTCTTACCCAGACTCAGCCGACTGCCCGCAGTATTCACAAACAAGATCTCATCATCCAGCAGAGAGAAAGTTATTGTACAAAGCGGGAATTTCGACACCCGAGTTCTCTTTTAACTTCCTGCATGATCTTGTTTTGATCGCCCAACATAAAATCTTTGTAGAATACCGGCAGGCTGTTTGAAAACCGCAATATATTCACGCTAATAATAAAAGGGTCATGGAATGCTTGAACTATTTGATATCAGCTACGAAGAGCTGAGAATGACACACTCTAACGAGCTCTACCGGCTGAGAAAGAAAACTTTTAGCGATCGGTTGGGTTGGGACGTAGCATGCAACCTCGATATGGAGTTTGATGAGTTTGATAACTCCGGCACGCGCTACATACTCGGCTTGTGCAAAGGGCAGCTGGTCTGCAGCGTGCGTTTTACCGCGCTGAGCCAGCCCAACATGATAACCCACAC
This sequence comes from Serratia sp. CoH_134_PS_4, assembly GCF_058190535.1. Classification (NCBI taxonomy): domain Bacteria; kingdom Pseudomonadati; phylum Pseudomonadota; class Gammaproteobacteria; order Enterobacterales; family Yersiniaceae; genus Serratia; species Serratia sp. CoH_134_PS_4. The sequence continues at coordinate 164,115 of NZ_JBXWKI010000007.1, forward strand.
ATTCCGCACCTGTTTTGACAGCGTGGAGCTCCCCATAGATGGAATAGAATCAAGTCGCTTTTTTGTCGACAAAGCTCGGGCGCGGCGGCTACTTGGCGAGCGGTACCCAGTCAGTCAGGCTCTGTTCCTGGCCATGATCAATTGGGCCCAGCACCATAAACGCAATGACATTCACACAATCGTGAGTCGGGCGATGTTGAGGATACTCGAACGCTCAGGGTGGCAAATCCGCGTACTTAAAGAAGCTTTCCTCAGCGAACGCGAACGTATTTATCTGATAGTTCTACCGACAGGGCAAGAAGATCGGAACCAAATGGCATCAGGGATCATTAGCATGCTTGGTTGTTCGGCACCGTCTGTTATCACCTGGCCGCTGTCGCTGCCGGCGTTATAAGCTCCAGCTCAACGCCCAGCCGGATGGCCTGCCGGGCGTTACTGACGCCCAACTTAACCACAATATTACCCATATGAAACTTCACCGTACTCACGGAAATGCCTGCAATGGCAGCAATCTCTCCATAAGTTTTTCCCATACTGGCCCAATAAAGTACCTCATTCTCCCGATGAGTAAAAATGGGTTTATCCTTGTCTACATGGTGTTTATGACTGTTGGATGAAGCGGAGCCAGCAAGACGATACATCTGTTCATTAATATCGATCAGCAACATCTGCATGGCTCCGCGATCGGACGAGAGCCGCTTTTCCAGTTCACCTTGTCCGTTGTTGGCGATAATGACAGACAACAACGCCAGATTGTTCATATGGTCATGCAGCACAAAAGTGAAGCCGTTCACGATGTTGTACCGTCTAGAAAGCGAGAAAATCTTGGTGAACTTCAGATCTGACATGAGAGTGATATTTTCATCCCACGCAAATGGCGAGGTGCGTTTGAACGCGGTCAGTATCACCGGATCGGTGAGTTGAAAATTATTGGCACGGTAGAGGTCCACCCATTCATCAGGGTAACTGGAAATGATAAGCACATCTGACGGATTTTTCTTTCTAACAACCGTATAAGCGTATTCCGGGCTACCGAGTGCAGACAGCTTTCTGTCGATATGATCTCGGAGCGTTTCCGTTATTGTTTGATTTTCATTGAAGATAGAAAACATACAGGCTCCGTGGCGGTCTGGCTTTCCCTTTAGTGAGACAACCTGAACTTAAGTATAGGTATGGATGGGACTTAAGTACAACTTACGGATTCGGAACCGCAACATATAATGAATCTCGTTAGGCGCTGGAAAAAAAACCTGACCTATACGGTCAGGTAGCCAACACAGCCAACACCAGGGAAAAATTTCCGGTCAGACAGGATATCCAAAAAGTCACTGCTGGCCGGGAGCCTTACTTTAGCACTGCTAATTTATCCTTTCAAACCCATCTTCGCAAAGTGCGCTGATAGGAACGAAGCATTCCGGTACCATTCAGGTAACAATAATTACTAGAAACAAAGTCGACGCCCAAAGAATCAGGAGGAAGAGCGAAAATTATTATACGTGACACCGTTTTGGTAAATCAGATCGCTACTTGAAAAGAATAATAATTTAATATAGTTATTAAGCAGATATAAAGGCGTTATAAAAGACTTACCTTAACCTTCGCTGAATAAGCAAAACCTATCCTGCATCAGAGATTTCCATTGCCGTTAAAATAAATCCATAACCGCCTAGCGCCATTGCCTCAACCAAGGATTCTGATGCTGAATCCTATTAAACCCATTGAAATTCCCCGTTACCTATCTGTCAGCCGCGTAACTGTAACCATTCACGGTAGCGACGGGTAATACGCGAGGTTCGCCACTGATCCACGATCAATGTGAACAACGGCGAATAGCGTACATTCTTAGAGCGGGCACGCCCCAAGGCGCGGAGACGCCGCTTGATCAATGCCATACGGGCAAGCGCCGCCATCATTTGATTCTTCCATGTTACCGGGGTTGGTAATGCATGCGGTTCATGGCCGGCTTTCCATTGCAGCGGCAGATCCGGCACCTCCGCCATGGCCGTCGCGATACCCACAACAGCGACGCCGCTATCCAACACCTGTTGAGCCACAGACTTACGTGCAATACCGCCCGTCGTCATCACCGGCATGCTGGCGACGGCGGCAAGTTCGCGGGCAAACTCCAGAAAATAAGCCTCACGTGCTAGCCGACGACCGTCTGCGGTCTGGCCTTGCATCGCTGGGCTTTCGTAACTGCCGCCAGACAACTCGATCAGATCGACCGGCAGTTTATTCAGCAGCATAATTACCTGTTTCGCATCATCTTCAGAGAATCCACCGCGCTGGAAATCGGCAGAGTTCAACTTAACCGCGACGCAGAAATGGGGAGACACGCGCTCACGTACTCGCTGTACAATCTCCACCAGTAAACGAGCACGGTTATTGAGATTACCCCCCCACTGATCGGTACGCTGGTTAGTGAGCGGTGACAAAAATTGAGAAATCAAATAACCATGCGCCGCGTGGATCTCCACCCCGGTAAAACCTGCCTGCTCGGCGGCATAGGCGGTGGCTGCAAAGCGTTCGATCACCTCGTCGATTTGCTTCAAGCTCATGGCAATGGGTTGCGCAAACAGCTTACTGTGCTTCCCCAGCGCCAGCGGAATCGCGGAGGGTGCCCAAGCGTTGCCACCCATGCTGGCCATCACCTGGCGACCCGGGTGATTGATTTGCATCCAAACCTGAGCCCCGTTTTGGCGTGCGACTTTTGCCCACGCCCTGAACGGTTCCAACGGCGTATTTTCCTCAAGCACCACCCCCCCAGGGCCGGTCATGGCTCGGCCATCAATCATCACGTTGCCGGTAATGATCAAACCGGCACCGCCATCAGCCCAGGATTGATACAAGCGCTGCAGCGTGAGGCCAGGCAGTTGACCTGACTCAGCCATATTCTCTTCCATCGCGGCCTTGGCCAAGCGATTCGGCAAAATACTGCCATTGGGCAGGGTAAGTGGGGTGAACATGATGCTGACTCCTCAATCGACAATAGAATAGTTATACTAAGTTTAAAGTTAACTTTAAGGTCAATAGGGCATGAAGATAGGCGAACTGGCGGAACGTTCCGGGCTAGCCGCATCGGCGATACGTTACTACGAACAGCAAGGGTTACTGCCCAAGACGGTGCGCGGTGCCAATGGATATCGCGTCTATGAAGAAGGTGCTCTGGAGCGCTTGCATATGATTCAGATTGGACAAAATCTGGGTTTCACGCTGGGAGCTATCCGCAAGGTGCTTGCCCTGCAAGGCACGGCATACCAGGATGGGTTGATGCAAGGCATGGATCTACGCTTGGTTGAGATTGACCAACTGATGGAAACCCTGAGTCAACAACGTGAGGCGTTGCTGGATGCCCGACAGAAACTGCTCGAATTAGGGCTGACGGGGATTTGCCAGAACACACCCGAACCAATATTGCCCCCCAAAAGAAGAAGATAAAATCCAAACGATCCTTCTCGTTTTCCTTCCAGCGGGGCTTCGACGCAGCCTGACTGCGCCAGGCGGCTGATTATAGCTTTGGCGGAGATCACAGAAGAACTCGATTGGCGGAAGATCACAGGAGTCGAACCTGCCCAGGACCGCTGGCGGCCCCAACCGGATTTGAAGTCCGGCCGCCCCACCGGGGACGATGATCTTCCTTCGGGAATCGGAAGCAAGGGGCTGATTATAGCGCAGTTTACCCTTGGCGCTAAGAGGGAAATGGCGGTAGCCTCCGGCAATGCACCGGAGGCATACAGGGTTAAGGCTTCAACAGTTCCTTCACGTCCAGCAAGATAAATTCGTTGTCATCCGCCACGTTTGGCTGGCGGCTGGAGGAGAACGGGAAGTTATTATCGTTACCGACGATGATATGACTGCCGTCCACCACGTCCACGTTTTCAATGGTGAAGAACGGGAAGGTCAGTACACCGTCGTTCAGCGGCTTGCGCGCCAGCTTGTTCGGGTCCTGAATGTTCAGCAGATCGATATACGCCAGTTTTTCTACCGGTTTGCCGACGTTGGCATCCGAGAAAGCGATTTTATACACCCGTTTGAACTTCGCTACCTGGCTGAAGCAATTGTCGGTCGGCGCACCCGCAACGCAGGCTTTATCCGGCGTGCCTTCGCCGTTGTCGCGCTCGATCACCAGCCCGTGGGTGGCGTCGATCATATTGAAATCACCGATGGCGTTTTGGTTGTCTTCCAACACGTATTGCCAGCTGCGGCCGGTCCAGGCCTGCTGTTTCACGTCGAACTCCAGCACCCGCAGGTAACGTTTGCCGTCGAGGTTTTCAAACTTCTCGCCATCCCACAGCGCGCCCTCAAGCAACGGGTACAGCTTGCTGCCGTCCGGCGACGCCGCCATGCCTTCAAAGCCTTTAGAACGCGCCACCTGGAAATTCTGTTTGCCGTCCGGCGCCCCCGGCAGCGTCAGCGTCGGGTTATCTGGCGATTTGACGACTTTGCCGTCCACCCTGGTGTCAAACACCGCCAGCACCTTGCCGTTCAGGTCGGCCTTGATCAGATAAGGGCCGAACTCGTCGCCGATCCACAGGGCATTGTCGGCGAACTGGAAGCTTTCCGGATCGAAATCGCTGCCGGTCAGGTAACGCTTGTCGGTGCTCTCATTGATGATATGGAAGGGTACATTTTTATCGGGATCGTGCAGGAATACCGTTTTCAGCGGCGTCACCGTGCCGTTGCTGAAGTCGATTTTGTAATGATTGAGGTACAGCATGGCATCCGGCGAGTTGGCCTTGCTGCCAAAACCGTTGTCGGTCAGTACCCAGTAGGTACCGTCTGGCATATGTTTGATGCCGGAATGCCCCTGTAACGGCTGGCCGTTGATCGGCAGGCCAATACCGGTCATGCGATCGGCGGATTTACCCGCTACGCTGCCCAGTTCGGTCACGCGTTTGCCGCTGGTGTATTTGCCGCTTTGCTGTAAATCGGCAGGCGCATCCTGCGGCGCAGTGACGCTGGATTTTACGGCCAATAGCGCGTGCCCGGCCAAGGTCGCCGGCACCGGTTGGGCGTCAGCCCACAGGTTGGTGCTCAGCGCCATACAGCCAGCCAACAGCGCCAGACGGGTTTTGGTGATGTGCATGTCATGGTTCCCTTTTGTTGTTATTACCCAGAGGTAAAAGCAACGTCACTATAGGGAGCCGCAATGACAAAAATATTATTCGGCGAACGCCCGCCGGTAGCTGTGCGGGTGGAAGCGCCAGGTAATCGCAATAAGCACCACCACCAGCAATGCATGGATTTGCCAGTCCAGCACAAAACCACCGCTGTAATCACGCAGCAGGCCGGAAATATAGGGCGTGGTGCCCGCCAGCAAGAAGCCGATGCCCTGCATAAACGCCACCAACCGCCCCGCTGCCGCAGGGTGAGGTATATGGTCGAGCGCCAGCACCAGGCACAGCGGGAAAGCACCGCCCAATCCTAAACCGGAAAGCAATACCCATACCCACGGCAGTGTCTGCGGCAGGTAGATAAGCCCGACGAAACCAATCAACTGCATGACCAGCGCCAGTAATAACAGCGGGCGACGATCCGCCGAACGCGCCAGCGCTGGCAACAGCAGCGCCCCCACCACCTGCCCAAAGGTCATCAGTGCCAGCAAAGTTCCGCTGGCCTGTGGTTGCCAGCCGAGCTGCATATAATAGGGCGGTAGCCAAGCGATCAGGCTGGTATAACCGCCATTGATCAAACCAAAATAGGCACCGAGTAACCAGGCTCGGCGGCTGAACAGCAGGCTCGGTCCGCGGGAAGTCCCCGACGGCGTCAGGCGTGCCAAGCTACGGCTCACTGGCCACCAGGCGATCAAGGCAACTAATGCCGGCACCGCCCACCACGCCAGTGCGCTGTGCCAGTCATGGCCGATGTTCATCAGCCAGGGGGTAATCGCTGCCCCTAGCCCGCCACCGCCCATCAGCGCCGCAGACCACAACCCGGCCACCAATGCCATTTGTTTTAGAAAGTGATGTTTAATAATGCCGGGCATCACCGCCTGGATCACACCTATCCCCAGCCCACCCAGTACGGCACTCAGCATCAATTGCGTGCTGCCTGGTGCCAGCTCCCGCCAGGCGGCACCCACGCCAATCGCCAGCAAGCTCAACACTACGCTGGTCCGCTCGCTGAACAGGCGGTTGATCGCCCCACCTGCCAGCGCCATCAGCCCCATCATTAACACAGGCAAGGTGGTCAGCAGTGCTGCGCCGCCAAAACTCAGGCCGGTCGCCTGCCGCAACGTCGGCAACAGCGGGCCGATAGAGGTCAGCAACGGCCGCATATTCAAACCAATAAGCACCAAAACCCACAGCAGAGGGTTGAACCAGCGGCGTAAAAGGGGGGGAACTACAAAATGATTTAACACGGTCTATTCCTGAACTTCCGGGATGAGGAGTGCGGGGTCACAGAGTCACCGCCGCAGCGTTGCCTAACTGTAGGCTCCCCCGTTAGTATTGGGAAATTAAATAATAAAATAGCCAACAGTGGGAAAATGAATCGCTACCCGATGTTTAATCCGCAATTACTGCTCAGCTTTGTCGCCGTGTGTGACAGCAACAGCTTCACTCGCGCCGCAGAACGGGTGTTTTTGTCGCAATCCACTGTTAGCCAACAGGTGCGCCGGCTGGAGGATATGCTGGGTAAGCCGCTGTTTGAACGCTCGTCTCATCAGGTGCTCCTCACCGAAGAGGGGGTGAAACTGTTGAGCTATGCGCGGCGGATCATTGCACTGAATGAGGAAGCGCACGATGCCTTAACCGGCATCTGGCGTGATGGCGTGTTAAGACTGGGAATGCCCGAGGATTTTGCCGCACCGACCACCGAATTGCTGGCAGAGTTTAGCCGCGCCCACCCGCATTTGCGGTTGGACGTCACCAGCGGCCTGAGCGCGGATCTGCACAGCGCCTACGCCCGTGAAGAACTGGACCTGATTTTGGTAAAACAGCGCCGTAACCAACCGCCGCGCGCCGCCAGGCCGGAGCCGCTGCTGTGGCTCGATAGCCTGGCCTTCCCGGCGATTGAGCAATCTCCGGTACCGTTGGCGGTGTTCCCGCTCAATGGGCTATACCGCGACGATTTGTGCCAGGCATTGGATAATCTGGGCAAGCGGTGGCGCATCGGCTACAGCAGCACCAGTCTGGCAGCACTCACAGCCGCTTCTGCCGCCGGATTGGGCGTAACGCTGTTACCCGCCGGCTGTCGCTTGCCAAGCCACCGGGTACTGGGCATCGCCGAAGGATTGCCGCCGATAGACAACATTGAACTGGCGCTGTATTACCGCGACGGCGCCCCCGCTGCCACCCCGGCACTGGCCGAACGGTTAAAAGCGTTTTGTGGGTTGGTGTGAGCTAACCTGTTGCCTTATCAGCTACACATGTAGCCATTATGGCTACATCCGGCCTAATAGCTAACCTCGCCATAGCGCTCGCGATACTCTTTGGGTGTCATGTCATAGCCTTTTTTGAACACCGAATAGAAATATTGCAACGACGGGTAGCCGCACATTTGCGAGATTTCGTTGATGGTCAACGAGGTTGCCTTCAGCAGGTTACAGGCTCGATCCAGCTTTTCCTGATGGATCACATGGTGGATGGTTTCGCCGGTTTCATCCCTGAAGCGTTTTTCAAGATTGGAACGCGACAGGCCAACCGCATCCAGCACCTGTTCGACCTTGATGCCCTTGCAGGCGTGGTGACGAATATAATGCATGGCCTGAATCACCGCCGGGTCACGCAGCGAACGGAAATCGGTAGAACGACGCTCGATCACCTTCACCGGCGGCACCAAAATGCGTTGTAGCGACATCTCGCGGCTATCCAGCAGTTGATGAAGCAGCTTGGCGGCACGATAGCCCATCTGGCGGGTGCCCTGCGCCACCGAAGACAACGCCACCCGCGACAGGTAACGGGTCAGTTCTTCATTGTCGATACCAATTACGCACAGCTTTTCGGGCACCGCGATATCCAGATGTTCGCAAACCTGCAGCAGATGGCGCGCACGCGCATCGGTCACGGCGATAATGCCGGTCTGCTGTGGCAACGTCTGCACCCAGTCCGCCAGCCGGTTCTGGGCGTATTGCCAGTTCTCCGGCGCGGTGGCCATGCCCTGATAGACCACGCCCTGATACTGCTCCAGCAGCACCCGCTGACGAAAAGCATATTCACGTTCCTGCGCCCAGCGCTTGCCGCCTTCGCTCGGTAATCCGTAGAAGGCAAACCGATTAATGCCCTTTTCCTTCAGGTGAGTGAACGCCGCCTCTATCAGTGCCTGATTATCCGTGGCGATATAGTGCACCGGCGGGTAATCCTCTTCACGGTGATAAGAACCGCCCACACCGACAATCGGCACCTTGACGTTATGCAGCAAATGTTCGATTTCGCGGTCGTCGAAATCGGCAATCACCCCATCACCCAGCCAATCCTTGATGTTGTCGATACGGCAGCGAAAATCCTCTTCGATAAAGATATCCCAGTCGCACTGTGAAGCCTGTAAATACTCCCCAACACCCTCAACCACCTGGCGGTCATACACTTTATTGGCGTTGAATAGCAACGTGATACGAAAGCGCTTTTCGAACATGCGGCATCCCCGGTAAGTAGACTGCTCTCTGGGATAACACAACCTCTCTGTGGGAGCAGCAGGCATCACCTCATAACTGTGATCTCTAAAGCTATATCCAAAATCATTGACGTTGTATCAAGGCGGCAAAGGAACTCATTCCGATGAGCTTACTTAAGTAAGTGATTCGGGTGAGTGACAAATCTGCTAGGAGCAGATTTGAACGCTGCTTGCAGCGGCCCCGTAAGGGGTGAGACCCAGGGATGGGCTGAATAACGCAGCCAACACAGATACAGCGTCAAGTATGAAGAATATATTCTTAAGCCCGGCGTTTGGTGGCGGAGTCCATCCATACCGCCAGCAGCAAAATGCCGCCCTTGACGATGTACTGCCAGAACGTCGGTACGTCCAGCATGCTCATGCCGTTATCCAGCGATGCCATAATGAACGCCCCCATCACCGCCCCGGCCACGCTGCCTATGCCGCCTGCCAGGCTGGTGCCGCCGATCACGCAGGCGGCGATAGCGTCCAGCTCGGCGATATTGCCCGCCGAAGGCGAACCGGCGCCTAACCGCGAACTGAGGATAAGACCGGCAATCGCCACCATGAGACCGTTAATGGCAAATACCGCCAGTTTGGTGCGCTCGACGTTGACCCCCGATAAGCGCGCAGCATCAATATTGCCGCCAATAGCGTAGATCCGGCGGCCAAAGGCCGTGCGGGTAGCCATAAATATTCCCGCCAGCATCAACGCGGTCAGAATTAACACCGGCGTAGGTACCCCGCGGTAATCGTTGAGCAAATAGATTGCGCCGAGTACCAGCAGCGCCAAAATGCTTTGTCTGGTCACGTCACCGGCAGGCGCCGCTACGGGCAAGCCGAGCTGTACGCGTCGGCTACGCCGCCGCCATTACCATACCACAAACAGTGTCAGCCCCACCGCGCCGATACCGAACCCCAGCCCGCTCGGCAGATAACTCTGGCCGATTTGCGACATGGCGCCGCTGGTCGGTGCCACCGTGGTGCCATTAGTGATGCCGATCAGGATGCCACGAAAGGCCAGCATCCCCGCCAAAGTGACGATAAACGAAGGGACTTTGCGGTAGGCAACCCACCAGCCGTTCCAGGCGCCCAACAACAGACCGGCCAACAGTGTCACCACGATGGTCAGCGGCAGCGGCCAACCGAACCAGACGTCAAAAATCGCCGCTGCGCCGCCCAATAACCCCATCATCGAACCGACCGACAGATCGATTTCAGCCGAAACGATCACAAACACCATGCCAACCGCCAAAATACCGGTGATCGCCGTCTGGCGTAGCAGGTTGGAGATATTACGCGCGCTGAGATAGGCCCCTTCGGTGGTAAAGGTAAAGAACAGCATAATAACGACTATCGCCGCCAGCATGACAAACACCTGCAAATTAATGGCGTTCCGCTTCACTGTCGGTGTTTTCTCCACCCTTGGTGGCGCGATCGCCTCAGACTGCGTATTTTTCGACATCTGTTTCACTCCTCAATGCGGCTTCCATCACCTGTTCCTGGGTAAGGCCGCGGTTGATCAACGACGCCTTGATGCGCCCCTGGTGCATCACCAGTACCCTATCGCTTAATCCCAGCACTTCCGGCAACTCGGAAGACACCACAATCACCGCAATGCCTTGCTGTACCAGTTGATTAATTAACTTATAGATTTCCTGTTTTGCACCGATGTCGATGCCGCGCGTTGGTTCATCCAGAATGAGAATCTTCGGCTTCAGCAGCAGGCACTTGGCCAGAATCGCCTTCTGTTGATTGCCACCGCTCAACCGGGCGATAGCCAATTCAGGAGAGGAGGTTTTCACCTTAAGTTGAGCCAGGGATTGGCGAATGGTCGCCTGTTCCCGGGCATCGTCGATCACGGTTAATACGCCGCTGAAGTCGTTCAGCGCTGCCAATGTCATATTGGCTCCCACGCCCATCACAGGAACGATGCCATCGCGCTTGCGGTCTTCCGGTACCATAGCGATGCCGTACCCTATCGCCTGGCGGCAATTATTTATGATGGCCGGCTGACCATTGAGGGTGATGCTGCCCTGCCAACGGCCAGGGTAGACGCCGAACAGGCACTGCATGGTCTCGGTACGCCCAGAGCCGACCAGCCCAGCCACGCCGAGTATCTCGCCGCGCCGTAGGCTGAAGGAAATATCATCCACCCGGCGAACCTGACGGTTTACCGGATGCCAGGCGGTCAGATTGTCCACCTGCAAGATCACCTCGCCTATCTCATGCTGTTGTTGCGGATACAGCTCGGTCAGCTCACGCCCCACCATCATGGAGATAATGTCGTCCTCGCTCATCAACGCCGCCGAACGTGTTCCTATATGCTTGCCGTCGCGGATCACGCAGATCAGATCCGAGATCGCCTTCACCTCGTTCAGCTTGTGCGAAATATAGATGCAGGCGATGCCGTGATCCCGCAGATCGCCGATGATTGCCAGCAGCGTTGCGGTTTCGCTTTCAGTCAGCGACGCCGTAGGTTCATCCAACACCAGCAACCGCACCTGTTTGTTCAGCGCCTTGGCGATCTCCACCAGCTGTTGCTGCCCCAACCCCAATTCGCCAATCGGGGTATTGGGATCGACCTCCAGCTTGACCTGCGCCAGCATGCGTCGGCAGCGCAGGTACATGGCGTCATAATCCATCACGCCGTATCGCCGCCATTCATTGCCGAGAAACATGTTTTCCAGCACCGTCATTTGCTTTACCAGCGCCAGCTCCTGGTGAATGATGGCGATGCCTTTCTGCTCCGTGTCGCGGATGTTTTTCGCCACCAATAAATCATCAGAGAAATAAATATCTCCCTGATAACTGCCGTGCGGATATATTCCGCACAGCACTTTCATCAGGGTGGATTTTCCCGAACCGTTCTCACCACACAGCGATAATACCTGGCCGGCCTCCAATTTCAGACTGACATTATCCACCGCCTTAACCTCACCGAACTGCATGGTAATATTTTTCATTTCTAATAGGCTGGGCATTATTCCCTCCACATTACCGGCTGTCTTGATTAATTAATGTCGGCTTTTTTATGGAAACCGTCGGCAATAATGGTGCTTTCAATATTCGTTTTATCAACCGGGATCGGCGTTAATAACCAGGATGCCACTTCTTTGCTGCCATTATTTAAGGTGGCGTTAGTTTTCGGCTGTTCGCCCTTGCCCAATTGCACGGCAATGTCCGCGGCCTCATCGGCCAATTTGCTGATCGGCTTATAGACCGTCATGGTCTGGGTACCGGCGACAATGCGCTTCACCGCAGCCAGATCGGCGTCCTGGCCGGAAATGGCCACTTTGCCCGCCAGGCCCTGTGCAGCCAGGGCCTGGATCGCGCCTCCGGCAGTGGCGTCGTTAGAGGCGACCACCGCGTCAATGTTGTTATTGTTGGCAGTCAGCGCATTTTCCATGATTTTTAATGCGTTTTCCGGCAACCATCCGTCGACCCACTGATCGCCCACCAGCTTGATTTTCCCGTCGTCGATCAGCGGTTGCAGCACCTTCATTTGGCCCTGACGGAACAGTTTGGCGTTGTTATCTACAGGCGAGCCGCCCATCAGGAAATAATTGCCCTGCGGTACCCGCTGTACCAGACTTTTCGCCTGCAACTCACCGACCTTTTCATTATCAAAGGAGATGTAGAAATCAATATCGGCGTTATTGATCATGCGGTCGTAAGCCAAGACCTTAATGCCTTCCCGCTTGGCTTCGCTGATGACGTGACTCAATACCTGGCCGTTGTAGGGAATAATCACCAGCACGTCGACACCGCGGTTGATCATATTCTCAATCTGCGCCATTTGGGTTTCTTCATTGCCGTTGGCTGATTGGACAAACACGTCTGCTCCCAGCGACTTGGCTTTGCTGACGAAGATGTCGCGATCTTTTTGCCAGCGTTCAAGACGCAGGTCATCGATCGCCATGCCGATTTTGACTTCTTTGCTGAATGCCGGTTGGCTGGCCAGCGCCAGCAGTGCGCAGACCGAAAGGAACACAGGTTTAAATTTCATCTTATATACCTTTGTTATTTAACGTGTAAGGGCAATAATTGAAACAGGCTGGTGATGCAACTTAGAGCGGATTGTTATCGCTTATTTATTATTCGGCAATTACTGATTTTTACCGGCCAATTATGATTTTTGGTTTAATGTTATTTTTATGATGGCGGTCATGCTTTCACGCTGAAAAACAGCAGGTCGACAAATAAAAACGAATTAAGCCTTAAATAAACTGCGGTTATATTCAATTATGAGATCTGTCGCACATTTAATAATTCTGTGAATTTAACTGTGAAATAACGTAATTGAGCCGCCTGTCGCAAACTCCGAAGATAAAGCCATCCCGTAAACCGGGCATTGCTACCCAGGAGTCGATAATGCAATCTTATTTTGATCAGCTTGAGCAAGTGCGCTACGAAGGCCCCACCAGTCATAATCCGCTGGCCTTTCACCATTACAACCCGGATGAACTGGTGCTCGGCAAGCGCATGGCGGAGCACCTGCGCTTTGCCGCCTGCTACTGGCACACCTTCTGCTGGAACGGTGCGGACATGTTCGGCGTCGGCGCGTTCGATCGCCCCTGGCAGCAACCCGGCGACGCACTGGCACTGGCCAAGCGCAAAGCCGACGTGGCGTTCGAGTTTTTCCACAAGCTGAATGTGCCTTACTACTGCTTCCATGACGTCGACGTCTCGCCGGAAGGCGCCTTGCTGAAAGAGTATCTGCACAACTTTGCGGTCATGACCGACGTGCTGGAAGAAAAGCAGCACAGCAGCGGCGTGAAACTGCTGTGGGGCACCGCCAACTGCTTTACCCATCCGCGTTACGGTGCCGGTGCCGCCACCAACCCGGATCCGGAGGTCTTCAGTTGGGCAGCCACTCAAGTGTTCACCGCCATGAACGCCACCCAGCGGCTGGGCGGTGAAAACTACGTGTTGTGGGGCGGTCGTGAAGGCTATGAAACCCTGCTCAATACCGATCTGCGGCAGGAGCGCGAACAAATTGGTCGCTTTATGCAAATGGTGGTGGAGCACAAGCATAAAACCGGCTTCCAGGGCACCCTGCTGATTGAACCCAAGCCGCAGGAGCCGACCAAACACCAATACGACTACGATGTCGCCACCGTCTACGGCTTCCTCAAGCAGTTCGGCCTGGAAAAAGAGATTAAGGTGAATATCGAAGCCAACCACGCCACGCTGGCGGGTCACTCATTCCACCATGAGATCGCCACCGCCATCGCGCTGGGTATCTTCGGTTCTGTCGATGCCAATCGGGGTGACCCGCAACTGGGCTGGGATACCGATCAGTTCCCGATCAGCGTAGAAGAGAACGCGCTGGTCATGTTCGAGATCCTCAAGGCCGGGGGCTTTACCACCGGCGGGTTGAACTTCGATGCCAAGGTCCGTCGCCAAAGCACCGACAAGTACGATCTGTTCTATGGCCATATCGGCGCCATGGATACGATGGCTCTGGCACTGAAGGTTGCGGCAAAAATGGTGGCTGACGGTCAGCTACATCAGCAGGTATCGAAACGCTATGCCGGCTGGAATGGTGAATTGGGCCAGCAAATTTTGCAGGGCAAACTGTCGCTCGAAGCGCTGGCACAGTACGCTGAAGGACATGCACTGGCGCCACAGCACGTCAGCGGCCGCCAGGAACAGCTCGAAAACCTGATGAACCGCTATTTGTTCGGCTAATTGACCCCGCGCGGCACTCGCCGCGCCTTTAAGGATCTTTTCAATGTATATCGGCATCGATCTCGGCACGTCCGGCGTAAAAGTCATTTTGCTCAGTGAGCAGGGCCAACTGCTTGCCAGCCATGGTGAGTCGTTGCCTATATCCCGCCCCCATTCCCTGTGGTCAGAACAAGCGCCGCAGGACTGGTGGCTCGCCACCGATCGCGCCATGCTGGCGCTGGGTAAGCAGCACAGCCTGCAACAGGTGAAAGCCATTGGCCTCAGCGGGCAGATGCACGGCGCCACGCTGTTAGATGCGCGGCAACAGGTATTACGCCCGGCAATCTTGTGGAATGACGGCAGAAGTGGTGCGCAATGCCAGGCGCTGGAACAGGCGGTGCCGCAATCACGGCAAATCACCGGTAACCTGATGATGCCGGGTTTCACCGCCCCTAAACTGCTGTGGGTACAACAACATGAACCCCAGCTCTTTGAACAGATCGATAAAGTACTGTTGCCGAAAGATTATTTACGCTGGTGTATCACCGGTGAATTCGCCAGCGACATGTCGGACGCCGCTGGCACCGGCTGGCTGAACGTGGCGCAGCGTGACTGGAGTGACGAGATGCTGGCCGCCTGCGGCCTGAACCGCCGCCAAATGCCACACCTCTTCGAGGGCAACCAGATTACCGGGCAAACGCATACCGACCTGGCCCGGCGCTGGGGTATGCCGCCAGTACCCGTCGTGGCAGGCGGGGGGGATAATGCCGCCGGGGCTATCGGTGTCGGGTTGTATCAGGCCGGACAGGCTATGCTGTCGCTTGGTACTTCCGGCGTCTACTTTGCAGTCAGCGACGGCTTTCTCAGCAACCCGGCCAGCGCGGTGCACAGCTTTTGCCATGCGCTGCCTGACACCTGGCACCTGATGTCAGTTACCCTCAGTGCAGCATCCTGTCTGGACTGGGTGTGCAAACTGACCAACGTCGATGACGTCGCCACTTTGCTGCGCAATGTCGAACAGGCCCCCCCGGCGGCGGCCCCGCTGTGGTTTTTGCCCTATCTGTCCGGCGAACGCACGCCGCACAACAACCCCAATGCCAAAGGCGCCTTCTGGGGCCTGACCCATCAACATGGGCCGAACGATCTGGCGCGAGCCGTGCTGGAGGGCGTCGGCTTCGCCCTGGCGGACGGTATGGATGTATTGCATGCCAGCGGTTTGCAACCCTCTGGCATCACCCTGATTGGCGGCGGCGCACGCAGCCCATTCTGGCGGCAGATGCTGGCAGATATCAGTGGTCAACGGCTGGAGTATCGCACCGGCGGCGACGTTGGCCCGGCGCTGGGTGCCGCCCGACTGGCCCAAATTGCCCTGAACCCGCAGCGCCCACTCAGCGCGCTGCTGCCTGAGTTGCCGCTGGAGCAGGTGCATATCCCCGATGCCGAGCGCCACTCGCATTACACTGCGCTGCGCAGCACCTTCCGCGAGCTCTATTCCCGCCTGTTACCCTTGATGTAAAACCGGGAGGGGGCAAACAGCGCCCCCTTATTATTGCCAAATCGAATAGTCGCCAGTGGCAAATGTCACTGCCACCCCATCGGTTCCTCTCCTAAATTGGTGGCTGTCTTTTGACGCACCTCACCTCTGGATTAAGGAACTGAACGTGGAAAAAAACCAACAACAAAGCCGCAGAGCTTTCCTCAGCCAAACCGGCAAAATCACCACCGCCTGTGCAGTAATCGGCCTGACGGGGGGCGTGGCGCAGGCCGCCACACCAACGGGCAGCGCATGCGTCCCGGAGACCACACCTATGACCCTGACCGACAGCCACTACTGGCTGAGCGACGTTCGGCTGGAAGAGGGTTTTGAGTATGACGGCGACACCGTCATCGGCACCCGCACTGCGCTCTATCAGCTTGAAATCAAAGACGGCAACATTGCCGCTATCCACGCCAAGGATGCGCCGGCACCTGCCGGTGTACCGCGCTATCAGGCGCAGGGTCAGTTGCTGCTTCCGGCATTTCGCGACATGCATATCCATCTGGATAAAACTTTTTACAGCGGCCCATGGCAGGCACCGCGCCCGCGTCAGGGCAAAACCATCATGGACATGATCGCGCTGGAACAGACGCTGATCCCCAAACTCTTGCCCACCTCGCAACAGCGCGCAGAAAACCTGATCGCCCTGCTGCAATCCAAAGGCAGCACCGTGGCGCGCAGCCACTGCAATATCGATCCGGTCAGCGGGCTGAAAAGCCTGGAACACCTGCAACTGGCACTGGAAAAACATCAGGCAGACTTCAGCTGCGAAATCGTTGCCTTCCCGCAGCACGGCCTGCTGCATTCGAAAATCGACGGTTTGATGCGTGAAGCTATGCAGATGGGGGTGCAATACGTTGGCGGGCTGGATCCGACCAACGTCGACGGCGCCATGGAGAAGTCGCTGGACGCGATGTTCCAGATTGCGCTCGACACCGGTAAAGGCGTCGATATTCACCTGCATGAAACCAGCCCGGCCGGCGTGGCGGCAATCAATTACATGATCGCCACCGTAGAAAAGACCCCCTCTTTGCGCGGAAAAGTCACCATCAGCCACGCCTTTGCCCTGACCGTGCTAAACCCGAAAGAACTGGAGGAAACCGCCACCCGACTGGCAGCGCAGCAAATCACCATTGCCTCTACGGTGCCGATTGGCGGGCTGATGATGCCGCTACCGCAGCTCAGTGAAAAAGGGGTATTTGTGATGACCGGAACCGACAGTGTGATCGACCACTGGTCGCCGTTCGGCACCGGTGACATCCTGGAAAAGGCCAACCTTTACGCCCAACTCTATCGGGGTTCCGACGAGTTCCACCTGTCACGCGCCATGGCGATTTCCACCGGCGGCGTGCTGCCGTTGAACGATAAAGGCCAACGGGTCTGGCCCAAAGCCGGTGATAGCGCGGAGTTCGTGCTGGTCAATGCCAGTTGCTCCGCCGAGGCCGTCGCTCGCCTGCCGGCGCGCAGTGCGACCTTCCATCGGGGACGCCTGGTGGCAGGTCAGGTTGGTAAAGCCTGATGCTGGTCCGCTGATGTCACTATGATGGCCGTTTTTGGCCTTCTGTCATGAAAGGTAACGGCGCAGTATGGCGTTATACCTAATTGGCGGAGGGCCGAAAATGTCACGTAGCGCGTTATTGATCATCGATGTTCAGCAATCATTCCAGCACCGTCCATTCTGGCAAGAGGAGGATGTTCCCGCTTTCCAACAGGCGTTGACGCGGCTGATCGCGGGGTGTCACCAGCAAGGTGTCGCGCTGGTTGATGTATTCCACGTGTCCCCACAGGGGCCTTTTTCATTGGCCTCAGGTTGGGTGAAACGCCTGCCGTTCCTCGATCATCAGGCCGATATCACAGTACACAAACACGTGCACAACGCGCTGACCGAATCCGGCCTGGACGCCTGGTTGCGCGAACGGAATATTGATCATCTCATTATCTCCGGTATCCGCACTGAACAGTGCTGCGAAACCACCACTCGGGTAGCGTCCGATCTGGGTTATCGGGTGACTTTCGTCACCGAAGCCACGATGACGTTTCCAATGCAGCACCCCAACGGGGAAGTCTTTACCACTGAACAGCTCAAACGGCATACTGAGACCGTGCTGGTCGACCGCTTCGCCCAGCTCGCCAGTGTGGATGAGGTGCTGGCGCAACTCTCATAGGAGTCATCATGCTGCAGGCCGTCTACTTTCTGATGCTGCCCAACGTGCTGTCACTGGACGTCAGCGGCCCGGCAGAAACCTTGCGTCTGGCCGGGCAGTTCAGTCTGCACTACATAAGCCCGCTACCGCAGATAACCTGTTCTATAGGCATGACGCTGAGTCAGCTGCTGCCCTTGCCCGAACGGCTGGAAGACGGCGCTATTTTGGTGGTCCCTGGGGTGGGCGATTCGCAGCGTTTCTTCGCCAATGAACCGGCAGAACAGGCCCGCCACTGGCTGGCGACACTGCAACCCGATTTGCAACGGCAGCGTATCACGCTGGTCTGCGTCTGCTCCGGTGCGCTGCTGGCAGCACAGGCGGGTTTACTCGACAACCATCAATGCACGACGCATCACGACGTGATCGAACGCCTGCGCCAGCAGGCACCTCGCGCATTAGTAAAAGAAAACCGTATCTTTGTTGAAGATCGCAGCCTATTCACCAGCGCAGGCATTACCGCGGGGATCGATCTGGCACTGCACCTGATTAGCCGCCAGTGCGGTGCCACACGGGCGATGGAAATCGCTCGCGAGATGGTGGTCTATTTTCGCCGCTCCGGCGACGACCCACAGCTTTCGCCCTGGCTGCGCTACCGCAACCATTTGCACCCGGCGGTGCATCGCGCACAGGATGTCATGGCCGCCGAACCGGAAGCCGAATGGTCAGTGCCACAGGTGGCGGAAAAAGCCCACGTTAGCAGCCGCCATCTGGCGCGCTTGTTCCGCAGCCATATCGGCATCAGCGTGCGAGAATATCATGAGCAGCTGCGGCTGGCGGTGGCGCAACAGCGCTTGCAGCAAGGGTACGGGCTGGAGAAAGCGGCGTTGGCCGCCGGGTTTTCCTCTGGCCGCCAACTGCGCCGCGCCCAGCAGCGCGGTGCGACGCTGTTATGATACCAGCCGTCGGCCGTCTATTTTCTGTAACCCCATCGACAGCAGTAGACTGAGCGCCAGTGCCACACCGAATACCCAGAAAATATCCAATAACGGGTGGGGCGTCAGCTCCAGGTGTCGGCTACGCATAAAATTGACGATAATGGCGTGAAAACCGTATATCGCCAGCGAATGTCGGGAAAAAACGCTCAACCAGCCAATCGGCTCCGGCAAACAGTTCTTAAACCAGATCATCAGTGATACCGCCGCGATAAACACCAGTGGGCCGCAATAGATGTAGTAGGTATCGGCGAAGTTGCCGTTGATAAACATCTGGCTTTTAGTGCCATGGATGATCAACACCACGCTCACCACAAAGCCCAATGCCGCCAACCCGCTGACACCGCGCCCTTGTGTGTTCATCATGCCAATGGCTCGGCCAGCCAACGCATACAGCAAGTAGTAAAAAGTATCGCCGTAGATGTACAAATTGACCGGCAGTAAGTGAGTATTCCCCAGCGTCATGGAATGGGTATTGGGGTTGGCGATGACCGCCAGGATCACCAGTACGCCGGCCAGATAGCGACGTGATACCGGTTTGACGTTGATCAGCGGCGACAGCAGATAAATCACTGCGATCGCATAGAAGAACCACAGGTGGTAAAACACCGGCTTCAACAGGATGCCGCGCAGCGACGGCCAAAAACCGATTTTAGTGAACGCAGCAATATAGATTAGCGCGATGGCGCTGTAGAACAGGATGCAGCAACCAATGCGAATGAAATGCTTTTTGCCGGCACTTTTTTCACCGAAAAACAGATAGCCGGAAATCATGAAAAATAACGGCACCGAGACGCGCGACATAGAATTGAGCACGTTGGCAATGTCCCAGTTATGCTCACCCACAGTCACCCCGCTAGTGACGTAATAGGTGGTCGCGTGGATCATCACCACCATCATGCACGCCACCGCACGCAAGTTATCTATCCAGCCAATTTTATTACTCAAAAGGTCGCCCGCAGTGTTGTCATCTTTGTCTGTTAAAAAGAGGTTAACGAGCGAAAGTGTGGGTGGCAACCCTGGCGGGTAATATCAGAATGTGCTGAAACAACACCTTATTATTGCTAAGGTGAACAATTGGCGGCAAAATAGCCGCCACAACTCGCTCAGATTGCGCTTCCCGCCCTGACAGTTCCTTATTTTCTCTTTACTTTCAGTACAATAAATATGAAAACAACATTACCACCTGCGGCTCGCTTGGGTCGACAGGCGCTTTTATTCCCTCTTTGTCTGGTGCTGTTTGAATTTGCCACCTATATCGCTAACGATATGATCCAGCCGGGCATGCTGGCCGTGGTGGCAGATTTCAACGCCGGTGAAGAGTGGGTGCCAACCTCAATGACCGCCTATCTGGCTGGCGGTATTTTCCTGCAATGGCTACTGGGGCCGTTGTCGGATCGCCGTGGTCGTCGTCCGGTGATGCTGGCTGGCGTGGCGTTCTTTATCGTCGCCTGTCTGGCCATTTTGCTGGTGACTAACATCGAGCAGTTTATCTTTATGCGTTTCTTGCAGGGGATTGGCTTGTGCTTTATCGGTGCGGTGGGGTACGCCACGATACAGGAATCCTTTGAAGAGTCGGTGTGCATAAAAATCACCGCGCTGATGGCCAACGTGGCGCTGATTGCCCCGCTGCTCGGGCCGCTGGCCGGTGCCGCGCTGATCCACGTCGCGCCGTGGCAGAGCATGTTCGTGCTGTTTGCGGCATTGGCGGCTTTTGCGTTTTACGGCCTGTGGAAAGCCATGCCGGAAACCGCTTCGCTACAGGGTGAAAAACTCTCGGCAGCCAATCTGTGGCGCGACTATCGCCAGGTTCTGGCCAACCGCCGCTTTATCTGTGGAGCGCTGGCTATCGGCTTCGCCAGCCTGCCGCTGCTGGCCTGGATTGCCCAATCACCGGTGATCCTGATCAGCGGCGAGTCACTGTCGACGCTGGACTACGGTCTGCTGCAAATCCCGGTATTTGGCGCGCTGATCCTCGGTAACCTAACGCTGGCACGCATGACCGGTAAGAACAGCGTACAACGCCTGATCAAACTGGGTGCGGTACCCATGATGCTGGGGCTGCTGATTGCGGCACTGGCTACGCTATTCTCTAGCCACGCTTACCTGTGGATGACTGCGGGCCTAAGCCTGTACGCTTACGGTATTGGGCTGGCTAACGCCGGGTTGTACCGCCTGACGCTGTTCTCCAGTAACGTCAGTAAAGGCACCGTCTCCGCCACCATGGGCATGCTGAGCATGATGGTATTTACCGTCGGCATCGAACTGGCAAAAGTGGCTTACGTGTGGGGCGGCAGTGGGCTGTTCAATCTGTTCAACCTGATAAGCGGCCTGTGTTGGCTGGCACTGGTGGCGCTGTTCCTCAGCAAACGCCGCAATGGCGACGCAACCTCGACGCCGACCGAAGCGCTTTAAACCAAGCGGGGCCTTCGCCCCGCTTACCCGCCAAAAAGACCAGCATCGCGCAGCAGATGCTGGTTACCCTTGCGGCGGGTAAAACCGCTGCGATCGAAGAATTCCAATACCTGAATGGCCAGCTTGCGGCCGACGCCGAGCCGATCGCGGAAGTCCGCCGCGTTCGCACTGCCCTGCGCCGCATCCAGCTCACGAATCAACGCGGCAAACTGTTCAATACGCCGACTTGAATAGTACCGATCCACCACCACCGCCGTAACCTGGCCTAACTGTGCGGCTTTACGCAATGTCGCCCGCACGCGCGCCTCGCCCTCGCCCAACTCAGCAGCCAGATCGCGCACCCACCAGGCCTCGTCGCCGAACAGGGGGTCGATACGTGCCCACAGTGTCTGTTCTTCTGCACTGAACGCCAGGCCATGCTCCGGCAAGTGCAACCAGCCTCGCGTATTAATGATCAACCCGGCTGACAGCAGCCGATCGATCATCATAAATACCAGTGGTTCAGAGAGCTGTGGCAGAGCCATACGACGCAGCCTGGCACGCCCGAGGCCGAGTTGATCGGCATGCTGTTGGTGATACTCAGCCAATACCTGCAACAACCTCTGTTGGCTCTGCAGCGCATTCTCCTGCGCTAGCGCCATATCGCCGGCAATCAGCAGCTCGTGGCCCGCCAACATCGCTGCCAGCTCGCTGTCGGTGAGCTGCCGTGCCCAGGCAAACGCCGCCAGATCCAGCGCCCCATTGGGCAGATGCAGTGCCAAGGCTTGCCGGTCGTTGTCAGCCTGCGCCAGTGATGCCAGCCAGGCCAGATATTCCGGTTGGCGCTTGCCACGCTTCGGCGTCGTCAAACTCAACACCCTTGCGCCGCCCAGTGTCTGGCGTGCGCCAATATCCCGCAGCACCAGCCGGTCGTTTTCCGCCAACCACAGCGGGCGATCGAGGATAAGCTCCGCCAACGTCTCATTCAGCAGAGAAATCCGCCCGGTGATATGGCTGGCAGCATGATGCAAATGCAAAGGCTGCCAGTGCCGTATCGGCTGGTCGGCATCCAACGCGACAAGAATACGCTCGGTGGCCACCCGCGGTTTCTTGGCCAGCAGCCAGTCACCGCGCGCCACCTGTTCTTTACTGATATCACCGCTGATATTTAATGCGATACGCTGCCCGGCCTGCGCCTGCTCCACCGATTGGTTTTGGGCGTGCAAGCCGCGTACCCGCACGGGGGCATCTGCGCCCGTCAGCCACAAGGTATCGCCCACCGCGACCTGCCCCCCCAACGCGGTGCCTGTCACCACCAAACCTGCGCCTTTCACGCTGAACGCGCGATCCACCGCCAGGCGGAAGCGGCGCGTTAACGCGTGTTCATCAGGTTGCAACGCCAGCAGGTGCGTACGTAATGCGTCGATACCCCGAGCCTGTTGTGCAGCCGTAACGAACAGGGGGGTTTGAGGCCAGCCCTGCCGCGTCAGCTCGTCGTCAATCTGCCGCCGCACGTCATCAACACGCGCGTCATCTACTCGATCGGCCTTGGTGAGTACCACCGTCAATGCCGGGCGCCCGCTCAAACGCAGGATGGCCAGATGCTCTCGGGTTTGTGCCATCACACCATCGTCGCAGGCCACCACCAATAAGGCATGATCGATGCCGCCAACGCCCGCCAGCATATTGGCGAGGAATTTTTCATGGCCAGGCACGTCGATAAAACCCAGCACTCGGCCATCAGGCTGTGGCCAGTAGGCATAACCCAGATCTATGGTCATGCCACGGCGTTTTTCTTCCGGCAGGCGATCTGCGTTGATCCCGGAGATCGCCTGTAACAGGGTCGTTTTGCCATGATCGACATGGCCGGCGGTGGCAATAATCATGCGCTCAGCGCCTCAATCAATGCGTCTTCCTGCTCCAGACAGCGTAGATCCAGCCAGAGCCTGCCGTCGTTAATCCGGCCAATCACCGGCTGCGGCAGGCGGCGCCAACGCTCAGCCAATGCCTCCAGGGTTGCCCCACGGCCATCAAGCGGCTCAAAGGTCAATGCATAGCTCGGTAGCCGATCCACCGGCAACGAGCCGCTGCCAATCTGCGACCAACAGGGTTCGGCTCGCAGGCGGAATTGCGCACTGAACTGCGGTATGAGCGCCTGTAACAGACGCTGTGCGGCGTCTTCCATTGCCTGCTGTGGGCGCGTCAATAAACGCAGCGTCGGCAGATGTTGCGCCAGCAGTTCGGGTTGTTGATAGAGGCGCAAGGTGGCCTCCAGCGCAGCCAGCGTCAGCTTGCCAACGCGCAGTGCGCGCTTCAGTGGGTGCTGCTGCAACCGGGCAATCAGCGCCTTTTTGCCCAGGATAATGCCCGCCTGCGGGCCACCCAGCAGTTTGTCGCCGGAAAATGTCACCAGATCCACCCCGGCCGCCAGCAGCCGTTGTGGCATAGGTTCGGCCGGCAGGCCGTACTGCGCCATATCAATCAGCGAGCCACTGCCCAGATCGGTAGCCGTTGGCAGGCCATATTCTGCGCCAAGCTGCGCCAGTTCAGCTTCGTCTACCGCAGCGGTAAATCCTTGAATGCTGTAATTGCTGGTATGTACTTTCATCAGCAGGCCAGTCTGATCGTTAATCGCATTGCGGTAGTCTTTCAGATGAGTGCGGTTGGTAGTGCCCACTTCGATCAACTGGCAGCCCGCCTGACGCATCACGTCGGGGATACGGAAAGCCCCGCCAATTTCTACCAGCTCACCGCGTGACACGACCACCTGCTTACCCGGCGCGATCGCCGCCAACATCAGCAATACTGCCGCCGCATTGTTATTGACGATGCAGGCATCCTCCGCCCCCGTCAGCTGACACAGCACATCTGCAATAGCACGGTCGCGATGCCCACGCCCGGCACCATCCAGATCATATTCCAGCGTCACCGCCGAGCCCATCGAGCGCGTTACCGCCTCGATAGCCGGTTGCGCCAGTAAGGCGCGGCCAAGGTTAGTGTGCAGCACGGTACCGCTCAGGTTAAACACGGGCGCCAATGCTGAACGCTGCCGTTGCATCAACGCGGCGCCAAGCGCCTGCGGCCAGTCACCGCACCAGTCGGGTAACTGTTGCTGTTGTTTTATCGTCTCACGCGCCTGCAATTGCAGTTGGCGCAACAGTTCGCTTATCAACGTTTGGCCATGCTGCGCCACTAAGGGCTCGATCGCGGGGTCACGCAGCAGACGATCAATGGCGGGTAACTGGCTGTAAAGGTGCTGGGATTCAGTGCTCATGGTCGCTCGGTTTAAGTGTTGTGGTCTCGGCATAAAGCAGAACCCCGCCGCAGCGGGGTGAGAGAAAATCAGGGGGGCATCGTGCAGGCAAAGCTTTCGCGGGCAAACAAGCGTTCGGCCAGTTTGATCAACGCAGGGCGCTCAACGCACCAGTTAGGCATGATACGGCGAAAATTGAGATAACCCAGCGCGCAGCCGGTCGCTATATCCGCCAGCGTCAGCACCTCGGCATTCAGGCGTTTTTTTTCCTGCGCCAGTTTTTCCAGCGCATCCAGCCCGTGTGTCAGCTTGTCACGGTGGCGCAGGATCCAGTTTTCGTCCTGTTTCTCCGATGCCCGTTTGCTCTCGCGAAACAGCGTGGCGGCGGCCTCAGTCACGCCATCGGCTAACGCTTCTACCTGGCGGATATGCAGTGCCTCCATGCGGTCGGCAGGTAAAAACGCCGGCGCCAGGGGCAAGGTTTCCAGGTATTCGGCGATCACGCGCGAATCGTAAAATACCGCGCCGTCATCGGCCACCAGCACCGGTACCTTGGCAAGCGGATTTAGCTCTACTACCCGGCTGCCGGGCTCATAGGGCGGATCGTTAACAAATTCGAACGCGATCTCCTTTTCCAGCAGCATCACGGAAATCTTGCGGACAAAAGGGCTGGTGTAACTGCCTATAAGCTTCATCAGTCTTCCCCTCGGCTTGCAAACCACAGCGTTGTTATTTCACCGCCAGCGAGTCGATAATCCGCTGAACCAGCGCCTGATGCGCCTCCGGCGTTTTGGCCGGCGACAACATTTGCAATGTCACCACCCGCTTATTGAACACCGTTAACACGATGGTAGACACCACCTTCTGCCCGTTGACGCTCTGCTCAGTATCCACCCGGTGGAATTTCTGTTTACCCACGGTAAACGTCTCTTCTTTGGTGGTCTGGATATTTTGATAGCGATCCCCCAGCTCGGTGATAATGCTCTGGGTGAGCTCTTTGAGCATTTTATCGCTGGTATTGAGCTTCATATCGTCAGGCGGGATCACCTCAGAAGATACCGTACTTTGGCGCGATTTTCCGTCGAGGAAGCGTTGAATCGTCGACTTGTTGTCGTTAATGATGCCGCTGTTCTTGGTCTGATCGCTAAAGCCCGGCGGCAGTTCAAAGCTAATACTGCCTTTTTGCAGCAAGACTTTCAGCCCGGGAGCCGGGGCCGGTTGGGTCTCCACTACCGCTGGGGGCGGCGCGGGTTGCGTGACGGTCGGTTTGGTATCCGGTTTTGGTACTGCCGGTTTGGTATCGTCCTTGTTGTCACAGGCCGCCAGCCCGATAGCGACAACAGCAACCGCAGTGAATTTCGCAATGGTCTTCAACATCGTCCGTCCCTTTCCTTTCGCTTTGCACGTCATTGCGTATACCTTAAATAATTGGAGCTGCATCGAGGCGGCAAGTCTGCAAATCCCCGGGAACATAGCCAACTATGTGACAGGGGTGAGTAGGCGCAGCCAACAAAGATGCTGCTTCAAGTATGACGGGTATAAACGTAGCAACTCGCCCGGGCGAATGCCAGAAGCCCAGTCTGAAATTGATCATTGTTGTTCACTGCCGAAGACGCGTAGCGAGCAACGGCAGTGTGAGCGCGGACAGCGCACAGGCCCCGCAGCCTACACGCAGTATCTGAGGAGGCCGGCACTGCCCAAGGTCAACATGCCGCAGCGCAGTAGCCGGAGGCCATCATTCCCCAGGGAACAGGAATGGGTTGATGCTGCTACGGGCAAAACCTTCGTCTTCCATTTTGGCATCGAGCACCAGCGTGGCCAAATCGTCCGCCACCGCCTCAACCTGCGGGTCTTTTTCCTGATAAAGAATTTTCAGGTAGGTGCCGCAGTCGCCACAGCTCTCCGCCTTCACCGCAGCCAGTTCGCTGTCCAACGACCAGTAGTTGAGATCGCGGGTCTGTTCGCAGTTGCTGCATTTTATCCGCACCACATGCCACTCGCTTTCACACAGGTTACAGTGCAAATAGCGCAGACCGCTGACGGTGCCAATATGCACGACACTGGCTACCGGGATGCTACCGCACACGGGGCAGAATTGGCGATGCTCACCATATTCAGCCCGTGCCTTGCCCGGGATCTGGCTGGCCATCTGCGCCCAATAGAGCGATAACGCCGCCCAGATAAAGGGGGCCTTCTCACTGCCGATTTTGCTGAATTCTTGGTTAAGCAGCGCCTGAGCCATCAGTTCCAACTCATGTGCCGATGCCTTTTCCAGATTATCCAGCACCGCCAGAACATGCTCTGGCGCTTCCGGGCGCAGCTCCGCGATCAGCGAGTTCAACAGCTTGTGCCAATGCTCACTACGCGGGTAAATGCTCAAATCCAAGGGCGGTTTGCCGCTGGCGGCCCCTTGCTGCAGGGCTTCGGTAAGATCAAGCTGTAGCGGGTTGTCGTGCAGCGCGTGGTGCTGCGCTTCAGCCAACTGTGCGGCAAAGTTCAGATAGTCGCCCAGCGGATTATCAGTCGCCAACGTGCGAAGACGTTCAGCGCGGCGGCTATACAGGCTTTTCAGATTCGCGAAAAGTAACGGCGGGATGGTTTCCGCCGTTGTGGACTTCTCGCGCTGTGCCCCTAGCTGCTCTTTAGGAACAATGCGGATACTCATCAGGGTTTGTCTTCCTGTTGTTTCTCGCGGACCTCTCGGTACCAGCGCGGGTGATGTTTTTTAGCCCAGGCCGCCGGCACCCAGCCTTCCACCATGGCAGTAATGGTGCCTTTTACCCAAAGCGCGGCGTAAATGTGCACCATAATCACGATGATAAGACCCACCGCCGCCAGCGAATGCACCAACAGCGCGATACGGATCAGCGGTATCGGGAAGGCTGGCGCAAAGTATGGCCGCCAGATCACGACACCGCTGGCCAACAGCAGCACCAGGCTAATGATTGCCGCCCAGAATACGCACTTCTGACCGAAATTATAACGCCCGGTGTCACCCACTTCCTCGTTCATGACGATTTTTTGGATGTTTTTAGCCCAGACGATGTCTTCGCGGTTGATCAGATTGTGCTTCCAGTAACGCAGGAACATCAGCAGGAAGGCCGCAAACATAATCACCCCGACAAAGGGGTGCAGAATACGCGCCAACTGCGGCGTACCGAGAATGTTCATCAACCAGTTGAAGGAGGGGAAAAAGAACCCCAACCCACTGATGGCGGCAAACACAAAGCAGAACGCCACAATCCAATGGTTGATTCGTTCCGGCGCGCTATAACGCTGAATACGCTTTTCCTTCTTCATTTGCGCGTCTCCTCATCGTGCGGCTCATCGTCTTCGTCCTCGTCGACGCGGTTAGGACCGACACCGACATAGTGGAACACGCTGGCTGCAAAGGTGGCGGCAAAGCCGATGGCCGCCAGGGGCTTCCACACGCCTTTCCAGAACGTGATCGCCGGGCTGATCGTCGGGTTATCTGGCAAACCGTGATAGAGCTGCGGTTTGTCGGCATGGTGCAGCACGTACATCACATGGGTGCCGCCTACGCCTGCCGGATCGTACAGACCGGCGTTCTGATAACCACGGCTGTTCAGCTCGCTGACGCGTTCGGCGGCGATCTCCTTCATGGCGTCCTTGGTGCCGAAATGGATGGCACCGGTCGGACAGGTCTTCACACACGCGGGTTCCTGGCCGACATCAACGCGATCGACGCACAGGGTACATTTGTAAACCCGGTTGTCGTCCTTATTCATGCGCGGCACATCAAAGGGGCAACCCGCGATGCAGTAACCACAGCCGATGCAGTGCTCTGACTGGAAGTCGACAATGCCGTTAGCGTACTGGATGATCGCCCCTTCCGACGGGCACGCCTTCAGGCAGCCCGGATCGGCGCAGTGCATGCAGCCGTCTTTGCGGATCAGCCACTCCAGCTTGCCGTTTTCCTCCACTTCGGAGAAGCGCATCACCGTCCACGACTTGGCCGTCAGATCGGCGGGGTTATCGTATACCCCGACGTTGTGACCGATTTCATCGCGGATGTCGTTCCATTCGGAACAAGCCACCTGACAGGCCTTACAGCCGATACAGGTGGTGACATCGATCAGTTTAGCCACTTCTTCCTGGTGGTCACGGGCGCGGGGCGCCGGCGTGAAGCCATTGGTGGCGGATTTACGAATGATGTCTTGAGATTGCATTGCCATAATTCGTCTCCGTTACACCTTTTCCACGTTAACCAGGAACGCCTTGAACTCTGGCGTCTGCGTATTGGCATCACCGACAAACGGCGTCAGCGTGTTGGCAATAAAGCCTTTCTTCGCCACCCCTTCGTAACCCCAGTGGATCGGGATACCGATGGTGTCCACATCCTGACCGTGCACCTGCAAGGTACGAATACGCTTGGTCACTACAGCCTTGGCCTTGATAAAGCCGCGGTTGGAGCTGACCTTCACCGTATCGCCATGCTGAATGCCTTTTTTCGCCGCCAGCGACTCGCCAATTTCCACAAACTGCTCCGGCTGCGCGATAGCGTTTAGCACCGCATGCTTGGTCCAGTAGTGGAAGTGCTCGGTCAACCGGTACGTCGTACCGACATACGGGAACTTGTCAGAGGTTCCCATCGCCGCCAGATCGTCCTTGAACACCCTCGCCGCTGGGTTGGAAACCACGTTCGGGTGCAGCGGGTTAGTGCCGAGCGGCGTTTCAAACGGCTCGTAGTGTTCCGGGAACGGCCCTTCCGCCATTTTATCGACGGCAAACAAGCGGCCCATGCCTTCTGGCTGCATGATGAATGGCCCGACGTCACTGCCTGGTGCAGCGGCACTGTAGTCCGGGATATCCACCCCGCCCCACTTGGCACCGTCCCACTCCAGCAACTGACGTTTTGGATCCCAAGGCCTGCCTTGCGGATCGGCCGAAGCACGGTTGTACAGAATGCGGCGATTGAGCGGCCAAGCCCAGGCCCAGCCCAGCGTATTGCCGAGGCCAGACGGATCGGCATTGTCGCGTCGCGCCATCTGGTTACCGGCCTGCGTCCAGCTACCGGCGAAGATCCAACAGCCGCTGGCAGTGGTACCGTCATCGCGCAGATGCGCAAAAGTACTGAGTTGCTCACCCTTCTTCGCCAACACTTTGCCGTCAGCGTCGAGGATATCTGCCAAAGCCTTGCCGTTGCTTTCCATCGCCACTTCTTCCGAAGCGGGATCTTCCGGCGTCAGGTAATCCCAGGTCATGTTCAGTACCTGCTCCGGCACTGCACCGCCATCACGCGCGTACATCTCACGCAGACGCATGAAGATGCCCGCCAGGATTTCTCCGTCGTGCTTCGCTTCACCTGGGGCATCAGCCCCTTTCCAGTGCCATTGCAGCCAGCGCCCGGAGTTCACGATAGACCCGTTCTCTTCTGCGAAGCAGCTGGACGGCAAACGGAATACCTCGGTTTGAATCTTCGACGGATCGACGTCGTTAAATTCGCCGTGGTTCTGCCAGAAGTTGGACGTTTCGGTATTGAGTGGATCAATGGTCACAAGGAACTTCAGTTTTGACAGCGATGCCACCACCTTGTTCTTGTTCGGGAACGACGCCACCGGGTTGAAGCCCTGGCAGAAGTAACCGTTGACCTTGCCTTGTGACATCAGCTCGAAGTACTGCAACACATCGTAGCCTTTGTCCCACTTCGGCAACCAGTCAAAGCCCCAACTGTTGTCCTTCTGCGCCTTATCACCGTAGAAACTCTTCATCATGCTGACGAAGAATTTCGGGTAGTTGCTCCAGTAGTTCACCTGGCCCGGCAGCACCGCTTTCGGCGTGTTTGCTTTCAGGTAAGTGTCGATATCGGTCTGCTTTTCTGAAGGCAATGTCATATAGCCTGGCAGGCTCTGTGACAGCAGGCCCAGATCGGTCAGTCCCTGGATATTGGAGTGGCCACGTAGCGCATTGACGCCACCGCCAGCCATACCCATGTTGCCGAGCAACAGCTGGATCATTGCCATGGTGCGAATGTTCTGTGCGCCGACCGAGTGCTGAGTCCAGCCCAGGGCGTACAGGAACGACGCGGTTTTATCCGCCACGCACGTTTCGGCAATGTATTCGCACACCTTGATGAAATCGTCGGTAGGCGTACCACAGATGTTGTTCACCACCTCTGGCGTATAACGGCTGACGTGCTGTTTCAGCATGTTCCACACGCAACGCGGATCCTGCAGCGTCAGATCACGCTTGGCAAAGCCGTTTTCATCGAGCTGGTAGTTCCAGGTGGTTTTATCGTACTTGCGGTTTTCTGCATCGTAACCGCTGAACAGGCCATCTTCGAAGGTGAAGTCTTCTCGCACCAGCAAGCTGGCGTTGGTGTAGGCGTGAACGTATTCGCGGTTAATTTTGTCGTTGGTCATCAGGTACAGCAACACGCCCGACAGGAAAGCAATGTCGGTCCCGGAACGAATAGGCGTGTAAAAATCCGCCACCGATGCGGTACGGGTAAAGCGCGGATCGATCACGATCAGCTTGGCTTTATTATGAATTTTGGCTTCCATCGCCCAGCGGAACCCCACCGGATGCGCTTCCGCCGCATTACCGCCCATGACGATAATCAGATTCGCGTTCTTGATATCAACCCAGTGGTTGGTCATCGCACCGCGACCAAATGTTGGAGCAAGACTTGCTACCGTTGGTCCGTGTCATACACGTGCTTGGTTGTCTACGGCAAGCATGCCGAGAGCGCGACTAAATTTTTGGGTCAAATACCCGGTTTCGTTACTGGACGCGGAGGCACACAACATGCCGGTGCTGAGCCAGCGGTTGACGGTCACGCCCTGGTCGTTCGTTTTCACGAAATTGGCGTCACGGTCTTCTTTCATCAGCTTGGCGATGCGCGTGAAGGCGTCGTCCCAAGTGAGGCGTTGCCATTTGTCAGAGCCTGGCGCACGGTATTCTGGATACTGAAGACGGCTTGCACTGTGGATAAAGTCGACCAGACCCGCGCCTTTCGGGCAAAGCGCGCCGCGGTTGACCGGGTGATCCGGGTCCCCTTCAATGTGGAAAATGCTTTCTTTGGCGTTTTTGGCGCCATCACCAAGGCTGTACATCAACAGCCCACAGCCGACGGAACAATACGTACAGGTATTACGGGTTTCACGGGCGCGCAGCAGTTTGTACTGCCGGGTTTCCGCTAACGCGACTTCTGGGGCAAAACCCAGCGCAGCCACCGTCGTTCCTGCCATACCGCCAGCGCAGATCTTAAAGAACTGCCTTCTGCTGACCTGCATGGGGGTCTCCTTTCACTCGCGATTGTCACATTGTTTCAAATGGCGCTTTCCCCCTGGAAGCGGGAAGCGCTAAAATTACTGTTGTTTTTACGGTGGCAATATTACCACAGCGTGTATGTGGTTGTTACAAACAGGTGCCAGTTAAGTGAACAATATAAACTCAGACCAACTTATAAATGAGACACAGCTCACAGGGGTGACCCAGGCTCAGGTTCATCAACGCGGGCAACTCGCCACCGCACAGCCGGACTGGCTGGCGGAAGAAGTCCCGGTCGCGCTGGTCTATAATGGCATCTCTCACGTGGTCATGATGTGCACGCCCAAAGATCTGGAGGCATTCGCCCTGGGTTTTTCCCTGTCGGAAGGCATCATCGAATCACCACGCGATATCTACAGTATAGAGATTAACCAAACCTGTAACGGGCTGGAGGTACAAATAGAGCTCTCCAGCCGTCGTTTTACCGGTTTGAAGGCACGCCGTCGTGCCATGGCAGGCCGCACCGGCTGCGGCGTATGTGGTATTGAACAGTTGGCGGATATTTTCCGTCCGCTGCCTGCGCTACCTTTCACCCAGCGCTTTTCCCTCACCCATCTTGATTCCGCATTGAAACAACTGCGAGAAGTGCAGGAAGTGGGGCAACTGACCGGTTGCACCCATGCCGCCGCCTGGTTATCGCCGCAAGGGGAATTGCTCGGTGGATGTGAAGACGTCGGCCGTCATGTTGCCCTGGATAAACTGCTCGGCGTCCGTGCACAACAGGGTTGGCAGCAGGGCGCGGTATTAACGTCCAGCCGTGCCAGCTATGAAATGGTGCAGAAGGCTGCGATGTGTGGCGTGGAGATTTTGTTCGTGGTGTCGGCGGCCACTTCATTAGCCGTGGAGATCGCCGAACGCAGCAACCTCACGTTGGTCGGCTTCAGTAAACCCGGCCGTGCCACGGTGTTTACCCACCCGCAGCGCATTGTTGATTAGGCTAAAGCCACACAATAAGTAGGGCATTGATAATCATTTTCAATATCATTTAAATAACTATAATGATCCGACTGCTTACGCGGTGCTCACATAATGCGCCGCCCATATACCCTTGGAGATGATGATTATGAGTTACTCACTGCCATCCCTGCCGTACGCCTACGACGCACTGGAACCGCATTTCGACAAGCAGACGATGGAAATCCATCACACCAAACACCACCAGACTTACGTTAACAACGCCAACACCGTGCTGGAAGCTTACCCAGAACTGGCTCAATACAGCGTTGAAGAACTGATCCAGGATCTGGATAAAGTGCCTGCTGACAAACGCACCTTCATGCGTAACAACGCTGGCGGTCACGCTAACCACAGCCTGTTCTGGAAAGGCCTGAAAATCGGCACCACCCTGGGTGGCGATCTGAAAGCGGCTATCGAACGTGATTTCGGCAGCGTTGAGAAATTCCAGGAAGAGTTCGAGAAAGCCGCAGCGACCCGCTTCGGTTCAGGTTGGGCTTGGCTGGTGCTGAAAGGCGACAAACTGGCTGTAGTCTCTACCGCTAACCAAGACAGCCCGCTGATGGGCGAAGCCGTTGCCGGCGCTTCAGGTTTCCCAATCGTGGGCCTGGACGTGTGGGAACACGCTTACTACCTGAAATATCAAAACAAACGTCCAGACTACATCAAAGCATTCTGGAACGTGGTTAACTGGGATGAAGCCGCTGCACGCTTCGCTGCGAAGAAGTAATTCGCACTCGGCAATAAAGATACCCGCTTAATGCGGGTATTTTTTTGACCAAAATTCGCTAAAGTTTGACCGCTCTTTGCCGATGGTTTGTTCAATTGACGTTCGCCCGGAAAGGAAAATCATTATGGCGGCATTGCAAACATTGGCAGGAAAGTTCGTTCATCTCACCGTCGGTAAAAAGCTCGGTCTCGGATTTGGTCTCATGCTGTTGCTGACCGCAATCATCGCCGGTACTGGCGCACAGTATCTCCATATCATTGAATCACGGGCCTATCGCATCGATTTTAGCAATCGTCTGAACGACGAAATCAATCAGGCCAAATATAACCGTGCGCTCTTCGGGCAAACCTACAAACCGGAATACCTCAACAATAACCGCACCAGCATCGAAAATGCGGTGAAGCTGATCAACCAGGGCCAGAACCTGAATTGGGATCCTCAGAGCAAAAAAGACCTTCAGCGTTTGGTCGTGCTGATCAGCCAATACCAGCAGCAGCAAAACGCCTTCGAAAAGGCGGTGGCGGCGAAAGATGCCGTGCGCCAAAGCTGGAACATGTCGGAAGTGCAGGACAACCTGAACCAGGTGGAGCGCCAACTCACTAATGGTGACCTGCAACTGGCCTTTATTCAGTTGAACCAGAAGCTGACGCTGGTGCGCTACGGGGCACGCGGCCTGTTACTGAGCCTGAGCGCCGAATCCGAAGCACCGCTGATCGCAGCAATTGACGACGCACGTAGCGCCGCAAATGCGCTGAGCCGACGGCTCAGCGACGCCCAACGTCCTCTGCTGCAACCCTTGCTGACCGCTCTCGACGACTATAAAAACCGCATTGAAGCCTACCTGCCGGCCTATCAACAGGAACAGTTAATCAGCCAACGCCTGGGCAACAGTGCGCAGGAAGTCGGCACACTGGTCAACGCCTTCTTACAGGATGAATTGACGCAAACCCATAACGACATCAATTCGGCACAGATGCAAATGGGCATTACCACGCTGATTGCCATCATCGTCGGCTTGCTGGTTGCCTGGCGTATCACATTGCAGATCACCCGGCCGTTGCAAAGCACTCTCGCGCTGGCGGAACGCATCGCCAGTGGCGATCTGCGACAGGCACAGACCAGCACCCGTCGTGATGAACTGGGCCAGTTACTGAACGCCGTCGCGGCCATGAGCCAAAACCTGCGCGATATGATTGAGAAAATCCAGATGGGGGTCAGCCAGGTGTCCACCGCCGCCGCAGAGATTGCCGCGGGTAATACCGATTTGTCCTCACGTACTGAACAACAGGCTGCCGCAGTGGAAGAGACGGCCGCCAGCATGGAGCAACTGACCGCTACGGTGAAACAAAACGCCGAAAACGCCCACCACGCCAATCAGTTGGCCACCGATGCGTCACAAACGGCCCAGCAGGGCGGCAAGCTGGTCGAGAACGTGGTCAGCACGATGCGCGACATTTCCAGCAGTTCGCAGCGAATCGCCGAAATTACTACCCTGATCAACGGCATTGCTTTCCAGACCAATATTCTGGCGCTTAACGCGGCAGTAGAAGCCGCGCGCGCCGGGGAGCAAGGCCGCGGCTTCTCGGTAGTGGCCAGCGAGGTCCGTAATCTGGCACAGCGCAGCGCCCAGGCAGCGAAAGAGATCGAAGGACTGATTACCGAATCCGTCAGTCGGGTACAGACCGGTACCACCCTGGTGGAAAACACCGGCAATACCATGGAGCAAATTGTCCTGTCGGTTACCCATGTGCGTGACATTATGGCGGAAATCGCCGCAGCCTCCGACGAGCAAACCCGCGGCATCGCCCAAATCGGCCAAGCCATTGTCGAAATGGATCACACCACCCAGCAGAACGCCGCGTTGGTGGAAGAATCTGCCGCCGCTGCCGACTCCCTGGAAGAACAGGCGGAAATGCTGCTGCAAAGCGTGTCGGTGTTCCGTTTGGCGGAGCAGCAGGCACCTGCTGCGGTGAGAACCTCAGCACCGAAAGCCTCAACCAGTAAACAACCTGTCCCCCATACCGACGCACAAGACAACTGGACTACGTTCTAATGATCTCCCGCCCGAAACCTCTCGGGCGGGTTATTGTTCCCCTCTACCAACTCAGGCTATGCTTGTCCATCGACGCGAGACATGGAGGCGCATATGCATCAACCTGAGGTTTATATCGGCACTGTCCAACCCTACGAAGGCGGGCGGCCTAGCGGCATCGCCAAGCGCTTGGTGGACGGTGCAGTCAAGCTGACCCCGCTTGGCCTGGAAGGCGACGAACAGGCGGAGAAAAGTTATCACGGCGGGCCAGACCGCGCGCTGTGCCACTATCCACGTGAGCATTATGACCACTGGCGTGAACAATTCCCGGCGCAGGCCGAACAGTTCAGCGCACCCGCTTTTGGCGAGAATATCTCTACCCTGGGGCTGACCGAACACAACGTGTTTATGGGTGACATCTTCCGCTGGGGCGAAGCGCTGATCCAGGTCACCCAGCCACGCTCCCCCTGCTTCAAGCTCAACTACCATTTTGATATCGATGACATTTCAGTGCTGATGCAGCAAAGTGGCCGGTGTGGCTGGCTGTACCGCGTGGTGTCTGCCGGTAAAGTCAGCGGCGATCATCCGCTGGAACGGGTCATGCGCAACAGTGATGTTTCTGTCGCAGAAGCCATTAGCATCGCCTGGCATATGCCGTTTGATGAAGAACAATATCGCCGCCTGCTGGCCGTTGCTGGGCTATCTGCCAGTTGGAGCAAAACCATGCTCACGCGTATCACCGAAGGCCGTCTCGAAGACTTTAATCGCCGTTTGTTGGGCCGCTAAATAGGTTGTTGGGAATAAACGTGGCGCGGCATGCTGCGCCACCCCTTTTCATCCGCCTATACTGTTCAGCGTCGGTCGTTCCGACAACCTCTTTCAGGCAGGAGCAACGTTATGAACATCTCGTCTCATCCGATCCACCATGCCGCAGCCGCGGGTTACCAGGCCAACGCCGATCGTTACGTTAAAGGACGGCCGGATTATCCACCGGAGATCGCTGCCTGGCTGCGCGATACCATCGGCCTTCATGCAGGTATGACGGTGATCGATCTTGGGGCCGGCACCGGCAAGTTCACCCCACGCTTACTGGAAACGGGGGCACAGGTCATCGCCGTTGAACCCGTGGCACAGATGCTGGAAAAACTCTCGGCAGCGCTGCCGCAGGTGAAGACATTGGCGGGCACGGCCGAGTCGATCCCGCTGCCGGATGAGTCGGTTGACGCAGTGGTCTGCGCGCAGTCTTTCCATTGGTTTGCCACGCCGAAGGCGTTGGCCGAGATCCAACGTATCCTCAAGCCCGGTGGCAAGCTTGGTTTGGTGTGGAATATGCGTGATGCTCGCGTGAGCTGGGTACGTAAGCTGAATCAGATTGTCGACCGCCACGAAGGCGACGCGCCGCGTTTTTACACCGGCGAATGGCGTAAACTTTTCCCGTTCAAAGGGCTGGATGCGCTACAAGAACAGGTATTTATGCTTGGCCATCAAGGCGCGATAGAGGATGTGATTTATAACCGGGTGCGTTCCACCAGCTTTATCGCCGCGTTGCCGCAGCAACAGCAAGAACAGGTGATCGATCAGATTCGGCAATTGGTGGCAGAAGAGGGGGAGTTGCAGGGCAAAGAAACCGTCACTGTGCCCTATCAAACCAAAGCGTATTTCACTACCAAGCTATAACGCTGGGCGCCACATAGCCAAAATAATCGGCGTTGCGGCAAGAACTCCCGTCACAGACTCAAGTCAGTGACGGGGAATTCAACGTCAGTGATGACGGGTACCGACGATCAGAAGGCTTTTTTGGCGTAGCCGGTGACCACTTTCAGGCCCATCTCACGGCCCAGCGCAGTCATCGGATGCACCACGATCAGGCCGCGCACGTTTTTCTTCAACGTGCCCATATCCGCCTGTTCTTTCTTGGTGATTTCACGGCTGAACGGCAATTGGTTCAGCTTTTGCGCTTCTGCACTCAGCTTCTCAACGCGAACGCCTTTCAAACGTTCGATTTCCGCTGCCAGCTTCTCTTTTTCTTTGGTGTGCTGCGCAATCAAATCAAGATTACCCTGTTGGATCACCAGGGTGTCTTTGTGGTTCAGTGCGTCCAGCAGGTCGCTAAGGCGCTTAATCTCTGCCTTTTCTATCTCTTTCATGGTGTCTGGCCTGTTGTGCCTGTACGGCACGCTAATCAATGATGCCCACATTGTAGCAAAATGCGCGCGTGGTTACCCGTCTTGCGCAATGCCCGGCGGCAGGCCGCTCATCTCGCAGGCTTTGGCACCGACACGCGCCAACGCCTGGCTGTAACGTGCATTAAACGGATAACAACAGGAGAGTCGCAGCGCATTGCGGTAACGACCGCTGGGAGAGTACAGCGTACCCGGCGTCAGACAGATCTGCTCCTCCAATAACTGGTGGAACAGTGCCACGCTGTCGACCCCGCTCGGGAATTCTACCCAAAAGACAAAGCCGCCTGCTGGCTGCGTGGCTCGAGTCCCCCGCGGGAAGTGACGTGCGATCAACGCCCGTGCCTCATCCACCTGGGCTGCGTAGCGTTTGCGCAGGTTACGCAGATGATGATCGTAGCCGCCGGTTTCCAGGAACATCGCCAACGTTTCCGACAGTAACTGTGACTCGGACATCGACGATACCGCCTTCAGTTTGCGCAACGCGTCGTTGAAACGCCCACCGCTAATCCAGCCGATGCGGAAATCCGGAGCCAGCGTCTTGGTAAAGCTGGAACAAAACAGCACCCAGCCACCACGATCGAAAGACTTCACCGCGGGAGAAAGTGCCCCCCCGAACTGGATCTCCGCGTATAACCCGTCCTCAATGAGCGGCACCTGATGATCGTTCATCAGCCGAGCCAGGCGTTTTTTCGCCGCCAGCGGCATGGTGCAGCCCAGCGGATTCTGTACCGTCGGCATGGCAATGACCGCGTTCAGCCGCTTCTCGTTCAGCAGCAGTTCCAGCGCGTCAAGCGACAACCCGTGTTGCGGATCGGTTGGGATTTCCAACGCCTTTAGCCCCAGACTGGCCAGCAACGGCAACAGGTAAAAATAGGTCGGCGACTCCAGCCCGAC
Source organism: Serratia sp. CoH_134_PS_4 (assembly GCF_058190535.1). Classification (NCBI taxonomy): domain Bacteria; kingdom Pseudomonadati; phylum Pseudomonadota; class Gammaproteobacteria; order Enterobacterales; family Yersiniaceae; genus Serratia; species Serratia sp. CoH_134_PS_4. The sequence continues at coordinate 202,786 of NZ_JBXWKI010000007.1, forward strand.
GCAGTCCCCCGGCTTGGTCGTCACCCGCAGCGCCAGCTGCAGCGCTTCCATACAGCCGTGCGTCAGCGTGATGTCGTTTGGCTCCAGCAACATGCCCAGCGCCATCGAACGCCGTGTGATCTGCTGACGCAGCCGCAGGCTCCCCGGCGGCAGCGCGTACTGCCCGATCAGGTTTGGCTGACGGCGCAGTTGCGACGACAGCATCCGCCCCAACTTGCCGCCGGGATAAAAATCTGAGGTTTGCGGACAGGCAAGCGAAAGGTTGGTGAAGGCCGGATTCTGCTGGGCGGCAAACACGGTGTCGATCAACGCCAGCACATCGTCCGCCGGAGGCTCTATGCGGTTACTGGTCGGCGAGGCCGCCTTTAACGCCGGTAGGGTGTTGCAGACATAAAAGCCCGACTGCGGTCGTGCCTCTATCAACCCGCGATCTTCCAATGTGCGGTAAGCCGCCACCACGGTGTTGATACTGACGTTATGGGTCTGCGCGCAGCGGCGCACCGAAGGTAAACGGCTGCCGGGCAGCAAGGTACCGCGGCGTATGGCTTCCGCCAGCGTATCCGCCAGTTGCTGGTAGCGCGTTTCCGGTATTTCATCGAGCAGGGTCACAGTTTGTCTCCAGGCAATGGGTACAGTTTCATATTGCAGAAACTGTACCCATGACAATAGCTTGTTTCTGGTTCTGTCACCATCCGTCCGCAGGTTTTATGCTGGTTCCTTTGCTCCCATCCCCTTTAAGGAACCCGTTATGTTGGACTCAGCCTTTATCAGTTATGTCACCGTTATGTCGATTACGCCGGGTCCCAACAACCTGCTGCTGGCATCGTCCGGAGTGAACTTTGGCCTGCGCCGCACGCTGCCGATGGTATTTGGCATTAGCGTCGGTTGCGCGGTGCAGCTGGCCCTGACCACCACCCTGCTGGCGCTCATCCTGAGTTGGGCCGGTATGATTCGCTTTCCGCTGGCGGTGATCGGCTGTACCTATCTACTCTGGCTATCATGGAAATTATTCCAGGCCGCGTCACCGGACGGCAAACAACAGGCGCAACCGATGCGCTTAATCAACGGCGCCCTGTTCCAGGCGGTAAACCCTAAGGCCTGGCTGATGGCAATTAACGTGGCTATTCTCTTCACCCCACGCGAAGGGACCAGCCTCAGCCACACGCTGATGATCATTGCCGGTTTTACCGCATTGAACATTCCTTGCGTATTGGTGTGGGCGATATTGGGCGATCGTCTGCGTGATGCGCTACGGGTGACCTGGAAACTGCGGTTGTTCAATGGCGTAATGGCAGGATTGATGGCAGCCACGGCGCTGTGGCTGTTATTCGACGAGTGGCGTGCGGCCTTTGCTTAACTGCGACCGAGAGGTGAAAGCCGGGAGGGTTGTTTGGCACCGATACCGGCGATCAGATCGGTCACCGACAGCACCATAGTAGAGCGCAACACCTGCTGGTATCGCTGACGCTGCATGGCGATCAGCGATTCTTCCGCTTCGCCGGGCTGCAGGAAGGTCGGTACCGGCGGCAGCGCAGCCACGCAGTGCAGTTCGCCGAAGGGCCCGAGGATTTCATCATCGACAAAACGGTATTCCGAGCCGTCGTGGTTCAGCTCTTCACGCATTGCCATCAGCAGCTCGGCGTCTTCGTACTCATGGCGAGAGATCACGCCCAGCCCATACATCAGCTTCAGACGCACCGACAGTTCACCCAGCGGGCCCGCACCGGACAATAGCGGTTCGACGGCATACTTCACCGCATAGTCGTCCTTACGGAACACCTGCACCACCAGCACGTTGAGCGCTTCTGCCAACAGCTCTACCGCTGCGATCAGAAAACTGCGCACCGTCTTGCCAGCGTTCAGCCTTTCCAGAACCTTATTTTCAAATGCCTGTGCTTCTTCCATCGTCGCTTTTCGAATGGCGTGGGAGGGGTATGCTGTATCGGTCACTAATTTAATACCATAGGCGTTATTGTCGCAGCCAGTTTGCGAGCGGACAGCGCGCAGAATCCGGAGCGTACACGTAGTACGTGAGGAATTCGAGCACTGCCCAACCGTAAAATGGCAAGTAAAATAGCCTATTGGCGCTGCATGGCGTTATACACAGCAATGGCCTGTTCTACAACCTCACTTTCAGCCGGCAGACCGGAAATTTGCGCCAGCGCGGCTTTTGGCCCCAACTCGGCCAACAGTTCTACCAGCTCTTTGGCCTGCGGATCCTGTTCGCTGCGGTAGCTCATCGCGGCAGCAATGCCCTGAATCAGATTGGCATGCGGTAAGCCATATTCCAGCGTACCGAGCAGAGGTTTGATCAGACGGTCGCCGGCACTCAATTTACGCAGCGGCTGACGGCCCACACGCTCAACGTCGTCATGCAGGTACGGGTTCTCAAAACGGCTGAGGATTTTGTCGATGTAAGCAGCGTGCTTGGCAGCATCGAAGCCGTAGCGTTTGATCAACACGGCACCGCTCTCTTCCATCGCGCCTTTTACCACGCGGCGGATCGCCGGGTCGAGAATGGCATCGCGGATCGTCAGCAAGCGAGCCTGTTGCCCGAGATAAGCCGTGATCGCATGGCCGGTATTGAGCGTAAACAACTTGCGCTCAACAAATGCCATTAGGTTATCGGTCAGTTCCATGCCGGCGATCGCCGGTGGTTGGCCTTTGAACTGGGTCTGGTCAACAATCCATTCGCTGAAGGTTTCTACCGTCACTTCCAGCGGATCGATGCTACCCGCTTCCGCCGGCGGCACAATACGGTCAACCGCCGAATCAACGAAGCCAACATGCTGTTCGACCCACGCCTTATCTTCCTGCGGCAACACATCGAACACGTGCTGTTTTAACTGGCTGGTGCCACGCACCATGTTCTCGCAGGCAATGATGTTTAGCGGTTGGCTGTTACCCTGCCGATGACGTTTGCTCAGCCCTTTGGCGATCGTGCCCGCAATTTTAGCCAGGATTTGTGGGCCCACGGCAGTGGTCACGATATCCGCTTCGGCGATCAATGCAACCGCCTCGTCACTGCCGCTGTTAACTGCACTGACATTGTTGACCTGTTCGACCCGGGCCTGCTCGCCAACCACGTGAACCTGATAGCTTTTGCGGCTGTTCAGCAGGTCCAGCACCGTCTGGTTAACGTCGGCAAAGGTCAGTTCGGCGTGCGCATCCGCCAACAGCTTGCCGATAAAACCTCGCCCAATATTTCCCGCACCGAAATGTAATGCTTTCATAGTCCTACCTTTCTAATGTCGAAGGGTGCAGCAAGCTGCACCCCTTAAAATGATTCTGTTATCAGGCTTTTTTGCCGCCCAGCAGATCCAGCACTTCCTGCACGCTGGTCGTGTTCGCCAGCCGTTCGATGACACCGTCGTCATCCAATGCATTGGTCAGGCTGGTAATCACCTGGATGTGTTCGTTGTTGCGTGCTGCGATACCGATAACCAACCGCGCCACTTCATCCTCTTCATCACCGAAACGCACACCCTGCGGGTATTGGCAGAACACCACACCGGTACGCAATACCCGGTCTTTGGCTTCGATGGTGCCGTGCGGTACGGCGATCGACTCACCCAGGTAGGTAGAGGTCAGTTTTTCGCGTTCCAGCATCGCCGGGACGTATTCCGGCTCAACGTAGCCGCCTTTGACCAGCTGTTCACCGGCAAAGCGAATCGCCTGCTCTTTGTCGCCGGCCTGTAAGTTAAGGAACACGTTGCTTTCACTGAGTCTGAACAGGTTTTGTTCGGACGCCTCAAAGCTATCGTCCAGTGTGCTGATGACTTTCTGCTGGTTATCCGTGGTTTTGTTAGCGGCCACCAGACGCTCGGTCAGATCGCTGTACAGCTTGCTGTCGAGGAAGTTGGTCAGCGAAATATGCTGAGCCTGAGGCGCATGGCGCATCGCACGCTCAGTCAGATCACGGTGGGTGATCACCAGATCGACATCATCCGGCAGGCTGTTGATGGCACTGTTGGTCACCGAAATGTTTTTCAACCCAGCGTCCGCCACCTTCTTGCGCAGTACGCCAGCGCCCATCGCACTGGACCCCATACCGGCATCGCAGGCGACGATGATTTTGCGCACCGTCGTCAGATCACCATCTACCGCTGCGTGTGCCGCTGCACCCCCTTTGGACTGAGACTTCATTTCCTGCATGCGGCGAGTCGCTTCTTCCAGATCATCCTCTTCTTTCACTTTTGACGTTTTCAGCAGGAACGCTGACACCACGAAGGACACGGCAAAGGCCGCGACCACGGCTGCAATGTTGGCGAAGTAAGCGCCTTTTGGCGTCATTGCCAGCACCGCCAGGATTGAACCCGGTGAGGCCGGGGACACCAGGCCGCCGTTCAGCATGGTGAGCGTGAATACGCCGGTCATGCCGCCCAGAATTACCGCCAGCAGCAGGCGTGGATTCATCAGCACGTACGGGAAGTAGATTTCGTGGATACCCCCCAGGAAATGGATGATTGCCGCACCGCCCGCAGACTGCTTGGCACTCCCGCGACCAAAGAACATGTAGGCCATCAGCACGCCCATACCCGGGCCTGGGTTAGCTTCGATCAGGAAGAAGACAGATTTGCCGGCTTCGGTCGCCTGCTGGATGCCCAGTGGCGAGAAGATGCCGTGGTTGATAGCGTTGTTCAGGAAGAGAATTTTCGCCGGTTCGACGAAGATCGACGCCAGTGGCAGCAGGTTGTTCACCACCATCACATGCACGCCGGCTGCCAATAGCTTCGACAGCACTTCGACCAGTGGGCCTATGCCCAAGAAGGCCAGAATTGCCAGCAGCATGCCGATAATGCCGGCAGAGAAGTTGTTCACCAGCATCTCAAAACCGCTTTTGATCTTGCCGTCTACCCAGCGGTCAAAATGCTTTATCGCCCAGCCACCCAACGGACCCGCAATCATCGCGCCGAGGAACATCGGCATGTCAGCACCGACAATCACACCCATGGTGGTGATCGCACCGACCACGCCACCGCGATCGCCACCGACCAACCGGCCACCGGTGAAACCGATAAGCAACGGCAGCAGATAGGTGATCATTGGGCCAACCAGCTTGGCTAAGGTTTCGTTAGGCAGCCAACCTGTAGGAATGAATAAGGCAGTGATGATACCCCAGGCGATAAATGCGCCAATGTTGGGCATCACCATGTTGCTTAAGAAGCGGCCAAAGTTTTGAACTTTGACTTTGATGTCTGGTGAAAACATAAAACACACCCCTATTGTTACGCGCTGACAATAGAGCGCGTGATTATTGTTGTTACGATCCAGCCGTGTTGTTGCTGTATGCGCAATGGACTCTATCACGCTGTTTTTACCGCGCGAACTTCACGGATTTTTTGTGATTAACATCACACAAACACCCCCATAAACAGGTTACTTATAGTGATGCATCTCACATTTAATGAGTGTAAAAAAGCCACAACGAGAACAAAATGCGCCTAAAACTCAATTAAATGTGATGCTGGTCACATTTAATTGATGCGTGTTTGTTTTTAAATTGTGATGTTTATCACAATCTATTTTTCGGTCACTACCGAATCCTGGCTTGGGGGTGGTCTTCCCTGTGAGCATTCATCCCGTCGGGAAATAACGGGGCGATGAATGAAAGAAAACTACATGTCGAAAAACGATGATTAATTGAAGTGTAGTACAGAAGCGTCGCGCAAGAAGTGGGCAAGCTGTTGGAAAGACTGGAAGGGAATACCTGGAACAGAAAGGCAGAAGCCGGAACATCGGCTTCGGCCTTTCTACAATTACTGGGTCACGCTTGAGACGGTTTTCTGTGCATTCAGTAAATCCTGCTGCTTGGCCACCAGATTCGACATCATGGTGTTGTACTGCGTCGCCTGCTGGGAAGTACGGAACTGCACGCCGTTATTGTTGAAGCTAACCTGATTACCTTGGGTACGCAGGAAATCACCGACCTGGACCAGATCCTGGACGAAACTGGCGGTGGTAGGAATAACCGGCATCAGCGCATTGGCCGGCCCGGTGACAATCTTGTCATAAGCCTGGTTATATACGGCTTTCAGATCGTCGGGTTGCTTCAGTGCTGCCCGGGCAGTGTCTGCCTGTGACTTCGCCGACTGAATCTGCTGCCCCAGCAGGTTCAGCGCTCCAACGGACTGCTGCAACGTATCACGTTTGCTCATGTAGTCCTGTGCGGTGCGGATCTGGTTAATCTGATCCAACGCCGGTGTCAGGCTCGCATCCAATGACTTGGACAATTGCTGGGAAAAACCAACCAAGATGGCGTAATCCCCAGCATAGTTACCGAATTTCTGTTTCTGGTCTTCGCTCAGCGTCGGGATTTTCGCGCCGCTGCGCATCACCGTATTCTGTAAGTAATCAATAAACGCCTTGCGTTGTTCCGGCTCTTTATCGCCGCAGGCAGTCAGCTGCATGACCACCAACAATGCCAATACCGGGGCCAACCAACGCGCGAAACTCCTGCTCTGGATCCCTACCGCCATGTGACATAACTCCTGTTATAAACCTGCTTTTTCATCGGACTCCGTCCCTTTTGCTGCACTCCTTGCGCCTATAAGAATAGATCAACTGAGTGCGATCCGATACGCGATTCACCGTTCAGGGGCTATTCTTTGGCAATAGCGCCTAATGGCAGTATCTGAAACAAAGCCTTCCCCCCAAATCGGCGGGCTATTGGCGATGCCAAAGGAAAAAACCGGGGGACACGCCAGCAGCAATAAAAAAGGCGCCCTAAGGCGCCTTTTCCTGACAGGACGGTTTACTGCAGTACGGAAATATCCGCCACCTGCAGGAACAGCTCACGCAGCTTGCTCAGCAACGTCAGACGGTTCACACGCACCGCGTCGTCTTCTGCCATCACCATCACGTTGTCGAAGAAGGCGTCGACCGGTTCACGCAGGTCAGCCAGCTCTACCAACGCATCTTGATAGTTGCCTGCGGCGAAATACGGCTCCAGCTTATCGCGCAACACCACCAGATGGGTCGCCAGTTTGATCTCAGCCGATTCTTTCAATACCGAGGCATGTACACGGTCATTCAAGGTATCGGTAGACTTAGCCAAGATATTGGAAACGCGTTTATTGGCCGCAGCCAACGCTGCCGCGGCTTCCAACGTACGGAAGTGCGTTACCGCCTTCACACGCGCATCAAAGTCAGCCGGTTTGGTTGGACGGCGTGCCAGCACAGCCTGAATGGTGTCAACCGCGTGGCCTTCTTCCTGATACCAAGCGCGGAAACGACCCAGCATGAACTCGACAACGTCATCGACAACCTTGGCGTTGGTCAGCTTGCTGCCATACAGGCGCACAGCCTCTTCGGTCAGCGTCTGCAGATCCAGCGTCAGGTTCTTCTCAACGATGATACGCAGCACGCCCAATGCGGCACGACGCAGCGCAAACGGGTCTTTATCCCCTTTTGGATGCTGCCCGATGCCGAAAATACCGGCCAGGGTGTCCATCTTGTCGGCGATCGCCAGTGAGCAAGCCACCAGTGATTCTGGCAGCGCATCACCAGCAAAACGTGGCTGGTACTGCTCGTTCAGCGCTACGGCAACGTCTTCCGCTTCGCCGTCATGGCGCGCGTAGTGCATACCCATCACGCCCTGGGTGTCGGTGAATTCGAAGACCATGTTGGTCATCAGATCGCACTTCGACAGCAGGCCTGCACGGGTAGCGTGGTTAACGTCGGCACCAATCTGGCCGGCAACCCAGCCTGCCAACGCCTGAATACGGTCAGTCTTGTCACGCAGGGTCCCCAGTTGCTGTTGGAACAGCACGGTTTCCAGACGCGGCAGATTGTCTTCCAGACGTTTCTTGCGGTCGGTGTTGAAGAAGAATTCGGCATCAGCCAAACGCGGACGCACTACCTTCTCGTTACCGGAGATGATTTGCTGCGGATCTTTGGATTCGATATTGGCGACAAAGATAAAGTTCGGCATCAGTTTGCCCGCGGCGTCATACACCGGGAAATACTTTTGGTCGCCCTTCATGGTGTACACCAACGCTTCCGCCGGTACTGCCAGGAATTTTTCTTCGAATTTAGCGGTCAATACCACCGGCCATTCTACTAACGAAGCCACTTCTTCCAGCAGGTTTTCGCTCAGATCGGCTTTACCACCAAGCTTCGCTGCCGCCAGTTCAGCGTCACGCTTGATCAGCGCTTTGCGCGTATCGTAATCGGCGATGACCTTGCCGCGTTCCTGCAGGATCTGCGGGTATTGGTCGGCGTTATCGACGGTGAATTCAGCTTCGCCCATAAAGCGATGGCCGCGAAGGGTGCGGGCAGAATCAATACCCAGCACGGTGCCCGGGATCAGCTCTGCACCCAGCAGCATCGTCACGGTATGGACCGGACGCACAAACTGCACGTCGGAATCACCCCAGCGCATCAATTTCGGGATCGGTAACTTGGCCAGCGAACTGCTGACCATGCCCGCCAGCAGCGCTTGTGCGGACTGACCTTTAACATGGGCGCGATACAGCAACCATTCACCTTTGTCGGTAGCCAGGCGTTCGGCCTGATCGACGGTGATACCACAACCGCGAGCCCAACCTTCGGCCGCTTTGCTGGGTTTGCCTTCGGCGTCAAACGCCTGAGCAATTGCCGGGCCGCGTTTTTCGACTTCGCGATCGGCTTGTGCAGCGCTCAAGTTGGCCACTTTCAACGCCAGACGGCGCGGAGCGGCAAACCAGCTCACTTCGCCGTGTTCGAGATTGGCGTTATCCAGCTCGGCGGTAAAATTCGCGGCAAAAGCTTCTGCCAGTGAACGAAGAGCCTTCGGCGGCAGCTCTTCCGTGCCGATTTCCACCAGGAAAGTCTGTTGAGTCATGGCTGCCTCTTAGCTCTTGTTCTTTTTGCACATTGGGAAGCCCAGCGCTTCGCGGGAAGCGTAGTAGGCCTCAGCAACGGCTTTGGTCAGCGTGCGGATACGCAGAATATAACGCTGGCGCTCAGTCACGGAGATCGCCTTGCGCGCATCCAACAGGTTGAAGGTGTGGCCAGCCTTCAGAATACGTTCGTACGCCGGCAACGGCAGTGGTTTTTCCAGCGCCAGCAGCGACTGAGCTTCTTTCTCGTACTGCTCGAAGCAGGAGAACAGGAAGTCCACGTCAGCGTATTCGAAGTTGTAAGTGGATTGTTCCACTTCGTTCTGGTGAAACACATCGCCATAGGTGGTAACGCCCAACGGACCGTCGCTCCACACCAGATCGTAAACGCTGTCCACGCCCTGAATGTACATCGCCAGACGTTCAAGACCGTAAGTGATCTCACCAGTGACTGGCTTGCACTCCATACCGCCAACCTGCTGGAAGTAAGTGAATTGCGTCACTTCCATGCCGTTCAGCCACACTTCCCAACCCAGGCCCCAGGCGCCGAGCGTCGGGTTTTCCCAGTTGTCTTCAACGAAGCGGATGTCGTGAATGGTCGGATCCAGACCCAGCTCTTTCAACGAGCCCAGGTACAGTTCCTGAATGTTGTCCGGCGATGGCTTAATCACGACCTGGAACTGGTAGTAATGTTGCAGGCGGTTCGGGTTTTCACCGTAGCGACCGTCGGTTGGACGGCGGGACGGTTGCACATAGGCGGTGGCCATTGGCTCCGGCCCCAGTGCGCGCAGGCACGTCATCGGGTGTGAGGTTCCCGCGCCAACTTCCATGTCCAGCGGTTGAACGATGGTGCAGCCTTGGCGCGCCCAATAGTCCTGCAGTGTCAGGATCAAGCCCTGAAAGGTCTTGGTATCAAACTTTTGCATGTTGAATTCGCACGCGATACAAGTGGATTTAAATGGGATGCGCCAGTATACCCGTTGACCGTAAGATATACAGCCTGAATCCAGCAACAAGTGCGAATCTTCGAGAAGAAACCGGTTTAATACCGCCTTTTAGAGCCGTTAAACTCAATGGACCGCATCATTTTTCCACATCAAGGAGCACCGGCCGGATAAGCTGCAGCTCCATCCCAAGCCTAATGGCGTGTTTGGCATTGGTAACACCCAATTTTTTTACTGCGTTACCAATATGATATTTTATCGTCGTCAGCTTCACCCCCAAAATAAGAGCTATTTCCTGATAGGATTTCCCCATACTTGCCAGGTAAAGCACCTCATTTTCACGCGCAGAGAAGATTTCCTTTCCATTTATTCTTTCAAAGTACCCGACGCTATTTATATTCTGGTATTTTGTGATTAATGACTCATGGGTAATTATTAATAACATCTGCAGTTTATTTTTGTTTTTCTCTAATTTTCCCACGTCACCAGAATATTGGCCATCCAGAAAAAAAGATAACACAACAAGGTTATGGTGATGGTCATGAAGCACAAAAGTATAGCCATTAACGATGTTATACCCTTTTGCCGCGTCAAATAACGTAGAGAACTTCACCCCAGGCTCAACAATGAGGTTTTCATCCCAAGAGAAAGGTGTTAGACGATTGGAAGCGGTGATAAGCACAGGATCAATAAACTGAAAGTTATTTTTTGTATAGAGTTCAAACCAATCTGTTCTGTTTGAGATGACAGAAAAATCAACCGGATTCCTTTTGTTCATTATCGCATAAACATATTTTATATTATTATAATTAGTAAGCTCACTCTCTAAATCTCTTTTGATTTCATTATTGATAATTTCATTATCGAAGAATGATCTAGACACCTACACACCTCCTTGAAACAAAAATATAACATAGCATGATAATGCCAATAGGATTAGCACAATATATCGAAATGATCACACTGATAGTTATATTAACTTGCCTAAGATTTTCCAAGATAAGGCTATGGCAAGGAATGATTGGGTATGCTGAGAAATCAGCAAGCAATGTGGTGAATTGGCCCAGGATGAACATGCCTGGGCAGTGCTGAGAGCAGGAGGATTACCGACAGTCCACTCATGTGGCTTGAGCGACTAAAAAAACCTTATCTTGTTGATAGATAATGATTCCCTGGCGTTGGAGCATAAGTTGTAAAGCGACCTTTTTTTAAATTTTCTATTTCGTCGCTGTTGGCGCTCAAATCACCAAGCACCCTACTAAAGTACAGTGCTTACACTATGCCTTTTCATCAGATATGTAAATAGCTCGAAAGGGTAGCCACTCTGGAATCTTCGTATCTGATTCCAAGAAAACGCTTTTTTTAACACCACAACGATAAAGATCCCCTAACTGGGAAAACACACAGGAAGTTTTATCAAATTGAAATTTAATGATTTATCATCAAATGACACGCTATATCAGTCCGTCCCAGAAAGGACCGTACCTTGTGGCAATTCTGTGATTTTTGTCGCATAAGTTGACGGGCTTAATCGCAATAAAAATTCTATGGGTGGGCCCCGCACTTAGGTCCCACCCAAGCTTTTAAAACCGCGCGCTAACACCAACGTTATACATAAACTGTTCGCCGCTGCTCAGGCCGCCGGTTTGTGAAACGGTGGCAAATGCCGCGACCTGATCGGTCAGTGGCATGTTCGCTCCCAGCGTCACGTCCACCCAATTCTTATCCTGGTTGGCACTGTCGCGGGTAAACGAAGTCTGCGTGGATTTTAGCCCGCCGCCAGCGCGATAAACATCATCACCAAACTGATGTTGGTAGCTCACCTCAGCGTACGGGTTGAACAGGCCAAATTTCGTGTCCAGCCGCCAACCCAAGGCACCGATCTGCGAATGGTAGGTCTGGTCATTAAATCGCATCGCCGTGCTGTCGTTGCCGTCCTCGCTGTAGCCAGAGACATTACTGTAATCCCAGGCAAACTGCGCCATAGGCCCCGTAGTCAGGTAAGAGGTAATGGGGAAATCGTAACCGGTCGTCACGCGAGCCCCCCATTGCTTACCATCGGTACTGCCGGTTTCAGTACGGGTTAGCGATCCAAGCTGCATGCTGCGGCGAATATCATCGTAATTCATCGTCGCATAGTGCACATCGGCATTCACCCAACCGTGCTCAAACACGCTGAGAGAGGTAAAAGCCGAAAACAGCAGGCCACGCGCTTTATATTCATAGCGACTAGAGGGTTGTTGGTCATCATTGGAGCCCGAGATCAGCGCGCCGACCAGCCAGGCATCCGTCAGTTGGTAATCCACCCCGACCGTCAAGTTATGGGTGGTGGCGTTGCCGTCACCCGCCGCAAGATTGGAAGAGTAATCATAGTGTTGTCCGGCGTAACCACCGAACACGCCCAACGCCCCTTGCGGGTTATTATCGTTACTGCGCAACTGTTGGAACCGGCTGTCGAGGGTCGCGCGGCTGTCACGCGCCATAGCCGCTGTCGCCTGATTCAGCGCCACAACCTGTGCCGGGCCGTCCAGCACCGCCTGAATGTAATCGGCGATCAGCAGATGAGCCTGCGGGCTGGGGTGGAAATGGTCAGCAAACAGATAGGACTGGCTACTGTCGAAACCAGGCATGGCCGAACTGCACACGGCTGAAGAAACACCCGGCGGGCACGCCATGCCTGCGGTATTGGTGAAACCGAACTGCGCCGGATTGGCGATCGCCTCACTAAACAGTTTGTTCACGTCAACCCGAACGATATTACCGCCCCCCTGCGCCAGCAGGCGATCTTCGTTCTGATTATAAAAATCGGTCAGTTGCCCGGCTTGCGCACTTAGGCTGTCAAAAGCGGCAATCAACTGTGCGGCAATTGCCTGCTGTACCTGTGGGATTGTGCTGCCCTGCGCCGCCGCGGCCGTCAGGGCTTGGTGGATAGCCTGAGTCCGCGAGGCATTATCTGGCGTGGCCAATGAATTAAGCGTGACATAGGCAGCCTGTACCGCCGCGTTTTGCACCGGGGTTAGCGCCTGCTGGATAATCAGCTCCATCAACTGTGGCGTAGATCCAATATTCGGTACCGTCGGTACGATCACCGTTCCGGCGCCAGCATTCAGCAACGAGTGAACCTGCGCCGCCGCTGCCGCCGCGCTGTTATAGGCAACCCCCGGCGCGGTTGCCGGATTTAACGCCGCCGCTGCCAGATCGTTACCGCCAATCCAGTGAATATACAAACCCTCGCCATCTGCCCGGCCATTGACCCGGTTGAGGTAGCTCTGTACCTGATCCTGAGTGTTGTCCGCCGGGTTGAGTGCCGGTACCGCAACCCCACCACCCGCAGCGTAGTTATAGCCCCCATCATCTGAAGCCACTAATGCAGCACCAATGCGCTGCGCCAGCACTTCGTCATATAACGGATGCTTATTGCTGTCGTAGGTAAAACGGCCATTGTTGCCCGTGTCGCTCAGGCTGTCGCCAAACACATAAAGTTGGTCATAAGCCTGTGCCGGGGTAGTCATACTGCATAATATCGCCACTGCAAGCGCCGCTGGGCGGGACATGCACGTTATTTTTAGAGGCATGAATAGACTCCTGAGAGCCAGCAAATGAAGGAAAATACGGTCTTATCATTGGCCTTTTTAATTGCCGGCCATGTAGTAAATATTGCTGGCTTTTTCGTCACGTCAAGCTGGCTGATGATAAAACAATCAGGGGCTTGCCAAGTTCACCGCTTCGGGCGATGATTACTGTAGATAAACACAGCATAAGGACAGTCAGTATGACCAGCGAACGTTGCGGTTGGGTGACGGCAGATCCGTTATACCTCGAGTATCACGACAAGGAATGGGGGGCGCCGACCACAGATGCGCACGAACTGTTTGAAATGCTGTGCCTGGAAGGGCAACAGGCTGGGCTGTCCTGGATCACCGTGCTTAAAAAACGTGAAAATTACCGACGTGCCTTCCACAATTTCGATCCGCACCGGATAGCCGCCATGGGCGAACAAGAGGTGGAAGCGCTGATGCAAAATAGCGGTATCATCCGCCACCGGGGCAAACTTGAAGCCATCATTGCCAACGCCCGGGCCTATCTGGCGATGGAAGCGGCCGGTGAGGATTTTGTCACCTTTATTTGGGCATTTGTCGATGGCGAACCTCAACTCAATCGCTGGCAAGAACTCGCCCAAGTGCCAGCGAAAACCGAACGTTCAGACGCCTTGTCCAAAGCGCTGAAAAAGCGTGGTTTTAAATTTATTGGTTCCACCACCTGCTATGCCTTTATGCAAGCCAGCGGGCTGGTGAACGATCATCTAACAGGGTGCCTCTGCTACCCAAAGCCGCATTGATCCACCCTTGTCAGCCGTCCGATATTGAACGGTTGATGGCCCTGTGGTTGCCCAGCACTGTCGCAGCCCATCCATTTGTAAAAGAAAGCTACTGGCAGGAAAGCGAAACCCTGGTGCGGGAAAACTACCTGCCGCGAGCACATAGCTGGGCATATTGGCATGCGGGGGAGATCGTCGGATTTATCAGCGTATTGGATCAACGCTTCATTGGTGCGTTATTTGTTGAACAGGCGTTTCACGGGCATGGCGTCGCTCAGGCGCTAATGGCGCACGTACAACAACGTTACCCTCAGCTAAGCCTGGAAGTGTACCAGCAAAATCTGCGGGCCTGCGCGTTCTACCACAAGCAAGGTTTCCAGGTCACGCAACGCCTGTTTAATGAAGAAACTCAGGCCTATACGTTGATCATGAACTGGGCATCCACGCGTTAAACTCTGTCACTTTTGGCTAAAAATGGCGCACTCCGCTCCGAAGTGCGCTCAATTCAGAATCCGCTGCATAGTATTCCCCTGCTTTTTCCCGGATAACTGCCGCAGCCTGTAGCTACTTATAATTTGTCACGTTTCTTTCCGGAACTGCTGGAGAGGATACGCGTCATAGTAGCGCCGCAGCTCGGTATGCCGGGTTGCCAATGGTTTTTTTAGCGTCCCCCAAATTGGACTGACGCACACAGATTCTGATGCCACAAAGGAAAAAACATGAAAAAACGCATTGCGATTATTGCCGGCGCGGTGAGCGTTGCGCTCACGCTGTCTGCCTGTACCACTAACCCGTATACCGGGGAATCTGAAGCCGGCAAATCCGGTATTGGCGCAGGGATCGGCGCGGCCTTGGGCGCAGGCGTAGGCATGCTGTCCTCATCGAAGAAAGATCGCGGCAAAGGCGCGCTGATCGGCGCGGCGGCCGGTGCAGCCCTTGGCGGCGGCGCAGGATATTATATGGACGTGCAGGAAGCCAAACTGCGCGACAAAATGAAAGGCACTGGCGTTAGCGTCACCCGTCAGGGCGACAATATCGTGCTGAACATGCCGAACAATGTCACCTTCGACAGCAGCAGCGCCACCCTCAAACCGGCAGGCACCAACACCCTGACCGGCGTTGCCATGGTTCTGAAGGAATATCCGAAAACGGCAGTTAACGTGATCGGTTATACCGACAGCACCGGCTCCCGTTCACTGAATATGACCTTGTCGCAGCAACGCGCCGACGGCGTTGGCAGTGCGCTGATCACTCAGGGTGTGGCGGCAAACCGTATCCGTACGTCAGGTGCCGGCCCGGATAACCCGATCGCCTCCAACAGCACGGCAGAAGGCAAAGCGCAAAACCGTCGCGTTGAGATCACGCTCAGCCCACTGCAGTAATCTCGTGCGGGGTGTTATGCCCCGCCGCTACTTATCCCCGCATTCCTGACTGTCTCCCATTGAACATTCCCGGCTCCGCATCGGGTGTGTTAGTCTCCTTGGCAATTAACCACAGGGGAGATCGGCTGTGAGCAGTGTTAAGGCAATACGCGCCTCGGGGCGAGCCACCATTAGCGATGTGGCGAAAACCGCCAAGACAGGTAAAACCAGCGTGTCGCGCTATCTGAATGGTGAGCAACACCTGCTTTCTGACGATCTCAAACAGCGTATTGAACAGGCGATCCACCAGCTCGACTATCGGCCCAGCCAGATGGCGCGTAGCCTGAAGGGCGGACAAACCCGGTTGATTGGGCTCATCATCGCCGATATCACCAATCCCTATTCAGTAGACGTCATGCGCGGCATCGAAGCGGCCTGCCGCCAGCACGGTTTTACGCTGTTGGTATGTAACACCAACAATGAGGTCAACCAAGAACAGCACTACCTGCAACTGCTCAGCAGCTATCGGGTAGAAGGCATTGTGGTTAATGCCGTTGGTATGCGCGAAGAGGCACTGTCGACACTGCAACAATCCATGCTGCCTATGGTGCTGATCGACCGCAAAATTCATGATTTCGCCTGTGACGTCGTGGGCCTCAATAACCACGAAGCGGCAACTGTCGCCACGGAACACCTGCTGCAACAGGGATTCGAAGCCATTTTGTTCCTCAGCGAACCGATCGGCACGGTGAATACCCGGCTGGAGCGACTGCACGCTTTTAATCAAACCATGGCGCAACATGCCGGATTATTGGCTGAGCAGGCAGAAACCCCGCTTAACGACGTGAAGCAACTGGAAGACGTACTCAGCAACTTCAATACCCGCCATCGTGGCATGCGCAAAGCGGTGATTTCCGCCAACGGCGCCCTGACGCTTCAGGTGGCACGTGCCATGCGCCGCCTGGGTATCCAATGGGGTAGCGATATTGGCCTGCTGGGTTTTGACGAGCTGGAGTGGGCCGAACTGGCCGGTGTCGGCATCACCACGCTGAAACAACCCACCTATCAAATGGGCCATGCCGCACTTGAACAATTGGTGCAACGTATTCAAGGGCTGGATACCCCCATCAGCGAACAGATGTTCCCCGGCGAACTGATCGTGCGCGGCTCCACCACCCGATAACTCTCTTCTTTCCTGTCAGGGCGCGGTTTGTGGCGCCCTCACTACACTACCCAGATTATTTTTTGCTCATGTTCGTGATTGCGATCATATTTTTACATTCTGTCGCTTTCGAATGGAACCGGTACCATTTAACGTGTAGTTAACAGCAGCGGTGGGAATAACGCCACCTCAGGAGCACAAAAGATGACAAGAGAAATTATCGTGGTGACCGGTGCCTACGGCACCGATACCGTCCGGCAGCTCGGCGGCCAAAGCGCTTTATTGCCCATTATTGCCGATGCCGATGCCGACGGCGTCGAGATCCGCCGTGAACTGTTTTCTGAACAGGAATTGCAAAGCCTGCCAGCGCTGGCCAAGGCCATCGAACAACACCAGCTGTTCGCCGTTTATTCCGCACCTGAAGCCCTGTTTACTCCGCAGCACCAGCTGAATCCTAACTTGCCGGCACTGCTGGCAGAAGCCCAAATACTGAATGCGCGTCAGTTAAAATTATCGTTGGGCCACTACCAGCCGGGCTTCGATTTTACTGAACTGAAAGTGGCGCTGGAACAGCATCCGGTCAGCCTGGTGGTAGAAAATGACCAAACCCCTGACTGCGGCATTTTGTCGCAGCTCAATGCCTTTTTCCACGCTGCGGAAGATAACCGCCTGCCTGTCAGCATGACGTTCGATATGGCCAACTGGCTCTGGGTGGGGCAAGACGCCTTCGCCGCTGCCGAACGCCTGGCGCGCCACGTCAGCTATGTCCACGTTAAGGCTGCAACCCATGGCCAACGCGGTTGGCGAGCCGTCGCGCTGGACGACAGCGATGGGAGTTGGCGCGATCTGCTGACCCGTTTGCCGCTGGATGCACCCCGCGGCATTGAATTCCCGTTGCAAGGCGACAACCTGGAAGAGGTCACCCGCTACTACGTTAACCTTCTGCGTGTGGAGTAAACATCATGACCATGCTAGCAACTGCACATAACGGGCCATTGGATGTCGTCACGTTGGGTGAAGCCATGGCGATGTTCGTGGCAACACAAACCGGGGATCTGGCGGATGTAGAAACCTTCACCAAACGCATTGCAGGGGCCGAGCTGAATGTGGCGATCGGCCTTGCACGCCTGGGGTTGAACGTCGGTTGGGTCAGCCGGGTGGGCAACGATACTTTCGGTCGTTTCTCCCTGCAACAGCTCAAAAAAGAAGGCATTAACGCGCAACAGGTCACGATAGATGGCAATTATCCGACCGGTTTTCAGATCAAATCTAAAACCACGGATGGTACCGATCCCAGTGTGGAGTATTTCCGCAAAGGCTCGGCAGCCAGCCACCTATCAGTCGACGATTTCAACCGCGATTATTTCGGCTCCGCACGCCATCTGCACCTGAGCGGCGTTGCAGCAGCCCTGTCCGGCCAATCGTTGGCGCTGTGTCACCATGCCGCCCGAGAAATGCGCGCCATGGGAAAAACCATTTCATTTGACCCGAATCTGCGCCCGGTGCTGTGGTCCAGCCAGCAGGTGATGATCGAGCAATTGAATAAACTGGCGTTTGCCGCCGACTGGGTGTTGCCGGGGCTGAAAGAAGGACAAATCCTCACGGGCCAATCAACACCAGAAGGCATCGCCGATTTTTACCTGGAGCGTGGTGTACAGGCAGTGATCATCAAAACCGGTCCAGAGGGTGCCTGGTTTAAAACTGCAGCAGGCGATCAGGCGGCGGTCGCCGCAATCAAAGTCAATAACGTGGTGGATACCGTGGGGGCGGGAGACGGTTTTGCCGTCGGCACAATCAGCGCCCTGCTGGAAGGCAAAACGCTGAAACAAGCGGTACAACGCGGCAATAAAATCGGCTCGCTGGCGATCCAGGCCATCGGCGACAGCGAAGGGCTACCGACCCGCGCGGCATTGGCCGAATAAATATACCCGTCATGCTTCAAGCTGCAGGTGAGTGCTCTTGTCCTGCCTGCAACTTGAATGATTTAGGGTAATAACAAACATAACCGGTAAACAGACTTCTCCTTATGACGTGTATCTCTGGCCCTACAACCAGATTGCGTTGGGAGATAACGATACCCAGTGACTTTCATGCTGCAACCCGTTCGCTTACCCCAGACGCTGAATTAAGTCACAGGGATGGGCAAACGCAGTCAGCAGCGCTGCAGCGTGGAAGACGACGGGAATACGACACCACTGAAGGAATCTGAACATGAACAAAGCGACTATCGCGGCTAAACGCTGGTGGTACATCATGCCCATCGTGTTTATCACCTACAGCCTGGCCTATCTCGACCGAGCCAATTTTAGCTTTGCCTCCGCTGCCGGCATCAATGACGATCTGGGTATCACCAAAGGCATGTCGTCATTGCTGGGCGCCTTGTTTTTCCTCGGCTATTTCTTTTTCCAGATCCCTGGCGCAATTTATGCCGAACGCCGTAGCGTTAAAAAACTGATCTTCTGGTGTCTGATCCTGTGGGGGGCTTGTGCCTCCCTGACCGGCATGGTCAGCAATATCCCAATGCTGGCTGCGATCCGCTTTATTCTCGGCGTGGTAGAAGCCGCCGTGATGCCGGCGATGCTGATTTATATCAGTAACTGGTTCACTAAATCAGAACGTTCACGTGCCAATACCTTCCTGATCCTCGGCAACCCAGTGACCGTGCTGTGGATGTCCGTCGTTTCCGGCTACCTGATCCACGCCTACGGCTGGCGTGAAATGTTCATCTTCGAAGGCATTCCTGCGGTTATTTGGGCCTTCTGCTGGTGGGTGTTGGCCAAAGACAAACCAGCGCAGGCCAATTGGCTGAGTGATGACGAAAAGCTGGCCTTGCAGCAACAATTGGCAGAAGAACAAAAAGGCATTAAAGCGGTGCGTAATTACAGCGAAGCCTTCCGCTCACGCAACGTGATCTTGCTGTGCGTTCAATATTTTGCCTGGAGTATCGGCGTATATGGCTTTGTGCTGTGGTTGCCCTCCATCCTGCGCAGTGGCATGCAGATGGGAATGGTGGAGGCCGGTTGGCTATCCGCGGTACCTTATCTGGCAGCGACTATCGCCATGATCCTGGTGTCCTGGGCTTCCGACAAAATGCAAAACCGTAAGCTGTTCGTCTGGCCGCTGCTGTTGATTGGTGCGCTGGCTTTCTTCGGCTCTTACGCCGTCGGTGCCAACCATTTCTGGATCTCTTATACCTTGCTGGTCATTGCCGGTGCGGCCATGTACGCCCCTTACGGGCCGTTCTTCGCTATCATTCCTGAGATGTTGCCGAAAAACGTTGCCGGTGGCGCTATGGCGCTGATCAACAGCATGGGGGCACTGGGTTCTTTCTTCGGTTCCTGGTTCGTCGGTTACCTGAACGGTGCGACCGGCAGCCCGGCGGCCTCCTATATGTTTATGGCCATTGCCCTGTTGGTGGCGGTCGTGCTGACGCTGGTCGTCAAGCCGGCTCGTAACGAGGCCCAACCGCAATTGGCGTAGTCTCGTTATAATTTACTTTCTGTTGAACAAACCCAATGGATTTCAGGCTGCAGCCGGTGTTTAAAGCCAACAACGCTGCAGCCTGAAAGACGGAGGGTACTGCTGGAGTTCGTGATGAAGCCTTCTATCGTGTTGTACAAAAGCATTCCCACCGATCTGCGTGAACGACTGGAACAGCACTTCACTGTGCATGCCTTTGATGGCCTGAACCCGGATAACCGCGATGCACTGCGCCAAGCATTGCAACAAGCGGAAGGGATTATCGGTTCCGGCGGCAAAATTGATGAGGCCTTCCTGCAGCAGGCACCCAAACTGCGTGCGGCCTCAACCATTTCCGTCGGTTACGATAACTTTGACGTTGATGCACTGAACGCCCATCACGTCTTGCTGATGCATACCCCTACCGTACTCACCGAAACCGTCGCCGACACCATCATGAGCTTGGTACTGGCGACAGCACGCCGAGTCGTGGAAGTGGCAGAGCGAGTAAAAGCCGGCGAATGGCAAGGCAGCATCGGTACAGATTGGTTTGGTGTCGACGTACACCATAAAACTATCGGCATCCTTGGTATGGGCCGTATCGGCCTGGCGCTGGCACAACGTGCACACTTCGGTTTTGGTATGCCGGTGCTGTATAACGCGCGCCGCACGCATGAGGAAGCTGAGCAACGCTTTAACGCCCGCCGTTGCGATCTCGATACGCTGTTGGCCGAGTCTGATTTCATCTGTATTACACTGCCGCTGACCGATGAAACCTTTCATATGATCAGCCGTGATCAATTAGCGAAGATGAAAAAAAGCGGCATTCTGATCAATGCTGGCCGTGGCCCCGTCGTGGACGAAGCCGCGCTGATCGAAGCGCTGCAAAATGGCACCATCCACGCCGCCGGGCTGGATGTATTCGAAAAAGAGCCATTGCCGGTGTCATCACCGCTGCTGACGCTGCCAAACGTGGTGGCACTGCCGCATATTGGGTCCGCGACCCATGAAACCCGCTACGGCATGGCCGCCTGCGCCGTGGACAACCTGATAGCCGCATTAACCGGCACGGTAACTGAAAACTGCGTTAACCCGCAGCTGTTGAAAAAATAGTGTTAACGGGCGGGCGTTTTCCCGCCCCTCTCTTTTTCTAATATCCCCCCACCTTCTCCTCCTCGAAAATCTCTCGCTGGGATGAGGCGATTTATTCGTCACTTGTCACACTGGGCATTACCCTACAAAAAAACGCTTCCTGCCACGCGTACGGAGAGCTATGAAAAATTTAACCCTGCCCCTGTTGATGCTGCTGTCACCGCCCGCAATGGCAAGCTGGACGCTGCAAAGCTTCCCGACGTTTGATGAATCCACCAGTGGCTTATTCACCAGCCACGCCACGCTGCCC
The DNA here is from genome assembly GCF_058190535.1 of Serratia sp. CoH_134_PS_4. Lineage (NCBI taxonomy): Bacteria > Pseudomonadati > Pseudomonadota > Gammaproteobacteria > Enterobacterales > Yersiniaceae > Serratia > Serratia sp. CoH_134_PS_4. The sequence continues at coordinate 224,254 of NZ_JBXWKI010000007.1, forward strand.
AAAGGCGAGCTGCCGCTGAAGATTTATCAGGATCAGCAGTGCTGGCAGCCCACCGAGCCGGTGAAACTGAATCAAACCCTGTCGCTTCAGCCTTGCAGCGATAACCCACCGGCCACCTGGCGGTTGTTCCGCGCCGGGGAATACCAGGTGCGTGTCGACACCCGCAGCGGCACTCCGACGCTACAACTCAGTCTAAAAACCGCACCGGAAACCACGACCGCTGCAATCGCGCGTACCTGTCAACGTTGGGACGGCAAACCCGTCACCCTTGACGTAACGGCGACCTTTGCCGAAGGCGAGTCGGTGCGTGATTTCTATTCAGGCCAAACGACAAAGGTCAACCAAGGCAAAATTACCCTGCTGCCCGCCGCCAACAGCGGGGGATTGCTGTTGCTGGAATCTGCCGGCAGCGAGAAGCCTGCACCTTTCAACTGGCACAACGCCACGGTCTATTTCGCCCTCACCGATCGCTTTAACAACGGCAACCCTGCCAATGACCACAGCTACGGCCGTCGCAGTGACGGCATGCAGGAAATCGGCACCTTTCACGGCGGCGATCTGGCTGGCCTGACGCAAAAACTGGATTACCTGCAACAACTCGGCGTCAACGCGCTGTGGATCAGTTCGCCGTTAGAGCAGATCCACGGTTGGGTTGGCGGCGGCACCAAGGGCGACTTCCCGCATTACGCCTATCACGGCTACTATGCGCTGGATTGGACACGACTCGATGCCAACATGGGCAGCGAACAAGACCTGCGTACTCTCGTTGAGCAGGCTCACCAACGGGGTATTCGCATCCTGTTTGATGTGGTGGTGAATCATGTCGGTTATGCCACGTTAGCGGACATGCAAACCTTTCAGTTCGGTTCGCTGTATCTGAAGGGGACAGAGATTGAAAAAACGCTGGGCAAGAATTGGGGGGACTGGCGACCCGGTGCAGGGCAGAACTGGCACAGTTTCAACGATTATATCAACTTCAGCGACAAGGCCGGCTGGAGCCAATGGTGGGGCAAAAATTGGATCCGTACCGATATCGGCGACTATGACTCGCCGGGTTACGACGATCTTACCCTGTCGCTGGCCTTCCTCCCGGACATCAAAACTGAAGCGCCCGGAGCCAGCGGTTTACCGCTGTTTTATCGCCATAAACCGGATACTGCCGCACGCGATATTCCCGGTGCCACCCCCCGCGACTACTTGACCATTTGGCTTAGCCAATGGGTACGTGACTACGGCATCGACGGCTTTCGCGTCGATACGGCCAAGCACGTGGAGAAACCCACGCTGGCGCTGCTGAAACAACGCGCCACGGCAGCGCTGGCTGAGTGGAAAGCCGCCCATCCGCAACAGGCTTTGGATAACAGCCCATTTTGGATGACCGGAGAAGCCTGGGGCCATGGCGTGATAAAAAGCGACTATTACCAGAATGGCTTCGACGCGATGATCAATTTTGATTTCCAGGACCAGGCGTCACAGGCACTGAGCTGTTTCTCCAGCATCGATGACACCTACCAGCAGATGGCGGAAAAGCTGCAAGATTTCAACGTGCTGAGCTATATATCCTCACACGATACGCGATTGTTCTTCGCCAGCGATGCCAAAGGGTCATTGGCGCTGCAGCAACGTGCCGCCGACCTGCTGCTGTTGGCCCCCGGCGCGGTCCAGATTTACTACGGAGATGAAAGTGGCCGCCAACTTGGGCCCACAGGCTCAGATCCGCTGCAGGGCACCCGTTCCGATATGAACTGGAACGAGCTCAAAGGCGACAAAGCCCCGTTACTGACGCACTGGCAACGACTAGGGCAATTCCGCGCCCGCCACCCGGCGATTGGCTCCGGTACACAGCAATCGCAGCACACTTCACGCTACTACGCTTTTAGCCGCCAGCTCAATGGCGATAAGGTCATGGTGGTGTGGGTCGGCGATCGGTCACAATAATTTAGCGTAATATGCTTAATTAAAACCACCAGGTAAAATTTACTCCTGGTGGTTGATTTATGAACTGCATTGCACCAGAAATTGTCTGGCGGTATGGTGGGCGATTACCTGCTAAAAACAATACAGCTGCACCTATGACTTTTTCACTTTTCGGCGACAAATTTACCCGTTATGCGGGCATTACCCGTTTAATGGATGACCTGAACGAAGGCCTGCGCACCCCCGGTGCCATCATGCTCGGCGGCGGCAATCCGGCACAGATTCCAGAGATGGAAAGCTACTTCAAACAGCTGTGCCAGGACATGCTCGATCAAGGCAAACTGACTGAGGCTCTGTGTAACTATGACGGCCCGCAGGGCAAAGACGCTTTACTGAAAGCGCTGGCCAATTTGCTGCACGATGAACTCGGCTGGCAGATCTCACCACAGAATATTGCACTGACAAACGGCAGTCAGAGTGCGTTTTTCTACTTGTTTAACCTGTTTGCCGGGCGTTACGCCGACGGTAGCCGCCGCCGCGTGCTGTTCCCGCTGGCCCCGGAATATATCGGCTATGCCGATGCAGGGTTGGACGAAGGCCTGTTTGTGTCGGCCAAGCCTAATATCGAATTGCTGCCAGAGGGCCAGTTCAAGTATCACGTTGATTTCGAACATCTGAATATTGGCGATGATATCGGCATGATCTGTGTGTCACGCCCCACGAACCCAACCGGTAACGTGATCACCGACGAAGAGCTGATGAAGCTCGACCTGCTGGCGCAACAACGTAATATCCCGCTGGTGATCGATAACGCCTATGGCGTACCCTTCCCAGGCATCATCTTCAGCGACGCAACACCGCTGTGGAACCCCAACATCATCTTATGTATGAGTCTGTCGAAACTCGGCCTGCCGGGTTCACGCTGCGGTATTGTGATCGCTGACGAGAAGGTGATCAGTGCGCTGACCAACATGAACGGTATCATCAGCCTGTCACCGGGCAGCATGGGCCCGGCAATGGCGACAGAAATGATCGAACGTGGTGATTTGCTGCGCTTGTCCAACGAGGTGATCCGTCCGTTCTACAAACAGCGCGTTGAGCACACGATCGAGATCATTCGCCGCTACCTGTCACCAGAACGCTGCCTGATCCACAAACCGGAAGGAGCAATTTTCCTCTGGCTGTGGTTTAAGGACCTACCGATCACCACCGAATTGCTGTATCAACGCCTGAAAAAGCGTGGTGTGCTGATGGTGCCAGGGCACTACTTCTTCCCGGGGTTGGAGCATGAATGGCCACACACCCATCAGTGTATGCGCATGAACTACGTGCCTGACCCAGAGAAGATTGAGCGCGGCGTAGCCATACTGGCGGAAGAGATCGAACGCGCTCACCAAGAGGCGAACTGATCATAGCGATGGGGCACCGTTCAACACGTGCGCCCCATCGTCTTACATCGCCCAGAACAGCACCGCCAGCAACTGCGGTGACATGATACGCAGGAACATCGCTAACGGATAAACCGTGGCATAAGACAACGCAGCAGCGCCGCTGGTCGGGTGCAGGCCGTTGGCGAAGGCCAGCGCCGGTGGATCCGTCATTGAACCTGCCAGCATGCCGGACAGTGTCAGATAATTCATCTTACCCACCCACCGCGCCAACACGCCCACACTGAGCAGTGGGATAGCCGTAATCAGCGCGCCATAACCGATCCACTCCAATCCTTCGCCATTAATCAAGGTATCGACAAAGTTCCCCCCTGACTTCAACCCCACCACCGCCAGAAACAGCACAATGCCCAGTTCGCGCAACGCGAGGTTGGCGCTCGGTGGCATAAACCAATACAGCTTACCGATGCTGCCAATACGCCCGAGGATCAAGGCCGCCACCAACGGCCCACCGGCAAGCCCCAATCGCAATGCCGCCGGGAAACCCGGTACAAACAGTGGAATAGACCCCAGCAGCACACCCAAACCAATGCCAATAAATACCGGCAGCATTTGCACCTGCTGCAGCTTCTGTTGAGCGTTGCCGACAATGGCCGCCACCGCCTCGATGGACTCCGGCCGCCCAACCAGGTTGAGGATATCGCCAAATTGCAGCGTGACATTGCTGCCGGCAACCAATTCCACCCCAGAACGGTTGAGACGTGAAATCACCACGTCGTATTTTTGCTTCAGGTTCAGATCGCGGATTTTGCTGCCCAAGACTTTTTCATTGGTCACCACCGCTCTCACCACCTGCAGCTCCGTACCGCGTGTCGACAGTGAAACGTCTACTTCTTCGCCAATCACCAACCGGGCATTTTCCAAATTTTCACGCTTGCCCACCAGATGCAGGTAGTCGCCCAGCTCCAGCTTCTCGAGCGGTGCCGGTACCATCAGCAGCTCGCCGCGTTTCAGGCGTGAACAGATGATGTCTTCACCGTTCAATAGCGGCACATTTTTGATTGCCATCCCCTGCAGGTTGGGGTTACGCACCGCGACGTTCATGGTATGCAGCAGCTCGCGCTGGTTGCCCAGGCTGCTTTCAAAGATCTGCGCCTCTCGCTCGATATTGATGCGGAAAAACAGGCGTATCAGCCACATCACCAATAAAATGCCGCAAATGCCGAACGGGTACGCCATGGCGTATCCCATCCCCATGCGATCGACCAGTGCAGGATCTGATCCTAAATCGGTAAGAATTTGCTGCCCGGCCCCGAGCGCTGGCGTATTAGTGACCGCGCCGGAGAACACGCCCAGAATGATTGGCAGTGGTACGGCAAACAATTTGTGAACCACCGCCGCCACGCCCCCACCGAGCAACACCAGTAAAATGGCAAAGCCGTTGAGCCGCAGCCCGGATACCCGCAACGAAGAGAAGAAACCAGGGCCGACCTGAATACCAATGGTATAAACAAACAGGATCAGGCCAAACTCCTGAATAAAGTGCAGCATGTCGCCATTAAGATTGAGCTGCCAGCTCTGGGCGAAATGCCCAACGATAATGCCACCGAACAACACCCCACCAATACCCAGCCCAACTCCGTAGACCTTCCAGTTACCCATCCACAGCCCGAGAACGGCCACCAACGCCAACATACTGACGGTCAGGGCGATTTCGCTCATTGGTCACATCCTTGCCAGAAGTTTAACAACCGGTTTTGCGATTAAATACGCACAATTAACAAGGATTTTGGCATAAGCGGGAAGGTACGACTGTGGGGTGCGCCACAGAATGCAACGGGGGAAGTCCGTTTGGACTTCCCCCGTATAATTTTGCCGTTTTTCAGTCGGTTATTTTGATTCCAACCCCGGCGTGGTGCCGATGGCAATACGCTGCGGCTGCAGGGCTTCCGGAACCTGACGCACCAGATCGATATGCAGAAGGCCGTTTTCAAACTGGGCTTCTGACACCTGCAGATGCTCAGCCAACGTGAAGGTCAACGTAAACTCTTTACACACCAGCCCTTGATGCAGATATTCCACCTGTTTTTCTGGTGGCGTCGGTTTGCCCCGCACAGTCAGCCGTGGGCCTTCAACCTCAATATCCAGCTCGCTTTGCTTAAACCCGGCCAACGCCAGAGAAATGCGGTAATGGTTGTCGTCGCTTTTCTCGATATTGTAAGGCGGGAACCCTTGCGGCTCCTGACCGCCCATTGAACTGGCCAGTTTGTCAAAACCAATCCACTGACGCAGCAGTGGGGATAAATCGTAATTACGCATAGTGTAAACTCCTTCTATGAAGCGAGATTATGTTTAATTTGCCCCCTGACGGCAGGCAAGTTAACTAACGTCCCACCGGCGATTCATTCCACCGATGAAATAGGAATTATTTAATTTCGATCCGGCGCGGTTTTAATGTTTCTGGAACAATTCGTTCCATATCTATATACAACAAACCGTTTTCCAGCTTGGCGCCTTTAATTTGGATATGCTCGGCCAACTGGAATTTACGTTCAAAGTTCCGCTCGGCAATACCTTGATATAAGTAGGTTCTTTCCGCCGGTTCATTATTATGAGCGCCGCGAACAATCAGCAGATTATCCTGGCTGGTTATTTCCAGCTCCTGCTCGGCAAACCCGGCTACCGCTATCGCAATGCGGTAATGATTTTCATCTACCAGTTCAACGTTATAAGGAGGATAACCGCCATTACTCTGGCTTTGGCTTGCCTCTAACGTGTTAAACAAACGATCAAAACCAATCGCGGAACGATAGAGTGGGGAAAGATCAAAATTGCGCATAAAACAGCCTCCTAAGACACTTCAGCGAGGTTTAATAATTAAGCCTTCCACACGGGACAGACTAAATAATCGGAATTCCCTTACGGCGAATTCTTAATTGGGTACTGATAAGAAAATGGGGATTGCTTTCAGCATTTCAACTGGCGACGATCAAAAAAATGACAATCAGTTCGGCGAAATTTTTTTTATCCCTTACAATAAACTGAGACTACTGCCACAGAGCGGGTCCTTGCTCCTTTTAAAACATCCACAAGATGTTATAGATCAGCAGATTTTGGGGAACAGCACCCTGCAGGATGGAATAATAATGAAAACGATGAGAGTGATAGCAACCAGTTGCATGCTGTTAGCGACTAACGGCTGCTCAAGCGTGATGAGCCACACTGGCCCAAATCAGGGCTATTACCCCGGCACTCGCGCCAGCGTGGATATTCTGAAGGATGACAACACCAGTTGGGCAATGATGCCACTGGTTGCGTTGGATCTGCCGTTATCAGCCGTCATGGACACGGTATTGCTGCCTTACGACTATATGCGATCTGGCAGTGACGCGACCTCAGACTCACCTAAGGCGCGCATTCTCCGCGGCGAAGAGCAGAATCTGGCCGCCAGCGGCGATCCTGCCCACGCAGCCACCACAACCCCACATTAACGTATCAGACGCGGGCCACTTGCCCGCGGTTGATTACAGCCCGACCACAAAAATCTGGCTGAATCCGCCAATCTCACGCATAAACGCCACTTTATTGCCGTCCGGTGAGAACACGATAGCGTCCCCCGACGGCGGTAGCGCAGTACGCTGTGTCAGGCGCTGCATTCGGCCACTTGCGACCTCACACACCATGAGGCTGTTATCACACACCAACGCGATCCTGCCCCCCTGTGGATGCCAGCTAAATGCCGACTGAATCCCGTGTTCACCATGGGTGATCTGCCGCGGGTCACCGCCATTGGGTGAGATTGTCCACAATTGCACAACCCCTCTATCATCCTTCATTAGAAAGGCGATCATGCTACCGTCGGGCGAACTGCGCAGCCAGTGGCGAGGCGTGGTCACAACACCGGGATAACAGCGTTGGCCGGTAAACGTCAACCGGCGTTGGCGCACTCCCAACGGCGGTGCAGGCAAATGGCGGGCGGTGCCCTGTAACGGCCTGGTTCCGGCTTTGGCATAATCGGTATCATCCTGTGGCAGGTCTACAATAAAAACCTCAGGTAGCTTCTCACCGCTGCTGGAAAGCGTATCGCCGATAAATGCCAGCGCCCAACGCTGTTGCCGCCCATCAGGCCGGGTATAACCACGCTGGCCGACCCAACCTTCTTCATAGGCGCGGTTAATTTGGTCGCTGCCTGGCTGTGGCTGCGATGTCGTCTCGCTCACCAATACACAGTAATGGCTACCGTCATATTCACGCGGATGTTGCTTCGGCGGGTTCACTCCCTGCAATGGCACAGCCACACCCACGTTGCGCAAATCCTGCGCCGGGTCCAACTCGTGCATTACGTGGTCATTGTAGGTGAAGCTCAGGCGGCTACCGTCCGGGCTAAAGACATGCACGTGAGTGCCGCCACGTAGCGCGCCAGGGGTAAAGGGGGCGGTGATATCCATCGCATCGAGGGTTATGGCCAATTCACGATCCGGCTCGCTGACGATCACCCCACGCCGGTGATGAAAATCATAATGCCAAACGCTGTCCGGATACTCTGGCCCGTGAATAAAGGCATAGCGAGCCGGTGCATCCGGGCTGACGGTTACCACGCCAACGTGGGCCCCCTGCTGCGCGCGATAAACCACCTCTACCACGCCGCTATCGACGTTCACCCGCTCGATACTCAAGCCAGTGAAGGAAGCCCCATTCGGGCGTACATCGTAAGCCAACCACTGGCTGTCCGGCGTCCAGACGTTAATATTGGTTAACTGATGTCCACGTGGATCAAAAGTCAGTTGTTGTTCCCGATGGCTCATGGCGGCTCTCCTGCATAGGCTGGTACTGAACAGCCATCTTACCGGAATGGGCTGTGGGTTCACATTGCCCATTGGCACACTGTGTCCACGCACAAATGAAGGTTTACAGACAATACTAAAAAGTACACACTGGATTTTAAAGTCTACATTAATCTTTTCTACAGGAGCCCGTATGAGCAATCTATTCGATGCCATTGTTTCCGCCCATCAGCACTTGCGCCCGCAGGTTCGCGTGACCCCGCTGGACCGCAGCGTATTGCTGTCACAGCAGTTGGGCTGCGAGCTGTATCTGAAATGCGACCATCTGCAACATACCGGCTCCTTCAAGTTTCGTGGTGCCAGCAACAAACTGCGGTTGCTCAATGACCAACAGCGCAGCTGCGGGGTGATCGCCGCTTCTACCGGGAATCATGGCCAAGCCGTCGCGTTGGCAGGCAAACTGATGGGTGTCAGCGTGACGGTGTATGCCCCAGAAACGGCGGCAGCGATCAAACTGGAGACCATCCGTGCGCTCGGCGGTAAGGTGGAATTGATACCGGGCGATGCACTGAATGCCGAACAGGCGGGAGAAAAGGCGGCCATTGAGCAAGGTAAAGTCTATATCTCACCCTATAACGACCCACAGGTGGTTGCCGGTCAGGGCACCTGCGGCATGGAGCTCGTGGAGCAGCAAGCGGATTTGGATGCGGTGTTTGTCGCGGTGGGAGGCGGCGGCTATATTTCAGGAATTGGTACCGTTCTGCAGCGATTGTCTCCCAAAACCCAGCTTATCGCCTGCTGGCCAGAAAATGCCACCAGCATGTATAGCGCACTGGAAGCCGGCCATATTTATCCGGTGGAAGAACGGGACACGCTGTCCGATGGCACCGCTGGCGGTGTCGAGCCGAACGCAATCACCTTCCCGCTGTGCCAGCAGGTGATTGACCGCAAAATATTGGTCAGTGAAGCGGAAATCAAGCAGGCCATGCGCCAGATTGCCGCCAGCGATCGCTGGATAATTGAGGGCGCAGCCGGAGTAGCCTTAGCTGCCGCCATCAAACTCGCGCCGGAATTTCAGGGGAAGAAAGTGGCGGTAGTGCTGTGTGGCAAAAACATCGTACTGGAAAAATACCTCAAGGCCATCTCCGATGAGAATCATTAATAAACGGCAGATTCTTGACGCTTTCGATGCTGATGCAGTCACTTTGTTGCTTAAACAGGGGTTTATTGCCTATTCACAGCAACGGGTGCAACAGCCGCCAGTTCAGCACTTCCTCTTCGAGCAGGCGTCGGGTGACTGCTGCATTAAATCAGCGTGGCTGGAAGGGGACGAACAATTTGTCATCAAGGTTTCTTCCGGCTTTTATCACAACGCGTTGCAGGGCCTGGCCAGCAATCAAGGGCTGATGATGGCCTTCTCGGCGCAGACCGGCGTACCGCAGGCATTATTGTTGGACGAAGGTTGGCTGACCGCGTTACGCACCGCACTGGCCGGACGTATTGCCGCCGAACTGTGCGCACCAGCGGATATCCCGGCGATTGGCCTCATCGGTTGTGGCATGCAGGCCAGGCTGCAATTGCAACACCTCAAACCGCAGACGACCTGCCGCAACCTTTGGGTGTGGGGCCGTAACGAACCGGCATTAGACGCTTTCCGTCGCGAAGCGGAGGCGGAAGGATTTCGGGTACAGACCACGCAGGATGCCGCAGAATTGGCGGGACACTGCCGGTTGATTGTCACCACAACACCCAGCCGTGAACCCATTCTGCGGGCAGCAGATATTCAACCCGGTACCCACATCACCGCCGTCGGCGCCGATGCTCAGGGTAAGCAGGAACTGGAGAGCAGCCTGGTTGCCAGCGCGGATGTGTTGCTGGTCGACGCGGTGTCCCAGTGCACAGAATACGGCGAGATCGCCACGGCTTATCGGCAGGGTTTACTTCAATCGACGCCAATCGTCGAATTCGGTACGGCATTGGCTCAGGGGATAAAAGTGCGTAGTGATCCTCGGCAAATCACCCTCGCCGATCTCACCGGGCTGGCGATTCAGGATGTGCAAATTGTGAAAGGCATTTTGGCACGGCTATAACGTACAAGGGCGCAGTTGCGCCCCTGTAATGCCAAACAGCATTAGGCATTGAGCACAAACTTCTCAATGGCGCGCGCTACGCCGTCTTCCGTGTTGGTGGTGGTAACAAACTGTGCCACCGCCTTCAGTTCCGGAATAGCGTTACCCATTGCAACGCCGACACCGGCATACTCGATCATCGCGGTGTCGTTAGCCTGGTCGCCCAACGTCATCACGTTTTCACGCGCAATGCCAAGATGATCGGCCAGCATTTTCACGCCGGCACCTTTATCCACATTTTTATGCAGGAGCTCCAGGAAATAAGGCGCGCTTTTCAGGATGGTGTAGCGCTCATGCGTTTCGGCCGGAATACGGGCGATAGCGCGATCCAGCAACTCAGGCTCGTCAACCATCATCAATTTCGGGAAACGAATCGAACGATCCATCTCTTCCACACTGCGGTATTTGAGCGGGATACCGGTCATTTCCGACTCGTGCACGGTATATTTGCCGATATCTTTGTTCGGCGTATACAGCGTATCGAAATCAAATGCCTGATAGTGGACGCCGAATTCACGCGCCATCTGCTCGAAGTAGAGATAATCCTCAAAGCCCAGCGTTTCCTGCAGGATGCAGTCACCGTCAACCGCCTTCAAAACCAGCGCGCCGTTATAGGTAATACAGAAATCACCGGGACCCTGAATGTCCAACTGACGCAGATAATCCTGCACACCGACGTAAGGTCGCCCGGTAGCCAGCACGACATGCACCCCTTTGCGGCGTGCCTCGGTGATCGCCTGCTTTACCGCCGGCGTAATCTGGTGCTGCGGGTTGAGCAGCGTGCCGTCCATATCAATTGCAATCAGTTCAATAGCCATTCGAGCCTCTCCCAGTGGTTTTTTCCATGCTAACGCGTTTCAGCCGGTAATGTCAGCGCCAAAAAAGCGTAAAAAAATCCGCGCAAGTCACCCGGCGCGGATTTTCAACGATCCCTTCATACTTCAAGTCGCTTCTTATTGGCTGCCTTTACTCACCCCAGTCACTTCGTTATCTAAGCTCCCGGGGATTCGCTCAGTTGCCGCCTTGATGCAACTCGAATTATTTTGGGGGATAAGGACGTCAGATATCGATGTTTGCCGCTTTCAGGGCATTTTCTTCGATAAAGGCACGACGAGGTTCAACCGCATCACCCATCAGGGTGGTGAACAGTTGGTCAGCAGCAATGGCGTCCTTCACGGTCACGCGCAGCATGCGGCGGCTTTCCGGATCCATCGTGGTTTCCCACAGCTGCTCTGGGTTCATTTCACCCAGACCTTTATAACGCTGTACTGACAGACCACGGCGCGACTCTTTCACCAGCCACTCCAATGCCTGTTCGAAGCTTTCAACCGGCTGACGACGCTCACCACGTTCAATGAAGGCATCTTCTTCGATCAAACCGCGCAGCTTCTCACCCAGGACACAGATTTTGCGGTATTCGCCGCCGTGGATGAAGTCAAAGTCCAACGCGTAATCGGTATCCACACCGTGAGTACGAATGCGCAGTACAGGCTCAAACATCTGGCGCTCACGGTTCTCAAAGATCACCGAATCATAGCTGCTGCCGTGCTGTTCTTTGTCGTTCAGCAGTTTCACCAACGAATCAATCCAGGTCTTAACCTTGGCCTGATCGCTCAGATCGCCCTCTGCCAGAGTTGGCTGGTAGATCAGGTTGTTCAGCAACGCGCGCGGGTAGCGGCGTTCCATACGGCCGATCAACTTCTGCACGCTGTAATGCTCAGCAACCAGTCTTTCCAACTGCTCGCCCGCAAGCGCCGGTGCACTGGCGTTGGTATGCAGAGTGGCGCCGTCCATCGCGATGGCGATTTGGTATTGATCCATCGCCTCGTCATCTTTGATGTACTGTTCCTGCTTGCCTTTTTTCACCTTGTACAACGGCGGTTGGGCAATGAACACGTGACCGCGCTCAATGATTTCCGGCATCTGACGATAGAAGAAGGTCAGCAGCAGCGTACGGATGTGCGAGCCATCGACGTCGGCATCGGTCATGATGATGATACTGTGATAACGCAGCTTGTCCGGGTTGTACTCATCCCGGCCGATACCGCAGCCAAGTGCAGTGATCAGCGTGGCAACTTCCTGTGAAGACAGCATCTTGTCGAAGCGGGCTTTCTCAACGTTGAGGATTTTACCTTTCAACGGCAAGATCGCCTGGTTCTTACGGTTACGCCCCTGCTTGGCAGAGCCGCCCGCTGAGTCCCCTTCCACCAGGTACAGTTCGGACAGTGCCGGGTCGCGTTCCTGGCAGTCCGCCAGTTTGCCCGGCAAGCCGGCCAGATCCAACGCGCCTTTACGGCGAGTCATTTCACGCGCTTTACGTGCGGCTTCACGGGCACGCGCTGCATCGATAATTTTACCGACGACGATTTTCGCATCGCCCGGGTTTTCCATCAGGTAATCGACCAGCTTCTCGTTCATCAGGGTTTCAACAGCGGTTTTCACTTCGGAAGAAACCAGCTTGTCTTTAGTCTGAGAAGAGAACTTAGGATCCGGTACTTTTACTGACACAACGGCAATCAAACCTTCACGCGCATCGTCACCGGTAGCGCTGATCTTGGCCTTTTTGCTGTAACCTTCTTTATCCATGTAGCTGTTCAGGGTACGCGTCATCGCGGTACGGAAACCGACCAGATGGGTACCGCCATCACGCTGCGGAATGTTGTTGGTAAAGCAGTAAATGTTTTCCTGGAAACCGTCGTTCCACTGCAACGCCACTTCCACACCGATGTCGTCTTTCACTGTAGAGAAATAGAAGACGTTCGGGTGGATTGGGGTTTTGTTTTTGTTCAGGTACTCAACAAACGCCTTGATACCGCCTTCGTAGTGGAAGTGGTCTTCTTTGTCCGTACGTTTGTCTTTCAGGCGGATAGACACGCCAGAGTTCAGGAATGAGAGTTCGCGCAGGCGCTTGGCCAGAATGTCGTACTCAAATTCGGTATTGTTGGTGAAGGTTTCGTAGCTCGGCCAGAAACGCACTGTGGTACCGGTCAGATCGGTTTCACCGACCACTTTCAGGGGTGACAGTGGTTCGCCCATCGCATAGGTTTGTTCGTGAACCTTGCCTTCACGACGGATAACCAGTTCCAGCTTCTCGGACAAGGCGTTAACAACCGATACGCCTACACCGTGCAGACCGCCGGAAACCTTGTAGGAGTTGTCATCAAATTTGCCGCCGGCATGCAACACAGTCATGATCACCTGTGCCGCAGAAACCCCTTCCTCTTCGTGAATACCGGTCGGGATACCACGGCCGTCATCCTGTACCGAAACGGAGTTGTCGGCATGGATGGTCACCTGAATGTCACTACAGTGGCCAGCGAGTGCTTCGTCGATAGCGTTGTCCACAACCTCGAATACCATGTGGTGCAGACCGGTGCCATCATCGGTGTCGCCGATATACATGCCCGGGCGCTTACGCACCGCGTCCAGCCCTTTTAATACCTTGATACTTGAGGAGTCATAAGAATTCGACATCAACGTTTCTCGCTCATTTTAGTCCTGTGGTTGAACCTCTATTTTACCCTGTTCCACGCGGAACATCTTGCCCTTTTCACCGGCCATGTCGGTCACTTGTTCAGCGCTAACAGCACTGACAAAGACCTGGGCCTGGGTGGCTTTCAGGCGATCGGCCAGCAACCGGCGACGGCCGGTGTCCAGCTCGGAGGCAAAATCATCAATCAGATACAGGCAACGCCGCCCGCTCTGCCGGGTGAGAAACTCACCCTGCGCTAAGCGCAACGCGCACATCAGCAGCTTAAGCTGACCGCGCGATAACAAATCCTCTACCGGCGTGCCGTCGGCACGAATGCGAAAGTCCGCTTTATGCGGCCCCACCGCGGTATAGGTTAACGCCCTGTCGCGCTCAAACTGGCGCTCCAGGAGCTCTCCGTAGTCGCTCTCTTTGTCCCAGCCACGCTGGAAAGAGAAACTCAGGGCAAATTCGGGCAAAAACTGCGCGCATGTCGCGGTAATATCCGCGGCAATCGCGTCGCTGTAAGCTGCCCGCCATTCGCTGATGCGCTCGGCCAAGGGGATCAGTTCCTGATCCCACGCGCGGATCTGCGCATAGCGACTGACCTGGCGCAGCGCGGCATTGCGCTGCTTCAGTAACCGTTTCAGGTTGCTCCAGGCGGTGAAAAAACCGGGTTCGTTATGAAAACAACCCCAGTCCAGGAAGGCGCGCCGGAATTTCGGCCCGCCGTTTAGCAGGGTAAAACCTTCGGGGGTAATCAGTTGCATCGGCAGTAGCTGCGCCAGTTCAGCCACTTTGTGGCCGTCGCTGCCATCGACACGTACCTTGCTGTCCCCCTGACGGCTCTTGCTTAATCCTACGGATATTTCACGCTCTGCACCGTCAATGCGGCCGTGCAAAATGAACTCCGGCTGGTCGTGACGAATCACGCGCCCCGCCTGCAGGCTGCGAAATGCCCGCCCGTGACCGAGGGTATACACCGCCTCAAGCACGCTGGTCTTGCCGCTGCCATTGGCACCCACCAGGAAATTGAACCCCGGCGCCAGCGCCAAATCCGCAGCTTCTATATTGCGGAAATCTTTAATCAGTAAACGCGTTAATGCCATGCCAATTCCATCACCGGGAAATTACGCTCAATGTGAGGGCGTTATCGGCGCTGGCAGTTTACGTGCAGGCAGCGCACAGCAACCGGAGCGTACACAGAGTACGTGAGGATTGCGAGCACTGCCCAAGCGTAAAATGGCAAGCAAGATAGCCCGGATATCGATCACAACCGCATTGGCATGACGACATAGGCGGCAGACTTACTGGCACCGTCTTCGATCTGCACGCTAGAGACCGAGTCGGTCAGCAACAAGCGTACATCTTCACACTTGAGTGCATTCAATACGTCCAGCACATAACTGACGTTGAACCCAATTTCCATCTCGGTGCCGTCGTAGCTGACGTCGAGGATCTCTTCCGCTTCTTCCTGCTCAGGGTTATTGGCGGTGATCTTGAGTTGGTTTTGGCTGACGTACAGGCGCACACCGCGGAACTTTTCGTTCGACAAAATGGCCGCACGGGCAAAAGCCTGCTTAAGCAAGTCGCAACCGGCTTCCAGCGTTTTGTCCGGGTTCTTCGGCAATACACGACGATAATCAGGGAAACGGCCGTCAACCAGCTTGGAAGTGAAGATGAAATCACCGACGTGCGCACGGATGTTGTTACTGCCGATCTGCAATTGCAGCAGCGTATCGCCACCGTCCAGCAGACGCACCAGTTCCATCACCCCTTTACGCGGCACGATCACCGAATGCGACGGTAATTGCTGGCCAATAGGCATCGAACACACAGCAAGGCGGTGACCATCGGTCGCCACGGTACGCAGTTCTTCACCTTCGGTTTCGAACAGCATGCCGTTTAAGTAGTAGCGCACGTCCTGATGAGCCATCGAGAACTGCGTGGCTTCGATCAGGCGCTTAAGGGTCGCCTGCGGCAGAGAGAATTCAACTTCGCTCTGCCAATCGTCCAGGTTCGGGAAATCTACCGCCGGCAGCGTAGAAAGGGAGAAGCGACTGCGGCCAGAACGCACCAGCATACGCTCGCCTTCCAACGTCACAGTGATCTCAGCCCCTTCAGGCAAACCACGGCAGATATCAAATAATTTACGCGCGGGGACGGTAGTCGCGCCCGCTTCATGAGGTTGGGACAGGGCAACGCGCGCCACCATCTCCATCTCCAGATCGGTGCCGGTCAACAGCAGGCAGCCTTCTGTGACCTGCAACAGCAGGTTACCCAGAATAGGCAGCGTTGGGCGGCCGCCCAGCGGGCTGCTCACCTGTTGCAGCGGTTTTAGCAGATGCTCACGTTCAACGATAAATTTCATAGCGCTAGGAAGATAATGTTCTGATTAAATTGGAGAAATCTTCTTTGATGTCGTGACTTTCCTCACGCAACTGCTCGATCTTCCGGCAGGCGTGCAACACCGTGGTATGGTCGCGGCCACCAAACGCATCGCCGATTTCTGGCAGGCTGTGGTTGGTGAGTTCTTTCGCTAACGCCATCGCCATTTGACGTGGACGGGCAACGGAACGCGAGCGCCGCTTGGACAACAAATCTGCGATTTTAATTTTATAGTATTCCGCCACCGTCTTTTGAATATTATCGATGGTGACCAACTTTTCTTGCAGTGCCAGTAGATCGCGCAGCGCTTCACGCACGAAATCAATGGTAATGGCACGTCCGGTAAAGTTTGCGTTGGCGATCACGCGGTTCAACGCCCCTTCGAGCTCACGCACGTTGGAACGCAGGCGCTTGGCGATAAAGAACGCCACTTCTCCTGGCAGACGGATATTGTTTTCGTCAGCCTTTTTCATCAGGATCGCTACGCGGGTTTCCAGCTCCGGCGGTTCGATGGCTACCGTTAATCCCCAACCGAAGCGGGATTTCAGACGGTCTTCCACCCCGTTAATCTCTTTAGGATAACGGTCCGACGTCAGGATAATCTGCTGATTGCCTTCTAACAGCGCGTTAAAGGTATGGAAGAACTCTTCCTGCGAACGCTCTTTATTGGCAAAAAATTGTATGTCATCGATCAGCAGCGCATCGACCGAACGGTAATAACGCTTAAATTCTTCAATGGCATTGTTCTGCAACGCTTTGACCATGTCTTGCACAAAGCGTTCAGAGTGCATGTAGACCACTTTGGCGTTAGCTTTGCGCGCCATGATGCCGTTGCCAACCGCGTGCAACAGGTGGGTTTTACCCAGACCGGTGCCACCATAAAGGAACAACGGGTTATAGGCGCCGCCTGGGTTATCCGCAACCTGGCGAGCCGCCGCGCGCGCCAACTGGTTGGATTTACCTTCAACAAAGTTATCAAAGGTATGCTTTGGGTTAACGTTGGAACGGTAAGAAAGCTCCGGCTGCGGTGCCGCGTTGTCCCAGCTTGGGCGGGTAGGCGCAGCAACGCGCACCACGGGTGCACTCGGGGCGCTAACACTGGCGGTGACGGTTTGGCTGATGATTTGGGAAAGCGGTTTGCTGCCCACTTCAAAACGCAGCAATGGCGCATCCGTACCGCAGAAATCATTTAACAGGCCATTGATATTGTTTAAGTACTTATCGCGAACCCAATCCAGCACAAAACGATTTGGCGCATAAAGCGCCAGGGTGTTGTCACTCAGTTCCGCCTGCAATGGGCGTATCCACATACTAAATTCTGTGGCAGGTAACTCATCCTGCAATCGGGCAAGACACTGCTGCCAAAGCGAAAGTGACACGGCGGACTCCACTCGAACAAGATCAATAAAAGAAAAGAATCAGGCTACTTTTTTATAACTCATGATTTTTGACACATACCCGGCATCGGCAGTTTGCCTGTGGGGGATGCGAACCGCCTTTCACGGTTTATGTCCCTCACGATCCCCGCTTGAGAGATCGCGATCGGAATGACGGATCATAGCGCAATCCGCGCAAGAGATCCTCCCCTTCATCACAGATTAGATCCATTTTATCCACAGGCCCCGGCCTGCGGCGATCTTTTCGCCAGTCACGCTAAATTGCAGGCAAAATACCGTGTGAGTAACGGTATTTTTTACATTGTCAACCGGTTATACCCTGTTATCCACGCCGGATCCTGGGTTTTCACGCTAAGGATCGCATCGGGATCCTTGCGATTTACCCCTGAGTCCGTATAATCTTCGCCCTACGTGTGTACCTGGTTCCTTAATGGTGAGTCATTAACCGGACAGGATTCTGCGGTGACCACGGGCCAAGACCGGATTTTACTCCGAATTGGCAGACAACCAGGTAGGCTAGCGCAATGTGAATTGACTCAGGACTGTACAATTATTACAATCCCGCCTCTTTATATATTGCGATTGAGGCGTCGGTCGTCTTCACGCCGAGTAGCCAAACGCGTTTACTGATCAGTAATTATTTTAAGTTTAGGTAGAAATCGCCATGAAACGCACTTTCCAACCGTCCGTATTGAAGCGTAACCGTAGCCACGGTTTCCGTGCTCGTATGGCCACCAAAAATGGTCGTCAAGTTCTGGCCCGCCGTCGTGCGAAAGGCCGTTCTCGTCTGACTGTTTCTAAGTAATAAAAGCTAACCCGCTGAGTGGTTAAGCTCGCTTTTCCCAGGGAGTTACGTTTGTTAACTCCCACTCACTTCACTTTCGTCTTCCAGCAGCCACAACGGGCTGGCACGCCGCAAATCACCATCCTCGGCCGCCTGAACCAGCTGGGGCATCCCCGCATCGGTCTTACTGTCGCCAAAAAACACGTCAAACGCGCGCATGAACGCAATCGGATAAAACGCCTAACCCGCGAAAGCTTCCGTTTACGTCAGCACGAGTTACCGGCGATGGATTTTGTCGTAGTGGCCAAAAAAGGGATAGCGGATTTGGATAACCGCGCGCTGACGGAAGCTTTGGAAAAATTATGGCGTCGCCACTGTCGCCAGGCTCCCGCATCCTGATCGGGCTGGTGCGAGCTTACCAGCTCGTCATCAGTCCGCTGCTTGGGCCTCGTTGCCGCTTCCAGCCGACATGCTCTCATTACGCAATTGAGGCATTAAGCAGGTTTGGCATGATAAAAGGCAGTTGGTTAGCATTGAAACGCGTATTAAAATGCCACCCTTTGAACCCAGGTGGCGATGATCCCGTGCCGCCGAAACCCGACGATAACAGAGAACACTAACGATGGATTCGCAACGCAATCTTCTCCTCATCGCTCTGCTGTTCGTGTCTTTCATGATCTGGCAAGCCTGGCAAACGGACAATGCTCCGCAACCAGTCGCTCAGACCACGCAACAGACTTCGAACACTGCTACCGGTGATGCCGCAAGCTCAGCAGTTCCAGCCAGTGGCCAGGGTAAACTGATTACCGTTAACACTGACGTGCTGTCGCTGACCATCAACACCCGTGGTGGTGATATCGAGCAGGCTAAACTGTTGGCCTACCCGGACACTCTGGGTTCATCGACGCCATTCCAGCTGCTGGAAACCACACCGTCATTTGTTTACCAGGCGCAAAGCGGCCTGACTGGCAGAAACGGTCCGGATAACCCGGCAAACGGCGAACGTCCTCTGTTCCAGGCGGCGCAGGACAGCTACACCCTGCCAGAAGGCCAGGATGAGCTGCGCATTCCGCTGACCTTTACCGGTAAAGACGGTGCGATCTACACCAAGACTTTCGTGCTCAAGCGTAACCATTACGCAGTTGGCGTTGACTACAACGTTGACAACAAAGGCACAACTCCGCTGGAACTGACCCTGTTCGGCCAACTGAAGCAGACGACTGAGCTGCCTAAGCACCGTGACACCGGCAGCAACAACTTCGCTCTGCACACCTTCCGTGGTGCGGCGTATTCATCCAGCGATGACAAATACCAGAAGTACGCGTTCGATAAGGACGAGAACCTGAGTGTCACCACGCAAGGCGGTTGGGTTGCGATGCTGCAACAGTACTTCGCCACGGCTTGGGTACCGGCAACGCAGGGTAGCAACACCTTCTATACCGCCAAGCCTGGCGATAACCTGTCTACCATCGGCTTCAAATCTACGCCGGTAGTGGTACAGCCTGGTGCGCAGCAACAACTGAATGCGACCCTGTGGGTTGGCCCAGAACTGCAAGATCAGATGGCCCAGCTGGCACCGCATCTGGATCTCACCGTAGATTACGGTTGGTTGTGGTTCATCTCCCAGCCGCTGTTCAAACTGTTGAAGTTCATCCACGGCTTTATCGGTAACTGGGGCTTCTCAATTATCATCATCACCTTCATCGTGCGTGGCATCATGTACCCGCTGACCAAAGCGCAGTACACCTCGATGGCAAAAATGCGCATGCTGCAGCCAAAATTGCAGGCGATGCGTGAGCGTATTGGTGATGACAAACAGCGCATGAGCCAAGAAATGATGGCGCTGTACAAGTCTGAGAAAGTGAACCCGTTGGGGGGTTGTCTGCCGCTGGTTATCCAGATGCCAATCTTCCTGGCGCTGTACTACATGTTGATGGGTTCCGTTGAGCTGCGTCATGCGCCGTTCGCCCTGTGGATCCATGACCTGTCGGCGCAAGACCCGTACTACATCTTGCCAATCCTGATGGGCGTGACGATGTTCTTCATCCAGAAGATGTCGCCGACCACCGTGACTGACCCGATGCAGCAAAAAATCATGACCTTTATGCCGGTAATCTTCACAGTGTTCTTCCTGTGGTTCCCGTCTGGTCTGGTGCTGTACTACATCGTCAGTAACCTGGTGACCATCCTCCAGCAGCAGTTGATTTACCGCGGTCTGGAAAAACGTGGCTTACACAGCCGCGACAAGAAAAAAACCTAAGCGTATTGTAGGGGTTCGGCATGCCGAACCCTTGCAGTAACACCAAGAGGCGGTCATTAAGACCGCCTTTTTGCATATTGAATTGTCAGAGCCGCGTTACCCGACAGCGCTAAAGCTTGCAGGTTGGCGGCAACGGAACGCGTCCCCGAGAGCCTGGTAAGCCAGGTTACCGGGGTAAGAGAAGGCAGCCAACACCGCTGCAACTTGAAGGATAAAGGGTATATGAGCACTACCGATACCATCGTAGCCCAAGCCACCCCGCCGGGACGCGGCGGCGTCGGCATTTTGCGCATTTCCGGCCGTGGCGCCAAAGATGTCGCCCAAGCGCTGCTCGGCAAACTGCCCAAGCCGCGTTACGCCGATTATCTGCCATTCCGTGATGCCGATGGGGCGACGTTGGATCAGGGCATTGCATTGTGGTTCCCTGGCCCCCATTCGTTTACCGGTGAAGACGTGCTGGAACTGCAAGGCCACGGTGGACCGGTTATTCTCGATCTGCTGCTAAAACGTGTACTGGCGTTGCCTGACGTGCGTATCGCACGGCCCGGGGAGTTCTCCGAGCGCGCATTCCTCAACGACAAACTCGATCTGGCACAGGCGGAGGCAATTGCCGACCTGATCGACGCCAGCTCAGAGCAAGCAGCACGTTCAGCAATGAACTCGTTGCAAGGGGCATTTTCTACCCGTATCCACCAGCTTGTGGAAGCACTCACTCACCTGCGAATCTATGTGGAAGCTGCAATCGACTTCCCTGATGAAGAAATCGACTTCCTGTCTGACGGTAAGATCGAAGCGCAACTCAACGGCGTCATGGCCGACCTGGACAGCGTACGTGCCGAAGCACGCCAAGGCAGTCTGCTGCGTGAAGGCATGAAAGTGGTCATTGCGGGGCGACCAAACGCGGGCAAATCCAGCCTGCTGAACGCATTAGCTGGCCGTGAAGCCGCGATCGTCACCGATATCGCCGGTACCACACGCGATGTACTGCGCGAACATATTCACATCGACGGCATGCCGCTGCATATCATAGACACCGCCGGTCTGCGTGAAGCCAGTGATGAAGTTGAGCGTATCGGTATCGAACGTGCATGGAACGAGATCGAACAGGCAGACCGCGTCTTGTTTATGGTCGATGGTACGACCACCACCGCTACCGAGCCGGTAGAGATCTGGCCTGAATTTATGGCGCGTCTGCCACACCGCCTGCCCATTACCGTTGTGCGCAATAAAGCCGACATCACGGGTGAAACCTTGGGTATGACCGAAGTAAACGGCCATTCGCTTATTCGCCTGTCGGCGCGTACCGGTGAAGGTATCGATCTGCTACGTGATCACCTGAAGCAAAGCATGGGCTTCACCAGCAATATGGAAGGTGGCTTCCTGGCGCGCCGTCGCCATCTGCAGGCGCTAGAACAAGCGGCACAGCATCTGGTAGAGGGTAAAGAACAGTTAGTGAGCGCTTACGCGGGGGAGCTGTTGGCCGAAGAATTGCGCCTGGCACAGCAGGCGTTGAGTGAAATCACCGGTGAATTTACCTCTGATGATCTGCTGGGACGCATTTTCTCCAGCTTCTGTATCGGTAAGTAAAAAACCGCAGGTATTAACGATCGGAGCAGGCGACGCACTGCCGCCTGTTCCACCGTTGGCTTATCGCATAATGTCTGCGCGATATGTCACAGCCCCTTTAGAATAAGCGCTATATACTGAGCAATAAAGGATCCCCTCTCAGGAAAGAGCGAACATGCCGTTAACCATCAAGGTATTACTGGAAAACCGGCGTGCCGCTGGCGTAGACAAATCGCTAAAAGCGAAAGCCGGGTTGAGCCTGTGGATCCAGGATGAAACAGACGCGGTTTTGTTCGATACCGGCCCCGATGGCAGTTTTCTGCATAACGCGACGCAAATGGGCGTCGACCTCTCCCGAATGACCGCAACGGTGCTTTCACACGGCCACTACGACCACTGCGGTGGCGTACCCTGGTTACCCGATAACAGTCGCATCATCTGCCACCCGCACATAGCCAATGAACGCCACTCAGCGGTAACATTTCTTGGATATACCAGGAAAATCAAAAAATTATCACTGAATATTGATTACTCACGCCATCACATGGAATACAGCAGTGAACCTCTGCATATCAGCGAGCGCTTTATATGGTCAGGGGAAATCTCGGTTACCCAACCGCAGGCCTATGGTGTGCTCAGTGGCAAAACGGAGTCTGTGGATTACGTGATAGACGAAGGTGTACTGATTTATAAATCTGACCGCGGATTGGTGATCATTACAGGCTGCGGACATCGGGGGATCGTTAACATCGTTCGTCACTGCCAAAAAATCACCGGGATAAATCAGATCCATGCGCTGATCGGCGGTTTTCATCTGCGCTGTGCGTCACCGCACACAATATGGCAGGTCAGACGGTTTCTAAACCAGCAAAAACCGGAAAAATTAATGGGATGCCATTGTACCGGTGCATGGGGCCGGCTATGGCTGCCGGAAGTGATTGCGCCAGCAACGGGAGAGACTTTCGTTCTGGAATAAATACCGTCTCCGCCGGCGGCCCCTCATGGCCTCCGCCCTCTTTCCTCACGGGAAAATACATAGCAAAAACCAATAAATAGGATAAAACGCATACTGTTTTTTGATGATAAATCCTAGGCTTATGCTTAATCTAATCCCCCAGCATTTTCAGTGAACCCTCTGTCATGGAGTGAATAATGGCGTGTCATTTTGCCCGATGGATCCCCACATCCACCGTATTGGATACCCGTAGACTCCCCACCGACGTGATTGCTGCAGCTACTGCTTTTTCCGTTAAACGCCGCCAGAGATTCCTGCAAGGGCGTGTTCTGCTCGCAGAAATGATGTTTTATCTTTACGGGCTACCGACACTCCCTCCTATTGCCACTACCCCCACCGGACGTCCTTGTTTTATCGACAATCATCTGCCCGATTTCAGTCTGGCCTATGCCAGCAATACGGTGGGAGTTTTACTCAGCGAAGAAGGCAGGGTTGGCCTGGATATTGAAGTGATGCGCGCACGCGGCGGGCAACATAAAGAGCTTCAGCACCAATATCTTACACCGGCGGAAAGTGCCTGGATAAGCGCACAGTACGATAGACTGGAGGCAGAAACGCAACTGTGGAGCATCCGCCAGAGCGTGCTGAAACTTTCCGGCCAGGGCAACAGCGGCCAATCAACCCTACGTCTGCATCCTTTTTCCGGCCACCTGCGTTCCAGCACTACACCAGATGTCCATGTGATGAGCGACGCCGATGAGTACCTGAGCTGGGCCTGTGCCCACACTCCCGGCTTGGAACGCTTGGTGTGTTGGCAATATGCAGAACAGCAGGGCCTGCAAAAAGACGGCGAGATATCACCGCGCAACCCAGCCGTTTCAACGCGCTTCGTCAAACTGACCAGCCTGGCGACGCCTGGTTAAAAAGGGCGTAAATAGCGCAAAAACCAAGATAAAACTTTCTTTACCACATAAATTTCTTAATAAAAATGTAAAGTCAGCTAAATATTCAGAAATCGTCTATTCTCTCCGCACGCTTTGCCCTACTATCTTCAGGTGTTCTAAGCTGAATCTGTTCATTCGAAAGGGAGAGTCACCATGTCAGACCAAGCATTAAAAATCGTCACTCTGCTCGGTAGTTTGCGCAAAGGTTCGTACAACGCGATGGTTGCGCACGCGCTGCCAAGCCTTGCGCCACAAGGCGTCACCATTGAAGCGCTTCCTTCAATCCGTGATATCCCGTTATATGATGCCGATATGCAACAGGAAGAGGGTTTCCCTGCTACGGTGGAAGCCATTGCCGAGCAAATTCGTCAGGCTGACGGCGTTATCATCGTAACCCCGGAATATAACTACTCTGTGCCAGGCGGATTAAAAAACGCTATCGACTGGCTTTCTCGTCTGCCAAATCAACCCTTAGCCGGTAAACCAGTGGCCATTCAGACCAGTTCCATGGGGCCTATTGGCGGCGCACGATGCCAGTATCACCTGCGCCAGATTCTGGTATTCCTTGATGCCATGGTGATGAATAAGCCGGAATTTATGGGTGGCGTGATCCAAAATAAAGTGGATGCTCAGGCAGGTGAATTGATCGACCAAGGTACGCTGGACTTCCTGACCGGGCAGCTCTCCGCGTTCAGCGATTATATCCGCCGCGTGGAGTAAATGTTTTTTGACGCCCTCAGCAGAAAGCCGAATGGGGGCGTCACGCCAATGAGAGAACCATTGCCAACCCATTAAAAATAAAGTCATTACATTATGTATTTTTTCATTTTAGCCATATTACTGGCTTTCATCACCAGACCATTATTAGCCACAGAAATGCGCTACCCCGCCGGAGAAGAGCCCATCGCGCTGCCGGTACATAGCCCACTCAATGCTCAACTGTCGCGCACGGCTCAGAATCAGGAAGATAAAAAGATCGCAGCCATGTCGTTATATCTGACGCTCATGCGAGAAGACGGTCGCAACATCTGGGCCCCCTACCAGCTGGCGGCTTCGTCAGCGGAAAAAGGCCAAACCGAACTGGCAGAGCGGTACCTGCAGCTGAGCGCCGATCGCGGATTATGGTATTACTACAATCTGCTGGAAGACGACGCCTTCAATAGTATTCAACACAGCAGCACCTATCAGTCGATCTTGGCCGTTACCAAGGCCCGCTATCTGCAGCATGCGCATTGGTTTGAAGGCAAAGCCAGCTACGCCATTCCGGCTGGCACACCGCCCCCCGAAGGCTGGCCAACGGTGGTATATCTGCATGCCTATGGCAAAAGTGCCGGTATATCTCCCGAGGAGCGCGTGCTGTTTAGTGAGATGGGCGTCGCCTATATTGAAATCAACGGCACCCAGATGCTGTCGGAAAACAGTTTCCGCTGGTCGAATTACAGTGACGAGAGCACCCAAAGCGCCATTCAGCGGGCGCTGCAACCGTTAATAGCGGAATTAAAACTCAACCCACAACAGGTCTATCTGAGCGCTCGTGGCCAGGGAGCGCTGCATGCCGCCAATCTGTTAGCCAAGTACCCACAGCATTATGCTGGTGCTCTGTTAATTGCGCCTCAGGGCGAGATCAAACAGGCACAGCAATCTCTGGCGAAAAATAAACGGATGGTGGTGGCGTATTACGATCGGCAAAAATTTAGCGATCAAGCGCTGGCAATGCACTTTGCCAATCTGTTCAGCGAAGATAATCAGGTTGAGGCACTGCATTTTGCGCAGGGAGAGAACCCAGACGCGGGCTGGCAGGCACGCTTCAAACGGCCATTACAGTGGCTACTGAATCAGGCGCCGGATGCAACGCCTGACGCATAGAACACCGGGGCCGACGCTTGTCGGCCCCGGTGGCATCAATGTCCGTCGACAAAGACAATCTTCAGCACAAACAACAGCGCGACAACGACCACGCATGGGCTGATTTCACGCCAGCGGCCGGTACCCAATTTCATCACACAGTACGAAATAAAACCGAGTGCGATACCTTCGGTAATCGAGAAACTGAACGGCATCATCACCGCAGTAACAAACGCCGGTACGGCTTCGGTCAGGTCATCCCACTTCACCCGTGCCAGGCTGGATGTCATCAGTACGCCAACGTAGATCAGCGCACCGGCAGCGGCATAAGCCGGAACCATACCCGCCAGCGGTGACAGGAAAATCACCAACAGGAACAAGATACCGGTCACCACTGCGGTCAGGCCGGTACGGCCACCGACAGAAACCCCGGCGGAACTTTCAATGTAGGCTGTAACGGAAGACGTGCCGACAAACGAACCTGCTACCGAGCTGATACTATCAACATACAGTGCCTGCTTCATGCGCGGGAACTTGCCTTTGTCATCGGTCAGCCCAGCCTTGTCAGTCACCCCGATCAGAGTACCGGAGGAGTCGAACAGGTTTACCAGCATGAAGGAGAAAATGACCCCTGCCAGACCAATGTTCAGCGCGCCTGCCAGATCAACCTGACCCACGACCGAAGTTATGTTCGGTGGCATGGAGAACAGACCGCCGTATTTCACATCACCCAATGCCCAACCGATCAGGGTTGTCACCACGATAGAAACCAGCACCGCCGCGTGGAAGTTACGCGAAGACAGCACAGCGATGATAAAGAAGCCCAGCGCACCTAACAGCACGTTGTGCGAGGTCAGGCTGCCTATGGTCACCAGCGTGTCCGGATTAGCCACCACGATACCGGCATTTTTCAGCCCCATCATGCCGATAAACAGGCCGATACCACTGGTAATCCCCACCCGCAGGCTCATGGGAATATTGGCAATCATCCAATAGCGGATACGGAAAATAGTCAGCAACAGTAAACCGACCGCGCCCCAGAAAATGGCTCCCATGCCAACCTGCCATGAAATGCCCATTGCACCCACGACCACAAAGGCGAAGAACGCATTGAGGCCCATCGCGGGTGCCAGCGCAACCGGCAGGTTTGCCAGCAAGCCCATCAAAATACTGCCGAAAGCGGCAATCAGACAGGTTGTGACAAACACGGCCTGCGTATCCATGCCCGCCGCGCCCAGAATTTGGGGGTTAACGAACACGATATACACCATAGTCAAAAAGGTCGTAATACCGGCAATCGTTTCCGTACGCGCCGTAGTTCCATGTTGCTTGAGTTTAAACACGCGCCCAAGCAAGCCTTGCTCAACGTCAAGGCCAGATACTGGTTTGCTCATTATCAGAATTCCGAAGAAGGGAATGGAGAGTCGCCGGCTATCCTATAACAAAAAGTAGGGGTTTTGACGCCGCTCACAGATTTTTTTCGCCGTCTTTACGGCTATAACCCTCAACAGATTGTATTTACTGAAATTGATAGGCAAACCGGGATTCTGATGTCGCAATCGCACCCGATCTGGGTAAAGTGGCACTATCGCTGCTTAATTAAAGGACATGACGCTGATGAACCAGGTTGACTGTATTTTGTTTGATTGTGACGGCACGCTGGTAGACAGTGAAGTGATATGCAGCAAAGCCTATGTGCACATGTTTGCTCACTACGGTATATATCTGTCGCTGGACGAGGTGTTCAGAAAATTCAAAGGGGTGAAGCTGTACGAAATTATCGAACAGGTTAATGCAGAACATGGCATCAATCTGGCAAAGGAAGAGCTGGAACCCTTATACCGCCAAGAAGTAGCCCGTCTATTCGACAGTGAACTGCAGCAGATTGCCGGGGCTCGTGAACTGCTGGCACAAGTAACAGTGCCTATCTGCACCGTATCCAATGGCCCGGTCAGTAAAATGCAACACTCGCTCGGTCTGACCGATATGCTGCACTATTTTGATGACCGGTTGTTCAGCGGCTATGATATTCAACGCTGGAAACCAGACCCAGCCATCGTATTCCACGCGGCAGAAAAAATGCAGGTACCGGTCGAGCGTTGCATTCTGATCGACGATTCCGCCGCTGGCGCCCAGGCCGGGATCGCTGCGGGGATCCCGGTATTTTACTTCTGCGCCGATCCGCACAATAAACCGATCAACCACCCGCTGGTTACCGTATTCGACGATCTGGCACAGCTGCCTGCGCTGTGGCGCGAGCGGGGGTGGCAGCTAACGGCAGATTAACTGGCCGGTAGCGGTGGCTTATTACGCCACCAGCGCCATGACCGTTTCAGCGCTCGGGTCTGTGGGCTGAAACGGCGGTTGGCCGCATTGGCCAGCAAATCCAGCGCCAGACAAAACACGAAGTACACCAATGCGACAAACAGAAACACTTCCATCGGGTACACCATGCTGCGGTTATTGACCTGAGTCGCCAGGAAGGTCAGTTCTCCGACGCCGACGATATAAGCCAGGGAGGTGTCTTTGATCAGCGAAATCCATTGGTTGATAAACGACGGCACCATCATACGCAGCGCCTGCGGCAGCACGATCATGCGCAGTGTTTGCCAACGGGTCAGCCCCAGTGACAAGCCGGCTTGCCACTGCCCAACGCCGATAGCGACAATGCCGGCCTTCACCGCATGGGCCAAATACGCGGAGGCGATCAGCGCCAGCGCGCATACCACGGTGGTGATTTCCGGGATATCGACGCCAAACACCATCGGCAATAAGAAATAGGTCCAGAAAATCAGCATGATCACCGGGATGGCGCGGAAGAAACCCAACACCGCCGCCAGCAAGCCAGCCGCCACACCGCGCGACATTGCCAATGCCACCCCCAGCAGCGTGCCGAAAATGGCCGAGGCCACACCGGCCATCAGACTGATCGCCAGCGTCAGCGCCGCACCGCCCAATGGCCCGTCGGGCCAGGTTCCCCACAGCAGATAGCCCAGGTTGTCATGAATAATGCTGAAATCCATCTTAATGCCCCCTCAGCGGCTTGCGCTGCTGTCGCCACATTCCCCAGCCTTCCAGTAACGCAATGATGGCGATGTACAACACCGTCGCCACACCAAATGCCTGGAAGGTGCGTAGTGTCTCGGTTTCCACCTGACGCGAAGCATACGACAGTTCGGCCACGCCGATCGCCATCGTCAACGAGGAGTTCTTTATCACGTTCATATACTGACCCAGCAGCGGCGGCATGGCGATGTTTAGCGCCTGCGGCAACACCACATAACGCATAGCCTGCCAGCCGGTTAATCCCAGCGCATTGGCCGCATATTTTTGCCCACTGGCAACGCCACGAATACCGGATCGGATCTCTTCGGCGATAAAGGCGCTGGAGTACAACGTCAGGCCAAAGAAACCGGCAAGAAATTCAAACGACGGCCATTCAAGCGGGCCAATGTGATGTGAGGTGTTAAGCCATTGCATCGTGGCTGAAGGCAGGATCTGCCCGGCGGCGAAATACCAGAAGAACAGCTGTACCAGAAGCGGCGTATTGCGAAACAACGAACTGTAGCCCATCGCCAGCCATCGCAATGGGCGCAGGTGGCTGTCACGCATCGTCGTCAGTAAAAAACCCAACAACGTGGCGGCCAGGCTCGCACAGGCAGAAAGCCACAGCGTCAACAGAAAACCCTGCCACAGCCAGTTTAGGTATTGCGGCGCCAGCAACCAGTCCAGATTCATGGTCAATCCTTGTCTTACAAAATGCGTCAGGGGCGCAGCAAGCTGCGCCCCTACAAACAGATCTCAGCCCCGCAAAAAATCAGGCCTTCGGCTGTTGATCCAACGGCGCGATTTTGAAATCGCCGCGCGGTTGTGCGGTTTTGGTTTCCGGGCCGAACCAGCGATCGTAGATCTTCACCGCTTCGCCGTCTTTTTCCAGCGCGATCAGCGTGTCGTTAACCGTGGCCGTCAGGCGATCTTCCCCTTTTGGAATACCGACGCCCTGGTACTCTTTGGTAATGCTGAACGGGGAGATTTCGAAGTCCGCTTTCTGCGCGGCCGGCAGGTTGCCTAACAGGCCCACCAGCTTGGCGTCATCCTGGGTGATTGCCTGCACGTTGCCGTTACGCAACGCAACGAACGCCAGCGGGGTGTCATCGTAGGAGATCACTTTCGCCGTTGGATAATGCTCACGCAGCGTGATTTCCTGCACTGTCCCCTTGTCCGCACCGATACGCAGTTTTTTGATATCTTCCGGGGTTTTCAGCACGCCTTTATGGGCAATAAATTTCTGGCCGGTAGCAAAATAGGGCACGCTGAAGTTCACTTCCTTGGCGCGCTCATCGGTAATGGTGAAGTTGGCGGCGATCAGATCGACCTTTTTCGAGACCAATAAAGGAATACGGTTAGCTGGATTGGTGGCACGCAACTCCACCTTTACACCCAGCGCTTTACCAATCGCATCGGCCACATCAACGTCATAACCCACCAGCTTTTTAGTTTGCGGATCGATATAACCGAACGGCGGGTTACTGTCGAATACCGCGATACGCACTACGCCAGCTTTCTTGATGTCGTCGAGTTTGTCCGCATGCGCGGCACCGGTAGCGAGGCTGGTCAAGCTGGCTAATAGCGTTAAGGCCAAAACGCGATGTTTCATGGGAAGCTCCTAAGGGGTTGATGTCCTGCTGGCTGCTACGCTAGCAAGACCCACTTAGGTCAGGAAATAATATAAAAAGCTATATTTATAACCATTTTGTATTTAAGGGTTTTAAACGGCATAAAGGCGCAGTTTTCTGCGCCTTTATAGGGTAACTCGCGAAGAGAATTACTCTTTTTTCTCGTCTGTACCGTCGGAAGACAACAGTTTTTCCAAGGCATCACCACCAATATGGCGGAAGTCCTGGCCTTTCACGAAGTAGAAGATGAATTCGCAAATATTCTGGCAACGGTCACCGATACGCTCAATAGAACGTGCGCAGAACAATGCAGTCAGCACGCTTGGAATGGTGCGTGTGTCTTCCATCATATAAGTCATTAACTGGCGTACAATGCCTTCATATTCCTGATCGACTTTTCTGTCTTCGCGATAAATTCGGATCGCTTCGTCCAGATCCATACGCGCAAAGGCATCCAGCACATCATGCAACATCTGCACGGTATGGCGGCCAAGAGACTCCAGACTGACCAGCAGAGGCTGGTGCTGGTGCGAGAATTTCTCCAGTGCCGTGCGACAGATTTTGTCTGCCACATCGCCGATACGCTCCAGCTCAGAGATAGTTTTGATGATCGCCATCACCAAACGCAGGTCGCTGGCGGTCGGCTGGCGTTTGGCAATGATGCGCACACAGGCCTCATCGATTGCCACTTCCATCATATTGACCTTGGCATCGCCTTCGATCACCCGCTTGGCCAACTCACCGTCCTGGTTATGCATCGCGGTAATGGCGTCAGTCAGTTGCTGTTCCACCAGCCCACCCATGGTCAACACCTGGGTACGGATGTGCTCAAGTTCTGCGTTGAACTGGCCGGAAATGTGTTTATTTAAATTCAGGTTATCCATGATGCATCCTATCAACCATAACGGCCAGTGATGTAGTCTTCGGTCTGTTTTTTCTGTGGCGCGGTGAACAGGGTATCAGTATCACTGAACTCGATCAGTTCGCCCAGATACATAAATGCCGTGGAATCAGAACAACGCGCGGCCTGCTGCATGTTGTGAGTGACGATCACCACGGTGTAGTCAGACTTCAGCTCGCTGATCAGCTCTTCAATTTTACCGGTGGAAATCGGATCCAGCGCCGAGCAGGGTTCGTCCAGCAATAAGACGTCAGGGCGAATAGCAATCCCGCGGGCGATGCACAAACGCTGTTGCTGGCCACCAGACAGGCTATAACCGCTCTGGTGCAGCTTGTCTTTGGTCTCGTTCCACAGCGCTGCCTTGGTCAGAGCCCATTGCACGCGCTCATCCATATCGGCACGCGAGAGCTTTTCAAACAGACGTACACCGAAGGCGATATTGTCGTAAATCGACATTGGGAACGGTGTCGGTTTCTGGAACACCATGCCAACCTTGGCGCGCAGCAGGGCGATATCCGAGTTATCCGTCAGAATATTTTGCCCATCCAGCAGGATGCCGCCTTCAGCACGCTGCTCGGGGTATAACTGATACATCTTGTTGAAGGTGCGCAGCAGGGTAGATTTGCCGCAGCCGGACGGACCGATAAACGCGGTGACCTTGTTTTTGGCGATATCCAGCGTGATGTTTTTCAGCGCATGGAATTTGCCATAGTAGAAGTTCAGATCGCGTACCTGAATTTTGCTGCTGGAAGCGTCAGTAACCATACTCATCAAGACTTCTCTCTTTTCATCAGCGCCGCCATGGCAGCGCTCAAAATTTTATGAATGCTTTTGCTTGGCGAAAACCACACGCGCCAAGATATTCAGTAGCAGTACGCACAGGGTAATCAACAGCACCCCTGCCCAGGCCAGCTCTTGCCATTCGGCAAACGGGCTCATGGCGAATTTGAAAATAGTCACCGGTAAGTTGGCGATCGGCTGCATCAGGTCTGTGCTCCAGAACTGATTCGACAGCGAGGTAAACAGCAGCGGTGCTGTTTCCCCGGCAATACGCGCAATCGCCAGCAGCACACCGGTGATGATGCCGGAAACCGACGCTTTCAACGTGATGGCGGAAATCATGCGCCATTTCGGCGTACCCAGCGCGTAGGCAGCCTCACGCAGCGTATCCGGTACCAGCTTCAGCATATTCTCGGTAGTTCGGATAACGATCGGCACCTGCAACAGCGCCAGCGCGATGATCCCAGCCCAGCCGGAGAAGTGTTGCATCTTCGCCACCACGATGGTGTACACGAACAGGCCCACGACGATCGACGGGGCTGATAGCAGAATGTCGTTAATAAAACGGATCACCTCTGCCAGCCAGGATTTACGGCCATATTCCGCCAGATAAATGCCAGCCATGATGCCCAGCGGCGTACCGAACACGGTAGCCCACAGGATCAGCAGACCGCTGCCGGCAATGGCGTTCGCCAGACCGCCGCCTGCGGTGTTCGGTGGTGGCGTCATTTCGGTGAACAACGCCAGCGACATGCCATCGATGCCTTTGGTCACGGTAGAGAACAGGATCCACACCAGCCAGAACAGGCCAAAGGCCATGGTCGCCATCGACAAAAACAGCGCCAATCGGTTCTTCTGACGGCGCCACGCCTGCATTTTGCGGCGGCTTTCTAACAGCGCCAGGTCGTTTTGCATTTCCATAGTCGCCACGTTAGCGTCCCTCATTCTTGGCCAGACGCATAACCATCAACTTCGACAGCGCCAGGACGATAAAGGTGATAACAAACAGAATCAGCCCCAGCTCCATCAGCGCTGCGGTGTGCACCCCTGATTCTGCTTCAGCGAATTCGTTGGCCAGTGCCGAGGTGATGCTGTTACCCGGCATATACAGTGAAGCACTGTCGAGCTGATAGGTGTTACCGATGATGAAGGTCACGGCCATCGTTTCGCCCAGCGCGCGGCCCAAGCCGAGCATCACGCCCCCGATCACACCATTCTTGGTAAATGGCAGCACGATACGCCAGATCACTTCCCAGGTGGTGCAGCCGATGCCGTAGGCCGACTCTTTCATCATCACCGGGGTTTGTTCGAACACGTCGCGCATTACCGCGGCGATGTAAGGAATAATCATAATCGCCAGGATCACCCCAGCAGCCAGAATACCGATACCGAATGCCGGGCCAGAGAACAGCTCACCGACAATAGGGATACCCGACAAAACGTCGCCGACCGGGGTCTGGAAATATTTGGCAAACAGCGGGGCAAACACGAACAGGCCCCACATGCCGTAGACAATACTCGGGATTGCTGCCAGCAATTCAATGGCGATACCCAGTGGGCGTCTCAACCAGTTAGGTGCCAGCTCGGTCAGGAACAACGCAATACCAAAGCTGACAGGCACGGCGATAATCAGAGCAATCAGTGAGGTGACAACGGTGCCGTAGATAGGTACCAATGCACCGAATTGCTCAGCAGGTGCGTCCCACTCTTTTGTCCACAGGAAGGAGAAGCCGAATTTCTGCATGCTCGGCCAGGAGGCAAAGATCAGTGAAACAATAATGCCGCCCAGCAACAATAGGGTAATCAGCGCTGCCAGTTTTACCAGCGCGCTGAAGATAACGTCACCATTTTTACTCGGTGCTTTAATGGTCGGCTTGTACTCAGCCATAGATCACTCTCTATTTTAACCCTGGCAGGCCCAACATGGGTTAGACCCTGAAAACTGAGTGGGGCGCGCTGAAACACGCGCCCCTGCGTTGTTAGTACAGCGCTTTACCTGAACTGTCTTTTACGTTGGATTTCCATGCTGCACGCACCTGCTCGATAACTTCTTTCGGCAGAGTGGCGTAATCCAGGTCATTAGCCTGTTTGGCACCCGTTTTGTATGCCCAGTCAAAGAACTTCAGGACTTCAGTGCCCTGAGCTGGGTTTTTCTGCTCTTTGTGCACCAGAATGAAGGTGGTGGACGTGATTGGCCACACATTGTCGCCTTTCTGGTCAGTCAGATCCTGAGCGAAGGTTTTGCTCCAATCCACGCCTTTGGCGGCAGCGCTGAAGCTCTCTTCTGTTGGGCTAACGGCTTTGCCGTCGGCAGAAATCAGCTTGGTGTAAGCCAGGTTATTTTGCTTGGCGTAAGCGTATTCAACGTAACCGATAGAGCCTGGCAGACGTTGTACGAAGGCTGCGATGCCGTCGTTACCCTTGCCGCCCAGACCGGTTGGCCAGTTAACGGTAGAGCCTGCACCGATTTTCTCTTTCCACTGTGCGTTGGCTTTTGACAGGTAGCTGGTGAACACGAACGAAGTGCCTGAACCGTCAGCGCGGCGGACAACGGCAATGTTCTGATCCGGCAGCTTAACGCCTGGGTTCAGTTTGGTGATCGCCGGGTCGTTCCATTTCTTCACGTTACCCAGGTAGATATCGCCCAGGGTTTTGCCGTCCAGAATCAGTTCGCCGGATTTGATACCCGGGATATTCACCGCCAGTACGACGCCACCGATCACGGTAGGGAACTGGAACAGGCCATCAGCAGCCAGTTTTTCGTCAGTCAAAGGTGCATCAGAAGCACCAAAGTCAACGGTGTTGGCAACGATTTGCTTCACGCCGCCAGAAGAGCCGATGCCCTGATAGTTAACTTTGTTGCCGGTTTCTTTCTGATAAGAATCTGCCCACTTGGCATATACCGGAGCGGGGAATGTCGCACCTGCACCGGTCAGGCTAGCAGCAGCGAACGCGGACACGGCGGTCAGGGAGAAAGTCGCTGCCACAATACTGGCGACGGTGGTACGCATCAGTTTCATAATCCCTCCTAATGGGATATTTAAAAATCGACTTCGAGTCGTTTTCATCAGAGTAAGTATTGCTGCAGGAGGGAAAATAGGACAGTTTGGTGACAGTAAAATGTACGAAATATGACAGTTATATTACAACGCAAAAAGAAACACAGTAATCAAATAAAAATCATGCAGTTAAAGAGAAAAACACGCAATAATTAATCAATAAAAAAACACATTACATCTCATCTATCCGCTTGAATATGACAACTTTTATCCCGGCTGTCGCATCATTGTCATATTTGATTAGGCCATGAAAAAAGCCGGCGCAGCGGCCGGCTTCCAGAGTCTAACAAAGAGGGATTACTCTACTGTGACAGACTTCGCCAGGTTACGCGGCTGGTCAACGTCGGTGCCTTTGATCAGCGCAACGTGGTAAGAGAGCAACTGCAACGGCACGGTGTAGAAGATAGGAGCCACGATCTCTTCAACATGCGGCAACGGGATGATGGTCATGCCTTCGCTGCTGACGAAACCGGCGTCCTGATCGGCAAACACGTACAGCTGGCCGCCGCGCGCGCGCACTTCTTCAATGTTGGACTTCAGCTTTTCCAGCAGTTCGTTGTTTGGCGCAACCACGATCACTGGCATATCGGCGTCGATCAACGCCAGCGGGCCGTGTTTCAATTCACCGGCGGCATAGGCTTCCGCGTGAATATAGGAGATCTCTTTCAGCTTCAGCGCCCCTTCCATCGCGATCGGGTACTGATCGCCACGGCCCAGGAACAATGCGTGATGCTTGTCGGAGAAACCTTCCGCCAGCGCCTCGATGCTCTTATCCATCGACAGCATCTGTTCGATACGTGCCGGCAACGCCTGCAGGCCATGCACAATGTCATGCTCAACGCTTTCTGCCATGCCTTTCAGACGGCCCAAACGCGCCACCAGCATCAGCAATACCGCAAGCTGGGTGGTGAAGGCTTTGGTCGAAGCAACGCCGATCTCTGTACCGGCTTTGGTCATCAGCGCCAAATCGGACTCACGCACCAGTGAAGAACCGGCCACGTTGCACACCGCCAGCGACCCCAGATACCCCAGTTCTTTCGACAGGCGCAGCGCCGCCAGCGTATCGGCGGTTTCACCGGACTGCGACAGCGTAATGATCAGGCTATCTGGACGCACGGCAGACTTGCGGTAACGGAATTCGGATGCAATTTCGACGTCGCAAGGGACGCCAGCCAGGGATTCGAACCAATAACGCGCAACCATCCCGGAGTGGTAAGACGTCCCACAGGCGATAATTTGCACGTGCTGAACCTTCGACAGCAGTTCGTCGGCACGCAGGCCCAGCTCGCTCAGGTTGATTTGGCCATGGCTGAAACGCCCTTCAAGGGTATTCTTCAACGCCAGCGGCTGTTCATAGATCTCTTTTTGCATGTAATGGCGGTAAGCGCCTTTATCACCCGCATCGTACTGCACCTGGGATTCAATCTCAGGACGCTCAACGGCGTTGCCCTGCTTATCGAAAATGCTCACGCAGCGGCGGGTCATTTCTACCACGTCACCTTCCTCAAGGAAGATAAAACGGCGGGTAACCGGCAACAGTGCCAACTGATCGGATGCCAGGAAGTTTTCACCCACGCCACGACCGATAACCAACGGGCTTCCGGAACGTGCGGCCACCAGCACGCTTGGGTCACGGCTGTCCATCACCACGGTACCATAAGCGCCGCGCAGCTGAGGGATCACACGCTGAACGACTTCCAGCAAAGTGCCACCCTGGCGCTGCTCCCAATGCACCAGGTGAGCAATAACCTCGGTGTCGGTCTCGGAGCTGAAGTGATAACCGCGTTCGATCAGCAGTTCACGCAGCGGTTCGTGGTTTTCGATAATGCCGTTATGCACTACCGTAATGTAATCAGAAACATGCGGGTGCGCGTTAGCTTCGGTAGGTTCACCGTGCGTTGCCCAGCGGGTGTGAGCAATACCGGTGCCCCCATGCAATTCATGTTGTTCTGCGGCTTCGGCCAGTTTATTCACTTTGCCTACGCGGCGTAAGCGGTTGACGTTCCCTTCCGCATCCACCACAGCCAAACCCGCTGAGTCGTAGCCACGGTATTCAAGGCGGCGTAACCCTTCCAACAGAATCTCTGCAATATCACGTTGCGCTACTGCGCCTACAATTCCACACATCAGTTGTATTCCTAATTAAACGCCTTTCAGGGCGCTTTCGATGTCTTGACCTGATTTTGCCGGTTATTACCGTGCTTCCCCGAGCCTGTAGATGGTGGGGATTATCCTCTTCATCTTTCGCGCTGCTGCGTTGTTGGCTACGAGTGCTCATCCCAGTCACTTAGCGAACTAAGCTCCTGGGAATTCACACTCTTGCCACCTAGCAGCAACGTAAAATCTATTGAGGACTTTTATGTTTTGTATTGGGCTCGTAAGCAGAGCCCAACGCAAAACACACTCGTTATTTCTTCTTCACCGGGCGCTGCCAGCCCTGAATATGCACCTGCTTGACGCGGCTCAGCACCAGTTCGTCATCAGCGATATCGCGGGTTACTGTAGTACCGGCAGCAATCGTCGCGCCTTTACCCACAGAGACCGGTGCCACCAGTTGGGTGTCAGAACCGACAAACACACCGTCGCCAATAAGGGTTTTATGCTTGTTGGCACCATCGTAGTTACAGGTGATGGTACCGGCACCGATATTTACATCATCGCCAATCTCGGCGTCGCCAAGGTAACTCAAATGACCTGCTTTTGAGCCTTTGCCCAAGCGCGCCTTTTTCATTTCTACGAAGTTACCGACATGAGCACCGACAGCCA
Organism: Serratia sp. CoH_134_PS_4; assembly: GCF_058190535.1. Lineage (NCBI taxonomy): Bacteria > Pseudomonadati > Pseudomonadota > Gammaproteobacteria > Enterobacterales > Yersiniaceae > Serratia > Serratia sp. CoH_134_PS_4. The sequence continues at coordinate 262,262 of NZ_JBXWKI010000007.1, forward strand.
GCTCAGCCCCAGGACGCAGGCGAGCAAAAGGACCCACGGTACATTCAGCCGCCAACACCGCGTCTTCCAACACGCTGTACGGACTGATCTCGCAATCATCGCCGATCACGCAGTTTTTCAACACGCAGCCGGCACCGATTTTCACGCGATCCCCGAGCTTAACCGACCCTTCAATAATAACGTTGGCATCAATAGAGATATCACGACCGTGCACAAGTTCCCCGCGGAGGTCAAAACGCGCCGGATCCAGCAGCATTACGCCCGCTAACAACAACTTTTCAGACTGTTCTGCCTGATAAATACGTTCAAGCCGCGACAACTGCAGGCGGTTATTCACACCTTCTACTTCGCTCAGGCGCGATGGGTGCACCGCTTCAATTTTCTTACCGTCAGCATGAGCCAGCGCAATAATATCGGTGATGTAGAACTCACCCTGCGCGTTGTCGTTCTTCAGCATCCCCAGCCAGCGTTTTAGATCGCCGCCATTAGCCACCAGGATACCGGTGTTGATTTCATTAATTTGGCGCTGGGTTTCGCTGGCGTCCTTATGCTCGACAATCCCCACAACTGCATCGTTCTCACGCACGATACGGCCGTAGCCGCTTGGGTCAGCCAGTTTCACCGTCAGCAAGCCAATGCCACCTTGTGGCTTCGCGGCCATCAAGCGTTGCAAGGTATCGACAGAAATCAGCGGGACGTCGCCGTACAACATCAGCACGTCTTCGTCATCGGCAAAATGTGGTGCAGCCTGTTGCATGGCATGACCCGTACCCAATTGCTCGGCCTGTAACACCCAGTTCAGTGCGCCGTCAGTCAACGCACTTTTCAGCAGATCGCCGCCGTGGCCATATACCAGATGGACATTTTTCGCGCCCAATTTCATTGCGGCGTCAATGACGTGCTGCACCATGGGCTTACCGGCTAATGGATGTAACACCTTGGGAAGATCGGAATACATGCGTGTTCCCTTGCCCGCGGCGAGGATCACCACACTCATTGTGCTGTTAGACATAAGCAACCTGATAACTCCATTTTAATAGACGAAAGTAGAACCCTTTAGCCACGATATTACTACATATTTCTCTTCACGAACCCGGCCCAGACCATGGGGCACTAAGCACGCCGCCGCTAAGACGCTCACAGCCCAGAGATTGGCAGAACTGTCGGCGATCGGAGACATTTTTAGTCTCTATAACCGGTTATAACACCACAGTGCCAACCTGGCTGAAATGCTTATTTTAAAGCAAAAAAAAAGCGACCAAATAGGCCGCTTTCTTAATTTTGACTGCGTTATAAACGAGCCAAAATATTACATCGTTCTTCTGGTGAGCTCGATAACGCGCAATTTTGCGATCGCTTTCGCCAGTTCTGCAGATGCCTGAGCATAGTCGACATCGCCATGAGAGCTGTTGATATGTTCTTCAGCTTTACGCTTAGCTTCCAACGCTCTCGCTTCGTCGAGGTCCGTTCCACGGATAGCAGTGTCAGCCAGCACGGTGACCACGCTCGGTTGTACCTCAAGGATACCGCCGGACAGGTAGATGAACTCTTCTTCACCGTGTTGTTTAACAATACGCACCATGCCAGGCTTGATGGCAGTCAGCAGCGGCGCATGGCCAGGGAAAATCCCCAGTTCGCCTTCGCTACCTGTCACCTGGATCTTTTGTACCAGGCCGGAAAACATATGTTTTTCCGCGCTGACTACATCCAGATGGTAAGTCATAGCCATATCACCCTCCTCTCAAGGCGTTACAGTTTCTTGGCTTTTTCCACTGCTTCTTCAATGGCGCCAACCATGTAGAACGCTTGTTCAGGCAGGTGGTCATAGTCGCCGTCCATAATGCCTTTGAAACCACGGATGGTGTCTTTCAGCGATACGAACTTGCCCGGAGAACCGGTGAAGACTTCTGCCACGAAGAACGGCTGAGACAGGAAGCGTTGGATTTTACGCGCACGGGATACGACCAGTTTGTCATCTTCTGACAGCTCGTCCATACCCAGGATTGCGATGATATCTTTCAGTTCCTGGTAGCGTTGCAGAATGGACTGCACGCCACGCGCTACATCGTAGTGCTCCTGGCCAACTACCAGCGGATCCAACTGACGGCTGGTGGAATCCAGCGGGTCAACGGCCGGGTAGATACCCAGAGAAGCGATATTACGGCTCAGTACCACGGTTGCATCCAAGTGAGCAAAGGTGGTGGCTGGTGACGGGTCAGTCAAGTCATCCGCAGGAACGTAAACGGCCTGTACGGAGGTGATAGAACCGGTCTTGGTAGAGGTGATACGTTCTTGCAGAACGCCCATCTCTTCCGCCAGCGTTGGCTGATAACCTACCGCAGATGGCATACGGCCCAGAAGTGCGGACACTTCGGTACCGGCCAGGGTATAACGGTAAATGTTGTCAACGAACAGCAGAACGTCGCGGCCTTCATCACGGAATTTCTCCGCCATGGTCAGACCGGTCAGAGCAACGCGCAGACGGTTACCCGGTGGCTCATTCATTTGGCCGTAAACCAGGGATACTTTGTCCAGTACGTTGGAGTCGTTCATTTCGTGGTAGAAGTCGTTACCCTCACGAGTACGCTCACCCACGCCTGCAAACACGGAATAACCGGAGTGCTCGATCGCGATGTTACGGATCAGCTCCATCATGTTTACAGTTTTACCCACACCCGCACCACCGAACAGACCGACTTTACCGCCCTTAGCGAACGGACAAATCAGGTCCATAACCTTGATACCGGTTTCCAGCAGGTCCTGGGAGTTGGACAGATCTTCGTAGCTTGGCGCCGGACGGTGAATCGCCCAACGTTCTTCTTCGCCGATGTCGCCTTTCATGTCGATTGGTTCACCCAATACGTTCATGATACGGCCCAGGGTAGCTTTACCTACCGGTACTTCAATTGGGTGTTCCAGATCGTTCACTTTCAGACCGCGGCGCAGACCATCTGAGGTCCCCATCGCGATACAGCGAACTACGCCACCGCCCAACTGCTGCTGAACTTCCAGCACCAACTTCTCGGTACCGTTTTCTACCTCAAGAGCATTGTACACTTTTGGTACGGCATCCTGAGGGAACTCGACGTCCACTACGGCGCCGATTACCTGGATAATCTTTCCAGTAGCCATCTTGAATCCTCTACGTAATTCGTTTACCCGGCCTAGTTCAAACTGCTGGTGCGTTGACTGTCTTATCTCACCCCAGTGGCTTACTTTAGTAAGCGCCTGGGGACGTGCCAGTTGTCGCCTTCCCGCAATCTGAACGATTTAGGGTAATAACCTGGTTAAACCGCGGAGGCTCCCGAAACGATCTCGGTGAGTTCCTGAGTGATGCTGGCCTGACGAGCCTTGTTGTATACCAACTGCAGCTCTTTGATCAGGCTACCGCCGTTATCGGTTGCGGCTTTCATCGCTACCATTCGTGCGGCCTGCTCGCTGGCCAGGTTTTCCACGACGCCCTGATAAACCTGCGATTCCACATAGCGGCGCAGCAAGGTATCAAGCAGCACTTTTGGATCGGGTTCATACAGGTAATCCCAAGATTTTTTCTTCAGCTCACCGTCATCGGAAGGCGGCAACGGCAACAGCTGAACGATCTGCGGTTCCTGGGACATCGTATTGATAAATTTGTTGCTGACAATGTACAGCTTGTCCAAACGACCTTCGTCGTAGGCTTGCAGCATCACTTTCACCGGTCCGATCAGGTCTGACAGGGAAGGTTTATCCCCCATGCCGGTGACCTGGGCAACAACGTTACCGCCAACGGAACCAAAGAAAGAGGCCGCTTTAGAGCCAATCAGCGCCAAATCAACTTCAACGCCTTTTTCGGACCAGCCTTTCATCTCTGTCAACAGACGCTTGAACAGGTTGATGTTCAAGCCGCCACAGAGACCACGGTCAGTCGACACCACCAGATACCCGACGCGCTTAACGTCACGCTCATCCAGGTACGGGTGCTTATATTCCAGATTACCCAGAGCAAGGTGACCAATCACTTTGCGCATGGTCTCTGCATAAGGACGGCTGGCCGCCATGCGTTCCTGCGATTTACGCATTTTGGAGGCGGCGACCATTTCCATCGCTTTAGTGATCTTTTGCGTGTTTTGCACGCTCGCGATCTTACTACGTATCTCTTTTGCGCCGGCCATCTCTGCTTCTCCTCATTGCCAGACGGCCTGCTGTCTTTCAACTGCAGGCCGCTGAGCGTTACCAGGACTGGGTTTTCTTGAAGGTCTCGAGGATGCCTTTCAGCTTGCCCTCGATCTCATCATTGAAATTGCCAGTTTGGTTGATGTGGTTCAGCAACTCGGCATGCTCGCGGTCTGCGTAAGCAACCAGCGCGGCTTCGAAGCTCACGACTTTCGCGACTTCAACGTCGTTCAGGTAGCCACGTTCTGCGGCAAACAGGACCAGAGACTGTTGTGCGACGGACATCGGCGCATACTGTTTCTGTTTCAGCAGCTCGGTCACTTTCTGACCGTGGCTCAGCTGTTTGCGGGTCGCATCATCCAGATCGGAAGCGAACTGAGAGAACGCAGCCAGTTCACGATACTGTGCCAATGCGGTACGAATACCACCGGACAGTTTTTTCATGATCTTGGTTTGCGCTGCACCGCCCACACGGGATACAGAGATACCCGGGTTAACTGCCGGACGAATACCGGAGTTAAACAGGTTGGATTCCAGGAAGATCTGACCATCGGTAATCGAGATTACGTTGGTCGGAACGAACGCGGAAACGTCACCCGCCTGGGTTTCAATGATTGGCAGAGCAGTCAGTGAACCGGTTTGGCCTTTGACTTCACCTTTAGTGAAGGCTTCAACATACTCGGCGTTAACACGCGCAGCACGCTCCAGCAAACGGGAGTGGAGGTAGAATACGTCGCCTGGGTAAGCTTCACGACCTGGTGGACGACGAAGCAGCAGGGAAATCTGACGATAAGCAACGGCCTGTTTGGACAGGTCATCATACACAATCAGCGCGTCTTCACCGCGGTCACGGAAGTATTCGCCCATCGCACAACCGGCATACGGTGCCAGGTATTGCAATGCAGCAGATTCAGACGCGGTAGCAACCACAACGATGGTGTTTGCCAGTGCACCGTGCTCTTCCAGTTTGCGCACCACGTTAGCGATGGTAGATGCTTTCTGGCCGATAGCCACGTAGACACATTTGATGCCTGAATCGCGCTGGTTGATGATCGCATCGATTGCCAGAGCAGTTTTACCTGTCTGACGGTCACCGATCACCAGCTCACGCTGGCCACGGCCGATTGGGATCATGGCGTCAACAGATTTGTAGCCAGTTTGAACTGGTTGATCTACAGACTGACGCTCGATAACACCAGGGGCAATAGCTTCAACCGGGGAGAAACCGTCGTTATCAACCGGGCCTTTACCGTCAATAGGTGCGCCCAGGGTGTTAACTACACGGCCCAGCAGGCCACGGCCAACCGGAACTTCCAGAATACGGCCAGTACATTTTACCTTCATGCCTTCGGCCAGATCCGCGTACGGACCCATAACCACGGCACCTACGGAGTCGCGCTCCAGGTTCAATGCGATTGCGTAACGGTTGCCTGGCAGTGCGATCATTTCGCCCTGCATAACTTCGGCCAGACCGTGTACGCGGATGATCCCGTCACTGACGGAAACAATAGTACCTTCATTGTGAGCTTCGCTCACCACATTGAACTGAGCAATGCGCTGCTTGATCAGTTCGCTGATTTCGGTGGAATTCAGTTGCATGCTCCAGTCCCCTTAAGACTGCAAGACGTCTGTCAGGCGTTCAAGACGACCGCGAACGCTGCCATCAATCACCATATCGCCAGCACGGATAATTACGCCGGCCAGTACAGACTTGTCAATTTTGCAATTCAGCTTAACTTTGCGTGACAGACGTTTTTCCATCGCAGCGACAATATTTGCCTGCTGTTTGTCGCTCAGTGCGCTCGCAGAGAGCACGTCGACTTCGACGGTGGATTCCAACAAGGCGCGCAGTTCGGTGAACTGCTGCAGCACGGCAGGAAGAACCAGTAAACGTCCATTTTCGGCCATTACACGGATAAAGTTCTGGCCATGTTCGTCGAGTTGATCGCCACATACCGCGATGAACGTCTTGGACAGCATCTCTGGCGCCATAGCGCCAGACAGCAGTTCAGAAATCTGTTCATTGCGAGTGACATCAGCAGCAAACGCCAGCATATCCTGCCAGCGCTCTACGCTTTGATGCTCAACGGCAAAGTCAAAAGCTGCTTTGGCGTAGGGGCGAGCTACAGTTACAAATTCAGACATCAGCCCCTCCCTCCTTACAGTTCAGCGACCAGTTTATCAACGATGTCGCTGTTAGCAGCTTCATCCACGGAACGTTCGATGATCTTCTCGGCGCCGGCAATTGCCAGCATCGCGACTTGCTTACGCAACTCTTCACGAGCGCGCTTACGTTCGGCTTCGATCTCAGCCTGAGCCTGCGCCACGATTTTGTTACGTTCCTGCTCGGCTTCGGCTTTCGCTTCATCCATGATCTGAGCTTTGCGTTTGTTTGCTTGCTCGATGATCACCTGAGCTTCTGCTTTAGCAGTTTTCAGCTGGTCGGTCGCATTGGCTTGCGCTAAGTCCAAATCTTTTTTGGCACGTTCTGCAGAAGCGAGACCGTCAGCAATTTCTCCCTGACGCTTCTCGATGGCTGCCATAATCGGCGGCCATACGTACTTCATACAGAACCAGACAAACAGAACGAACGCGATGGCCTGGCCGAGGATTGTTGCGTTAAGATTCACAGCACAATGCCTCTTTAAAAGTTAAATAGTGTGGTTTCAGTGTAGAGAAATTCTCTACTTACGCGACAGCAAACATCACGTACAGACCCAGACCAACAGCGATCATCGGGATGGCGTCAACCAGACCCATAACGATAAAGAACTGTGTACGCAGCAGAGGAATCAGGTCAGGCTGACGTGCAGCGCCTTCCAAGAATTTACCACCCAGGATGCCGATACCGATCGCAGCACCGATTGCCGCTAAACCCATCATCACAGCGGCAGCCATGTACAGCAGATCCATACTCAGGTTTTCCATGACAGTCTCCAGTTTGTTTCAGTTTAAAAGTGCAAGTGTTTTAAGAAAATCAGTGCTCTTCAGATGCCATCGAGAGATAGACAATCGTCAGAACCATGAAAATAAAGGCTTGAAGCGTAATGATCAGGATGTGGAAAATAGCCCAAGGCAAGCTCAGGATCCACTGTGACCACCACGGCAACAGACCAGCAATCAGGATGAAGATCAACTCACCCGCATACATGTTGCCGAACAGTCGCAGGCCGAGTGAAACAGGCTTGGACAGCAGGCTGACACCTTCAAGAATCAGGTTGATAGGAATGAATACTGGGTGGTTGAACGGCTGCATGGTTAACTCTTTAACGAACCCACCAACGCCTTTCATTTTAATGCTATAGAACAGAATCAGGATAAACACACCCAACGCCATCGACAGGGTGACGTTTACGTCAGCTGTTGGCACCACGCGTAATGCCGGCAGGCCGAGCTGAGCCCCGATGAACGGCAAGAAGTCTACCGGGATCAGGTCCATCATGTTCATCAGGAATACCCAAACAAACACCGTCAGCGCCAGCGGAGCAATGACCTTGCTCTTGCCGTGATACATATCTTTGACGCTGCTGTCGACGAATCCAACGACCAGTTCCACTGCGGTTTGCAGTTTGCCCGGCACACCGCTGGTGGCGTTTTTGGCAACCTTGCGGAAAATCACCAGGAACAAAACCCCGAGGACAACGGAGAAAAACATCGAGTCGAGGTTAATCGACCAAAAACCAGTCCCGACCTGAAGTTGCGTCAGGTGGTGACCGATATACTCCTGTGGACTGTTGTATCCCTCTGCAGACATGATGCCTCTACCCTTATTTAGTTAATTTCGGTAACTGTTAATCACGGCGGGTGCCACTATCTGCACCACTAACACCGCTAAATAGGTCAGGCCAAGCGGTATAAACGCCGCTTTGAACACCCCAAGCGCCACGATCAACAAAACTATGGTGATCAAGACCTTCAATCCTTCGCCGATGGCAAACGACCAGGCAACCCGACCGGGTGCCGGCGTCTGCGCCTGATGGCGCAAGGCAAACAGCATAAACATGGTACTCGGCAACCAGGCAGCCAGACCGCCCGCCAGTGCCGAACCGCTCCATTCCAGGCTTTTCAGACCGAAAGCAGCGCTGATCAGAACAAAAGTCATTAACTGCAGAAACAGCAATTTGCGAGCAACTTTTCCGCTGTAAAGGGACACAGACATGACGTTTGTTCTCTCCGTACCCCAGAGTGGGTATGCTGAGTGACGTATAAAACTGTCTTTGCTGCTCTGAGTCAAGCTGCAAAAAACGAGCAAATTATACGGGGCATACCAACGAATTCAATCGATAAGTAGCGAAAAGGTGAACAATTATTTAAATTTCCCCATTTGAGGCTATTTTCACAAGAAAACAGTCGGAATAATAGGGCTCATTTAATTGTCTGATTATTCCAGCGTTACAGTAAGAAACGTGGTACTGCTCACAGTAATACCTGTTTCTGATTTATAGCCCATCAAAAGCAAAAGCGTCTTTAGCAAATTGGGCGATCAAAAAGATATTATAAATCAAAATATTACAAGTTAACTGTTCAAAAACAATCCGTATACCCGATAAAAACCTTTTATTGACAGCTTCGGGGACAATATTACAACAGGCAATTAACATTAGCAGTAAAGCAAGATCCTTCACTTATCGTTGCTAACGTAACTATTACGATCTGCAATTACCTTATTGTCGCTAATTGGCGGCTATTTTTGTGTTAATAAAAAGTAAATTAACTAAAAAAACCATCATTTAATTAGCCTGCTTATCTTCCCTATTGCCACTATCTTTTAATTCACGCTTATTTGATCAAAAACAAACTCAGTTTGCCTTAAGGATGACCAGATGGCGTTCACCTTCAAGCTCCGGCACCTGCAGACGTACCACCGATTCCAGTTGTATGCCTTCTGGCAGCTGTGTCAGTTCTTCGTCCGGACGCACCCCTTTCAGCGCATAGAAGCGCCCCTGCCCTTTTGCCGGCAGATGATGACACCAGGACAGCATATCTTGCAGAGAAGCAAAGGCACGGCTGATAACACCGTCAAACGGCGGCTCCGCCGGGAAATCCTCAACACGACTTTGCACCGGTTCAATGTTAGTCAGACCAAGCTCATGTTGTACCTGGCGCAAGAAACGCACGCGCTTGCCCAAACTGTCCAGTAAGGTGAAGTGAGCATCAGGACGAACGATCGCCAGCGGAATGCCTGGTAAGCCAGGGCCGGTGCCAACGTCGATGAAACGAGAACCTTGCAGATGTGGATTTACCACAATGCTGTCGAGAATATGGCGTACCAGCATTTGCTGCGGATCACGCACTGAAGTGAGGTTGTAAGCTTTGTTCCACTTGTCCAACATACCAACATAACCCAGCAACTGCTGTTTTTGCTGATCGGGAAGCGCAATGCCTGCTGCCGACAGCAGCGAGTCTAATTTTTTCTGCACAACGTGTCCTCTGACAGGCGCGGAACGGCAAGCCGGTTAGGGCTGGCCAAGGTGGCGACTATGATAATTCAGGGTTGGGGGGATGTCAGCGATCGTTTGTTTACTTGATAAACAAACGATCGCCTAAAAGCAGTATTTATGCGCTGCGGCGCAGCAGCCCCTGCTTTTTCAGCCAAATCAGTAGAATTGAGATTGCCGCAGGGGTAATGCCTGATATACGTGAAGCCTGGCCGATCGAGTTCGGCTTATGGTCATTCAGTTTGGCAATCACTTCATTCGACAGACCGGAAACTTGCTGATAATCGAGATCCAAAGGCAGCACCGTATTTTCATTGCGCTGCTGTTTTTCGATCTCTTCCTGCTGGCGAGCAATATAACCTTCGTATTTTACCTGGATCTCAACTTGCTCAGCGGCTTGAACATCAGCCAGCGGTGGTGCGAATGCCGCGACAGAGGTCAATTGGGTGTAATCCATTTCTGGACGACGCAGCAGCTCTTCACCGTTGGCTTCACGCGATAACGGCGCTTTCAACAGTGCGTTGACCTGATCGACGTTCTCAGCATGCGGATGCATCCAAATGTCACGCAGGCGCTGGCGTTCTTGTTCGATACGCTCGAGTTTTTCGCTAAAGCGTGCCCAGCGGGTGTCGTCAACCAAACCCAACTCGCGGCCTTTTTCGGTCAGGCGGATATCGGCATTGTCTTCACGCAACATCAGGCGATATTCGGCACGAGAGGTGAACATACGGTACGGCTCTTTGGTACCCAGCGTGCTGAGATCGTCCACCAAGACGCCGAGGTAAGCTTGATCGCGGCGTGGAGACCAACCTTCATCTTCGTTGGCATAACGGCCTGCATTCAGACCCGCTAATAAGCCTTGAGCAGCCGCCTCTTCATAGCCGGTAGTACCGTTAATTTGCCCAGCGAAGAACAGGCCCTGGATAAATTTGCTTTCCAGTGTCGGTTTCAGATCGCGTGGATCGAAGAAATCATACTCAATGGCATAGCCTGGTCGAATGATCCGAGCATTTTGCATCCCTTCCATTGAGCGAACAATCTGCATCTGCACGTCAAACGGCAAGCTGGTGGAAATGCCGTTTGGATAAATCTCATTGCTGGTCAGGCCTTCTGGCTCGAGGAAGATCTGGTGCGCGTTACGATCGGCAAAACGCATCACTTTGTCTTCGATCGACGGGCAGTAACGTGGGCCGATCCCTTCGATGATCCCGGCATACATCGGGCTGCGATCGAGGTTATTGCGGATCACGTCGTGCGTTTTTTCGTTGGTGTAGGTGATGTAGCACGCCATTTGTTCTGGGTGCTGTTCCGCATTGCCCATAAACGAGAATACGGGGATAGGAGTATCACCGTGTTGCGGTGCCAATACGCTGAAATCGATAGTCCGGGCATCGATACGCGGAGGCGTACCGGTTTTCAAGCGGTTAACACGCAAAGGTAACTCACGTAAGCGCTGTGACAATGAGATCGACGGAGGATCCCCTGCACGGCCACCGCTGTAGTTTTCCAGGCCGATGTGAATCTTGCCGTCCAGGAAGGTACCGACGGTCAGCACAACCGCCTTGGCGCGGAATTTCAACCCCATTTGGGTCACCGCCCCGACGACGCGATCGTTTTCCACAATCAGATCTTCGACGGGCTGTTGGAAGATCATCAGGTTTGGCTGGTTTTCCAGTGCGGTGCGTACAGCTTGGCGATACAGCACACGGTCTGCTTGAGCACGAGTGGCTCGCACCGCTGGGCCTTTGCTGGCGTTTAGTATCCTAAACTGGATACCTGCATGATCGATCGCAGTCGCCATTAGGCCGCCAAGTGCATCAATTTCCTTAACCAGATGCCCTTTACCAATACCGCCAATCGCCGGGTTGCAAGACATCTGCCCCAACGTATCGATATTGTGTGTCAATAATAAAGTCTGACGTCCCATGCGTGCCGCAGCCATAGCGGCTTCGGTACCGGCATGTCCACCACCGATGATGATGACGTCAAATTGCTCTGGATAAAACATGGAACTGCACCTCGCCGTATTGCGAACGATCGTTGTTTGCCCTGGGGTGGGCGATTCTACTCAAGTTTAGTCGATCGACCAAGTGGTCAGGATCGTAGGTAATTAAAAGAAGATCTTTTTTATTTAAAGATCTCTTTATTAGATCTCTTATTAGGATCGCGATCTTCTGTGGATAAGTGATTATTCGTGATTGAGATCAGCGAATTAAGGAGGATCGTTAGCTGTGAATGATCGGTGATCCTAAGGCTTATAAGCTGGGATCTAAATGGCATGTTATGCACAGGACAAAAAGCGACCTAAGGTTGTTATTGGGATAACTACTGGTTTTACCCTGCTTTTAAGCTTAGTTATCCACAATCGTTCGGGTGATCTTTGTACGAATTAGAGTAAATTAATCCACTTTTTCACCCATTCCTCAGCTGGATCCTCAGGAATTTCGTGTTCAGTCACGTCGATCTCTAGCCGATCGCCGATCCTTTTCGCTCCACGAGCAATCAGAAGATCGTCGATCCGTTGGATAGCACCACAGAAAGTATCGTATTCAGAGCTGCCTAAACCCACTGCACCGAACTGCACCTGGGATAAGTCAGGAAGCTGTTCTTCTATTTGTTCCAGCAGGGGTTGCAGATTATCCGGTAAATCACCGGCGCCGTGGGTAGAAGACACCACCAGCCAACGCCCGGACAGGGTCAGTTCATCCAATTCAGGGCCATGCAGGGTCTCAGTCGTAAAGCCCGCGGCTTCCAGCTTTTCAGCCAGATGCTCGGCTACGTACTCAGCACTGCCAAGGGTACTGCCACTGATCAGAGTAATGTCTGCCATGAAATGAATGATCCCAACCTTCTCAAAGTGGCAGCATTGTACGCTGTGAATCGGCTGGGATCTACCTGTGGATAATATGGGTATAGTAAATAATTGGCTAAGGAGTGATGGTACGCATGATGGGGTTCTGCAGCGAGATCAGGGTTTCAGTAGACTGGATCTCGTCTATCGTCTGGATCTTGTTGATAAGTACTTGTTGCAACGCATCTATCGAGCGGCACATCACCTTAATGAACACGCTGTAATGGCCGGTGGTGTAATAAGCCTCTACCACTTCTTCCAGGCTTTCGAGCTTTTTCAGCGCGGAAGGATAGTCTTTAGCACTCTTTAATATAATGCCGATAAAACAACAGACGTCGTAACCCAATCGTTTGGGATTTACGTCTACCCGCGCACCGGTGATGATACCGGCTTGTTTCATCTTCTCTACCCGCACATGAATAGTGCCGGGGCTCACTGCAAAATTCTTCGCCAGTTCGGCATACGGTGTGCGTGCGTTCTCCATCAGGGCGTTAAGGATGCCGCGATCGAGATTATCGATCTGATAATTTTCAGCCATTTAATCCCCCACTCATTGCTGATTATTGAATTATTACCGTATCAAAATGAATGATTAAAAGTGAAAAGGCAATATTGATTAGTGGATATTGAATTGCGGTGCGGTTCTGTTGCTTAATCACTGGCAACAGAGACAGGTTTATAAGAGATACGGCAATGAAAAAACAGTTTATCCAAAAACAACAACAAATCAGCCTGGTTAAATCCTTCTTCTCTCGCCAATTAGAACAGCAGCTGGGTTTGATCGAGGTGCAAGCACCGATCCTCAGCCGCTTGGGCGATGGTACCCAGGACAACCTGTCTGGCAGCGAGAAAGCTGTGCAGGTAAAGGTAAAAACGTTGCCGGATGCGACCTTTGAAGTGGTGCATTCACTGGCCAAGTGGAAGCGTAAGACACTGGGCAGCTACGACTTCGGCGCTGGTGAAGGCCTGTATACCCATATGAAAGCGCTGCGTCCGGACGAAGATCGTCTGAGCGCGATCCATTCGGTCTATGTCGATCAATGGGACTGGGAGCGAGTGATGGGCGATGGCGAACGTAGCCAGGATTACCTCGAAAGCACCGTGCGCAGCATTTATGCGGCGATTAAAGCGACCGAAGGTGAGGTCAGCCGCGAATATGGCTTAACGCCGTTCCTGCCAGAACAGATTCATTTCGTGCACAGCGAAACCCTGTTACAACGCTACCCTGAGCTGGATGCCAAAGGCCGCGAACGCGCGATTGCCAAAGAATTGGGCGCGGTATTCTTGATCGGCATTGGCGGCAAACTGTCACACGGTAAATCACACGATGTGCGAGCGCCGGATTATGATGACTGGACGACGCCAGCAGCAGACGGCCTGGCCGGTTTGAACGGCGATATTCTGGTATGGAACCCGGTTCTGCAGGACGCGTTTGAGCTTTCATCCATGGGGATTCGTGTTGATGCCGGCGCACTGAAACGCCAGTTGGCGCAAACCGGTGATGAAGATCGCTTAGCACTGGAATGGCATCAATCACTGTTGCGTGGCGACATGCCGCAAACTATCGGTGGGGGTATCGGTCAGTCGCGTCTGGTGATGCTGCTGCTGCAACTGTCTCATATCGGCCAGGTACAATGCGGTGTGTGGTCACCGCAAGTACGCGAAGCGGTCGACGGGCTGTTGTAATTATCAGCGCCGCCAGCGGCGCATCAAACGGCTTTTTAACCCGGTATCAAAGCGCCAGATATGATCGAATATGCGCATGATGCCGGGTTTGCCGTAGCTGGACATGGCCACCGCGTGAAAACGCTGTTGGTGGCTCTGCTGCTGCTGTTTCACCTTCTTTATTACGTCTTCCGGCAACCGCTGGGCGATAAAATCTGAAATGATCACCGCGTCGGCGTCAAACCAACCGCTTTCAGCCATTTTGCTCACCGTAGCGTTCAGGCATGCCGCCAGATCGGTACCGCCGCGAAAGTGTTGACCAAGAAAACGCACTGCTTGCTCAATACCGCTGGCCGCCGTGAGTTCGTAATGCACGATTTGATTGGCGAATAACATGATGTAGCAGCGGCGGTTATCTGCTAACGCAATGCGTAACAGCGCCAGGCAGAAGGCTTTTGCGCACTGTTCATTAAACCCGCCCATGGAACCTGAAGTATCCACACAGACAATAAATGGCCCGCGAGGCTGTTGATCCTGTTGCTGGTGGGTAACCTGACGGATCGTGATCTGTTCCTGCCAGACATCGCCTTGCAGACGATAACTTAACAGCCGTTTTTCCAGCAGCCGGCGATAAAATTCAAACTCCAGCTCTTCAATGCCCAACGTAACCAGCTCGGGCGGCAGTAGACGAAGAATGTCGTCGCTTTGATGAATACCGCTAACTTCCTCAGGCAGCGTGGCCGGCACCTGCACCATCACGCGAAACGGCTCCGGCAGCGCATCCTGTTGCTGCACCGCTTTGGCCTGATAGCTGCGGCCAAGCTGCTGCGCCAGCTTTTTCAGCTCGGGCTGTTGCTGCAAGAAGTTGCCGTACTCCACCAGCCGCTGATAGTCACCGCGCTGCAAATGGCCTTTACTCATATCCCACAACCGCCCCGCGGCAGTGTCATTTTCCGACAATACCGGCTCTAGCGCGCCACTCAACGCCAGGCGTTCCTGCAATTCGGCCATCAGTTGTTCACGTTCCTGTTCCAATAACTGATGATGCATCATGGTAGCCTGCAGCGTCAGACTGATACGCCAGCGCTGTAGAAACAGGGTTTGGAAGCTGTCATCCAGCGGATGGTTAGGCAGATCCGCTGCATCCACCAGCGTGCGGGCCTGCTCATAGAAAGGAGAAACCAGTTGGCGCAGTAGGTCCAGGGTGTCATTAAGGTTATGAAAGAACTGGGTGTTGTTTTCTAATTGGCACTGTTGGTAGCGATAAAATTCCTGTGCCAGCGCGGGCGGTACCATGGCCTCATGAAGGCGTTCTTTGAGTTGCAGCTTCCAGCGCGGTAGATCGTTATCCAACGCTCGACGTATTGCGGGAAACTTTTTGAAGAAAACCGTTAGCTGCGGCGCGGCCAGCATGCCTATGATCATCTCCTCGATCAGCTCACCTTCGGTGATCGCTAACAGCAGATCGAGTGTTTCCAGACTGAGCATAATTACTGGCCGCGCATCTGCTGGTGCTGCTGTTTGATTTGTTCCGCCACTTGCAACAGGCTGGCTTCAATTTTTGCCAGGCCAGCCGCGGGGGTAAACAAGCAGGGCTGATGCTGACTGAACAATCGACGTTGCTCCGCCAGGCGCTGCGCCAGTGCGTCCATTTCATCCAGCATCGCCTGGGGTGTTCCGCCGGTCTGTATGCCGGGCAGGGCCAACAGTGAGGGCTGACGGCTAACATCCAACACGGTGAGATGCAGTTGTTCGTCTACTTCCAGATCAATTTGTTGTGCAAAGCCAATGCCATTGAGCTTAGCGCGTACGTCACCGCCTTTTTGCAGCCAGTTTTCCAGAACGCTATTTTCAATACTCAGATGGTTAACCTGAATATCATGCAGTTGCAGTGGTTTTTGCAGTAACAAGGTCAGGGCGCCGGTCCCAAGCGGTGTTGCCAGGGCATACTGCGGTTTCCTGCTGAACATGCCGCCTTTTTTTACTAAGGCGATCGCTCGGCTGTCACTCTGCTGTTGCTGATGCTGCACCCAACGGGTGTGAATCTGTTGAAGTTGAATCAATAACGTTTGCTGTTGATAGGCTGACTCGGTCAGCAACTGGTCAATTTGCTGTTGCAGCAGTTTCAATGAGGTGAGGTCGTGCCACAGGCAGTCTTTCAATAGCATCAGGTCAAGCGGAGCCACGGCATCGCGGCCGCTGAAGAAAGCACAGGCCTGTAACAGCCGAAGTGCTTTTTTCCACCGACGATCGGAGACATAAGGGGCGTGGTCTAATGCATCCAGCCGTTGGCGCAACTGGAAGATCAGTTCAAAGCACGTTTCTGGCAGCTTGATTTTGTCTATCTGTGGCTGCCATTGATGATACTCCTCGTCACTGATGCTCAGCGCTTCCGGCACCGGGTTTTCATTCTCGTTCTGACGACTGACCAGCAGTGAGCGGAAATTCTGTTTGTCCTGCACTTTATCCAACCACAGACGTATCAGCATACGGTCGTACAGGGCTTCCAGGCTGTTATCGGATTCCGGCAGTTCGTTAGAGGCCGTGACCAGCAATCTTAGTGGGATCGGCTCTTCCGCGTTACCGTTACGGAAGCGACGTTCGTTGATCGCCGTGAGTAACGTATTGAGGATCGCCGGGCCCGCTTTCCAGATCTCATCCAGGAACACGATTTCTGCCTCGGGCAGATAACCGGCGGTCAGGCGCTGATAGCGGCCTTCATCTTTTAATGCCTGGATAGACAATGGGCCGAACACTTCTTCTGGCGTTGAGAAACGCGTCATCAGATATTCAAATGAGCGCGCGCTGCGAAAGGCAAATTTTAACCGGCGTGCGATCAGGCTCTTGGCGATGCCGGGCGGGCCAAGCAGAAACACGCTTTCACCGCTTAGCGCTGCCAGCAAACACAGGCGAATTGCTTCCTGTCGTTCATAAAGGCCGCTCTCAAGCGCGTTGCTGAGGCGGGATATCCGTTCTGCCAGAAGTGATGATGGCGCCATATTATTGCCGTGTTGTCCGAGAGTTAGCCAATCTTGGTGGATAATCCGATGATAAACCACCATTATTTTTAATGGTATAGCTTGTTGATTAGTAAAATCTTTCTATTATCAAAAGAGCGGCTGGTTCACATTTTGTTTATTTTTAGGGTCTGATATAAGAGTAGGCAAGCAGTATAAATCGTGCATACTGTGCGCCTTTTAGTGGGCGTAACGGATCTTAGAGCCCGTATCTCTGGCTGATGCGGATGCATCGCTAACGGATGTTCTAATAAAGAAACGAATTATGAGCACAGAGCATAAACAGTCTTTATCGGCGGTAACCCTTGCAGCAATTGGGGTCGTTTACGGTGATATCGGCACCAGCCCTCTCTATACTCTCAGAGAGTGTTTCTCCGGCCATTATGGCTTCGATGTTCGTCCAGACGTTGTTTTCGGCTTCCTGTCACTGATTTTCTGGATGCTGATCGTCATTGTTTCCCTGAAATACCTTACCTACGTCATGCGAGCGGATAACGCCGGTGAAGGCGGTATTCTGACGTTGATGTCATTGGCTGGGCGCCACACGTCGGCGCGCACCACCGCTATATTGGTGATTCTGGGCCTGATTGGTGGCAGCTTCTTCTATGGCGAGGTGGTAATCACGCCAGCAATATCGGTGATGTCGGCGATAGAAGGGCTGGAAATTGCAGCCCCGTCGCTTGATCCCTATATCGTTCCGCTGTCTATCTTGGTGCTGACGGTGCTGTTTGCCATTCAGAAGCACGGTACGGGGAGCGTCGGTAAGCTGTTTGCGCCAGTGATGTTACTGTGGTTTATCGTGCTGGCTGTGTTGGGTGCACGTAGCATTATGGCCAACCCAGAAGTGCTGCAGGCGTTAAACCCGAAATGGGCGCTGAACTTCTTTATTGAATATAAGAAGGTTTCGTTCTTTGCGCTGGGGGCGGTAGTGCTGTCGATCACCGGTGTCGAGGCGTTGTACGCCGACATGGGGCACTTTGGTAAATTCCCTATCCGCCTGGCCTGGTTCACCGTCGTGTTGCCTTCACTGGTGCTGAACTATTTCGGCCAAGGTGCGCTGCTACTGAAAAACCCTGAGGCCATCAAGAACCCATTCTTCCTGTTAGCCCCGGACTGGGCGCTGATCCCGTTATTGATCCTGGCGACGCTGGCCACGGTTATCGCCTCTCAGGCGGTGATCTCCGGCGTATTCTCACTGACGCGTCAGGCAGTACGTCTGGGTTACCTGTCACCGATGCGCATTATTCATACGTCGGAAATGGAGTCGGGCCAAATTTACATTCCGGTGATCAACTGGACACTGTATATCGCGGTGGTATTGGTGATTGTCGGGTTTGAACACTCCAGTAATTTGGCCGCGGCATACGGTATTGCCGTAACTGGGACCATGGTACTGACCAGTATTCTGGTGACCTCCGTGGCGATCAAAAACTGGCATTGGAACCGCTTCTTCGCGGTGGGCATTCTGGTCATCCTGCTGATTATTGACGTGCCGATGTTCGCTGCAAACGCCTTGAAGCTGTTCTCTGGCGGTTGGCTGCCGCTGCTGCTGGCGCTGGTGATGTTCATCATCATGACAACCTGGAAAAGCGAACGCTTTCGCTTACTGCGTCGCATGCATGAGCACGGTAATTCCCTTGAGGCGATGATTGCTTCATTGGAGAAATCACCGCCGGTGCGTGTGCCTGGTACTGCGGTATTTATGTCGCGTGCCATCAACGTGATTCCTTTTGCCCTGCTGCATAACCTGAAGCACAACAAGGTGCTGCATGAGCGGGTGGTGCTGTTGACGCTGCGTACTGAGGATGCGCCTTACGTACATAACGTACGCCGGGTGACTATCGAGCAACTGTCACCGACCTTCTGGCGGGTGGTGGCCAGCTATGGCTGGCGCGAAACGCCGAACGTTGAGGAGGTGTTCCACCGCTGCGGGCTGGAAGGGCTGCCATGCAGGATGACGGAAACCTCGTTCTTTATGTCGCACGAGTCGCTGATTCTCACTAAACGCCCCTGGTATTTGTTCCTGCGTGGCAAGTTGTTTATCGCATTGAGCCGTAATGCGCTGCGCGCGCCAGACCAGTTTGAGATCCCACCGAATCGGGTGATCGAACTCGGCACCCAGGTCGAGATTTAACTCTCCCTCAAGGGCTCAGCAATCGCTGGGCCCTTTCTGTTGATGTTCTCGGTAACACGAGCGAAACGTTTCGATAATGATCACATTTCTGCATTATCCCGGTTGCCTTCTCCTGACGTTTTTTTAAACTCCAGACACAAGCGAAACGTTTCGCTGGCGGAATGAGAAAAAGAAAATGAAAAAAGGCGTGCTGCTGAATGCTGATGTCTCTGCCGTGGTTTCGCGCCTCGGCCATACCGATCAGATCGCCATTTGCGATGCGGGGTTGCCTATTCCAGCGGCAACGCAGCGTATCGATCTGGCGCTGACGCAGGGAGTGCCGACGTTTTTACAGGTGCTCGAGGTGGTGACTCAGGAGATGCAGGTAGAAAGCGTCATTCTGGCAGAAGAGATCATCAAACAAAATCCGCCGCTCCACAACGCATTGTTGGCTCAACTGACCAAACTCGGCCAACACCAGGGCAATACCATTAGCGTGAGCTATATCAGTCACCGTGCCTTCAAAGCGCAAACTGAACACAGCCGGGCGGTGATCCGCAGCGGGGAATGCTCGCCATACGCGAATGTGATCCTCTGTGCCGGCGTAACTTTCTGAGGCGTCTATGCAACCTTTACTGCAACTGAAAGGGATCGATAAAGCCTTTCCCGGCGTGAAGGCGCTTTCCGGCGCTGCGCTCAGCGTTTATCCCGGCAAGGTGATGGCGCTGGTGGGGGAAAACGGTGCGGGAAAATCCACCATGATGAAAGTGCTGACCGGCATTTATAACAAAGACGCCGGCAGTCAGTATTTTCTCGGTAAAGAAGTGGCGTTCAACGGCCCGAAGGATTCGCAGGAAGCGGGTATAGGTATCATCCATCAGGAACTTAATCTGATCCCGCAATTGACGATTGCGGAGAACATCTTTCTCGGGCGTGAGTTTGTCAACCGTATCGGCCGCATCGACTGGAAACGCATGTATGCCGAAGCCGACAAACTGCTGGCGCGGTTGAACCTGAGTTACAGCAGTCACCGGCTGGTGGGTGAACTGTCGATTGGCGATCAGCAGATGGTGGAAATCGCCAAGGTGCTGAGCTTCGAATCGAAGGTCATCATCATGGATGAGCCAACGGATGCGTTGACCGACACCGAAACCGCTTCTTTATTTAAAGTGATCAACGAACTTAAGGCCGAAGGGCGAGGCATTGTTTACATTTCGCACCGGCTGAAAGAGATTTTTGAAATTTGCGATGACGTTACGGTATTTCGTGATGGGCAGTTCATCGCCGAACGACCGGTCAGCGAGCTGCAGGAAGATTCGCTGATAGAAATGATGGTAGGCCGCAAGCTGGAAGAACAATATCCGCGTTTGAATCAGCCGCGTGGTGAAAAAAGGCTGGAAGTCAGCCAGGTCTCTGGCCCGGGCGTGCATGACGTCAGCTTTACGTTGTACCGCGGCGAAATACTTGGTGTTGCCGGGTTGATGGGCGCTGGGCGTACCGAGTTGATGAAAATTCTCTACGGCGCCGCACCGCGTAAAGCCGGTACCGTCAAACTCGACGGGCATGAGGTGGTCACCCATTCTCCACAGGATGGCTTGGCAAACGGCATTGTGTATATCTCCGAAGACCGTAAGCGCGATGGCCTGGTGTTGGGGATGTCAGTGAAGGAAAACATGTCGCTGACTGCGCTGCGTTATTTCAGCCGTGCCGGTGGCAGTCTGAAACAGGCCGAAGAACAGCAGGCGGTGGGCGATTTCATCCGCTTGTTCAATATCAAGACACCGTCGATGGAACAGCCGATAGGCCTGCTCTCCGGCGGCAACCAGCAGAAAGTGGCAATTGCCCGCGGCCTGATGACGCGGCCAAAGGTGTTGATCCTCGATGAACCAACGCGGGGGGTCGACGTCGGTGCCAAAAAAGAAATCTATCAGTTAATCAACCAGTTCAAGCAGGAAGGGTTGAGCATCATTCTGGTGTCGTCGGAAATGCCGGAGGTTATGGGCATGAGTGACCGTATTCTGGTCATGCACGAAGGACATCTCAGCGGCGAGTTCCCGATTGAACAGGCCACCCAGGAAGCGTTGATGGCTGCGGCTGTTGGCAAGCAATACGGCGTAAAGCAGGAGTAATCAGATATGAGTTCCCAGAGTGTGGCAAAACGCTGGTTCAGTAAAGAGTGGCTGTTAGAGCAAAAATCACTGATTGCTCTGCTGGTGCTGATCGCCGTGGTTTCTTCAATGAGCCCTAATTTCTTCACGGTAAACAACCTGTTCAATATTCTGCAGCAAACGTCGGTGAACGCCATTATGGCGGTAGGGATGACATTAGTGATCCTCACTTCCGGCATTGATTTGTCGGTAGGATCGTTGCTGGCATTGACTGGCGCAGTGGCGGCGTCGATCGTCGGTTTTGAAATTAACGCGGTGGTTGCCGTCGCGGCGGCATTGGCATTGGGTGCGGCAGTGGGCGCCTGTACCGGGGTGATCGTTGCCAAAGGCAAGGTTCAGGCATTTATTGCCACCCTGGTCATGATGCTGTTGTTGCGCGGGGTCACCATGGTGTACACCAACGGCAGCCCGGTGAATACCGGCTTTACCGACGTGGCGGATACTTTCGGCTGGTTCGGCATCGGCCGCCCATTGGGGGTTCCAACCCCGATCTGGATCATGGCGATCGTATTTATCGCTGCCTGGTACATGCTGCACCATACCCGTTTGGGCCGTTATATTTATGCCCTGGGCGGTAACGAAGCGGCGACCCGCCTGTCCGGTATCAGCGTCGATAAAGTAAAGATTATCGTCTATTCACTCTGTGGATTGCTGGCTGCGCTGGCGGGCGTGATTGAAGTGGCGCGTTTGTCTTCGGCACAGCCAACCGCCGGTACCGGCTATGAGTTGGACGCCATTGCAGCAGTCGTGCTGGGCGGTACCAGCCTGGCGGGTGGCAAAGGCCGCATTGTTGGCACGCTGATCGGGGCGCTGATCCTTGGCTTCCTGAATAATGGCCTGAATTTATTGGGTGTTTCTTCCTACTACCAAATGATCGTGAAGGCAGTGGTGATACTGCTGGCGGTTCTGGTAGAGAACAAAAGCAACAAATAACCTCCCCCTACAGGAATCACGATGATGAAAATGAAAAAATTGGCAATTCTGGCTTCAGCCTTCGCGCTGAGCGCTACCCTGAGTGCTAACGCACTGGCTAAAGACACCATCGCGCTGGTGGTCTCTACCCTGAATAACCCGTTCTTCGTTTCGATGAAGGAAGGCGCACAACAAGAAGCGAATAAACTGGGCTACAACCTGGTGGTGCTGGATTCGCAAAACAACCCGGCGAAAGAGCTGGCAAACGTGCAGGACCTGATGGTGCAAGCACCTAAGTTGCTGTTGATCAACCCAACGGACTCTGATGCCGTTGGTAACGCTATCAAGATGGCCAATCAGGCCAAGATCCCTGTCATCACATTGGACCGTGTGGCGAGTAAAGGTGACGTCGTCAGCCATATCGCGTCTGATAACCGTGTCGGCGGTAAAATGGCCGGTGATTTTATTGCCAAAAAAGTCGGTGCAGACGCTAAAGTGATCCAGCTGGAAGGGATTGCCGGTACTTCTGCGGCACGTGAACGCGGCGAAGGGTTTAAACAGTCTCTGGATCAGAACAAATTCAAACTGTTGGCTAGCCAACCGGCAGACTTCGACCGTACCAAAGGGTTGAACGTGATGCAGAACCTGCTGACCGCTCATCCAGACGTGCAGGCCGTTTTTGCACAGAATGATGAAATGGCGCTGGGTGCACTGCGTGCTCTGCAAACCGCCGGTAAAACCGATGTGGTCGTGGTAGGCTTCGACGGCACTGCCGATGGCGTGAAAGCGGTTGAAGGCGGCAAACTGGCGGCAACCGTGGCACAGCGTCCAGATCAAATTGGTGTGATCGGCGTAGAAACTGCCGACAAAGTGCTGAAGGGCGAAAAAGTACCGGCCACGATTCCGGTAGATTTGAAACTGGTCACCAAATAAGACACACCCGCGCCATCTTATGATGGCGCGCAATTCAGGAATCAATGCGATGGAAACAGGTAAGCTGGTGGTTCTGGGCAGCATTAATGCCGACCATATCCTCAATATTGAGCATTTCCCACATCCGGGTGAAACGGTGATCGGGAAACAGTATAAGGTGGCGTTCGGTGGCAAGGGCGCTAACCAGGCGGTGGCTGCAGGGCGCAGCGGGGCAGATATCGCCTTTATCGCCTGCGTGGGGGCTGACGATATCGGCGAACGCATCCGCAAACAGCTGGCGACCGATCGCATTGATACCCAACCGATTGAAGCTATTGCCGACAGCACCACCGGCGTGGCGCTGATTTTCGTCAACGCGGAGGGCGAGAATGTGATCGGCATTGATGCCGGCGCCAACGCCGCAGTGACACCAGACTATCTGGCGCGTTACCAGCAAAAGATTGTGGATGCCGATGCGCTGCTGATGCAGCTCGAATCTCCGTTGGAGACCGTTATTGGCGCCGCCAACCTGGCGAAACAGCACCAAACTCAGGTGATCCTCAATCCGGCACCGGCACGTGAATTGCCTGATGAGCTGCTGGCAATGGTCGATATGATCACGCCAAACGAGACAGAAGCCCACCGCCTGACCGGTATTACGGTCAACAATGACGATGATGCTGCACAAGCCGCCCAGGCTTTGCATGATAAAGGCATTGCCACGGTGATCATCACTCTTGGTAGCCGAGGTGTCTGGCTGAGTGAGCAGGGTAACGGCAAATTGGTGCCAGGTTTTAAGGTCAAAGCGGTAGACACCATCGCTGCCGGTGACACGTTCAATGGCGCACTGGTAACGGCGCTATTGGAAGGGAAAGTGATGGCTGATGCGGTGCGTTTTGCTCATGCGGCGGCGGCGATTGCGGTGACCCGACCGGGCGCACAGCCTTCCGTGCCTTGGCGCGAAGAGATTGATGCCTTTTTGCAGCAGCAGGAGTAACCCCTTTGGCCACCATGAAAGATGTCGCCCGTCTGGCGGGTGTTTCAACCTCGACGGTCTCGCACGTCATTAATAACAATCGCTTTGTCAGCGACAGTGTGCGAGCTAAAGTCATGGCGGCCGTTGAACACCTTAACTATGCCCCCTCTGCACTTGCGCGTAGCCTCAAACTGAATCAGACGCGCACCATCGGCATGTTGGTCACCTCCAGTAACAACCCTTTCTATGCTGAGGTCGTACGCGGCGTTGAACGCAGTTGCTATGAGCGTGGCTACAGCCTGATCCTGTGCAATACGGAAGAGGACGCCGCGCGCATGAATCGCAACATGGAAACACTGCTGCAAAAACGTGTCGATGGTTTGCTATTAATGTGCACCGAGAACCACCGGCCATCGCAAGATGCGCTGAGCCGTTATCCCTCACTCCCTATAGTGATGATGGACTGGGCTCCGTTCGAGGGGGCTAACGACATTATCCAGGACAATTCGTTGCTGGGCGGTGAGATGGCGACCGATCACCTGATCGCCCGCGGGTATCGCAAAATTGCCTGTATTGCCGGGCCACAGGATAAAACCACGGCACGCCATCGGTTAGAAGGCTATCGCCGGGCGATGCAACGCGCCGGGTTGGCTGTCCTGCCGGGATATGAAGTGCACTGTGATTTTGAATTTGAAGGTGGCGTTGATGCCATGAAACAATTGCTGGCGTTGGCTGAGCCACCGCATGCGGTATTTGCCGGTAATGACGCTGTTGCGGTAGGGGCCTATCAGGCCTTGTACCAGGCCGGGTTATCGGTACCGCAGGACATGGCAGTGATGGGCTACGATGATATTGAGCTAGCCAAATACTTGGCTCCGCCACTCAGTACTATTCACCAGCCAAAGGATTCTCTGGGGGAGCTGGCGATCGATGCGTTGATCAACCGCCTGCAAAACCCAGAACGTGACGCTCAGGTTTTGGTTTTAACGCCTGAGCTGGTGGAGCGCGCCTCGGTGGGGTGGCGTTAACCTGAGACCTTTGCCGGTTTCTTTGGGTCTTGGCCGCTGATCAGGTTACGGCCGTCTTTTCTTCTTAATAATAGAAACACAAATGCCGACGCCACGGTGACAATGCCCATGGTAATAAAGGTGTAGTGGAAGTGATCAACCATGGTGCCGAGTGACATCGTTTGATAGAAACGCAGTACCGCCGCACTGATCGCCACGCCGAAGCTAATGGATAATTGTTGCGTGACGGCCAGCACGCTGTTGCCGGAGCTGGCATTGCTGTCGTTCAGGTCAGCCAGGCTGATGGTGTTCATGGCGGTGAATTGCGTAGACATGGCCATTCCCAGCACAAACAGCGGCAGAATCATCAACCACAGCGGCATGCCAGGGCTTTGCAGTGCGAACTGAGCTATCAGTACGCCAATAATGATGGTGATACCAACCAATGTTTTGCGATAGCCAAACCACCGCAGCACTTGAGTGACGGTGGATTTTGCCATCAACGAACCGACGGCTGTCGGTGCCATCATGCAACCGGCAATTATTGCTGAGTAACCAAAACCGACTTGCAGCATCAACGGCATCAAAAACGGAACACAGCCGGTACCAAGGCGTGAGGCAACATTACCGGCAATGCCTACCGAGAAGGTCCGGGTCTGGAATAAATCCAGGCCAATGAGGGGCTGGGGGTGTCTGCGGGCATGGGCGATATAGCCAAACAGCATCACCACGCCGCTGAGCAGAATGCCCAGAGAGATATAGCTGGCCAGGACTTGTTCACCAAACAGCTCCAACCCAGTGGAAACCAGCACCAGGCTCAAACCAAACAACATAAAGCCAATAAAGTCGAAGCGGCGCTTGGGCGTGGTGAAATCCGGCATATATTTGCGTGCATAGAAGATGCCGAGCAGGCCAATGGGGATATTGATAAGGAAAATCCAGTGCCAGGTGGCATAGGTTACCAGCCAACCGCCCAGCATCGGGCCCATGATCGGACCAACCAACCCGGGCATGGTCACGAAGTTCAACACCGGTAACAGTTCGCTGCGCGGGTAGGCGCGTAGCAGCGCCAAGCGTGCCACGGGCATCATCATCGCACCGCCGACGCCCTGAATGACGCGTGACGTCACCAGAACGCTTAGCGTCGGGGAAAGGGCGCACAGCAGGGAGCCGAGAGTAAACAGCGAAACCGCGATGATAAACACGCGGCGGGTGCCGAAGCGATCTGCCAGCCAGCCGCTCACCGGGATCAGCATGGCAACCGTCAAGGTGTAGCTGATCACGGCCGACTGCATTGCCAACGGAGAGCGCTCCAGGCTTTGAGCTATTGCCGGTAACGCGGTATTGAGGATAGTGGCGTCCAGCGCCTGCATAAAGAACGCCATTGCGGCGATCCAAGGTAGCCCTGCCATACTGCGCGCGGATTTAATCATTATGAGTCCTGGTTAACCGTCGTATTCGTCCCTTTCATCTTTCTTCTATATATAAGTAGGGAGTGAGTTAGTCTTTTTCTCTGAGCAAAATTTGGCAGGCGGCTAATGCCTCTGCGCTGTCACCGGCGAGTATTGCATCGACGATGGCCTGATGGTGCTGCAGCTTAATCACTTCGTTACCGGTAATGGCACGGAAGTAACTTTGATACACCGAACTGAACAGATTAGCGAACGACGTTAGAAACGGATTGCCGCTGGCCTCATAGATGAGCTGGTGGAACTGGGTATCAACCTGGATCCAGTGTTCGCGATCGAACTGGATATGCAATGCTCGCATCTCTGCCATCAGTTCAGCCAGCCGGGCGGTTTGCTGAGTGCTGGCATGGGCCGCCGCCAGTGAGCAGGCCTGAGGTTCCAAAGAGGTACGTAGTATAAGGAAGTGTTGCATCACCTGATCGAAGTTCTCTTTGGTCATCCACCAGGTCAGTAAATCCTGATCGAGAAAATTCCATTGGCTTTGCGGCATCACACGGGTACCGATGCGTGGGCGAGGTAACAGCATGCCTTTGGCTGCCAGCATCTTCACAGCTTCGCGTACCGCTGTGCGGCTAACGCCGAATTGTTCACCCAGCTCCATCTCCCCGGGCAGGATACTACCGGCCTGATAATCGCCTGCCAGAATTTGTTGGCCGAGTTTTTCTGCAAGAAGATAAGAAAGATTGCGTTGGGCGGCCTGTTGTTGAGCATTAAATTGCATGGCTGCGATTCCTTTACTGACATTGTTACTCTTATTTTACTCCACGGACCGCCAGCTTTTGTGGCTGTTTACCGGAAAAAGTGACGAAAACGCTGACTTGTTCAGCGCTTTGTTGAAAAAAAACGCGCTTGAAAAGTTTTTTGCATTTAGGGG